>NZ_VFUG01000029.1:0-49110 GCF_006440615.1 Mesorhizobium sp. B2-6-2 | reverse complement strand
GATCTACACTGACCAGGTCATCTGCGGGAAGCGGGCGCTTGAGATTCGACGGCCCGGGGGCAGCTCGGTGGGGTCATTGTTTTCGTTCCGTGAATATCCGGCGACGACGCGGCCCGGCATGCTAAATCCCTTGCTGTCGGCCAACTTCCCGCTTGTGCTCAGCCAGAGCTTTTCCTTCCTCACTCGGCCCCAAGCTCATGCGAAGCTTAGCCTTAAGTCCAGCCAGATGACGAGCGCCGGCGACAAGGCTCTCACCCAGATCAATGAACTTGCCGAAGCAGAGGACGCACTGGCAAGCAACGAGTTCGTCATGGGTTCGCATCATCTGAGCCTGTGCGTCTATGCCGAGAGCCTCAACAGCCTTGCAGATCGCGCAGCAAATGCCCGCGGAAGGCTGGCCGATGCGGGCGCCGTCATCGTCCAAGAGGGTATCGGTATGGAGGCCGCGTACTGGTCCCAACTTCCGGGGAACAACAGGTGGCGCACACGCCCCGGGGCCATCACCTCGCACAATTTTGCCGGGCTTGTGTCATTTGAGAACTTCCCAAACGGTTCCGCATCCGGCCACTGGGGCAAAGCTGTTGCGCGCTTCCGCACGAACGGTGGAACTTCTTTCGACTACATCCCCCATGAGAATGACGTGGGCATGACGGCGATATTCGGGCCAGTCGGCAAAGGCAAGACGACGCTGATGACCTTTATCCTCGCGATGCTTGAGCAAAGCGTGGTCGATCGCGATGGTGCCATCGTCTTTTTCGATAAGGACCGGGGTGGTGAACTGCTGGTGCGGGCCACGGGGGGGACATATCTAGCCTTGCGCAGAGGCGCTCCGAGCGGCTTGGCCCCTCTGCGTGGACTGGACAACACCTCCGCCTCGTTGGACTTTCTGCGCGAATGGTTGATGGCCCTTATCGAGAGTGACGGCCGCGGTCCGATCTCGCCGGAGGAAAGCCGTCGACTAGAACGTGGCATTGTTCGTCAACTTTCGTTCGAACCCGTGATGCGCTCAATTGCGGGCCTGCGCGAATTCCTGCTGCACGGCCCCTCCGAGGGCGCAGGAGCACGGCTGCAGCGGTGGTGTAGAGGGAATGCGCTTGGATGGGCCTTTGACGGCGATGTCGACGAAGTAAGGCTTGATGCCTCCATCACCGGCTTCGACATGACGCAGCTCCTGGAATATGAGGAGGTCTGTGCGCCGGCCGCCGCATATCTTCTGCACCGCGTGGGCGCCGTTGTCGATGGCCGTCGGTTCGTCATGAGCTGCGACGAATTTCGCTTCTATCTGCTCAACCCGCAGTTCTCGGCTGTTATCGACAAGTTCTTGCTCACCGTCCGCAAGAACAACGGGATGTTGATACTTGCAACGCAGCAGCCCGAACACGTGCTGGAATCGCCGCTGGGAGCCAGTCTCGTTGCGCAATGCATGACGAAGATTTTCTACCCGTCACCGACGGCGGACCGGGCTGCGTATGTCGATGGTTTGAAGTGCACCACGCAGGAGTTCGAGGCGATCCGCCACGGAATGGCAATTGGCAGCCGCAAGTTTTTGCTCAAGCGCGACAGCGGGAGTGTTGTTTGCGAATTCGACCTTGGCCAGATGCGCGAGTACGTAGCCGTACTCTCGGGGCGGGCCAACACCGTGCGCTTTGCCGACCAGCTTCGTGACCAGCACGGAGATGCCCCAAGCGGGTGGCTCGACGAGTTCATGGCTCGTTACCACGAAGTTCAAGACTGAAGGAGGAATATTCATGAGATTTGCCAAGCTTGCAGTGACGACGCTTGCTGTTTCCTTTCTGCTTAGCACACAGGCCAGGTCGCAATTTATCGTCAGCGACCCGGCATTGACAGTACAAGCGGGACTAACAGCGGGTTCCACTGCGGCGATGCTTATAAAATCGGCTCAGACGCTCGCTACCACGATCGAAATGGTAGAGATACTGAAGTCGTCATTTGCTGTCACGGGACTGCTGGGCGCACTGAACCAGGGAAACCACTACCCATCGAGCAATAAGCTGGACGGGCAGATGTTTGATGCTCGGGCGCCGGTTTCGACCATGGCGCGTACCATTGTGCAAGACCCAACCCGGAGAGTCACCGGCACCGATTCAGAAGCGAAACTGTTAGAGGAGCAAATCACTGGTGCCGCCAATGCGGCAGCTCTTGCAGCCGACACTCTGGACGTAATGGACAAGCGCCTTAAGGCTAACGACAACACGCCTGGTCAGCTTTCGCGCTCGCGAAATATTGTGCAGGCCACCGTGACCAACGGTCTGGTCCTCAAGCAGATTCACGATGCGGTCATCCAAAATGTCGAGGCCACGAGTCTGCTGACGATGACCACTGCACAAGGCAGCCTTCACGCCGTGGAGGAGGCCGCCACGCAGCGTCGCGAGCGCCAGGACACCGCCAAGATGTTTGGCACACTGCCGTGAACCACGCAAAGTTCGTCCGGCTCAACTGGGCTGATCAGGGACAAATCAGGCTCAGGCCATGAATTTCAAGATTGCCGCGCCATTCACGGCCATACACACGATCTTTGATCTGGCCTTTACCTCAGGGCTGCACAACGTGCTTGAAAAGATCCAAGAGGCGGTCAGCGCACCTCTGGTCGCGTGTGTAACGCTTTGGATAATAATACAAGGCTGTCTGGTCATGCGCGGTCAAGTCGATGCGCGCGGGAGTATCTCGCGCGTAATCATGGTGTCGATTGTCGTTGCCCTGATCTTGGACCAGTCCAACTACCAGCAGTACATTGAAACGTTCTTCGACGACACGATTCCAAGGTTTGCTCACCATATAAGTAGCAGCGACTTGCCATTCGTCGATATTCCTCGGAAGCTAGACTTTATGTTTGCTGCAAGTCAGTATGCTTTTCAGATGATTGCTTCCGAAATTGGGACAATGAATGGCCAGGACATACTTGCCTTCCAGGGAGCGCAATGGATTTTCTACGGCTCGCTGTGGACGGCGTTCGAGATCTACGATGCCGTTGGAATTCTGACGAAGCTGCTCTTGGCGATCGGACCCCTGGTCCTTGTCGGCTACCTTTTTGATCGCACGCGAGACATGGCCACCAGATGGATCGGCCAACTGCTCTCGTACGGGCTGCTGCTTCTCCTTCTCAACATCGTTGCGACGATAGTTATTGCGGCCGAAGCA
Source organism: Mesorhizobium sp. B2-6-2 (assembly GCF_006440615.1). Classification (NCBI taxonomy): domain Bacteria; kingdom Pseudomonadati; phylum Pseudomonadota; class Alphaproteobacteria; order Hyphomicrobiales; family Phyllobacteriaceae; genus Mesorhizobium; species Mesorhizobium sp. B2-6-2. The sequence continues at coordinate 45,951 of NZ_VFUG01000029.1, read as the reverse complement.
GTCTCGCTGACAGCAATGCTTATCATAATCAAAATGTCGGGCACGACAGCAGCCAAGATCATCGGGCTTTACGAGCTCGACATGCTCTTCCTCGCTGGCGACGCTCTGATCATCGCGCTTCCGACGATCGCCAGCAGCATCGCCGGCGGCTCTTTGGCAGGCGAGAACCGACCTCTTAGCAACCTCAACCGCTACTTTGCCAAAACGGCGGGTGGTTAATCAATCAACCGGTGCCAAAAACATGAAACGCTATCTACTGTTGCTAATCCTCGCTTTGGCGGCCTGCAAGACAACCGATCGGCTTGCGACCTGCACGGGTACGCCATTCCAACTGAACGCGGGACAATGGGAAACCACTCCTGAGGATCTTCAGGTCGAGTGCGCGGAAGAGCCCAAGTGAAATTTCCTGAACATGCCCTTCTGGTGGAGAGAGAAACGCTAGCCGCTCACTACAAGAAGGTGGAAGCGTTTCAAACTTCACGAGCGAAGTCTGCGCGGCGCTTGTCAAAGGCGCTTATAGCCTTTGCCGCAGCGGCGGTCCTGGGAAATGTCGCCCAGGCATTTACCATCGCTGCCATGGTCCCGTTGGCCAAGCTCGTACCTGTGTTCCTCTGGGTGCGGCCGGACGGTACCGTTGACAGCGAAGTGTCAATCTCTCGACTGCCGGCAACCCAAGACCGAGCCGTCATAAACGCTTCGCTGTGGGAATATGTACGCCTGCGCGAGGGCTACACGGCAGATACAGCCCAATACGCCTATGACCTCGTCTCCAGTTTCAGCGCACCTTCTGTGCAACAGCAATATCAAGATTTCTTCAACTATCCCAACCCCACCTCGCCGCAGGTCACGGTTGGGAAGCGCGGCAAGCTCGAGGTCGGGCATATTTCATCAAATGACATCAGTCCCGACGTTCAGCAGATCCGATACAAACGTACGCTTGTTATCGATGGGCAGACGCCGATAGTGACCTCCTGGACTGCTACCATCCGCTACGAGCGCTTGACGGGTCTGCCTGGGCAATCGAGGCTCACCAATCCGGGAGGTCTACTCGTCACATCCTACCAAGCCTCGCAAGACACCGTATCGAACCTGGGCTTCGTGCAGCCATGACAAAAAGAGCATTTCTGGCGCTGGCCTGTTCACTCTTCCTAACGATGGAAGCGTGCGCCGAAGACACGCCACTTGCCGGCAAGCATGATGCGCGGATGCGCTACCTGGCTTACCGCCCCGACGAAGTGGTGCGCCTATCGACCGCAGTTGGGGCAACGCTGGTTGTCACATTCGCGGCAAACGAGACCGTCGCAGCCGTGGCTGTTTCCAATAGCAAAGACCTGGCTGCGCTCCCGCGCGCCAATTATCTCTTTTTCAAGGCTAGCCGGATGCTGTCGCCGCAGCCGGTCGTCGTGCTGGCCGAGAGCGAGTCCGGTACACGCAGATACGTCTTCAGTATTTCAACGAAAGCGATGCCCAAACTCGATGAGGAGCAACCAGACCTATACTACAGTGTGCAGTTCACCTATCCTGCTGATGAGGCTGCTGCTCAGAGAAAGGAAGCGGAAAGGCGCTCGATTCTTGGCCAGGCCCGGGCGAGAGTGCTGCAAGACGAGAGAGTTCGGGATTTGTTGAATCGGCCCGCCGCAGCTGCCAGTCCGGACGAAAGCAATTTTCACTACGTCGCAAAGGGCGATCGGTCGCTGGCGCCGCTGGAAGTCTTCGATAATGGCTTTACGACCGTATTTGGATTCGCAAGCAATTCCCGCATACCCTCCCTCTACGTTATCAATCCCGACGGCAAGGAAGCCGCTGCCAATTACACGGTCAAAGGCGACTATGTTGAAGTATCCGCCGTCGCCCGGGAATGGCGTCTGAGAGATGGCAACACGGTCTTGTCCATTTTCAACAGAGCTTATGACCCTGTGGGACGAGCGCCAGCGACCGGTACAGTGACACCCGACGTGTGGCGCGTTTTGAAAGGCTCGGGACGATGAATGAAACCGGCCCACAGGCGGGACATGATGTCCATGCATCCGGATCGATGGTCTCGGAGCCGGCCCGCCGGCATGTTTCGGGATCGCAGAAGTTGGCCGTCGCTGCTCTTGTTCTCATCTCGTCTCTATCGCTCATCTGGCTCGGAGGTCGTTCCAGCACACAAGACGAACCATCTCAGCCAAAGCCGCCAATTGTCGCCAACGTCGAGCCATTCCGTCCCGTGCCAATCGAGGTTGCTCCAGAACCTCCAGCACCCGCAGAGGCGGCCAAGGCGGCAGAGCCTGCGCCATCCACGCCGCCCCCACCAGCGGCAGATGATCCGCCGCCGGAGGAATCACCAATTTTCGCCTACAGCGGCAGCGGTCAAATGCCCAATGCCGATCAGCGGAGCGAAGACAAGCAAAATGATGCTCCGGGGACAGCGGATGAGATTTCAAACGGTGGCGATCTGTCAGGCCGATTGAAGCCAGATATACAGGAGCCGAGCCGGGCCACACTTTTGCCGCACCCTGATCTCGTGATTACTCAAGGAACGATCATTCCCTGCATTTTGCAAACTGCGGTCGACACAAATTTACCCGGCTATGTGAAGTGCGTCTTACCTAAAGCCGTCCGAGGCGCCACCAACAACGTCGTGCTCTTGGATCGCGGGACAACCGTGATTGGCGAGATCCAGCGCGGTCTCCAGCAGGGGGATGCGCGTGTATTCGTGCTGTGGACGCGCATCGAAACACCTGACCATGCCCTCGTTTCGATAGCATCGCCGGGCGCTGACGAGCTCGGCCGCTCCGGAATGCCTGGCACGGTGGACAATCACTTCCGGGAACGCTTTGGCGGAGCGATTCTCATGAGCGTCATCCAAGGCGCGTTTCAGGCGGCTGGTCAATATGCGGCCAGCTCTGGCGGAGGAAGCGGCACCAACAGCTTCCAGAGCAATGGTGGACAAGCCGTCGAGACGACATTGAGAGCGACGATCAACCTTCCCCCAACCCTGAAGAAAAACCAAGGAGACGCCGTATCCATCTTTGTGGCTCGGGACCTCGACTTCTCGGATGTATACGATCTTAGAGCGACTGCCGCAGCGCCATCCCCCCAACATCGCGAACGCCGGAGAAACAACAATGCAATCGGAGGCTGATCCTCAATTGCGTTTGCTTCTCGATCCCGTTCTGAAATGGCTTGAGGAGCCAAGAACCGAAGAGGTCGCTATCAACCGGCCTGGGGAAGCCTTTGTCCGACAGGCCGGCGTTTTCACGAAACATCCACTGCCGCTGTCTTATGACGATCTGGAGGACATCGCGATCCTCGCCGGAGCGCTGCGCAAGCAAGATGTCGGACCGCAAAGCCCCCTCTGTGCGACTGAGTTGCCGAACGGAGAGCGGCTGCAGATCTGTTTGCCCCCCGCAGTACCCTCAGGAACAATAAGCCTGACGATACGGCGTCCCTCAAGTCGTGTGACCGAACTCAAGGAAGTTTCTTCTCGCTACGAATATTCGCGTTGGAATCAATGGCGGTCACGAAAAGAGCGCCAAGAGCGGCAGGACGAAACGATTCTTCAGCACTACGACCATGGTGACTTGGAGCAATTTTTGCGAGCCTGCGTCTGCGGGCGGCTCACAATGCTGCTTTGCGGACCGACTGGAAGCGGCAAAACGACAATGAGCAAGACTTTGATCAACGCTATACCCCCGCATGAGAGGTTGATCAGCATCGAGGACACGCTCGAACTTGCAATCCCGCACGAGAACCATGTCCGCTTACTCTATCCAAAGGACCGAGCAGGCGCAGGTGCGGTGACGGCCGAGCAACTGTTGCAAGCCAGTTTGCGCATGCGGCCTGATCGAATATTGCTTGGCGAGATGCGCGATGACGCCGCTTGGGCCTACCTTAGTGAAGTCGTCTCCGGCCATGCGGGATCGATATCAACGATTCATGGGGCTGATCCGGTACAAGGTTTCAAAAAGCTCTTTTCACTCGTCAAGAGCAGCGCGCAAGGAGCCGCTGTCGAAGACCGCACGCTTCTTGACATGCTGTCGGCTGCCATTGACGTCATCATACCGTTCCGTACCCAAGGCGACGTGTATGAGGTAGGAGAGGTATGGCTCGCCGCCGATGCCCGGCGGCGGGGAGAGACAGTAGCCGACCTTCTCAACAAGCACTAAGGCTGGAACAACGTCTCGGGATCGGTAAGCCGGTGTCGACGCGTTATTCTGTTCTGCTTCGATATCTTTTTGACGGGCCTTCTCGCAGTGGTTGGATAGGCTGAGCGATTCGGCGGTATCATGCCATCATCATTGTACGAACCGCATGCGCCATTGTCCGGGATGAGACCGGCTTCGCTAGCCAAAGGACGAGGGCCTGATTAGCGGATATGACCGGCATGGAGTCGGTTTGGCCGACGACTATGACAGGCACCGTCATGAGGGTGGGGCATACGGATTCGGCCTGTCCTCGCTCCAGGAAAGGCGTTCTACCTAAAATCACCAGGTCTGCTGCCTTCCCGCTTTCGGTCCACTCGCAAAGACCTTCAAGGTTCGCGAAGCCGACCGGCTCATAACCCAGCGCGGCGATCTGGTCCCTGTAGATCTCCAACTCTGCTGGATCGGGCTCCACGACTGCAACGATTTCTCCGTTGCCAAGTGGTCCGTCGTACCGACCGAAAGCGATGTCAGCGGTGACTGGCTCCTCGTCGGAGGCCGGTAGGTAGATATCAAACCGCGTCCCTCGGCCAACAGCCGAGGTGACATCAAGGCATCCTGCGAGCGCGCTCACGTGCCTGTCAACCGCAGCAAGACCCAGCCCGGTCCCGCCGACGACAGAGCGCGTGGTAAAAAAGGGCTCAAAGACATGCGGAAGTATCGAACTTGCGATTCCCGGGCCATCGTCGCTGATGGAGAGGAGAACGTAATCTCCAGGTCTCAAGGTGCCCTGAGCCAGCGGCTTGGTTTGGCGCACCTGAGCGCGAGAAACGCTGACCTCGACACGGCCCTCGTTCAAGACAGCCTCCGACGCGTTCTTGCATAGATTCATGAGGATCTGCTGTATCTCGGTTGGGCTGCCCTCGACCACCGTTTGCCACTCGTTGATCTTGAAGTTCAACTGAACATCCGACCGAACTGTGACCCGCAGCAATGGCGCAAGATCCATGACAATTTCGGAGACGTTGAATGGCACTGCCACGCGCTGTCGGTTTCGGCTTAGTGACAGGATCTGGTCGACGATCAGCTTGGCTCGGTGTCCAGCTAAAATGATCTGGTCGATGTGATTACGGATTCTGGAGGGGCGACGCACAAGGCTTTGGGCAATCTCTGAATAGCCGATTATTGCCCCTAAAATGTTGTTGAACTCATGTGTAACGCCGCTTGCGATCGTGCCCACGGTCCTCAGCCTTTCCACATGCTCCCATCGACTCACCAGAAGGTCGCGTTCCGTATTTATACGTTGCAGTTCAAGATGGTTGCTCAAACGCACAATGGCGCTGGCAAGAACCCGCAGGTCGTCTGCCGAGGGGAGTGAGCGATCTCCTTCAAAAACAAGGATGCAAACCACAACCTGCTGATCGGAAGCCCTGCAGGCAACAATTTGACAAACACCGGAAAGCCCTAAGGCGGTCCGAACGACGCGAAACACTGGCCGTCCGGCGCGGACAAGTGAAACGACTTCATCAATAAGCGGCACGTTCCAGACGGGTGTGTACGTGTTCGCCACAAAGCACTCGGTATGCCTGCTGAGACTCGGATCCACTAGGGCGAGCGCGCATTGATCCGCATCGAAAACGCGTTGAACGACTCTGAGCGCTTCTTCGGTGGAAAAGCGCGCCGAGGCGTCCTTTGCTTTACTTTCGTTGAGGCGAGTTTCGATCTCACTCATTGCCTCTTCAAGCTCCAACCGCCTTTTCAGCCGGTTCGTCCGCAGAGGCTGCCTGGAGGGCGGAATCATCGCAAACAAGCAGAGGCATATGGACACCAAACCGAGGAAAAGTCGCATGCGCTGCGCGTGCGCGCTGGCCAAGCTGTAGCCCTCCAGATGCTCTCGCTCCAGTTCGGCGGCCTTGGAGAACGTGTCCGGAGATGCGATCTGATCGGCAGCTTCGTCCAACCTCCATGAAGAAGATAAGGCAGCTCCAGCCTTGCTCAGAACGAGCCTCGGTTCAGCCGAAAGCACGATCAGCATCGAAAGTTCAACCATGCCCGACGGTGCTCCCCCAAGGCGGCCAATCGAGCGAGCTAGCTGTGCAAGACAGCTTTGCATGAGCTGATTTTGTTCGACCAAGACTGAGACGGCAGCCTTTTTGCTTTCGATCGAATCTATGAGCTGCGCGAGCAATCTGGATTGCTCTGATCTCTCATCGGACGAAATCTCGAAAGAACGTTGCAAGTTTACACGAGTCTTTTGCAACGCTTGCCCGATAGAAGCAACCGAACGGTAGTCCAATGTCATATCCATCCCAGCGCGGGCGACGTCGCGCCGGAGCAATGCGTCATTGATCTGAATCGTTCGCAGCTGGCTTAGGATCGCGTGATCGATCTGCGGGGGCTGGCCCTGCGTCCCGACCAAGAGCGCAATCGAGGTGGCTAGGGCGATCATAATTGCTTTGTCGGAACTGAGCCAAGGAAACGGCGTTTGATCCGCGATGGACCCCTTGCGAAGGTCCGACATGAATTCCAGTTCATGGGCTCGGTATGCGGCCGGATGCTGCTGGAACAGGAAAGCCACGCCTACCTCTCCCCCTTATGAGAATGGCTTAACACCGTTACCGAACTTGGTCCTGGTGCGCTTCCAGCGCGAAATGAGCTCCCAAAGCGCCTACGCGACGCGGAGCACATCCTTACGATTCTGAAAGCAGATCAACATGACGCGCAGGCGGTTTTTACGCCGGGGCGTCAGCTTAGGCCCAGGATGAAGCGCCGATTGGGCGCGCGGATAGGGCGCGCGTTTTCGGGATATAGCGAGGTAAATCGCTCTATGTCTGCTGGGTCGACATCAACCGGTTCCGTCGCCACCATCCAGTCGACGTTTTCCGTGCATGGCGGCGTCGTCAAAGATCCTTCATATGTCCAGTAGCCAAGCGAAGCCGGCAGAAGCTCGTTCGGGTCGACTTCATCGACGGCTGCCTCTTCGCCTGACGTTGCAGGAAATGCGGCAGCAAGCCGGGCAAAGCTGGCATTTGTGGCGCCTGGCGTCAGAAACACGCTCAGAACACCCACAGTATCGCTGTTGCGGCCCTTATGGACAAAATGCGCTTCCATCGGGAAACTCTTACCTGCGACGTGGTGCTCGCTTGGTGCATGGAAATGGAACTGTAGCAGCTCATAGACACGATCCCCCCGAGTGAGCGTGCTGCCTTGCGGCAGGTTGATCTGAATGGTGTGGCCGTTGTTCACCATTCTGCCGCCGCCCCTGTGCCAACCTATGGCGATGTGCGGAATATCCGCTTTGACCGCGCCCCTGATATCGACCGGCGATTGCTGCATGCCCGCCGAGCAGACCAAATTCGTCTTGTCCAGATGCCCCCATTGTTCGGGGCCGACCGGCCCGGCATATCCCCATTCGGTGCTGGCCGCCCGCGCGGCTTCAGCGCAAATGGGACAAGCGCCGAGTGCAACGAAACCTTTGATCAGATTACGACGGTGCATGTTGCTGTGGCTCCTACTGAACACTTCAATTTGGCGTGGCATGGGAACTGCGGGCGCAGCTGTGATGTGGGCGACAGGGGCCGAACAGTTCGGCACGCCACCATCGCGGCCTCAGGGCGACCGACGGTCCCGCGCACGGCCGTGCTCGCCGGCCACATGCGGTTGTGACAGCTATTTTCCCCCGGTAGAGGATAGTCCCAGCTAGCCGGCTGTATCCATGCTCATTGTCTCCACGACCGCCGTTTGCCGTTCGGCTGCAGATCACATTGGCAACTCCACCGAAGATGGCGGCACCCGGGCCGCACTGGGTAAGCGATTCCACGCAACAACTCCGATGGCCCCACCAGGCCAACTGACGCTTCATATTCATCATCGGACAGCCGGAGAAATCGATTGCTTAGATAAAGAAGCATCCATGACGTGGATGCATACATTGCCATTGCCCAATTTGCGGTGCTGCTTGGGACGCCGGCTACGGATAGGAGGGTCGGCCATTTCCCGGCGACAACAACGCGGCTGAGAACTGGGCGAGGCGGCACGAAATTTGGCTAGACCTTATGCTGTCACGGCTTCCGGGACCAAAGGCTTGCGAGCCTGGGCAGTCGGCTGCGATTCAGATTGAGTTGCCCTGAAGACGGCCCAGCAGAACAAAATTCTCACTGATGTTGCGACGACGCCCGCCGAAACTCATCCTGAACCACTGAAGAAGGTTCAAGTGCCTGGACGAAGTGTCTAGGTGTTCTCAGCCCTTGCGTGCTCTCGATTCGGCAGCTTCATCGCCAGGTAGTAGCCCAACAGAGATGCAGATCGACCGGCGATGTCGCGGACCAGCTGTTGAGTTACCGAGCTTGGGAGTCTCGCTGAGCAGGTTCTGAAGCCCAGCAACGGAGTCCGGGCATGATCATGCGGGACGACATCTTGAAAGGCCAGACAGCGAGGCACCCGTCGGGCGCCGCCGTTCAAATTCATTCCGTTAGAACGAGCTTTGGAATCGCAGAACGCCGCCGAGCCTGTCCGCTTTGCCGACGTTAGCCGGGTTCGAGGCGACGGGAGTGAGCTTGGCGTAGTGGGCATAATCGACTTCGGCCCTGATTGTGAACCCTGGAATGGCCATATAGGCGAATTGCAGCCAGTCCGCAGTTGCTGAGCTGATCGCCTGAGACCTGGAGGTTCAACGACGTTTTCTCGTCGAAACCTGTAAGTGGCCCCTACCCACAAAGCCCAGTCGCCGCTCCATTCTTGTAGAAGCCGCGACCCTGAGCGGCGATCGCCCTGCTTGGGTCGTCGTTGGGATTGCCAAGGGAGCCGTAGCCGAACATACCGAATAACGACAATCATCTGTGACGTTGAGGTCGATGCGGACCTTGCCAGCCAAAGCGTTGTAGTTGCTGTCACGAGCGATGACGCCGGTGATCGCTCCGCCAGCCTGTGTCTGTCTCACGCCTAAGACGACGTGGGGAACATGGCCGTCAAGAGAACCGACCTCACCCGCCCCTTATTCAAGTGAAACCAGAGCTGAAAACCCATTGTCGGAATCCAGATAGTACTGAGCTACGTTGGTGTCGAAATCGCCAATACGCAACGAGTGCATTATTGAAGACGTTCCCGGAGTATCCGGCAAACGTGTCGAAGGCCGAGTCGTCCTTCCCGACACGCAGGCCACCAAGCTGGATCCAGGCGGAAGTCAACTTGGCGCCGCTGTTGAAGGCTGTTCGGCCAACCCTTCAGGTTCAGGCGAACGCCTTGGTATTTTCCTTCGCGCACGGGATCGACTGTCAGGGAGGCCGCATCGAAGACGATGCCTTCGTCGGGAGCTTCGACCTGGCAAATCCGGGTGAAGAGGTCGTGAATGGCGCCGGGGTCAGGGTCGCCTTGGCCGAGCAGGTCAAGATCGCCGGTTGGCCTGAAGACGTATTCGGGCCAGGTCACGAACAGCATTGCGCCCTTGAGTACATAGCGCTCGGACGCTTCGGTCATACTGAGGCGGAAAAGCAAGCGTTCGATCGCATACCGCGTCAGGATGCGCTGATAGTCGTCACCCTGTTGCCTAGAGTGCTGAAGAAGGCGGTCTCTTATTGAGGCGGCAGGATTCTTGAGAACCTTAGCCATCATTGTACGGCCTTGATATAGGGCTCGATCCGGGCGGTCACTCGATCAATGACCGCGTACTTCATCAGCTCACTCGCTATGGTCTTTCGTTGTTGCAGAGCGTCGCGGAGCGCCTCGACTGCGACGTCTTCGCCAACATGACGGCGATGCTTGAAGCAATCGGCAACCGTTTTTGCGACGCCATAGATCGCTACATCGACGCCTTCGACGCGGATGAACTCGACTCCGGATGCCAGGACTTCGCAGGTCGCCCGAACAATCTCCAGACGCAGGCCTGGAGTGTGCGGCGTCCTTGCCTTGTGTGGTATCGTCATCCACACCGCGTGCGGAAGCTGGGTCGTCAAACCGTGGTGACGAAGCGCGCTGATGAGGCTGACCACGCCGTTCGGCACAATACGTGCCGCTTCTGCCAGATCATGATCGGTGTCTTCGCCCATTCGCTCGGGATGCTGGTATAGACCGCGCCTGAGACGTACGATATCACCGGCCTCGGTAAGGCGCCTGAGATAGACCAGCGGGATGCCGGCCGCCGTAAAGTCGCGCGCACGCACGATGCCGCGATCTCGAACGAGATTCAGGGCGGTCTCACGGTGGGTCATACGATTTCGAGGCATTTGTTATCTATTGTCGGCAAAAATTTAGATTTGTCGACAGAAAAGAACAGTTGGGAAAACTCAACTGATGTCATATATTTCATATGACCATGGCGCAACAGGTTTCCCCGCTTGATCTTACCCCAAAGCACGTCCGGGCCGCCCGGGCTCTTTTGGCGTGGTCCCAGCACGACTTGGCCAAGCAAGCCGGCGTGGCGACCTCTACCGTTGCGGATTTCGAGCGGGGTCAACGTATCCCCGTCGCCAACAATGCCCAAGCAATTCGTACGGCGCTCGAAAATGCCGGCATCCGTTTCCTGCCGACGGGTGCGGTAATCGGACCAGCTATCCCGAATATCACCCCGTCCGAGCGAGCAGGCGCACCTATCCGCTGGGTGGATGCGGAAGATCTTTCGGTCTGGGCAAACCGAACAGAAGGCGTGCTGAGCATGCCAACCCTTGTTTCACATCTGATACGCGCTACCGCCGGCACCGCAGTTCACCTCCGCTTTCCAGCTGACGAAGGGGTCCAGCATCCGGGCTGGGACGGACAGACCTACACGGACACAGGAAACTCTTACGTGCCGAAAGGTGAGGCTGGTTGGGAGATCGGAAGCCAGCGTCGCGACATCGAAAGAAAGGTGACCGAGGATTACCGGAAGCGAACCGACGAGCCGGCGCCGTTCGATCCAGCCAATGCTAGCTTTGTGTTCGTCACTCCCCGCCACTGGCCCGGCAAGGATAAATGGGCAAAGGCCCGAGAGGCGGAAGGGCCTTGGGCAAACGTTCGTGTTTATGACGCCGACGACCTTGTCCACTGGATCGAACAAACACCGGTGGTTGGGCTGTGGTTGGCGGTTCGCCTGGGGAAGCGACCGGAGGACACTCGAGAGCTCGAGGAAGTCTGGGAAGAGTGGTCGCTCGCTGCGAAGTGGCCCCTGACCGAGGAGTTGGTCCTAAGTGATCGTGACGAGGAAGCAGCTGACCTTCTCCGCTGGCTTCGCAGCAAGCCATCCGTTTTCTCGCTCCAAGCTACGACCACAGATGAGGTCGTGTCGTTCTTTTACGCAACACTTGCGATGCTCCCGGACGAAGTGAAGGCCGCTTACAAGGCCCGATGCCTGGTGGCGACGACCGCTGCGGCGGCGCGAGCATTGGCAAACGCGCCAGGTCCTCTGATTGTCGTCATGACTGAACCAGACCCCGGCATCGCGCACGCGCTGGCGGGACGCGGCCACTATGTCCTGCAAGCCTATGACGAGCGGCCGATCTCCCGAGGTGACGTCCGTGCCCTACCGCGACCGTCGCGCGAGGGGATCGCTAGCGCTCTGGTTGCCGCTGGCATTGCGCAACCTCGTGCCGAGGCATACGCGCGCGACAGCGCACGCAATTTGGCTGTCCTGCGTCGCCTTATTCCCAGCGCGCCGGGGCGACGGCCACAGTGGGCGGAGGTTAGGCCGCCTCAAGCATTGTTGGCAGCACTTCTCGCGGGCGGCTGGGATGAGGACGCAGAGGCGGATAAGGCACGCCTTGCAGAGCTCGCTGACGAACCATATGACGCAATCGCCCGCGATCTGATGCCTTACGTCGGAAGATTTGACAGCCCACTGCAAAAGATCGGCTCGACCTGGCGTATCGCTTCGCCGCAAGATGCATGGTTCCTGCTTGCGCGGCATTTGACAGGGGTCGACATCAAGCGCTTCGAGGCTGCAGCCCATGCTGTCCTCGGCTCCGTAGATCCGCGGTTCGAGATGGACCCAGACGAGCGCTGGATGGCGAGTGTTCGCGGCGTCCAGCGCGACTATTCGGGAATGTTGCGCCATGGGATCGGACAAGTACTGATCCTGCTTGCTCTGTGGGGCGAGGAGATTAAGACGATACCGGACGCCGCACGCCGTGCTGATCATATTGTCGCGAAGCTGCTGGCGAATGCCACCAAACAGAGATGGTGGTCCCTATCTCGAGACTTCCGATTGTTGGCCGAGGCCTCACCGAGCGCCTTTCTTCGGGCCATCGAGGATAGCCTTGATCTGAACGACCCGCCAATCCGCGCCCTATTCGGCAGAGACGGGGAAGGTGTCTTTGGGGCAGAGCATTTGTCGGATCTTTTGTGGGCGCTCGAGTCCCTGGCCTGGTCGCCAGAGCTCATGCCGAAAGTGACCCATGTCCTGGCTCGGCTGGACGCCATCGACAACCCGCCCGGGCAATACGCGAACCGACCGGCCAACAGTCTCCGCGCGATTCATCTTCTCTGGCTGCCCCAAACCTATGCGACGCTCGACCTGCGGCTTCGGGCGCTCGACCTCATTCGCAAGCACGAGCGAGACGCCGCCTGGAAACTCATGTTGAGCCTGCTACCGCAGGGGCACGACACCTCCATCCCGTCGCCGATGCCGCTGTGGCGTGATTTTACCGTCGATGAAGTCGAGGTGGCTACATGGGCCACCATCGGGCGCGGAGCTGTGGCGATCACGGAGCGTGTGCTCGTCGACGTCGGCCTCGATGCCGCCAGGTGGACCGCGCTGCTCGACCGATTCGCTGACCTTTCACCGGACACGGAAGGTGGGTTCTCTACACTGGAGGCGGCTGAGCCGAGGATTACTAAGCAGATTGACCGCGCAGCAATATGGGCCGCCATGCGCCGTGTCCTCCATCACCATCGGCAATTTCCAGACGCCGAATGGTCCATGCCGAGTCAAGTGCTCGACCGACTTGAGGCGATTTACGAGCGCTTCGCACCCGCTGATCCAATAGAGCGCGTGGCATGGCTCTTTGAACAAGATGCGGGCTTGCCACGGCCTTCGGCCGAAGGTTGGAAGACGAATGAGCGTGAGGTCGATCTAGCGAGGAAAGATGCCGCACACGCCCTGTTCTCCAAAGACGGCATTCCAGCCATCCTCGCGCTCTCCCGCAAGGTTGGCACAGCGGGATACATCGGCAAGGCGCTCTTTGCTGGCGGTCTCTCCGAACCCGATCTCGAAGCGCTGTTGGAGTCGGCAATTCGAAGCGAAGATGCGCATGAGCGTGCTCTTGCCCACGGCCTGATCGTCTCTGCCTTTGCAGAGCGAAAGGAGCCATGGGCAGCTGAGTTGATCGCTAAGGCAACCAGTCGCTCTTGGGGCGACACCGCATTGCTTACGATCCTGCGCGCGCTTCCTGGGCGGCGTTGGACTTGGGACCAGGCTACCAGCGCTGGCGCTGAAATCGAAGAAACGTATTGGCGTCAGACGCCGGTGTTCTGGATGAGCGACGACCGTGACGAGGTCGGTTTCGCGATCCGCAAACTCATCTCCGTTGGTCGCGCGCGTCACGCTCTGCCGCTCGCGGCACGCGACAGCCGAACTGATCTGCTCTCAGATCTTCTCATCGAGGTGCTACTTGAGGCCGTCCGACAGCCGTTCGAGAGCGAGGGCGACAGGAACGAAGCGACGATGTTCCAGCACTACGTCGCCGAAATCCTCCAGGTGCTTGACAAACGTGATGACGTCGACAGCAATGCATTGGTCAAGGTCGAGTGGGCCTATCTACCGATTTTGACTCGCTCGCGCCGTCCGCCCAAGGTGCTTATGAAGGCGCTGTCGGAGCAGCCATCCTTCTTTGTCCAAATACTCAGCGCGGTATTCAAGGCGAGCGAGGAAAGCGGTGTCGTCGACGTTGAGCCGCAGGATCCCGAGCGAGCACGCGCCATCGCCACCCAGGCCTACCGACTTCTTGAGGAATGGGATCGGCTTCCCGGTACAAAAGATGATGGGACGATCGATAACGTTGCTCTTGAGGGGTGGATCAAGGAAGCTCGATCGCTCGCTAAGACCGCCGGCCGAGAAGATATCGCCGACAGTCGCATTGGCAACGTTTTGGCTGCCTCTCCTTTTGGAGCAGACGGCAACTGGCCGGCCGAAGCGGTCCGCGACGCAATCGATCTTTTCCGCAGCAAACCAATGATCAATGGCTTTTTGACCGGTAAGATGAACCGACGTGGCGTAACAATGCGATCGCCGCGCGACGGTGGGGAGCTGGAACGGAAGGAAGCCGCTAAATACCGCGGATGGTCGAATGCGATCTCTTTCGACCATCCGCATACGGCCAAGGCTCTCGACACGCTAGCGGACAATTATGAGGCTCAAGCACATCGCCACGATCAGAGTTCCGAGCGACTGGACTGGGAATGACTGCTGGGTTTCGGGCCTGGGATCGTGTGGCCAATGCTGTTTCACACGCGAACTGCTGTATGCCGAGCTTCTGGTTGGCCGCGCGGAATTCGGAGCTTTTGCAGCAAAGTAGGTCTCTCGGTCCGCCAGAAGCGCCAAAGGCCAGACCCCAATGCTCGACGCGTGGTCACGTCACCTCGGAGGGCGAGAAAAGAGTGTTGGGGAACGGGTACGCGCGGCCTCAGTCGTGCGTTCAATGGAAAGCACTGTGTGAGGAGGATCCTCCCCATCGTGCAGTGACAGGAGATGGTCACCGATTTCCTTATCCGCTGCCGTGAGCCGATGATTCAGGCGAAGAAAGTCCATCCAGGTCGGCGTGCGGAATGTCTCTGTCCAAATCGAAGGCGTTTGAAGATTTCGCTGCAGTGTCCAGTTTCGCGCACCGGCACGGCTCTGAACATGCCGCCTGGCGCGCATGTAGCCCAGAAAGGTCTCGATGTTCTCTTCGGGTATCCGATACTCCACCTTGACCACTATGGGTCCACTTCTGGGCTTCAAGTCGAGTGCCAGCTCCGGCGGGCGAAAATCCGAACTTTCCTGATCCGTTTCCTCCCATGGACCGACCGGTAACAGCATTCCCGCAGCCGCAACCAGCAACAGAGCGCCGGCGGCGCCCTCCAAAGCCCAGCCTAAGGAGTAGTTCTGTGCGACAGTACCCCAGATCCAGCTGCCAGCCGCCATCCCGCCTGCGCTCAAGGCGTAGTAGATCGACAGTGTCCGGCCGACCACCCATCTGGGGCTTGCCAGTTGCACCGACACGTCGATCCCAGTCCAGGTGATGAGCCAACCCGCGCCGCCGAGTGCCAGCGAAACGACCGCCACGGGGACCGATGATGTGAGTGCAAGCGAAAGGCAACATGCCGCACAAGCGACAGAGGCGAAGGACACCAGCCTGTTTTGAGACGTCATCCGCCTTAGAAAGCTATTGCTCATGCCCGCAATGAAAGCACCCATCCCGAAGCCGGCCAGCAAGATGCCGTAGATGATCGGGCCGCTCTTCAGCTGGTCCCGGACAAATAGAGGCAGCAATGCAAGGATGGAGATGCTTGCCAGGCCGAAAAGGGTTGCACGGGCAATCGCTGCCCTGATCTCCAGGGACATCACAGTGAAGCGCACTCCGTCATGAATTGCCATCGTCATGCGTTCACGAGGGAGAGGGGAAGTGCGAACCTTCCATCGTGTGCGCCATATCGCGGTTAGCGGCGCCAGATCACTCAGCGCTGCCAAGGCGAAAGCGGCAAGCGGTCCAAGAAATGCCAGGACCACGCCCCCCAAAGCCGGACCAACGCTGCGTACAATGTTGTATCCTACGGACATGAGGGTGACCGCGGCCGGGATGTCCCTTTTGTGAAGGATATCGCCAACAGATGCGTGCCAGGCCGGATCATTCAAGGCAAAGCCGCAGCCAGCCAGGAAACCCAATGCAAGAATTAGCCATGGACCGGCAAATCCCAGACCCACGGATATCATCAGCGTCGTTGAAGCCAATGCTATCAGGCAGTGCCCCGCAAACATCACCCATCGGCGGCTGAAGTTGTCGGCAATGGCTCCGGCAACGATTGAGAGGAGGAACACCGGCAAGGTGGATGCAGCCTGCACCAGCGCAACCATCAGGTCCGAAGCGGAAATCGTGGCCATCAGCCAGCTGATGGCCACCGTTTGCACGAGCCAACCGAGGCTGGATATTTGTGTGGCGGTCCAGATCGAGCGAAACACCGGGTTTCGAAAGGGAGCGAGCGTTGCTGAGGCAGGCAGATGGGTATTGTTTTCGGACTGCATGATCATTTGATGCCTTCGAGGGGCCGCTTGTTCAATTCTCGGCTGCCGGTGCTGCCGCTACAATATTGATCTATGGACCAGAAGGGCCGGACTTATCGACCAGGACGACTTCGTCGAGGTGAGGAGGGGTGATGAACTCTGTTGGCTCCGCTCTCCCATGCTGGCGCCGACAACCTTCGAAAGACAGCATTGCCGATCGTGCTGATCGACAGAATCATCTGCAACTTTGATCGCTCTGGCCTGACCACGCCAGCGCCCATGAAGCTTGTCGGCGACCATTTTTTCGTGCGCCCGTTCGTTCGTGTCATCGGTGACGGATCCTGTGCATGACCGCGTACGGCTAAATTCCTATGACGAGTGCGCCTCCGCTGAGACCGGCACCGGCCGCGGCAAGAAGAATCTTTTCGCCTGGCCGAAACGGCTGCGCCCGATGCGAAAGCGAGAGCGAGAGTGGGATCGTCGCGGCCGAAGAGTTGCCGTAATCGGCAATCGTCTTGACAATTGCTTCATCCGCTATGCCCAGATTCCTGCCGACCGCATCGAAGATCCGGGCATTGGCCTGGTGCGGCACGAAACGATCGATGTGTTGCGGCGGCATTCGGGCGGCCGTGAGCGCACCTCTCGAGCAGTCAGTCATCATCTCTACAGCCCTGGCGAACACTTCACGCCCGTCACTGATGGTCATACGGGTTTGCTCGAGGTCCAGCTCGCCATGAAACGGCGTGTTGCTGCCGCCGGCGGGAATCTGAATCAGCCCGTAGCGCGAGCCGTCCGAGGCCATCGCCGCGCCGAGAATGCCTCCGTCCGGCTCTTTGCACGGGGCAACCACCACCGCGCCGGCGGCATCCGCAAACAACACCGCGCTTGCGCGCTCGGCCGGATTGATGCGGCGGCTGAGGATATTGGCGGCAATCACCAGGCTCGCTTTGCCATGGAGGCGGGTGAACCCATCCGCCAACATCAAGGCATAGATGAAGCCGGCGCAGGCACCCGTCAGGTCAATCGCACCGGCGCGGTCGAGCCCGAGCCGGTGGGCCACCAGCGGCGCGCTCGGTGGCAGGAGATGGTCGGGCGTGGACGTGGCCAGCAACAGCAGGCCGATATCGTCACGGTCGACACCGGCATTCGCCAGCGCCATGTCGCCGGCGCGCGTGGCAAGGCCCGATAATGTGTCTTCGCCCGTTGCCCAGAAGCGCGACCGTATCCCGGTGCGCCGCTCGATCCAGCCGGGTTCGAGCCCGAGACGACCTTCGATTTCCGCGTTATTGACCTTGCGCGCCGGCGCGTGATGACCGAAACCGACGATGCGCGACGACCGGATCATGATCGCGAACCGAAGCGTTCGCCGGCCTCCTCTATGGCGTCATAGAGCCCGTCCAGTTCGTCGCCGGTGATGCAATAGGGCGGCAAAAGATAGAGGACATTTCCGAGCGGGCGCACCAGCATGCCACGTTCGAGGAAAAAAGCGCGCAGTTTCGGCCCGATCTCCGCCAGATATCCGGCCGAGCCGGTGCGCAGATCGAGGGCTAGGATCGTGCCGTTTGCTCGGCCCTCGGCGAAGAAGGGATTGTTTTGGAAGCGTTGCAGGCCATCGGCCTGTCTCGCACTTAAGGCCGCAATCCGCTTGGCGACCGGCTCGCACCGCCAGACCTCGACATTGGCAAGCGCGGCCGCGCAGGCGATCGGATTGGCGGTGTAGGAACTTGAGTGGAAAAAGGTCTTCTTTCGGTCCACGCAGTAGTGGGCCTCGAAGATGGCATCGCTGGCGAGCGTGGCTGCCAGCGGGACGGCGCCGCCAGTCAAGCCCTTCGAGGTGCACAATATGTCCGGTGAGATCGATGCCTGCTCGCAGGCGAACATGGTTCCGGTGCGCCCCCAGCCGGTCATCACTTCGTCGGCGATCAAGAGCGTGCCGGACGCTTCAGCGATCCGCTTCAATTCCGCCAGCACCCAGGCCGGATACATCAGCATGCCGCCGGCGCCAAGCACGAGCGGCTCGATGATCAGCGCGGCGGCGCGGCGGTCAAGAGACAGGGTCTCGAAACGATCCAGCGTTTCCTGCTCCCGCCCCGCGGCCGGAAAAGGAATGGTGTCGACCTCGAACAACAGCGGTTCGTAGGCGGCATTGAACACGCCCCGGGCGCCGACGCTCATCGTGCCGATCGTGTCGCCATGATAGCTGTGTTCCATGGCGACGATGCGCGAGCGCGGCGCGCCTGTGTTGCGGAAATAGCCGAGCGCCATCTTCAGTGCGACTTCAACGCTCGTGGAGCCGCTGTCGGAATAAAAGACCCAGTCGAGGCCTGGCGGCACCATTTCGATCAGCGCCGACGCCAATTGCTCTGCCGGCTCATGGGTGAGGCCGGCGAAGATCACCTGGTCAAGCATCTCGGTCGCAATCCGGATCGCTTCCATGATCCGTGGCTGGCGGTGCCCGTGAGTGACCACCCACCAGGAGGAGATTGCGTCGAGGATACGCCTTCCGTCATTCGTCTCCAGCCAAGCTCCGTCGGTGCGGACGACGGACAGCATGGGCGGCTCGATCGCGTGCTGGGTGAAGGGATGCCAGACGCGCGACCGCGGCATCACTCGCCTCCAGCCATCTGCGCAAGGTCGAAGCTTGCAAACATCGCCTTTCTCAGAGTTTCGCTCGTGAGCGGAGCGAGGTGTGGCAGTCTGCCGAGCTGACGCACCGCGCCCAACTCGGTGATTGTCTTTTGCGTATCGGCCGCCTCTTCACCGATGAAGACAACGCCGATCAGCGGGATCGAGCGAGCCCGCAGGGCTTCGATCGACAGCAGGCTGTGGTTGATCGTGCCGAGTTCAGTGCGGGCGCACAGGATCACCGGCAGCCGCCATTCAGCGAAGATGTCAATGAATCTTGTCTGTCGATTGATCGGCACCATCAGTCCGCCAGCGCCTTCGATGACGAGCGGTGTGGGCAGGACCGGAAATGAAAGATCGGCAGGCTCGATCGAGACACCGTCGATTTCGGCTGAACGGTGCGGCGACAAGGGGCTCCTCAAGCGGTGGGCCTCCGGCAGCACCCGCCCCGATGGCAGGCCAGCGAGCCGTTCGACCACCTCACTGTCGGTCTCACCTTCGAGACCCGATTGGACCGGCTTCCAGTAGAAGCCGTCGAGCAGACCTGCGAGCCCCGCGGCGAAAACGGTTTTGCCAATTCCCGTATCGGTTCCCGTGACGACGATGCGCTTGCTCATGCCGTGGTGGCCAATACTTCGGCAAGCGTCTCGACCATGACGCGAATGTCAGCCTTGCCCACGTTGAGCGTCAGCGAAATGCGCAGCCGCGAGGTACCCTCCGGCACCGCCGGCGGACGAATGCCGCGTAAGTCGAAGCCGCGAGCCTGCAGAGCCGCCGCGACAGCCATGGTGCGCGCCACGTCCCCAATGACAAATGGGTGGATCTGCGAACCGCTGGGCTTGGCTCCGCAATGCTCGGCCAGTTGCCGGCTTGCGAAGGCAACGTGCTCGTGCAAATCAACGCGGCGCATCGGCTCGTCGACCAGCATTGCGAGCGCTTCGCGCGCAGCCACTGCCATCAGCGGCGATGGTGCGGTGGCGTAGATAAACGGACGGCAGCGATTGACAATATAGTCGCACAGCACTCGCGGCCCGGTGACGAGCGCGCCCGATGCGCCGAGTGCCTTGCCGCATGTATGGAGAGCCACGATGTTGTCGCGGCCCTCGAACGCGGCGGCCAGCCCGCGGCCCCCCGGTCCCCAGACACCTGTGGCATGTGCCTCGTCGACCAGTATGAAGGCCTCGTGCCGATCGGCAAGCTCAACCAGGCTCTCCATCGGCGCGCAGTCGCCATCCATGCTGTAGAGGCTTTCAACGCCGATCCAGATGCGGCCAATGCCGCCTTCGGCGCGCCAGCGCCTGATCGCGTCCTCAAAAGCATCAATGTCATTGTGTGCCACCAGCCTGAACTCGGCGCGTCCTGCCCGGGCCCCTTCATGCATGCTGGCATGGGCGAGTTCATCGAGGATCAACAGGTCGCCCTTCTTCACCAGGGTGCTCAGGAGGGCGAAGTTGGCCATGTAGCCGCTGCCGAAGAACAGCGCCCGTTCGGCCCCGAAGAACGCGGCAGCATCTGACTCCAGCGCCTCATGCTCCGGCGCGTTGCCGCGCAGAAGCCGCGATCCGGTAGCGCCCACAGGGGTGCCCCGCTCGATTGCCGCCGCGACTGCATCGCCAAGTCTCTTGAAGGCAGCAAGCCCGAGATAATCGTTGGACGAGAAGTCGAGCCCGACCCGCGGCGCCAGTGCGCGCAGCCGGTCCTTGCGTGCCAACCCCTGCAAGGTTGCTTCAAAGCGGGCGAGCGGTGGCTCGTTCATTTCGCCTCGCCTCGCATCGGTTCGATGCCCAGACGTCTAAATAGACGAGTATCCTTGTCCTCTCCGGGATTGTCCGCAGTCAGCAGCGTGTCGCCGACAAAAATGGAATTGGCGCCGGCAAAGAAGCACAGCGCCTGGGTCTCGTCGCTCATCGCCGTCCTGCCGGCGGAGAGCCTTACATCAGACTTCGGCATCATGATCCGGGCGAGCGCAATGGTGCGGATGAAATCGATCGGATCGATGGGTTCGGCATCGGCGAGCGGCGTCCCCCTGATGGGGATCAGCATGTTGATCGGCACGCTTTCGGGCGGCTCGGGCAGGTTCGCCAGCGTCACCAGCATGTCCATGCGATCGGCCTTTTCCTCTCCCATCCCGACAATGCCGCCGCAGCAGACCTTGATCCCAGCCTCGCGCACGCGCCCAAGCGTTTCCAGCCGGTCGGCAAAGGTCCTGGTCGAAACGACCTTGCCGTAATAGCGCGCAGAGGTGTCGATGTTGTGGTTGTAGTAGTCGAGACCGGCCGCCTTCAGGCGCTGCGCCTGGCTGAGGTCGAGCATGCCGAGAGTCATGCAGGTCTCCAGGCCGAGCGCCTTCACGCCTTCGATCATGGCGAGCACGGCGTCCATGTCGCGCTCCTTCGGACTGCGCCAGGCAGCGCCCATGCAATAGCGGGTTGCGCCAGCATCTCGTGCCTTGGTCGCCTCCTCGACGACATGTTTGACCTCCATCAGCTTCGAGGCCTTCAGGCCGGTTTGGTGATGCGCAGACTGGCTGCAATAGCCGCAATCCTCCGGGCATCCGCCGGTCTTGATGCTGAGAAGCCGCGACAGCTGCACCCGGTTGCGATCGAAGTTCTGGCGATGGACCGTCTGCGCCAAGAAGAGCAGATCGTTGAACGGCATTCCGTATATAGCCTCGGCCTCTTTGCGGCTCCATCGGGCTAGTGCTGCCTCCATCGACTGCGTGGCAAAGTCCGAGTCGCACTCCTCGTTCATTTCCGTTGTCATCGTCAAAGCCTCTATTGCCGATCAGCGAGCGCACTCACCAGTCCGTCGAGTGGGAGCCCCTTCCGATTGGCTCGTCGGTGGGCGCAATATTGGGATCCGGAAGTAATGAAGGGTGAGCCGCATGAAGCGTGCTCTTTCGCGCCTTTTGGTGCGCGCAGCCCGAGCACGTTGCTCCCCATTGTGTTTCCCGTTAGTTCAAATGAGTGCTGATGTTCCCGCGAGTTGGCATGTCCAGGCCGATGTCGAGAATGGGCGCGCTGTGTGTCAGCCATCCGACCGAGATGAGATCAACACCCGTCGCAGCAATCGCCGGTGCCATTTTCGGTGTCACCCGGCCGGAAGCCTCCGTGACGGCGCGGCCCCCAACCATTGCCACGGCGCGGGCAAGGTCCTCAACCGACATGTTGTCGAGCAACACCGCGTCGACCCCCAGCGTGAGCGCTGTATCGAGCTGCTCGAGGGTCTCGACCTCGACCTCGATCTTCACCATGTGCCCCGCGGCAGCGCGCGCCCGCTCTATTGTCGTGCGAATGTCGCCGGCGATCGCGATGTGGTTGTCCTTGATCAGGAAGGCGTCGTCGAGCCCGAAGCGGTGATTGGCGCCGCCGCCGACGCGTACCGCATATTTCTCCAGCGCGCGCAGGCCGGGCGTCGTCTTTCGCGTGCACACGATCCTCGCCTTGTGGCCACGCACGGCTTCGACCATCGCTGCCGTGGCAGTGGCAATGCCGCTTAGATGACACAGAAAATTGAGCGCCGTGCGCTCGGCGGTGAGCAGGCCCCGCGCCGGTCCGCACAGCATGGCGATGATTTCGCCCCCCGCGACATCGCTGCCGTCAACTCTCCAGATTTGCATGTCGATCGCAGGTTCGACGAGCATGAAGGCGAAGGCGGCCAGATCGAGCCCGGCAACGATCCCCGTTTGTCGCGACTTCAGCACCAACGTGGCGGTGCGATCGCGCGGGATCACGGCCTCGCTGGTCAGATCGCCGCATCTGCCCAGGTCTTCGAGAAGAGCACCGCGCACGATCGGTTCGATCAGGGTTGAGGGAAGCGGTGAGAATTTCATGTCAGGGTACTCCGCATCGGCGCTCGCCAGCTGAGTGCGACGGCGGTCTGTATTGCGCTGCGCAGTGTCAGTCGTGACTGGCGCGCATCTGCATCGCGTCCGGCGAAATCGGAACGATAGTGCGAGCCGCGGCTCTCTTCGCGCCGCAGAGCCGCAATGGCGATCATCAGCGCGACCATGGCGGGGTCAGACGCCGCGCTGTCGTGAGCTGCAACCGGCAACAGGGTAGCCACCCCGTCGCGTAGCGTCTCGCCGTCGCGGACGATGCCGAGCGCGGCGGAGACGATTGGACGGATGCCGGAGGCGTCCGGCCGTTGAGGCACGAATGCCGAACACACGCGTGGTCGCCGGGTGTGTGATGCGTCGGCGACGCTTTCAGCAACCCAGCTCGCCGTCACCACTGCTTCGATAAGCGAGTTGCTGGCGAGCCGGTTCGCGCCGTGCAGACCCGTGCAAGCGACCTCGCCGCATGCCCACAGTCCCTCGATGGAGCTGCGGCCCGCAGCGTCTACTGCAACACCGCCCATGTGATAATGTGCGGCCGGGCGCACCGGGATCAGGTCGGTCGCCGGATCGATGCCGGCCTGGCGGCACAAATCGGCGATCGCCGGAAAGCGCTTGTCAAATCTGGGACCCAGACATTGCCTGGCGTCAAGAAACACACGGCGTCCGAGAGCGAGTTGGCGCCAAACCGCGCGCGCAACCACGTCGCGAGGCGCAAGCTCGCCCCCTGGGGTATCACCCAGGAAACGCTCTCCCTGCTCGTCGACGAGCACAGCACCCTCGCCACGCACCGCCTCGCTCACCAGCGGCATCGGCCGCCGCGGGCCCTCGAGGGCGGTCGGGTGGAATTGCACGAATTCCAGGTCGGCGAACTCCGCCCCGGCACAAGCGGCGAGCGCGAGCCCCTGTCCACATGAGCCAGGCGGGTTTGTCGTCTCGCTGAACAAGGCGCCGATGCCGCCGGTCGCCAGCACCGCGCGGCGCGTTGGCAAGGCGATTGCGCCCGTGCACCCGGCCGCGACCACGGCGATGATCGCCCCGTCTTCCACGACAAGCCGGCGGGCCTCGACGTTTTCCAGGACAGTGATGGAGGCTGTGCGCCGTGCTGCCGCGACCAGCGCGCGCACCAGTTCGCGACCGGTGGCATCGCCCGCCGCATGCACGATCCGCCGCTGCGAGTGCGCCGCCTCGAGCCCCAGCCGCAAGGCGCCATCAGCGCGTCGGTCGAATGCGACTCCAAACCGCTCTAGAGTCCTGATCGCTTCAGGTGCAGCTCGGACCACTCGCCGCACCGTTGCCTCGTCGCAGAGGCCGTCGCCGGCCGCCAGGGTGTCACAAAGATGAAGTTCGGGACTGTCTTCGCCGCCGACACTTGCAGCAAGACCGCCTTGGGCGAGCTCGCTGCAGGCTCCGGTTCCCAGCCCCGCATTAGATAGAAGCACAACCGGTTCCGGCGCCAGATGGAGCGCGGTCATCAGGCCTGCCAAACCAGAGCCGATGATCACCGGTGCCCCGCCAATGTCATGAACGTCGAGGCTCATATGGAAAGCATTCGCTCGACTGAGTGGCGCGCGCGCTCTGCAATCCCGGCGGCGATCCGAACCTCATGCCGGTTCTCTTCGAGCGCGGCGCGGATGTTGGCCAAGGTGATGCGCTTCATGTGCGGGCAGAGATTGCAAGGGCGGATGAACTCGATTTCGGGATGCGCGACCGCGACATTGTCGCTCATCGAACATTCGGTCAGCAGGACGACGCGCGCTGGTTTCTCCCGCTCGACATAATCCAACATGGCCGCAGTCGAGCCGGAGAATTCCGCTTGTGTGACAATCTCGGGCGGGCATTCTGGATGGGCGAGCACGATGACCCCAGGATGTGCATCGCGCAATTCCCGGATGTCGGTCGACGTGAAGCGCTCATGCACTTCGCAGTGGCCCTTCCAGGCGATGATCTCGACATCCGTGTCCGCCGCAACGTTTATCGCCAGGTATTGATCGGGCACCATGATCACGCGCGGCACGCCGAGAGATTCCACCACCGCGCGGGCATTGCCCGAGGTGCAGCAGATGTCCGACTCCGCTTTTACCGCTGCCGAAGTGTTGACGTAGGTGACAACCGGGACCCCCGGATAGCGCTGCCGTAGCTGCCGCACGTCCTCTGCCGTGATGGATTCGGCCAGCGAGCAACCGGCGCGGAGGTCCGGAATGAGGACCATCTTGTTAGGATTGAGCAGCTTGGCCGTCTCGGCCATGAAATGCACGCCGGCAACCACGATGACCTGCGCCTCGACCGTGGCCGCCTTGCGGGCCAGTGCGAGGCTGTCGCCGACGATGTCGGCCACGCAATGGAAGATCTCCGGCGTTTGGTAGTTGTGCGCAAGGATGACCGCGTTTCGATCGCGCTTCAGCGCAAGGATGGCTTCAAGGTCGTCGGTAAACGCCGGCCATTCGACTGGCGGAATCACCCGCCGGACGCGCTCGTACAGGGACGCAGCCGTAGGTAACGCCCCAGTCATCAGCGCCTCCGCTTATATTCGATCTGACAATAAGGGGAATATGTCTACCTTGACTATAAGTATGTCAAGCCCGCGCGAGCGGCAATTTTGTCCCGGCCCCAGCCCTGTCGTCGAGGACGGCATGCCGGAACCGATAGAGCTTTGCCGGTCGCCCGCCCGTCTCGAGGGAGGTCTCGCCAGTTTCCTCGACCAACTCTTGCTGCTCAACAAGCCTGCGGAAATTCGGCTTGTTGATGAGCCTCCCGGCGAGGGCCTCCACGGTCCGCTGCAGCTGAAGCAGCGTGAAGGACGGCCTCATGAGCTCGAAAACCACCGGCCGGTATTTGATCTTGGAGCGTAGCCGCGCAATGCCCGTCGCCAGGATTCGTCGATGGTCAGCGACCATTGCCTTGCCAGATGTCACCGCAGGCGTTGCGTCCCGCCCGCGGCCAGCCTCTTCGATCAGGGCAGATTCATAGAGCAACTCATAACGCTGTAGGGTGAGTTCCTCATTCCAATTGCGGTGGTCGAAACCGAAGGCAATCGCGGCGCGCTGCAGGCGTTCGCGTCGCGTGGTGGCGTCGCTGGCGCCCTCAGCCCACTCACTCAGGCGTGGTCGTAAGATATCGAGCACCACCGGCGTGCCGGAGCGATGATCTTCCCAGGGCAAATACTCGTACCAACTGCGCCACCCACAACTAGCGGAGCCCGCTGCCTGTTCCTTGCGAGTGAGTGCGAGATAGCTGATTGAGATGGCGCGTTCCTGGGGCTCGGCACCTATGCGGTCCCGATCGGCGAAGGTGTAGAGCTGCTCGATATAGCCGAGCGGGTGGCCGGTCTGTTGCTCGACCCAACCCCTCAGACCTGATTGCAGCGATCGATGCTCCAGCGCATAGGGGCCGGACGGAAGGGTATCCGCGTTCCCGATGGTGAGAAGACAGGGATCACTGTCAGTTACGGCGACGACAACGGCGATCAGGTCCACTTTTGCTTCGTCGGCCTTGACCGCGGCTCTGCCTTTTCTGGTTCCTTTTGCCTGATGGTTCATGTTCGCGAAGGTGAGTTGTTCCCGAATTCGGGGTTATCAATCGATTGAATTTAAGCGTTGCTGCACGAACGTCAACACCGCACAGCTGGACGATCTTTTTTGCACTTCGCACTCGCACAAAAATATGCCAAACGCGACACCCGCGGGGGGTAACGCTAGGGAAGGATGCATCGTTGAGTGCAACGGGTGAGACAAAGGCGATCACACCGCCGGATATCAGCGCGCGGAAAGGCCAGGCTCCACTCGTCTGCCTGACGGCATACACCACGCCGATAGCCAGATTGGTTGATCCACACTGCGACGTCGTTCTCGTTGGCGACAGCGTTGGCATGGTATTGCACGGCCTCTCATCGACGCTGGGCGTCACTCTCGACATGATGATCATGCACGGCCAGGCGGTGCGCCGCGGTCTGGTGCGATCATTGATGGTCGTTGACCTGCCATTCGGCTCCTATGAAGAGAGCCCCGTGCAGGCCTTCGGCAACGCTGCGCGCCTGATGGCGCAGACCGGTTGTGCGGCTGTGAAGCTCGAAGGCGGTGAGAAAATGGCCGAGACCATCCGCTTCCTCTGCGCCCGCGGCATCCCTGTCATGGCGCATGTCGGTTTAACGCCTCAGGCGGTCAATACGCTCGGTGGCTACCGCGTCCAGGGGCGGGGAGAAGATGCCGAGCGCATCAGGCGCGATGCCAATGCGGTTACGGAGGCCGGCGCATTCTCCGTGGTGCTGGAGAAGGTGCCCGAACCCCTCGCAAAACGCATCACTGCGGAGATCGCCGTCCCCACCATCGGCATCGGCGCCTCACTCGCCTGCGACGGCCAGATTCTGGTGAGCGACGATATGCTCGGGCTTTTCAGCTCCTTCCGGCCGAAATTCGTCAAGCGCTACGCCGAACTTGGCGAACAGGCCGATGCAGCGATTGCGGCTTATGCCGCTGACGTCAGGAGACGGTGCTTTCCGGCGGCGGAACATCTCTACACACACGAGGCGAGGGCCGGAGACGTCACATGAGCGTGCCGATCGTTCGAAGCACTGCCGAGCTCCGCGCTGTTACCGCGCGATGGCGTCGCTCAGGCGCCAAGGTCGCCCTTGTACCGACCATGGGGGCCTTGCATGAAGGTCATCTCAGTCTCGTGCGTGCTGCGCTTCAGAAGGCCGATCGGGTAGTCGTGACGCTGTTCGTCAACCCCAAGCAATTCAACAGTGCCACCGATCTTGATGCCTATCCTCGCACGGAAAACCAAGATGCTGCAAGGCTTGCGCCGCTCGGCGTGCATTTGCTCTATCTGCCGGATGCAGAAGAGATGTATCCGCCAGGCTTCGCCACGAGCATTTCGGTGTCCGGCATCAGCGAGGGCCTGTGCGGCAGCTTTCGGCCGGGCCATTTCGACGGCGTGGCGACAGTCGTTTCCAAGCTCTTCCTGCAGACCGGCGCTGACTTGGCCTGTTTTGGCGAAAAGGACTTTCAGCAGCTTCAGCTGGTCAGGCGCATGGTCGGCGACCTGGACATTCCAATCACCATCCTGGCCTGTCCGACAATCCGCGAAGCCGACGGTCTTGCACTGTCCTCGCGCAATCTTCGGCTCTCGCCAGCACAGCGCGCCATTGCCCCAAAGTTGGCAGCGGTCTTGCTGGGGGTGGCCGATCGGCTTGCGCGCGGCGCTCCTGTCCTTCCCACTCTTGCGGAAGCGCGCGCAGCAATCCTGGCTGCCGGCTATCGCGAAGTCGAGTACCTGGAACTTCGCCGCGAGGCAGATCTGCAACCGCTGACGAGCCTTGACCAACCGGCACGCTTGCTTGTCGCGGCATGGCTAGGCGACATACGGCTTATCGACAACATAGGAATGTCACCAATTGGTGCAACAAATTAGAGGCTCGCGGCGCTGCATCGCCGCACAACAGGCTCATTGACCAGGAGCAGAGCAATGCCCGCGATTAAGCCGACCAGCTCGCAAACGTCGAATGGATCGCCAATCATTTAGACGAAGGTCTGCGCCGAGCAACGGCACGGAGGTTTATGCAAAGCGCAGATGCATCGCGTGTTTGAAAATTTCCTCGAGCAACTCTCCGAAAGCGTCGATGCTGTCGATCTGTGTGAGACAATGGCGTCTGCCGCAGCCGCGTTAGACTTTCCGCTCTTTGCCTATTTCAGTTGCCCGTCAGCTTCCGGCCGGAAGCCGCGCTTGATTTCGAATTATCCCCCATCCTGGACATCGCGCTATATGCAATTGCGCTACCACAGGCATGATCCGGTGATCCTGCGCGGGCTTCAAGGCTGGGACACCTTTGATTGGGGTGTGGATTTAGCTCGGCAACATCTCCCGGCTTCACAGCAACGGATTCTGGAAGAAGCAGCTCGATTTGGCATTCGTTCCGGGTTGACCATGTCGATACATGACCATCGCGGCCGCTTTGCTGCGCTGACCTTGGCTTCCGACCAGCCCCGTCCGCCTCTCTTGCGGTCACTGACACGGTACGAGCAAGCATTGCAGCTGGTCGCGATCAGCTTTCATATATTTGCCCGGCGCAGGCTCGCCGAAGATTGCGTGGTCAATGGCGTAATCCTGACCCCGCGAGAATTCGAATGCTTGAAATGGGCGGCGGACGGCAAGTCGGCCTGGGATATCAGCCAGATTCTCAGCGTCTCGAAACGAACCGTGACCTTCCATCTGGAAAACGCCAAGGCAAAACTTGGCGTGCGAACCATCAACCAAGCCGTAGCACGGCTGGCTTCTTCCCGACATTCGAGATCCTGATTCCTTTCTGCGGATACCTGTAAAGGTCTACAGGCTGCATGATTGTCGGCTTTGCTCTTCGATGGCGGGACCACATCCTGCACGGAGGCGACAAATGATGCAGCTAATCACACCTGAGCTCTACGATGAGTTTTCAAGCGAGCTCAAAGAAATGTACGGACTGAGGCATCGCGTTTTCAAGGAAAGGCTGGATTGGGATGTTCAGACCGAAGAGGAACTGGAAACAGACGCATATGACGGGCTGAGGCCCGTCTATCTCCTTCTCAAAGGATCCGACTGGCGCATTCGCGGTTGCGTCCGTTTTTTGCCGACGACGGGACCGACAATGTTGCGCGACACGTTTCCGATGCTGCTTGGCGAGACCGCGGCGCCAGCGAGTGCCCGCATTTGGGAGAGCAGTCGTTTCGCACTCGATCTCCCTGCATCAACGCCCAAGGCTGGAGGGCTGGCCCAAGCAACCTACGAGCTATTCGCGGGCATGATCGAATTCGGCTTGTCGAACGAACTCACTCGGATCGTGACAGTGACCGATACGCGCATGGAACGGATCCTGCGTCTTGCAACTTGGCCGTTGGCGCGCATCGGGCATCCCAAGGCGGTGGGCAACACGGAGGCGGTCGCCGGCTTTCTCGAGGTTTCGCACGCTAGCCTCATGCGCATCCGCTGGAGGGGACGTTTGAACGGACCTGTATTATGGCAGCCGGTTCTCGGCCTGTCGGCATACGCTTAAGATCTTCCCACGCTTGAAGGCGTCATCGCGCTGCCGTTGGCCAAAGGCGTTTCAGAAGCTCACATGAGGCCTCTATCGACGGTCCGGGGGGTCCATATTGCGGCGAAGGCTGGCGGCTCCAGCAAGGGAGCGGTGCGCAACAGGAAGCTGACCTCAATCACCGCCCGCGCGCTTTCCAACGGAGCTACTAAAGGAATCAGCCTTACGGCTTTGATACCTACGTGAAGCGATGCAGCGCGCCACTGCGCGATGACGAGGAGGGGGCATCGCCGGCCGGGCCGGTCAAGCGGCCCGTGAAGGTGGAAAATCTTCTGCCCAGTCCGCGAGCGGACCGAGAAGGTCCCCCACCTTCCGCACCACGCCACTTGACAGTCCCGCCCGCCGCAGTGGGGCGGGCTCTCGCCATCCCCCCGGAAAGACCGGGGAGGCTTCGCTCGAAAGGGCTTTCCCGTCGGGAAACACACACTCAGGACACAGACCATGACCGAACTCGCAAACTTCATCCCCCTCAACGAGGACGGCACCTATCTCGATGGCGTCGTGCGCTGGCGTCTGTGCTAATCGAAACCACGTTCTTCCACAGGTGCAATCTTGCTTCTGTGAAATAAAATCACCTCGTACGAGCTTCCATATTCCGTCTTCACTCCATCCAAGCCGTATCTCTGCGCCAAGGGAGCCCATGCGCCTAGTTCATCGGGGAACACTTGATTACCCTGCTCGTCCATGACCGCTAATTTCAGGGGCTCTTTCGCCTCGACAACAAAGTACTTTCCAGAACTACCTGCATAGCCGCGTGCCGTGTTTACATCGTTTTCTGAGGTCATCCAAATTGCGTCGCCCGTGTGCCCGCTTTGCCCGCGACCGCCCCACACCCCATCCCTGTTAGCGTGGTTGAACTTTGTTCCCGCCGGAAGTTCTTCCATCTTCTTCCTCTCCCAACCAACTGAGGCTGCCTGATCTATGTGGTGAACGGTTTGTCCCTTGCCCTTAGCCGAAACCTGACTACTCGGTACGAGGACGATCACGGTCGCAGCAAGGATCATCCCCTTCCAGAAAGACGGGGGATGCACTCGATGAATCGGGATGGCCGCGGTGGCGGTCTCTTTCGGTGAGGATCTCATGTAAGGATTTCCTTGTGCTCGTTTGTGAATTGTCCGCCATCGCATCCATTTCGCGATCGTCAAGTCGAATGGAGTTGCCGTCAGGTCTGATGACCCGGCGGCGGTCTTCGCTGGCGGGTATGCCATGAGCGCGGCGAAGATCAGGCCGCCGGCCAGTTGTATCCAGTCAATGCTGGCGCCTGAAATAGCGATAGCAGGTTCCTGCGGCACCGGGCTGGCGGCCGGCCAAGCCAGTCCATCCGTAAAGCTCTGAGTAGCGGCAAGTTCCTTATGCAGATCAACCCGCTTGGGCCATTCGGGGTCATGCAGGCAGGCGAAATTCACGATCGAAGAGGCCTCGGGCATTCGGAAGGCAAGTGCATGTGACAGATGACGTATCCCGAGATAATTCACGCGTGCGACAATGTCCCGATCCAGCGTGCCCGAGACGCCTGCGGCATTGACGAGGCCGTCGATGCGTTCGGGGAACTGGGTAAGCGCTGCATCAATTTCTTCGGGAGAATCCTGATCGATGCGAAAGAACGCGTCCAGCATCACGACGGGATCCTCCAGATCGACTCCAATAAGACGCACGCCTTCGCACCGGGCGAGACGGGCGACTTCGGCGCCGACCCCGGAGCAGACACCGGTTACGACAACGGTTTTACCGGCAAGCTTCAACGGCTTCTCCATCTTTTCGCAAAGGACGGCGCTCTCGA
The DNA here is from genome assembly GCF_006440615.1 of Mesorhizobium sp. B2-6-2. NCBI lineage: Bacteria > Pseudomonadati > Pseudomonadota > Alphaproteobacteria > Hyphomicrobiales > Phyllobacteriaceae > Mesorhizobium > Mesorhizobium sp. B2-6-2. The sequence continues at coordinate 14,355 of NZ_VFUG01000029.1, read as the reverse complement.
ATGTCTGATCAGGTCGCGGCGTCCTTGACCGCCGACGCCGATTGGTTGAACTCCTCGATGCCGCCTCAGACTCCCGGGCGTGCCGTTGCCCGACTCGGACGTTTCGTGCCTCAGCGATTGAAGCAGCGATACGGGCCGATGCACCGCAGGTGCTGTCGCTTATGTCGGTTCGGGTACGATCGACAAAACTGATTCTATGCATGGTGTTCATCCATACCGTAGATGCAAAGCGCCCGTCGGCTTGGACGGTTCAAGCGCAAAAGCCATGCCAACTGACAGAGCGCTTCGGCCTGGCTTGCTAAGGTATGGTTTGGCGCAGCCGGTGCCACCGAGAGACCTTCGGCCCTCGATCGCGAATGCGATACCCTCCTTTGCGGATGTCAGAAGCTGGAGAATAGAGTCCCCGCCTAATGGCCGCTCATGCTGAAGCGGTGGCCAAGATTCTCCTGAATTGCCCCTGACCGATAGTGAGTCGATTCCCTTACCTGGGCTGACAATGGGTTACGCAATTCAGGCCAGGCAACCAATCAGGCATGTCGAACTCGCGCGTTAAGGCCGTAGAGCGCAGCCGCAAACGCCAATATTGCTCAAGCCCTGCTACAACTTTGCAGCCGCCCGTCTATTCCGGTCGTCCGAAGAACTCTTTCCTGTGGCGAGCTGACAACAGACGCAACCCGGCGAGATTTCTCGCGACACGGAAGGGGCGCTTCAGAGCGCTTCTGCTTACGAAATACATCTGCATGAGGCTCGGAGTCTTATTGTGCGACCCCTGGTGTGCAACACGGTACACAGCGGCCCGGAACGGGAGGCAATTCAAGGGAGTTCCGCGCTTGGCCAGAGCTGGTGCTATACGGACGTGGCTGCCAAGCGTATCTTTGATCCATTCGATGGGGGCATCTTCGATTTTTGCCGGCAGCCCGTACAGATCCGAACGAATGATCAGCGATGTTCCGCAATAGTGACTGAACTGGTCACGACAGAGCAGAACATTGCCGCCATCGTCCCAGCGATACCCCTTGTCAATCCTCCAGCCGTTTTCGTTCGGATGCTTAGAAGCATACTGCACGATACGAGAGCTTACCAAATCGTCGTCGTCAACGATCATGAAGAAGCGGCTGCCAGCGGCATTGAGCATGCCGGCAAGAACACGGCGGCCTTTGTCGGCGCGGAATGAATCCAGAAAGTCGTTCTCAGTTGCATCGCCTCGCTCATGAATGTCGTTCGGTGGAAAGCTCACCCGGACCACCGAGAACTTATCGGGCATGACAGGAAGATCGGCCCCGTCATTGGCAACCACTATGCCTCGCCAATCGGGGTTGGTTTGATTGGCAATGGATGTGACGGTTTGGGCGAGGTTCCTCTTCAGGAGGCCCCAATCACGCGCGTTATCCTGATGCCTGACAGGAACAATGAACGTTACGGCAGTCATGACAGTCTCCAGTCTTTGACTGTGCCAACCGCCTGTTCTCTTGCCCATCTAATGCCGTCGTCATTCGACATTGCCTTGTAGGATAGATCGGTACCCCCTGAAAAAGCGTTCATGAACCGGCGAATTTTTCCGTAGTTGTTGTCCAGCACCGCGTGGGGGCGCCCTATGAGAATCGAACAGATGTGCACATGCAGGCGATCCGTAAGGATGGCCTTGCCACGGGAAATCTGCCGGATGCCGCGTCGAAAGCGGTTGTTGGCCGCGGCATTCAGTTTGCGCAACCGCACTTCTGAGGGGCTGAGGTGCAGCAACGCAGATGCCGCACCGAGCGCTTTTGCAACGCCCACCCTCGAGTGGCGCTCGGTGATCCAGTCCTCCCTTGGGATATGGGGATAGACAGAGAAATCGACCGCTCCGACCTGCTCCTTGTCCTGGCGAAGCATCGCGAGCACCGGGAAGCGGGGCGCATCAGGCTGCACACTGCCGATGCAAAAAGCCATGTCGGGGCAGAGATGCACCTGGCAATCGAACTTTTCCCGGGCGAACAGAAGGGATTCCTCGTCGCGCACCAGCAGCACGAAGTTCTTATGTCGGCCAATGGCGCGTCTGCTTTGCTCAAGCCGTTCCGGAGAGCTGTAATGGATCGATTGCGGAAACTGGACGATCTGCCGGTCGGGAAACAACTCCAGTATATGTTCCCGGAAGTCCTGGTGAGATACCCATAAGTCGCCGAAATTGCCGCCCCCATGGATAAATATGGGCCCACTCGGAGCCGTCCCCTTGAGTTCATCATGGGAAAAATCGTCCGTCGTGCAGACATAGGAAGGCCGCTTTGCGTAACGATCCTTCAAATAGGCAATCCCAGCCATATTGCCGAGTCGCCACAGTTCTTGATGTCGGGAAAATCCAGTATCGCTATCGGCTCATCGGGCCTGACGAACATCTTTAGGCAATCATGCGTTATGTCCTGCAGCGCAGCAATCAGTTCTAGTTCCTGAGCACCTGGCATCGTACCTCTCTTTTGAATTGACGAGCTGGAGATCACGCGTGGCTGACTTTGGACAGCACCTTGAAAGCGAGCTTTCTCACTTCGGTTTCCGGCCCATCCGGACGGCCCATAACGATCCAGAGAAAGAGACTGAAACCGCAATAGAGAGTTCCGCCGAGGCAGATGAGGACGGCGAGTTGGAGAACCAAGCCGGTCTGCGTGGTCTGAGCGCCAATGCAATGATCGGCGAGCGTTACACCTGCGGCCAGAACGGCCGAGCTGGCGAGCGCCCTGAAATTCGCCAACAACTGCGCCCTGACCGAGACATTGATGAGCCGCTCCACCACCACCATGTTGACGACAGCGCTGAACAGACCGGTGAGCACCCGGCTGAATATCAGCCCCGGAAGCCCCCAGCACCCCAAACCGATCGAAATCACCGGTATGCGGACAAGAAGCATCTGTGTATCACGCACGAACAGGGTCCGGGTCTGCCCCAGGCTGCAGCCCCATTCTGTCGGTGTCCTCTATGCCCAACTGCTCGGCACCGCGCCTGTCTCGCCATGGATGCGATCAAAGCTTCCTCGCGCTAGAACGGCGTGACTTGCGTGGGACCCGCCAACGCACCTCTCGCCAAGTCTCAGCACCACGGAGTTCCGGAATTTCCGGCCCGAGTCGCTGCTCGCGGACTTTGTCATCGCGTGTCTTCAATCGCGCGACCTCGTCTGGCCGCGAGCAGCACGCCACGCTGATTTTCGACATTTGCTGGAGCGTCCCGTTGCTTAAAGATAATCTTTGCGGATTCCGTTCAGCACCTCACCAAAGCGACTTTTCAAGCCGTCGAGCGAGCCATCGGGACTAAGCTGCGGTTCCCCGCGGCTGCTTCCCACAACCAGCTTGTGCACACCGCGCGGAAGCAGGCCCGAATTCAGGACCGTGCCGACGCCCACGAGCATTGTTTGTTGGTGCACCTCCCGGAATCCAGGCAACAGAAAGTCCCATAGCCAGAGATTGAGGTCGTCACCAAATTGCCGTGGCTCGATTCCCAATGATATGGAGTCATTTCGCCTCCGCAAACTTAGCTGTCCCGAGTTCCCTCAGTGTCAGCAGCAACTCAGGGTCACGCCACGCCCAACGCGCGAGCAGGCCGACGTTTGGCACTTTGCCGCGACGAAGAAGTCCGGCCTGGCTCCAAAGCGCCTGGCGACGCGCTCTGCCCTTGGAGGGTGGCGATTGACTCAACTTCCTCTGGCCGTCAGGCAAAGCAAGCTTCGAGCGCGTCGAGCGCTGCCCAGGTGTTGAATTGCTGCTGCAGGAAGCGGCGCGATGTGCGGTCGATGCGGTGAAAGATATTGACGCCCAAGCCGCGCACGACGCCCGGATCACCGCAGAGCAGGCTGCGCCGAGAGGCGAGGATTGTATCGCAGAAGAAAAGCACGTCCTCTGCGGCGCGCCGAAGAGTGGCGTCGAAACGGATTTTTTTGAAGATGGTACGGCCGATCACCATTCCAGAAAGATGGAGAAAGCTCCAGTCCTTCAGCATTGCGCTTGCAAGGTCAGGAACTTCGATGACAAGCGGCTGCTCCCCCAATCGAATCACCCGTCCGCCCCTGCAAGTTCGGATATTGCGAGGTGGTAATAGAACTCTTCGCTCGCTTGAATTGAGGCCCAGTAACAGTCCCCTCCGAAGCACAACATGCTCTCAAAAGCGTTGTGCAGATGATGTGGCAGCCAGGTGTCGTCTGAATCGAGGAAAGCGACGAGACGCGTCGAAGGCGAAACGTTCTCAAGCCCGGTGTTGCGAGCGCCACCAGGGCCGGCGTTGGCCTGCCTTATGACCGTGATGCGCGACCTCTGATCGGCGTCAAGCGCTTCCAGCTCGACCTCAGCCGGAAGAGGGGACTCATCGTCGATAACCAGAACCTCAAAGCCCGTATAAGTCTGCTCAAATACGCTCTGTAGCGAACGGCGAAGAATCCCCGCTTTTTTCTGATAAAAAGGGATGACGATTGTGAAAGAGGCCAATTCTCATCCATGCCTTCGGGAGGTCTGTGCGAGGCCCGAGTAACGCATTCGGCAATGGTTGGCCAAAGTGATTGTATGGATGATGATCATCCATGGCGTGGATAGGCCGTCTGCGGCGAGCGTGGCGTCATCTATGGCACCAATCAGCTCGGGTCTCGGGCGCACTCTCGTTTGCCCGTTCCCGTTGGCCCGGGGCGGCTGCTTCGACATGGCTAGCAGGCCAGCAGGAACACCGAATCCAGGGTTGAGCAAGCCGAACTACTGCCCCGGAACGTCGGCGGTGATCAGCCCCACTGGGTGGCGCGGGCATGGTCGGCGCAGTCGATCAGACCATGTTGCGGCGGTCAGTTTGTTACGACTTGATCGGACCCGGTTGAGCCACCATATACCGCCTCCGGCCGCTGGTCTTAGGTGCCTCATGCACCAGACCTCCAGGCTGAATTGAGTCAATTCATTTGACTGTCCGGGTCCAGAGGAACTCTCCCGAGGTGCCGGGCATCTTTGCTCTTCTTCGAGGTGTTTATGAAAGATTCACGCATTCCCGAGCCGGTGTTGACGGCCATGTCGGCGGGGACCCACATCACCCGTGCTTATCGTGAGCACCTTGGATATTCCGTCGAGGACCTGGCAGTGGCGTGCGGGCTTGCCGCTGAGGAAATCCTGAACATTGAGTCCGGTCTGAGATACAACAAGGGTTATAGGGACCGGATCGCAAAATCGCTGTCCCTACCCGCCGGAATTCTTGAGACGGAGGCGGACATATTGGACGCTGCCTGATCGGTGGAAGGCCGGTTTCCCGTTGGTTGCCGGGAAACAGGTCTCTCGTTTTCGCATTGTTGGAACCCAGCGTTTGCGCCACAGGTCCGTTTGCCCAGGATATCACCAACGCGAGCAGCAGGTGCCATACGCGCCCGGAGAGCCTAGCTCGGGCGCCGCTCGCGGCGCGTTCGGGGGGAATGCAGGATCACACATGCATTCCAGTCACGCTAACTGCCAAGCAGATGACCGGCATTTCGTAGGGCGGCGAGGAAGGGGCCGGCATGGACGGTGATATCGATCTTTGCCTGCGTTGAGAGGGGCATGCTTGTCCAGTTCTCCAAAGGCGCCATCAGATCTGAGAACGTGTCATTCACCATGCAATAGTGGGTAAGAAGGCCCTGCCTGTCCAACGCGACCACGCCAGTTTGTTCGCCTCGATACCGGATTGCCGCGATTCGCTGCACCTGCGGGTCATCGTCGACCCGCACGTCGAAAACCAATGTACCCTGGCTCCTCGCGGCTATCTCCGCGGCTCTTTCGCTGAAACTTGATGAGAGAGAGCGGACGCTTTCGACCGCCATCTGGAAAATCGCCCAATCCAGTTCCTGCGAGGCCATGTCGGCAATTGCGCGTAGTAGAGGGGTGATTGCAACGACGCATGCGGCTTGTTCACAGATGTCGGCTGACGACCGATCCTAACCGGGGTTCTGCCGCCCATCGTGCTGTCCGATTCGGACTGATGCTGAAGCGAGGGGGCACGCCCACTGAACTACCTCTCGGCACCACGCTCACTCCCTTGCTCTTGTTAGGCAGCGCGTGGCCTCCGCAGCCTCCGCTCTCCCACGAGTACGGGAATTCTTCCCAAGCCATATCGCGAGGCTTCGCATTTGTGATTCTAAGCGTATGCCCGGGTTTGAACATTGACCTAAGGAGGCTGCGCGGTGTCGCGACCCAGCCGCACCCTCGGCGAGTCAGCGCCACAGGGTTCACAAAGTTGACTGGCTGGGCTAGGGGGAGCGCAGAGAAATCTCCGGTCGCAGCCTTACCCGGTCAAAACAAGGATACCACGATGAAGACTCTCGTCATCTGCTCCGGCGGATTGGACTCCGTTTCCCTTGCCCACAAAGTGGCAGCGGAGCACGAACTTGTCGGGCTGCTGTCCTTCGACTACGGCCAGCGGCACAGCAAAGAACTGAAATTCGCCGCGATGTGCGCGCAGCGATTGGACATTGCGCATCAGATCATCGACATCCGCCAAATCGGCCGCGGCCTTTGCGGCTCCGCGCTCACCGATGGTGTCGACGTGCCGGACGGCCACTACGCCGAAGACACCATGAAGATCACGGTGGTGCCGAACCGAAACGCCATCATGCTGGCCATCGCCTTCGGACTCGCCGCCGCGCAGCAGCTCGAAGCAGTGGGGATGGCCGCTCACGGCGGAGACCATTTCATCTATCCAGACTGCCGTCCGGCCTTCATCGAGGCTTTCCAGACGATGCAGAACCGAGCGCTCGACGGAGACGCGCAGATCCGTCTTTATACGCCTTATGTGAACCTCACCAAGGCGGACATCGTCGGCGATGGAGCAAGGCACGGGACCCCATTTGCGCAGACCTGGTCCTGCTACAAGGGCGGCGAACGTCACTGCGGACGGTGCGGGACCTGCGTCGAGCGGCGCGAAGCGTTTCATCTGGCGCAGCACGCCGACCCGACCGACTATGAGGACACCGATTTCTGGCTTGAGGCGCTGCGGAGGCGGAGCGCCTGATGTTCCGCATTACCAAGGAATTCCACTTCTCGGCCTCGCATCAGCTCACCTCCTTGCCACCCGAGCACCAGTGCGCGCGACTGCACGGGCATAACTACATCGTCGTAGTGGAGCTCTCGGCCAAGGAGCTGAACTCGCACGGCTTTGTGCGCGACTATCACGATCTGGCGCCGCTCAAACACTATATCGACGAGAGCTTGGACCACCGGCACCTCAACGACGCGCTCGCGCATGAGCAGGTCACAGCGGAATACCTGGCCAGGCATTTCTATGAATGGTGCAAGGCACGGCTGCCGGAAACCGCCGCCGTGAGGGTGAGCGAAACCCCTAAAACCTGGGCGGAGTACCGGCCGTGACCGACACGCGGCCCGCAATCCGGGTCAGCGAGATATTCGGGCCGACGATCCAGGGCGAGGGCGTGCTCATCGGTTTGCCGACCGTCTTCATCAGAACCGGCGGGTGTGACTACCGCTGTTCCTGGTGCGACAGCCTCCATGCGGTTGACAACCAATTCCGCGATGAATGGAAGATGATGCCAGTGGACGCGGTGTGGCAAAACGTGGTTGCGCTTTCCGGCGCCCGGCCAGTTATGGTGTCCCTGTCGGGCGGCAACCCCGCCATTCAGCCCTTCGGCGGCCTGATCGAGCGGGGCCATGCTGAAGGTTACCGCTTCGCGCTGGAAACCCAAGCTTCGGTGGCCAAGGACTGGTTTGCCGAGCTTGACGTACTGGTCCTCAGCCCAAAGCCGCCGTCGAGCGAAATGAGGACCGATTGGGTTGCATTCGAGGCTTGCATCGAAGCGGCGCGGGAGAAGCCGCAAGTCGTGCTCAAGCTCGTCGTTTTCGACGAGAGTGACTACGCCTTCGCCAAAGACGCCGCCGCCCGATTTCCACGTCTCCCGGTCTATCTGCAACCCGGCAATCACACGCCACCGCGCCGTGGCGAGGAAGACGCAGCTGTCGACCTTGCCGGAATCATGAGGCGCATGGAGTGGCTGATCGAAAAGGTGACGCGAGACAGATGGTTCGAAGCCCGCGTATTGCCGCAGCTGCATGTTCTGCTCTGGGGTAACAAGAGGGCCGTCTAGGTCTCGCTCGCCGGTGTGGGAACTGCACCAATCTTATCCTCGGCCAGAATCTGGCGCCGTCAGCGCCGGACGGAACTAGAGCCCGTGCGCCTGTCGCGCCGCTGCTATGGCTTGGGTAAGCCCCCTCACGCCGACGTCAGCACCTTCTGGACCGCAGAAGGTGAACACCGGGCCTCTTTGGCTGCCTCACAGACCGTCCCTCGGCCTTCAGGGCCTTGATCAGGTCATGGTCTAGCGTCACCGGCCTGCCGGTCTTCCACGGCTCGCTTCAGCTATTTGACCGGGCCGCCTTGTGAGGCTGACGCGGCGCCAATCTTTACGGGCCTCTACGATGCGGCAGGCAACAAGGTCTACCGCTTAGTTGAGCGTCGGCCAGTTGGCTTTGTTTGGCGCACCCAGAGGTTGACCACTTTGTGCTACGCAAGCTCTGACGCCGCAACTTAACCTTTGGTTTTTCGTGGGTCTGCACCGTAGGTGCGTTCCTCGCGAATTGTTCCCTTTGCCTTGTGCAAAACCGCTTGGGCGAGGCCGCCAGCCTTATGAACAGCGCGACCTGCGGCCGTTGCGGCGGCCTCAGATGCTTTCTGGGTCTTGTGATCGGATACGGTGTTTCCGCCTTGCGTCACCTTCCAACCGCTCTTTGACGGCGACGAGTGAAATACAGTTCGTTTTGCCATTCGCATACTCCCATAGATGAACCGGCAAGCGCCGGAGTTTCGCGTGCGTAAACGTACGCACGCCAGAGCCGACTGCGGTGGAGTTATTTGTGGAAGACTAGTGTAAGAGGTTACTTCTTAGGTGGCTTGGGCGGTGGCGGCGGCGCAGGCTTGGGTGGCGGTGGCGGAGAAGGTCTGGGGGCCTCGTGCCTAACACCTTTGCGTTCTCCCGGCGGTTTCTCAGGTTGAAATTCGAAAGATGGAATCATGGCTTCCTCACTTAGTTCTCGCCTCGAAAAGGCAGACAACGATACGCTAAAGGAAATCTTGCGGGAAGCTGAGAGCCGACTTGATGCACAACTAACAATGGCTTTGGCAGCAGATTTGAGGGCGATGACGTTGCTCGGTTTCATGGTTGCGGTTGTCGCCGTAGTCGTCGCTGGCACGCTTGCTATCTATAAGTCCGAACACGTCGACATCTTCTTTGGTGCCGTTGGACTATTTGCGACGTTTGGGATGTCGGTTTCATCCTTTTACGCTTTTGAGGCGGCCAAGCCGATAGACTTTGATGCTGTGGGCAATTATCCCTCCGGCTGGGCATCTGATGCAGAAAGTGGGAAGCCGCTCCACATCGCCCTAGCTGAAGTCTGCGCCCATTACGATGAGATGCTGAAATCCAACAAGGCTGCCATGAAGAGCAGTAGCGAACACTTGCTGTGGTCCTCGCAAGTCGCACTAGGAACGATGTTTGTGTCCGCCTTTTTGGTGGCATGTCGTATCTTGCACCTGTTTCCCTACTGAAGGAGGGGAGGGCTGGGTACGATCTTGATGAACTAGATGCGACGAGAAGCGCGCAAGACCTAATCCGAAAGTTATGTTTGGAAAGGTAGGATCTGGCCCACGGTGTAGGGTGGTCGGATATCTAGGGCCGATGGTCCTAAGGACCGGTGGTGGCTGCAAAAAGCGTTGAGCAATTGCGGCTTTCCGGGACGCTTGCCAAGAATCCGGATACGTCAATCACTTCGAGCCGCCCGACGATCGGCCGATCGGTGAGCCATACGAATGGCTGTCGGCGCCAGGGCAAGCGGCCTGGAAAGAGATGGCGCCGACTTTGCTGCGGTATTGCCGCCGCGGGATTGTCGGTCTTACCGCGCTACTAGTTGGGAAAATGCGCAGCGGAGATCTGGGTGTTGCGGGCCTGAGAGCGCTCAACCAATGCCTGGGCTCACTTGGAGCCACGCCGGCGTCGTTCCCAAAGGTAGGTTGGGCGCCGCCTTCGGATGACCACGACGATTCTGCAGCCGAGTACTTTCGATAGGCGCGTTCAAGGGAGAATGTTCGGCGGCTCAACGTCAACGCAGCCATAGGCGCGGTCCGTCGCCAAGCCGCCTTCCTGCCTATATTCTGCCTTGAAGCAAAAGCGAAATGACTTCGGCTTCACGTCAGTTCTCCACCCACATCTAAAGGGTATGACCAGTTCATGCGGCACAGCGTTCATCCCGCATCCCTTCACACGGTGCGGGATTGCAAATTTCTTTGTTCGCCCGCCTTGTTTGACTGCCTCGATGATAGACCCAATCACACCGGTCAGGTCGTCATGATCGGTAAACACGATTACATCGTCCGGGTATTGAAACGACAACTCATGGACAAGCAACGCTCGTCTGTTGTGGTTCAGAATCTCGAATTTTAGGCTAGCCTGCCGTGAATACTCAACATACTCAGCCTGGTAGACGCCAAACGTAGGATTCACCTCACCAAGCACGGCGTCAGCTTGCCGTTTGGCTTGTGCGGCCGACAGCCATGCTAGCAGGGCGGAGATCAAAGAAACAGCGACCGCGACAGCGGCAATCCAATCAGAAGTCACCATGCCGAGGGCTTTCTCTATGCGGCTAACCGGGCGTTTTCTTAGGGTCGCGATCGCGGGGGAACGTTCTCTCCTCTTCATATCCGCCGCGCTTTTTCTCAATCCGGACAGAGCCGCCATCTTTCCCAATCGCGCTGGATAGAACGCCGCCAGCGGTGGCATCCGCTTTAGTTTCGAACCGCTTAGTAGCGCGGTCGGCACCATCTTTATGCAGTTTCCAGTCCTGTTTTTTCTTGTCAAACGACAGAGTGTATGTCGGCAGTTTGGTCATAGGATAATCTCCGAGAAGAAAGTGATGGCGGGCCGAAACCCGCCATCGTTAGAGCGTTACGGACACTCAGGAAGCGCCAGCAAATTATCGTTCCACTGGCCATCCGCGTGAGTGCGGACGTATTTCTCGTTGGGGCCATTGACCACAGCGACGTTGGCGCGCTTTCCGCCTACCGATGTGTAGAAAGTATGCGTGCCCGCTTCGATCCATTGGATCACTTGTGATCTCGACCATTTCCCGGTGGAGTTGCCGAGGTTTGTAATAGCCTCGTGCTTGTTCTCACGTGGGACTTTGTTGATGCAAGTTACCTGCACGTCTGCCATTGCAATTGCTCCTTTCGAGCGCTTTGCGGAGCAATTGGGAATGGCAGGGCTTGGGAGGATGTCTGACCATTACGTAGCTCCTGTGGCTTGTCAAAAACGCCTCAGGACGCTAGTTACCGACCTGCTATGGAGCGGACACGCGGTCTTGTTCGTCCACTCGGCACCACAAGACCGTGAGTACGCAACAGACAGAGGCAGACGGCGAATCACCGTCTGCCTCTTTTTTATGCAAAAATGGCATTCCAGTAAATGGCCAGTAACGTTTTGTTAACAATATAGTGACGCTGAGATAGTCAGCTTTGCTGTCGTATCGTCACTACCTCGTGGTCCGCCCAATCCTTTGAACGCGGCGCGCCATCATTTCCTTTTTACAGCAATCCGCAGATGTCAAAATACCCACCGCGCCCGGCGCGATCGACCGCCATGGAGTAAGCAATGGCTGCAAGTAGCGACGACCTGCTAATTAGCATTTCGACCGACCTCTCTACGCTGCAGGCGCGCATCAACGACATGGTCGGTATCGGTGCGAAGGGCCAGCAAGGAGCGGAACGGCGTCCTAGCGGACCAGGGGCGTGAGCTTGAGGCTCTGCGAACGAAATACAGCCCGCTGTTTGCCGCCCAGCAAACATACTTGGGAGTCTCAAAAACATTAAGATGGCGCAGGCGATCGGCGCAATTAGCGCGGATGAGTCCGCAGCTGCCATCGCGCGCGAGAAGGCTTCCTTTGCTGCGAACGTTGTTGCCATCAATACCGTGGCGAGCGCTCACCAAGCGCAATGCGCTCTCCCTTAACGCGTCCGCTGACAACTATCTCTTCTTGCATGCCGAGCTTGGCGTAGCGTTCGCCTTTAACGGTGGGACGGAACCATCGCTCCCGTGGATCGGCCCGTTCTCGGTCGCCAATGCCGTCGCAACCGGCGGCGTCAGCAGCATCGTGCAGGGGCGTTACGGTGCACAATACCAATCCGGCAATTCCGATCATCAAGCAACAGCCGTTCTTCTAGGCCTCCTTGGGCCATGCGCACATGATTTCGGTCCTCTCCCGCGTCCCACATCGGACTTGTATGCTGCACCGGCCGCCCAGTATTGTTGCGAAGGGGCGGGGCCACCGAAATGGAGCCTGAGGACGATCTGAAATCCCGTATCGAGGCTGCATTGGTTCGCGGCCACCTTAGCCAATGGCAGCGCCAGTTCCTCCTCGATATGCGTGACCGATTGGTGAAATACGGCCCGCGCACGCGGTTGAGCGCGAAGCAGTGGGCGAAGCTCTATGAGGCGATAGGACCCGCACATCCAGGCACCTACAAGCCCCCATCGCCGCGTTGGCGACCGCGCCGTTGGCGCAACCCACTCGTTCGGGAGGTTCGATACTTGGCAGGCAGGTTCGTCAGAACCTTTGGGATCGCTCTCGCATTGGTCGTCGGGTCCCTGATCTATTCGTTCGTTGTCAAGGGCGGCCAAATCACTTGGCCAAGCATGCCCTCCTTCGCGAGGTCAGACGCAGCAGGCTACAGGGTGCCACTTGCCAGAACCCAGTTCACCGTAACGGACGGAGATACCATTCGGCTCAACAGTTCCGCGAAGGGGACCCGGCTGGTTGGCTTCAACGCACCCGAAAGCATCGAGCCAAGGTGCGACTCTGAGGGAAACCTCGGGCGTCGAGCGAAGGCACGCCTCAAAGAGTTGGTTGCTGCGGCGAAGCTTGAGCTGAAGATGGTTCCATGTTCCTGCCCGGCAGGCACTGAGGGCACCGACAGGTGCAACTACGGGCGAAGTTGCGGCTCACTCTTTGCCGATGGCCAAGATGTGGGCGACATATTGGTGTCAGAGGGGCTGGCCGTCCCGTTCGCCTGCGGCTCTACAAGCTGTCCGCCAACGCCCCGCCCTTGGTGCGGATAGGATAAGACGCCTTCTCGCACAATGGTGTCCCAGCTCTGGCCCTTCCGCAGCATGTCCATGATCGCCTCGCTACGCTCGGCGTCTTCGGGACGGACCTTCATGTGACCCTCGGCCTTTGCCTTGGCGATCCCCTTGAGCCTGCCTGCGCGTCGGTCGTCATAGTACTTGCGGACAATGGCCGCGAGCATGTCGACCAGCATCCCGTTGATGGCGTCGAACATGGGTCCGGTGAAGGCGTCCTCGGTCTTCAGCATCATGTGCGAGGTCGGCAAGTCCAGCGCACCTTTGGAAACCCATCATTTGGCGTTGGCAATTTTTAGGAAACCCATGTGAATTACCCTGATCTTCCGTATCGTGGGCTCGGGGAGCGTATTTTTGGACAAGCTTCAAGTCATGCTATCGAAGGGCTACTTTCCAAAAGAGCTGCCGCCCCCTTTATAACCGAGGATTTCGGCGAGTATGCGCGGGAATTGTTGGCGATATGGGCCGCGAGCGGCCCGCTGAAGCCCAGCCATGCAAAGCATCAGAAATTTTGGGAGATAAGCGAGACTGAACCCGAACTCTACTCGACGCCAAAAGCGAAGAACGAGCGTCGACAACTGCACATTACAAACCCAGTGCCCCAGCTTCTGCTCGCTTCGGTTATGACAAGGAACTGGGCGACTATATCTCGCTGGCTGGACCGGCAGCGATTTAGCTTCTCCAGAACCATGATCTCATCCAAATCGTACAGGGCGATTGAGGAGCCCGACTTCAAGAGCAACGCGGTGCACAAACAACTCATTCGAGCTACCTACGATGTAGAGGTCAAATCAGACGTTCTTCGCTTCTATCCATCCATATACACCCACTCGGTGCTTTGGGCGGCCTATGGTAAGGAACGGGTCAAGAAAAACCGCAAGAAGTATAACGACAGCTTGGGTGATCGAATCGACGTACTTCTCCGTAAATGTAATCGAGGTCAGTCCGTGGGCATCCCGATAGGGCCCGATACATCCCGTATAGTCGCGGATATTCTCTCAGGCTACATCGACAGCAGACCGATGCTGAGGACCGGTCTTCAGCGCGGCGCAGCCGATCGCCTGCAGGATGATTGGGTAATAGGAACTGAAACTGTTGGTGATGCAGAACGACTGCTTTCTGCGTTACGGACGACCTACCTTGAGGTAGGTTTAGAAATTCACGGAGGAAAGACATCAGTTATCGGTAAGACCGTATGTCCGCTTCTGCCGGTGAGGTGGCTCACCCTACACTGCGCGTCCGAGGGTTGCTCGGGCGGTCCG
>NZ_VFUG01000028.1:0-50200 GCF_006440615.1 Mesorhizobium sp. B2-6-2 | reverse complement strand
AAGCTCCTGGTCGTCCTCAACGCCATCATTCGCGACAAAACCGCATTCGCGTGAACACAGTTGCCATTCCGTGACCTTAATCGTAGGTGTTGCGGAGCAGAATTCTGCACCGCTGCAACGCTTACAGGTCACGGAATGGATTCTATGGTCTGCGCCGCGTCGCTTCGCTCCTTGCTCCGCCATAGAATGACGAGGCGAGAGGCGTTTCGGCCAATCACGAAGGCAGGCGATCCCGCGGCGCCTTCGGCTCAGTTCACCTCGAAGCCCAGCTTCTGCCGCAATCTCAGCATCCGCTGGTCGGCGATCCTGAGGCTCTGCCCGCCGCCCTGCGCGACGCGGTTCAACATCCTGAGCAGGTCGTCCCGCTCATGCGGATCGAGGCGCTCGCGCAGGAACGGCGCCAGCTTGTCGATGACGATCGTCGTGTCGTCGATCTGCGCGGCGGCCCATTTGGCGTAGACGACCGCCTCGTCGGTCTTCTTCTGGCTGTCCGCGATCTGCGCGATCACCTCGCGAATGACCGCCTCGCGCTGCGGCAGGACCGGACCGTGCTCCGCGACGATCGCGGTGATCAGCGTCGCCGCCGCCACCACCGGATCGTCGATCGCCGTCAGCGGCGAGAGCGCGGCCTGATTGCGCAATTTCTTGCGACGGATGTTGCCTTGGACGCGTCCGACGACGTCGGCGACCTCGCGCGCGGCGTCGCTCATATATTTCAGCCGGTACCACCAGATGGCGGCCGCTCCAAGCAGGCCGAGGATGGCGATCAGAAAAGGCATGCCGATTCCCCCGAAAACGCGGCGACGATAAGAGAAGCGCGGCATCGCTTCAACACGCAACGGTTGCGGCCGGTGAAGAAACACTGAAGATGTTTCCCGCAAGAGACAGCTTCAACCGGCGCGCCGCGCCCATGCTGACCGGCGGCTATGAGCCCGGCACGTCGTAGATCGCCCTGATTTCGACCGTGCCGAGCTCCGCCAGCGGTATCTTGGCCGCAATGTCGAGCGCCTCGGCAAGGTCCGCCGCCTCGACCATGACGAAGCCCAGCAGTTGCTCCTTGGTCTCGGCGAAGGGACCGTCGGTCACCAGCGCCTTGCCATTGCGCCGCCGGAGCGATTTCGACTTTTTCACCGACTGCAGCGCCTGCGCGATGACCAGCTTGCCTTGCCGGTCGAGCTCCCGGTCATAGCCGAGCGAGTCGGCATCGAGCTTGGCCATGCGCTCGGGAGTCAGCGCGTAGAGGTCCTTTTCCTCGCCATAGACCAGCAGCACATATTTCATTTCGAGCTTCCTTTCGTTGACGCATTATAGGAGGCGACGGTGTCGGTTTTGCCTGCCGTCGCGGCATGGTCGAGCAGGCATGTCGCGACGCCTATGATGGCGATGGCCGCCGCCAGCCGGCCGAAGCCGAGCGCCGGCCGATCCAGCCAGAACTCTTCAAGTCGCCTCCCTTTTCGCTCGGGCTTTCCCCAGATCGCAAGAAACAGATTGTCCATCTTAACCTCCATCGGCCGGGAGTGGCCGCCCGCAGGACGGTCGGGCAGACGGATAGTCGACATTTTTGCATGCGCTTTTTTTGAGAATTTTCGAAGCGCCTCGCGCAAGCACAATCATACCGGGCCATGGATGGTCTTCCGCCGCACCCGCGCTATAGTTCCAGGAACGTCGGCGCCCGCCGGCGCAACCCCGACAAGGCAGGAGGATTCCATGGACCGCACCGCAAACGCCGTCTGGAAGGGCAATCTGAAGGAAGGCAACGGCACGCTGGACACCCAGAGCGGCACCTTGAAGGGCACGCCCTATTCGTTCAAGGCCCGTTTCGAGGACGAGAGCGGCAAATCCGGCACCAATCCGGAAGAGCTGATCGCCGCCGCGCATGCCGGCTGCTACGCCATGCAGCTGTCGCACTTCCTGGCCGAAAACGGCACGCCGGCCGCCGAGCTCGACGCCAAGGCAGTGGTGACGCTGGTGCCCGGCACCGGCATCACCGGCAGCGCCATCACCCTGGTCGGCAAGGTGCCGGGCATCGACGCGGCGAAATTCAAGGAATTGGCCGAGAAGGCCAAGGCCGAATGCCCGGTGTCGAAGGCACTGGGAGCGATCAAGGTGTCGTTGGATGCTAGGCTGGGGTGAGAAGCTTCTCCGCGAAGGCTGGCGATCCTTCGCCCCCCTCTCTGTCCTGCCGGACATCTCCCCCTCAAGGGGGGAGATCAGATGTCGCGTCGGCTTCCATCAATCGCCAACGGTGAAAGAAGGGCGCCGGCGCCGGAACTGCTAATCTCCCCCCTTGAGGGGGAGATGTCCGGCAGGACAGAGGGGGGCGCCTCGCGCCAACGTTTCTGGTGAGAGCCAGTCTAGCCCCCCAGCGCCTCGATCTTCGCCCGCAGCGCCGCGACCTCTTCCTCCAGCGCCTCCACCCGCGCCTCGAGGTCGGTGTCCGCAGTTGACGCCGCCGGCTGCCAGGGCGCCGCCGCCACCGCTGCTGCTTCCACCGGACCGCTCAGCAGATGCACATAGCGCTCCTCGCGCTGGCCGGGCGCGCGTTCGAGCAGCTGGATCAGTGGCGGCCGGCGGCCGATCATCAGGTCGAGATTGTCGCGCAGCTCCTCGATCGAAGCAAAGCGCGCCATGCGCTCCGAGCGCGCCAGCAATTCATGCGCCGTCTGCGCACCGCGCAACAGCAGCAGCCCGATCACCGCGATCTGCGGCGTGGTCAGCGAAAAGCGCTGCGCCATCAGGTGCTCGTAGCGTTCGACGCGCGAAGCGAAGGCCTGGCGCACGAGGCCTTTCTGCTCGAGCGTGCTCAAGGCCCGCCGGACCTCCGTCAGCTCCAGCGCCATCACCGGCTCGCGCGCCGTCTTTTGGTTGGCGGCCTGGTGCGCGCCGTTGAGCGTCAGCGGATAGACGTCCGGCGTCAGCTCCTTCTTCTCGATCAGGGAACCGAGGACTCGGGCTTCGACAGGTGAGAGGATGGGGAGATCGGTCATGGTTTGCCTATCCTTTCTGACACTGGCGGGACAGCGCCCCCCTCTGTCCTGCCGGACATCTCCCCCACTTGGGGGGAAATTAGCAGCTTCGCCGACGGCGCCTCATCCTTCAACCTTGGAGATTGGCGAAAGCCGCGGTGACGGCCAATCTCCCCCCTCGTGGGGGAGATGTCCGGCAGGACAGAGGGGGGCGCGAAGGATCGCTACCTGCGAGTAAGGCCGCGAGAAACTAAACCCTTCTCTCCACCATCATCTTCTTGATCTCGGCGATCGCCTTCGCCGGATTCAACCCCTTCGGGCAGGCCTGCGCGCAGTTCATGATGGTGTGGCAGCGGTAGAGCCGGAACGGATCTTCGAGATTGTCGAGCCGTTCGCCCGTCGCCTCGTCGCGGCTGTCGATCAGCCAGCGGTACGCCTGCAGCAGCGTGGCCGGGCCGAGATAACGGTCGCCGTTCCACCAATAGCTCGGGCAGGAGGTCGAGCAGCAGGCGCACAGGATGCATTCGTAAAGCCCGTCGAGTTTCTCGCGGTCCTCATGGCTCTGCAGCCATTCCTTGGCGGGCGTCGGCGAGACCGTCTTCAGCCACGGCTCGATCGAGGCGTGCTGGGCGTAGAAATTGGTGAGGTCGGGCACCAGGTCCTTGATCACCGGCATGTGCGGCAGCGGATAGATCTTCACCGCGCCGGAAATGTCCTCGACGCCCTTGGTGCAAGCCAGCGTGTTGGAGCCGTCGATGTTCATGGCGCAGGAGCCGCAAATGCCTTCGCGGCAGGAACGGCGCAGCGTCAGCGTCGGATCGATCTTGTTCTTGATCCACAACAGCGCGTCGAGAACCATCGGCCCGCAATCGTCCATGTCGACGAAATAGGTGTCCATGCGCGGGTTCGCGTCATCGTCCGGCGACCAGCGGTAGATGCGGTATTCGCGCAGGTTGGTCGCGCCTTCCGGCTTCGGCCAGGTCTTGCCTTGCTGGACCTTCGAGTTCCTGGGAAGCGTAAGTTCGACCATTACCTGCGGTCCTTTCGGATGACGAGCTTCAGCCCGGACCAGATTTCGTTCACGGCGGCGACTTTGACGTCAATCAGGTCGCGCTTCAGCGCCTCGGACCGGATGACGGCCTCGGTGACGTCGGTCGGCACTTTCGATGCCTTCTTCGGCCAGGAGACCCAGACCATGCCGTCGCGCTTGATCGCCGTCTCGATGCCGGCCAGGCCGTCCTCGACCTCGGCGCGCTGCCGGGTGAAGGCGTGCACGGCATCGTATTTCCGGCTGCCCGAGATCGCCGACCACGCGGCGAGCCGGTCGACGCCGGCAAAGGACACTGCCTCGGTCAGCGCATCGAGCTCCGGCGGCAGCGCGATGAAGGCGGCGACCATGCCGTCCCTGAGGCCAAGCTTGGCCGGGAGCGGCGTGCCGGAATATCCCGTGGTCGCCTGCGCCATAGTCAATACACCCGCGCCTTCGGCGCGATCTTGGCCACGCTGATGCCGCCGTCCTTTTCGGCCAGCAGCGGCTCGGTATGCACCGGCCGGTAGGTCAGCGTCACCTTGCCGTCCTCGCTCAGATGGGCCAGCGTATGCTTGCGCCAGTTGATGTCGTCGCGCGCCGAGAAATCCTCGCGCGCATGCGCGCCGCGGCTCTCCTTGCGCGCCTCGGCGCCGTAGACCGTGGTGATGGCGTTGGCCATCAGGTTTTCCAGCTCCAGCGTCTCGACGAGGTCGGAATTCCAGATCATCGAGCGGTCGGTTACCTTGATGTCCTTGAGCTCGCCCCAGAGTTCCGAAATGCGCCTGCAGCCGTTCTCCAGCGATTCCTGCGTGCGGAACACGGCGGCGTCTTCCTGCATGGCGCGCTGCATCTTCTCGCGCAGCACGGCCGTCGGCGTCGAGCCGTTGGCGTGGCGCAGCCTGTCGAAGCGCTCCATGATCTTCTCGACCGAGGCCGCGTTGGGCGACGGGATCGCCGACTTGCGGTCGATCACATGGCCGGCGCGGATCGCCGCAGCGCGGCCGAACACGACGAGGTCGATCAGCGAGTTGGAGCCGAGCCGGTTGGCGCCATGCACCGAGGCGCAGCCGGCCTCGCCCACCGCCATCAGGCCGGGCGACACGCGGTCGGGATTCTCGGCTGTCGGATTGAGCGCCTCGCCCCAGTAATTGGTCGGCACGCCGCCCATATTGTAGTGCACCGTCGGCAGCACCGGGATCGGCTCCTTGGTGAGGTCGACGCCGGCGAAGATCTTGGCCGACTCGGAAATACCCGGCAGCCGCTCGTGCAGCACGGCCGGGTCAAGATGGTCGAGATGCAGGAAGATGTGGTCCTTGTTCTTGCCGACGCCGCGGCCCTCGCGGATCTCCAGCGTCATGCAGCGCGAGACGACGTCGCGCGAGGCGAGGTCCTTGGCCGACGGCGCGTAGCGCTCCATGAAGCGCTCGCCCTCGGAATTGACGAGATAGCCGCCTTCGCCGCGCGCGCCCTCGGTGATCAGGCAGCCGGCGCCGTAGATGCCGGTCGGATGGAACTGCACGAACTCCATGTCCTGCAGCGGCAGCCCGGCTCTGGCCGTCATGCCGCCGCCGTCGCCGGTGCAGGTATGCGCCGAGGTGGCGGAGAAATAGGTCCGGCCATAGCCGCCGGTCGCCAGCACCACCATCTTCGCCGAGAAGCGATGGATAGTGCCGTCGTCGAGGTTCCAGGCCATGACGCCGGTGCAGGTGCCGTCCGGCTCCATGATCAGGTCGAGCGCGAAATATTCGATGAAGAACTGCGCGTTGTTCTTCAGCGACTGGCCGTAGAGCGTGTGCAGGATGGCGTGGCCGGTGCGGTCGGCGGCCGCACAGGTGCGCTGCACCGGCGGACCATCGCCATAGTTCATCATATGCCCGCCGAACGGCCGCTGGTAGATCTTGCCTTCCTCGGTGCGTGAGAACGGCACGCCATAATGCTCGAGCTCGTAGACGGCGGCCGGCGCCTCGCGCACCATGTATTCCATGGCGTCGACATCGCCCAGCCAGTCCGAGCCCTTGACGGTGTCGTACATGTGCCACTGCCAGGAATCCGGCCCCATGTTCGACAGCGAGGCGGCGATGCCGCCCTGCGCGGCGACGGTGTGCGAGCGCGTCGGGAACACCTTGGTGATGCAGGCGGTGCGCAATCCCTGCTCGGCCATGCCGAGCGTGGCGCGCAGGCCGGCGCCGCCGGCGCCGACGATGACGACATCGAATTTGTGGTCGACAAAGGTATAGGCGGAAGCCGCGTTGGCGGTGTTTGCATTGGCCAAGACGTCAGCCTCCGAATGCGAGTTTGAGCAGGGCGAACAGCGAAGCGACGCCGACTGCCACCGCGAAGAAGGTGTTGAGAGCGATCAGCGCCAGCCTCATGCCTTCGCCATGCACGTAATCCTCGATGATGGCCTGCATGCCGAGCCGCATATGGTAGAGGCCGGAGATCAGCACCAACGTCAGCACCAGCGCCACGAAGGGATTGGCGAGCGCCGCCCGCACTTCCGTGTAGCCGTGGCCGTTGACCGCGATGAGGAAGCCGACGAAGAACAGGATGAGCGGTATGTTGGCGATCGCCGTCAGCCGCTGGCGCCAGAAATGCTGCGTGCCCTCGCGCGCCGAGCCCAGACCCCGCACTCTCGCCAACGGCGTGCGCATGTCCGAATTGTTCGCGCTCATCACAAAGCTCCCCGCGCCATGTAGCCGGCGATCCAGATCAGCAGCGTCAGCACGATCGAGCCGGCGAGCGTCGACCAGGCGATCCTGGATGCGGTGTGTTTTTCCAATCCCGCGCCGGTGTCCCAGACGAGGTGGCGCAGCCCGCCCAGCATATGGTGCATCAGCGCCCAGGTGTAGCCGAACAGAACCAGCCGGCCGAGCCAGGAGCCGAAGGCCCAGTTGACCCAGTCGAATGCGGCCTGCGAGCTCGAAGCGGCAATCAGCCAGGCCGCCACCAGCAGTGTCCCGAAATAGAGCGCGCCGCCGGTGATGCGATGGATGATCGACATCGTCATCGTGATCGGCGGCCGGTAGATCGTCAGATGCGGCGAGAGCGGCCGTTCACGTCTGGCAACTGCGCGGGTGGCTGGTGATTTGCTCATGGCTCCCCCAGATCGGCATCCTGAATGCCGCGATGGGAATACGGCGTTTGCCGCCCTCATTTATGGCATCGGACAGCCGGTTTCTAATGCTCTTTTTGCACCGCGTCAAAGCCGGAAAATCGTTTTGGAAACATCATTTAGTCTGACAAATTGAGGGCCGCGCGCTTCAATCGATTAGCGGCTGTTTTGAAGCCGGCGCATGGTTCGCTGCAGCGCAGCAATCAGATGACCGACGCTGCGGCCGGTCGCGTCGGGATCCCGCGGGCCGGCCTCACCCGGATATCGTCGCACCTCAGCGCCTGCAAGTCTGCGGGGTGGATCCCCTCTTCATCACCAGCGCCTCGCGTCCGTCGATCACAATTGCGTCATGGGTCGCTGCTTCCTGGTAGCGGCTGCTCTGGTTGGCGGGCGAGGCCGCGAACTCTTCGGCCGTGCCATCGGGCCGCATGACGCGCAATGCGTTACCCAGATTCTGGATGGTGATCATGCCGCCATTGCCGCATCTGTAGGTGGCCGTGCCGACGCCGGAACGCGGCATGGTAAGGTCGGTGACGATCCTGGTTGCGGGCGCAGGCGTTGCAGGCGCCTTCGCCGTCGCAGGTACCGGCGCCGTTGTGGCTGCCGGGGCCGTTGCAGGTATGGCGGGCGTTGCAGCTGCCGGCGTCGTCGCGGGTGCGGCGGATTGCGGAGGAGGAGCAGGCGAGGCGGCGGGCGCCGCGGCATTCGCCACCTTCGGCGCGCCGTCCTGCGGCACGCAGGCCGCGGCCGCCAGAAGCAGCGGGATGGCGATCGACACTCGAACCGTGCGGCCAAAGCTCATGCGCTGCCCTTTCGTGCGCGGCACGCTACAGCAATTCCAGGAAATGTGTGAACGGTTGGGTTCGGCGCCTTCGCCGTGGTCTTCCGTCCGGAATTGCGTCGAAACAAAGAGATAGGCGGTTGCCCTTTCCGTGAGACGGTGGACCGCTGTAGCCATGCGGCGCCGCAAGATCAAGTTGACCCTGGGTCAGCCGGCTATCCAGAACCGCGCCCGTCGCCGGGAAGCCCGACCTTCGAAAATTAACCATGTTCTTTAAGAACCGGCGCCGAAAGCCTCCCGCCTCTTAACAAAGGTTAAGAAAGAGTTAATTTCCGATTCGAACCGGATTTCAGGCGCGATCTGCGCGCCGACCAAGGGAGAGCGACATGCGTTCGAATTCAGTGCGGATAGGCTTCGCGGCCGCAACGCTGGCGGCGCTGGCGATCGCCGCGCCGGCCGAGGCCGGCTTGCGCCATCACGACCGAGTCTATGCCGATTCCTTCGGCAATCTCGTCATCGACAGCGCCGCCGGCTACAAGCGCATCGTCGTCGGCGAAGGCAAGCTCGCGAAAAAACTTTCCGAATACACCGGCACCGGCCAGCCGGATGTCGCCTATGACGATGCGGAAGAGCCTGGCGCGCCCGGCTGCTACCAGCCGCCGGTGCTGGTCAAGGGCCGTTCCTACATGTACGGGCTTTCCGACGGCGAGATGCCCAATCTCAGCCCTTGCCGTTGAAGATAGCCGGCGTGTGGCGCCGCGCCGACACGCCTGATACGCGCACGCAGTCGCGGCCGGCATTCTTGGCGTGGTAGAGCGCGGCGTCGGCGCGCCGCAAAAGATCGGCAAAACCTTCGTCGTCGGCAAGCTCGGCCACGCCGAAGCTTGCGCTGCAGCGATGGTCGGCAGGTAGCCCGTCGATCGGCAGGGCGCCGAACGCGTTGCGCGCGCCTTCGGCAAACAGCCGCGCCGCGGCGAGATTGGTGCCCGGCAGGATGATGGCGAATTCCTCGCCGCCGATGCGGCCGGCGACATGGTGTTCGGCGGCGGCTTCGCGCAGGAATCCGGCGAAGGTCTCGATCACACGGTCGCCGCAGGCATGACCGTAGCTGTCGTTGATGCTCTTGAAGTAATCGAGATCGGCGATCACCAGCGCCACCGGCACGCCGCGACGGACGGCGTCCCGCATGGCAAGGTCGGCATGGCGTTCGAAGCCGCCGCGGTTGAACAGGCGCGACAAAGCGTCGGTTTCCGATTTCGCCGTCGCGTCGTTGAGCGCGTCGCGCACCAGCACGGCCAAGGCAAGCAGCGCCAGCGCCAGCCCGAACACGGTGCCGAGCGATTGCGACACCAACGCATAGCTGGTTTGCACATAGGCCTGCGGGTTGGCGCCCCAGCCGCCCAGCGCGCCCGCGATGAGCGGCTTGGAGGCAAACTGCACGGCGCTGGCGCCAAGCACCAGCGCCAGCACATGGTCGAGCCGCGCGAGCCTTTGCCGGGAGGACAGCACGATGCCGAGCGCGACGAACTGCATGGCGGCGTAAGGAAGCTGGTAGGCCATCATGCGCGTCAGCGACTGGCGCGGCAGGTCCTGCACCAGATAGACGGCGACCGAGGTGACGACGAGAAAGCACAGCATCGTCGCCCAGGGCGGCCGCACGCCATATTTATGGGCCAGTCCGCCATTGAAGGCGATGGTTGCGCCGAGGAACACGGCAAAGGCGGCAACCACCGGCAGCCGCGCGTCCGCGAAGGCGGGGATGCTGAATTCGATGGCGAAATAGGCCATGCCGAGCAGATAGCTGAAGGCAAGCCAACGCGCCGATACGCGTCCGCTGTCATGGACGGCAATCGCCATGAACGCCGCCGCCAGAAGCCCGGCGACGAGCAGGTTGATCATCAGAATGAAGTCGGCGCTGCCCATATTTGCTCCTTGACCGAAAAGCAAATCATCGACCGGCGAAAATCACGTTAACGCCAGGCATGGCGGAAGGGCCACGGACCGTTGCGATTGGCTCAAAGGCCCCATCCGGTCGTCAGGGCATTTGGAACGCCGCTTAGAGGTCAATGGCAATCGCCTGGTTCCGCGATTGGCCGAGCCATCCCTCCGATCGTCATCCACGGGCGAAGCAAGGAGCGAAGCGACGCGCGCAGACCCGAGGATCCATTCCGTTACTTTCGAGAGCCGCTCACGGTGCAGAATTCTGCTCCGCTGCATTCTTCGGCGAAGGTCACGGAATGGATCCTTGGGTCTGCGCTCCGCTTCGCGTCGCTCCGCCCGTGGATGACGAAGGCGCGGGTGTCCACTTGTGTCACCCGGCTGCGAGCCGCTCGGCAACGAAGGCGGTCTCGGGCCGCTCGTAAGAGAGGCGCACGCTGTCGCGGCCATTCTTCTTGGCCTTGTAGAGCGCCTCGTCGGCGCGCCGCATCAACGGCATCAGCCCTTCCCTGCCGGTGCGGGCGGCAACGCCGAAGCTTGCGGTGACCCTCGTGTCGGGTGGCAGGCCGTCGACCGCGCCAGCCGAATAGAAGGAACGGATCGCTTCGGCGAAGAGCCTTGCCGACGCCAGGTCGCTCAGCGGCAAAAGCACGGCGAACTCTTCGCCGCCGATGCGGCCGGCGGCCCCGCGCGCGCCGGTGGCGGAACGCAGCTTGGCGGCGAAGTCGGCAATCACCCGGTCGCCTGCCTCATGGCCGTGCTGGTCGTTCAGCGCCTTGAAGTGATCGAGATCGGCAAGCACCAGCGCGACGGGAAATCCGGCCTTGCCGCACTGGTCGAGCAACAGGGTCGCCCGCTCCTCGAAGCCGCGGCGGTTGAGGATGCCCGAGAGCGGGTCGGTATGGGTCTCGTCCTTCAGCGCCCTCATCACATCGAGCGCCGCGGCCGTGAACAGGCTGAGCGCGATCAGCAGCGACAACAGCGCGTGCGAAAGCAGCGCCGTCGTCCAGTAGGACGATCCGTAGAAGCCCTCATAGCTGGGGAACGGCCCGTGCGCGATGACGACGACCAGCGTGCGGGCGATGAAGTTCAGCCCCGAAAGCAGCGACAGTGCGAACAGGATTTTCTCGGTTGGGCCGTTGTTGCGCACCGTTCTCAGTTCGGCGCCGACCAGCAGGCTGAGCGCGCCGAAGCCGAAATTCATCGCAAGCACGCGCCAGGTGAGATCCGGCTGGACGAACATGAACCAGATGAAGGCGGCGAGCCCGCCGCCGGTAATCACGCCGATGCCGACATAGGGCACGCGCCGCCCGTAGCGCGCGATGATCGCGCTGGAGAGGCAGCAGGCCGCGATCGTGAAGCAGATGTTGGAAACGAGCTTGGTCAGCGCCACGCCGAGCGGAAGCGTGAAATATTGCAGCAGGAAGCCCGGTGCCGACAGGCAGTAGCTCGCGCCGAGCGCGGCCAGATACGGGCGATGGCGCTGGTAGCACCACAGCACGAGGAACGCAGCGCCGAGCGCCAGCGCTATCGTCGGATTGAGCAGCGCTATGAGCAGACCGGTGTCCAAAGGACTGCGACTTTCCCCAACTTACCCAGGGGGAGATACTAGGACGCAAGCCCAAACAAGCGGTTAAGCCTCGATGGATACGTCGCATGCCGCGCGGAACCGGCCTGCCGGAGCGGCGTTGTCCGGCCAGGACAGGAGATGCCAGACGGGAGACGATCGAGATGGCCGGCACGATCACTTTGACGAACCACGATGAAATCCGCTCCTGGGCGGCGGCGCGCGCCGGCTTCCCGGCCATCGTCGACGTCTCGCCCGAGGCCGGAACGCAGCCCATGCTGCGGCTGGTGTTCGGGGAACAGGCCTATGAAGACACCGACCGACCGGAACGTCCGATCAACACCGGCGGCTACGAGCTCGTGGAATGGGACGAGTGGTTCAGGATCTTCGACGAGCGGCAGCTGGCCTTGGTCGTCGCCGCCGACGAGCCCGGCCGGCGCGAGGAATTTCACGAGATCATCCGCAGGTAGATAGCCGAAAAGCGAAAGGCCCGGACGTCCTGTCCGGGCCTTTGTTGAGCGACGCAGCCGGGGCGCCTATTTCCAGTCGCGGATGTCGACGAAATGGCCGGCGATCGCGGCGGCCGCCGCCATGGCCGGCGACACCAGGTGGGTGCGGCCCTTGAAGCCCTGCCGGCCCTCGAAATTGCGGTTCGAGGTCGAGGCGCAGCGCTCATGCGGCTTCAGCCGGTCGTCGTTCATGGCCAGGCACATCGAGCAGCCCGGTTCGCGCCAGTCGAAGCCGGCGGCGACGAAGATCTTGTCCAGGCCTTCGGCTTCCGCCTGTTCCTTGACCAGGCCGGAGCCGGGCACGATCATGGCGTTGACGCGCGGGTTGACCTTCTTGCCCTCGACCACTTTGGCGGCGGCGCGCAGGTCCTCGATGCGGCCATTGGTGCAGGAGCCGATGAAGACGCGGTCGAGCTCGATGTCGGTGATCCTGGTTCCGGGCGTCAGCCCCATATAGTCGAGCGCCCGGATCTTCGAGGTGCGCTTGTTCTCGTCCGCGATCGCTTGCGGATCGGGGACGATACCTTGCACCGAGACGACGTCCTCGGGCGAAGAACCCCAGGAGACGATCGGCGGCAGTTTTTGCGCGTCGAGCACCACGACCTTGTCGAAATGCGCGCCCTCGTCGGACTGCAGCGTCTTCCAATAGGCGAGCGCCGCATCCCAGTCAGCGCCCTTCGGGGCGCGCGGCTTGTCCTTGACATAGGCAAAGGTCGTCTCGTCCGGCGCGATCAGGCCGGCGCGGGCGCCGCCCTCGATCGACATGTTGCAGATCGTCATGCGGCCTTCCATCGACAGCGAGCGGATCGCCTCGCCGGCATATTCGATGACGTAACCGGTGCCGCCGGCGGTGCCGATCTCGCCGATGATGGCGAGGATGATGTCCTTGGCGGTGACGCCTTCCGGCAACTGGCCGTCGACGCGCACCAGCATATTCCGGGCCTTGCGCTGGATCAGCGTCTGGGTGGCGAGCACATGCTCGACCTCGGACGTGCCGATGCCATGCGCAAGCGCGCCGAACGCGCCATGCGTGGAGGTATGGCTGTCGCCGCAGACGATGGTCATGCCGGGCAGCGTGAAGCCTTGCTCGGGCCCGATGATGTGGACGATACCCTGGCGGATATCGTTCTCGGAATAATAGTCGATGCCGAAATCCTTGGCGTTCCTGGCCAGCGCCTCGACCTGGATGCGGCTTTCCTCGTTCTTGATGCCGAACTTGCGCTCGGGCGAGGTCGGCACGTTATGGTCGACCACGGCCAGCGTCTTTTCCGGATGCCGGACTTTTCTGCCGCTCATGCGCAGTCCTTCGAAGGCCTGCGGGCTGGTGACCTCGTGCACGAGGTGGCGGTCGATATAGAGCAGGCAGGTGCCGTCGTCCTGGCGGTCGACCGTGTGGTCGTCGAAGATCTTGTCGTAGAGGGTGCGCGGTGCGCTCATGTGCGTAAATCCGTCGATATGAGAATGGGAAAAGGACGCCGGCAACCCGGCGCGACGACTGCGATCGGTCGGTTCAGCGAAGTCGGCTGGTGAGCGCGCCGCAGACGCGCGCGGAGAAACGCGACGGCAGGCGCTTTCTGTCCTGCAGCACGAAACCCTTATAGGCCGGATCGCTGAAAAGCTTTTCCATGGCGCCGTAGATAGCAATGTTTTGGCTTTTCGGCAATCAGCGCCAGCTTGCCTTCTCCCCTTGTGGGAGAAGGTGGATCGGCGCGCAGCGCCGAGACGGATGAGGGGTGTTCCAGCGAAGTGAGGCGTCGGCATTCCCTGGAGCACCCCTCATCCGGCCGCTTCGCGGCCACCTTCTCCCACAAGGGGAGAAGGGAAAGCTGGCGCTCAAACCACCTCGAACACAAACGTCTTCACCAGCGCCTCCGGGTCGCCGATGGCATAGCAGCGGAACCACGGACTTTCCTCGACCAGCCGCCATTTGCCCGCCTGCGTCAGCTCGTCGAACACCGCCTGAAAACCGCCGCTCTCGAAAACCTGGTCGCGCACGGTGAAGATGGCGTGGCCGCCGGACTTGGTGATGCGCACCAGTTCATGCAGTCCCGATGCCGGCGCGTGGCCGATGGTGAAGACGCCGGTCGAGAAGAAGGCGCGGAAATGCCGGTCG
Source organism: Mesorhizobium sp. B2-6-2 (assembly GCF_006440615.1). NCBI lineage: Bacteria > Pseudomonadati > Pseudomonadota > Alphaproteobacteria > Hyphomicrobiales > Phyllobacteriaceae > Mesorhizobium > Mesorhizobium sp. B2-6-2. The sequence continues at coordinate 36,184 of NZ_VFUG01000028.1, read as the reverse complement.
GGCCAGGGCAACGGGCCGCCGAGCATCGCTTTCTTCAGCTCGCCATAGGCCGGCTTGCCATCGGCCTGGCGGCTGCCGGCGATCTTCAGCATGTCGTCGGAGAGGTCGAGGCCGGCGATGTAGCCATAGCCCAGAGCCTTCAGCGACGGCCCCGACAGACCCGTGCCGCAGCCGGCGTCGAGCAGCGGACCTTCGCTCGCCGGCACGTGCCGCGCCACCCAGGCGGTGATGAGGAAAGGCAGGAGATAGCCCAGCGAGGCGGTCTCGCTGTCATAGGTCGCGGCCCATTCGGCATAGGCCTTGGCGAGCCTTTCCGGCGAGTCGGCCGAATAGACGGAATCCAGCGCCGCATTGGCCTTGTCGAAATTCATGGGGCTTGTCCTCCGCGATGGTGAGCTGAAGGATCGTAGCGCGCTCCGAGGCGGCCGGCTATTCCTGATGCTGGCGACGTAGCCGCTGTTCCAGCCCCCTTAGCGCCAGCGACAGGCCGACGGTGAGGATCAGGTAGATATAGGCGACGATCGAATAGGTCTCGAAGAAGCGGAAGGAGCCTGCGGCATAGACCTTGCCCATCTGGGTGATGTCGGCGACGCCGAGCACCGAGACCAGCGAGGAATCCTTGACCATGGCGACGAAGTCGTTGCCGAGCGGCGGCAGGATGGTGCGGATCGCCTGTGGGAAGACGATCAGCCGGAAACGCTGGACGCGGCTGAGCCCGAGCGCCTTGGCCGCTTCGATCTGGCCCTTCTCGACCGACTGGATGCCGGCGCGGAACACTTCCGAGATGAAGGCCGAGTAGCCGATGGTCAAAGCCATGATGGCGCGCCAGAGCAGCGAGACGTCGCGCACCAGCAACTCGCCCATCAGGCCGGCGCCCTGCAGCGGCGCGGTCAGCGCATTCCAGGCGGCGACGAAGGCCGGCGCGCCGGCGAAGGCGATCCAGAACAACAGCACCAGGATCGGCACGCCGCGGATGATCTCGACATAGAAGCGCGCGACCTGGCGCAGCCACTGCGATCCCGACAGCGCCATCAGCGCGATGCCGAGCCCGAAGGCGGAGGCCAAAGCGAAAGCGACCGCGGTGACGAAGATGGTGATGCCGATGCCCTTGGCGACTGTGCCGAAGACTTGCGCATAGAGGTCGCTGGAAGCGACGGCGACAGCGGCGGCCAAGGCAAGGATGGCCGTCGCGGCCAACCACCAGGGGAATTCGGGTTTGGATTTGGATATGGGCATCAGGCGATGCCGATGGAGCGGACGTCTCGAGAAGATAGCGCCCAGGCCCCCCTCTCTGGCCTGCCGGCCATCTCCCCCTCAAGGGGGGAGATCGAACCTCGCGTGGGCTTTCGCCAATCACCGACGTTGAATGAGGAGCGCCGTGGTCGGAGCTGCCAATCTCCCCCCTTGAGGGGGGTGAGACGTGGTCCGCATAGCGGACGAAAAGCCAATTGCTTGGCTTTTCGAACGACGAACGCCCGGAGCGACAGCGTAGGGCCGGATCCGGCAGGGCAGAGAGGGGGGCCTGGGCGCAATGTCAGCGCAATTTCCTGCAAACTCTCTGCGCGCAACAAGACGGGTTCACTGCCCCATCTTGTAGTCGAGGAACCATTTCTTGTTGAGCTTGTCGATCGTGCCGTCGGCCTTGAGCGAAGCGATGGCGGCATTGACCGGCTTCACCAGCTCCGAGCCCTTCGGGAAGATGAACCCAAAATCCTCGGTACCGAGCGGACCGCCGATCAGCTTGAGCTTGCCTTCGGAGGCATCGACATAGCCCTGGCCGGCGGTGCCGTCGGTGAGCACCACGTCGACGTCGCCCGACTTCAGCGCCTGCACGGTCGCGCCGAACGTCTCGAACAGCTTTATCCGCGGGTTCTGCTCGTTGCCGTCGAGCACGCTGTAGACGGCGGTGTAGAACGGCGTGGTGCCCGGCTGGGCGCCGATCAGCCCGTCCTTGAAGGCGCCGAAGCTCTTGGCGTCGGTGAAGCGGTTCTCGTCGCCGCGCACCAGCATGAACTGCTCCGAGCGCATATAGGGGTCGGAGAAGTCGACCTTCTCCTTGCGGTCGTCCTTGATGGTGATGCCGGTCATGCCGATGTTGTACTGGTTGTCGGAAACCGCCTGGATCATCGCGTCCCAGGAGGTGTTCTGGTACTCGACCTTGAAATTCAGCCGCTTGGCGATCTCGTCCATCGCGTCATATTCCCAGCCGATCTGCTTGCCGGTCTTCTTGTCGATGAACTGCAGCGGCGGATAGGCGTTTTCCGTCACCACCACGACCTTTTTGCCGCCGAGATCGGGCAGGTTATCGGCGAGCGCCGCGACAGGCGCGAGAAGGCACGCCATCATGGCGGCCAGCAGCAGTTTCGACTTGGTCATGACAAACTCCCCGAATGTGATTTGGCCGCGCGATGTTCGCGCGCCAAGAGAAAACCGCGCCGACTTTAGCTTGCCGCAAGCGCCTTGCAAGCCGGCCCGCGCTGCCGGGGCTCGCCAATGTGAATTCCAATGCTCTTCAGCGATGATTTCGGGGACGGCGATTGCGGCGATCAGTCCTGATCGGCCGTGGCTTCGCGCAATCCGGCGACCAGTCGTGTCAGCGTGCCGTGCAGCACCTTGAGCTCGGCCCGCTCCAGCGGCATGCTGCAGGCAAGCCCTTCCTGCACGTTGGCGGGACAGAGGGAGGTGCGAAGGGAACGCTGACCTATCACCTTCGTCATTCTAGGGGCGGAGTAAGGAGCGAAGCGACGCGCGTAGACCCTGGAATCCATTCCGTGAAATAAGAGCGATACTGCGGTGCAGACCTATCTTTTCAGGAAGGTTCGACGGAGTTCCATTCTCTACCGCCGCATCCCTCGCGAAGATAACGGCATTCTAGGGGTCTCCGGTCCGCTCCGCTTCGCGTCGCTCCGCCCCAGAATGACGAACCGCGAAGGCTTCGATCAAAATCCTTGCGATATTCGCACAACAAAAAAAGGCGGCCGAAGCCGCCTTTCCAGAATCTGTCTCGCAAAAACCTTATTCGGCCGAGGCGGCCTCGGCGGCGGCCTTCTTCTCGGCGGCTTCCTTGGCGGCCGTCTCGGCGGCCAGCGCCTGGGCGGCGGCCACCTTCTCGGCCTCGATGCGGGCGCGCTCGGCGTTCAGCGCGTCGCGCTCTTCGTCGTTCAGCTTGCGGGCGCGCACGCCGGTGTTTTCCGAAATACGGGCCGACTTGCCGCGACGGTCGCGCAGGTAATAGAGCTTGGCGCGGCGAACCTTGCCGCGGCGCACGATCTCGACGCCCTCGACCATCGGCGAGTAGACCGGGAAAACGCGCTCCACGCCTTCGCCGTAGGAAATCTTGCGTACCGTGAAATTCTCCTGGAAGCCCGAGCCGGCGCGGGCGATGACGACGCCCTCATAGGCCTGGACGCGGGTGCGGGTGCCTTCGGTGACACGCACCTGGACGCGCACGGTGTCGCCCGGCTGGAATTCGGGCAGCTTGCGCTTGGCTTCGATCTTGGCGGCCTGTTCGGCCTCGAGCTGACGGATGAGATCCATCTCAAATATCCACTTCTTGTTCTTCCGACAGTCAGAGCGTCCTACGCTCGCATTGCAGTTCCAATGACCGCTCGGCTATGCCCTTTGTCGAAACACCGGGCAGGGACGGCTACACCGCACTTGTTGACGGGTCCGAAAGATTGTTCTTCCGGTTCGGGCGGGCACATACAGCCATTTTGCCGCTTTGTCACGCCCTAATGCATGTCGCCCGGAAGTGCGCGCGGTTCCGGGACCACGACATGCATCAAAACAAGGGCGTTGCGGCATATTTTGCGCCCATGGCCCACATTTACCGCGGCCGTGCCGGGTTGCGCGCGGCTTGCAAGCTTCCTAAGCGGGGAAAATGACTTTCTTCGATGCCGCCTTGCTCTTTCTCTCAGGCTTTGTCTCCGGCGCGGTCAATGCCGTCGCCGGCGGCGGCACCTTCGTCACCTTCGGCGCCATGACGCTGGTCGGCCTGCCGCCGATCGTCGCCAACGCCACCTCCTCGGTGACGCAGTTTCCCGGCTATATCACCTCGACGCTCGCCTATCTCGATGACATCAGGCATTTCTGGCGCCAGGCGCTGCTGCTCTGCGTCATCTCCGCCCTCGGCGCGCTGGCCGGCTCGCTGATCCTGCTTGCGCTCTCCAATCCGTCCTTCCGCGCACTGGTGCCCTGGCTGCTGATCGCCGCCACCGCGCTGTTCGCCGCCGGGCCGTGGCTGAAACCGACGCCTAAACCTGGGGCCGAAGCCAAGGTCGGCTCCTTCGCCGGATCGCTCGCCCAGTTCGCGACCTCCGTCTATGGCGGCTTCTTCGGCGCCGGCATGGGCGTCATGATGCTGGCGACGCTCGGCCTGACGCAGGTCGGCGACTACCACCGGCTCAATGCGCTGAAGAACATGCTGGCCGTGGTCATCGCGGCCATCGCCATCCTGGTCTTCGTTTCGGGCGGTGTCGTCGCCTGGCCGCAGGCGATCGTCATGATTCCGGGCGGCGCGCTCGGCGGCTATGCCGGCGTCTGGGTCGCCAAGCGCGTGCCGCAGGGCGTCGTGCGCGGCTTCGTCGTCGCCGTCGGCCTGTTTCTGGCCTTCTATTATTTCACCAAGGGCTGAGCAGCCCTCAGCAGATCCGGCCGCCGCTCCCGCGTCAGCTTCTCGGCCTCCGCGCGACGCCATTCGGCAATCTTCTTGTGGTTGCCGGAAATCAGCACGTCCGGAATCGGCCTGCCTTCGAACTCCTGCGGACGCGTGTAGTGCGGATGCTCGAGCAGCCCGTTCTCGAAACTTTCTTCCTCGCCGGACACCGCATTGCCCATGACGCCCGGCAGCAGCCGCACCACGGCATCGAGCAGCACAAGTGCTGCCGGCTCGCCGCCCGACAGGATGAAATCGCCGACCGAGACCTCCTCCAGCCCCCGCGCCTCGATCAGCCGCTGGTCGACGCCTTCGAAGCGGCCGCACAGGATGACCGCGCCCGGGCCGGCGGCCAGCGCGCGCACGCGGGCCTGCGTCAGCGGTTTGCCGCGCGGGCTCATCAGCAGCCTTGGACGCTTATCGCCGGGCGGCGAGGCATGGTCGATTGCCTTGGCCAGCACGTCGGCGCGCATCACCATGCCGGCGCCGCCGCCGGCCGGCGTGTCGTCGACGGTGCGGTGCTTGTCGGTGGCGAAATCGCGGATCTGGATTGCTTCCAGAGACCATGTGCCGGCCTCCAGCGCGCGGCCGGCCAGCGACAGGCCGAGCGCGCCCGGAAACATCTCCGGATAGAGTGTCAGCACCGAGGCGGCAAAGCTCAACGGTTGCCCCCAGCATCCTTCGGTCCGCGCGGCCGACCCTTCGGGTCGAAGCCGGCATCCCTGGGCGCTTCGTCGCCTTCTTCGTCTTCGACCAGCCCCGCCGCCTGAGGGTTGACCTCAACGAATCCGTCGGCGATCGAGACATGCGGCACCGCGGCCTGCGTGAACGGGATCAGCACGCCCTTGCGACCGGCAAGCGTGACGTCGAGTATGTCGCCGCCACCGAAATTATGCACGGCGACCACCTTGCCGATGACGCCCGTATCATCCCTGACATCGAGGCCGATGAGATCGGCGTGATAGAACTCGTCCTCCTCGCCGTCGTCGGGCAGCACCGAGCGGTCGACGAAAAGCTCGGTGCCGGCCAGCGCCTCGGCGGCATTGCGGTCGCCGACGCCCTTGAAACGCACGACCACCACAGTCCCGGCCGGCCTGATATCGGTGATCTGGAAGGCGCGGCCGTCCTTGGCATAAAGCGGGCCGTAATCGGCCAGCGCCAGCGGGTCTCCGGTGAAGGTTTTCACCCGCAATTCGCCCTTGATGCCGTGCGCGGCACCGATCACGGCCATCTGTACAGGGTTTTCGAGCTTCGACATCGGCGGCGCTTCCTTTGCTCTGCTCTAACGCCCTCAAGCCGCTAATTCAACGATGCGATCGGTCGTGCCTCGATTTGAGGTCCGTATGGGGATGGATACAATGGAGTGGGAAGGCGGGAGGATAAAAATGGGTGAAGCACGATATATGGATCGAAAAGAGGCCATCAGGGCCGTCCTCAAATATTGCGCGATACAAAGGCAGACAGTCCGCTATGGAGTGCTCGGAAAAGCTGTCGGGATTCCCGCTCAAGGTCCCTGGCAACCGGTTCTTGATGAAATAGCCAAGGAAGAGAACCCTGACATCACGTTTCTGGTAGTGAACAAGGACGGTCTATCGAGTCGAATTGGTTTCGAAGCAGCAAATCCTCCTACTGACAAGCAGCGGAAAGGTGCTGAACGGACGATACAAGCTGTGTTTACCCACTACGCAAAGTAGAGGCACGACCTGCCAGCTCCATCTTGATGGGCGATTCTGCGCGGCGAGAGCCCTCGGTCCCAGTCTCTTCACCGCTTCCTAACCTGCTGGGCGGAAAATGCCACCATGCAGGAATTCCTCATCCCGGCAAAACCCGACCTTCAGGCGGCCCGCAAAACCTGGCTGAAGACGCTGGCGCATGAGCGCCGCTTGTCGCCGGAGACGGTCGAGGCCTATGAGCGCGACACCCGCCAGTTCCTGCATTTCTTGACCGGCCATTGCGGCGGCGCGCCGGGTATCTCCGACATCGCCGACCTGCGGCCGGCCGATTTGCGCGGCTTCCTCGCCGCGCGGCGCAACACCGGCGCTGGCGCCCGTACGCTGGGGCGCGGCCTTGCCGGTATCCGCTCGCTGCTGCGCTTTCTCGAAAAACGCGGGATGGTCAACGCGGCAGGCGCCGCAGCCCTGCGCGCGCCGCGCCAGCCGAAATCGTTGCCCAAGCCGCTGACGGCAAGCGACGCGAAACAGGTCGTGGCGATGGAGGGCCAACTGGCGGAAGAGCCGTGGATCGCCGCACGCAACGCCGCCGTGCTGACGCTGCTCTACGGCTCCGGCCTGCGCATCTCCGAGGCGCTGGGCCTGACCGGCGCCGACCTGGCGACAGGAGCCGACAGCGTGCTGCGCGTCACCGGCAAGGGCGGCAAGACGCGGCTGGTGCCGGTGCTGCCGGTGGCCCGCAAGGCGGTTGCCGAATACCGCCGGCTCTGCCCTTTCCATATGGGTCCCGACGGCCCGCTGTTCCGTGGCGCCCGTGGCGGCCCGCTCAACCCGGCCATCGTCCAGCGCGAGATGGCGAAGCTGCGCTCGGCGCTCAACCTGCCCGACACCGCGACGCCGCACGCCCTGCGGCATTCCTTCGCCACCCACCTGCTCGGCCGCGGCGGCGACCTGCGCACCATCCAGGAACTGCTCGGCCACGCCAGCCTGTCGACCACCCAGATCTACACCGGCGTCGACACCGCGAGGCTGCTCGATATCTACGAGAAGGCACATCCAAGGGCGTGAAACCGCTGGGGTGGCGCGAAGCCCCGCGACTTCGTCATTCCAGGGCGAAGCGATAGACGTTTCGGTCAACGCATTCCTTCCGACAACCCGAGCGAACATCAAAGCTCACCGGATCGGAAACAATTTCATCCTCCCGGTTAACCGTTTTGCCGCTTTTCGGCGCTAAGACGCTTCTTCATGAAACGCGTCATCGCCATCGCCGACCGCGCGGCCCTGGTTTCGTTGAAGCTGCTTGCAGCGCTCAACCTGCTGTTTTTCCTGTCTTTCCTCGCCGTTCTGCTGCTCGCCAGCCGGGCCCATGCCGAGGCACCCAATTGCGCCGGCGCCGATCTGTTGACGGCGCTGGAGAAGAACGATCCCGCCGCCTTCAAGAAGGTCGAGACCGAGGCGGCGGCCGTTCCCAACGGCAAGGGCCTGCTGTGGAAGCTGGAGAAGCCCGGCGAAAAACCGTCCTATCTGTTCGGCACCATGCACATGACGGATACGCGCGTCACGACGCTGCCGGCAGCGGCGCAGAAAGCCTATGACGGCGCCGGCACAATCGTCATTGAAACCACCGACGCAATGGACAAGACCAAGATCATGGCCGCGATGGCCAGCGAACCCGGCCTGATGATGTTCACCGACAACACCACCCTGTCGTCGCTGTTGTCGCCGGACGATGCGGCGGCGCTGGACAAGGGGCTCGACGCGCGCGGCATCCCGCCGGCGACGGTCGCCAAGATGAAGCCGTGGATCCTGTCGGCGATGATGGCGTTGCCGGCCTGCGAGGTGGCGCGCCAGAGCGCCGGCGAACTCGTGCTGGACGTCAAGCTTGCCTCGGACGCCAAGGCTTCGGGAAAGGACGTCGAAGGGCTCGAAACCGCCGTCGATCAATTGCGCGCCATGGCCTCGCTGCCGATCGAATTCCACATGAAGAGCCTGGTCGAGACGATGAAGCTCGGCGACAAGGTGAACGACGTCAACGAGACGATGATCGTGCTCTACCAGCGTGGCGAGGTCGGCATGTTCTGGCCGCTGTTCCGCGCCGTGCTGCCGGAGACGGCGGACGACAAGGCCGGCTATGCCGCCTTCGAGCAGACCATGATCACCAGCCGCAACAAGGTGATGGCGGCGCATGCCGGGCCGATATTGACCAAGGGCAACGTCTTCATGGCCGTCGGCGCCATGCATCTGCCCGGTTCGGAAGGACTGGTCGAGGATTTTCGCAAGGCAGGGTATATTGTTACCGCCGTCAACTGAGTCGTCTGGCGGCTGGCGGACCTGAAAACGCCGGTTTTTCAGCGCTTTCCGTCCGTCCGCGTGAAACCCGATGCGGGCTCAGCGCGTTGATGGCTGTTATTTTGATGACTTTCATCCAAGGAGGACACGTTTCATGGCGAACCCTAACGACCCGTTCACCCCTTCGAGCACGCCTCCCACCTCGAGTGGCGGTGGTGGCGGCAGCGGATGGCTGATCGCCCTTGTTGTCATTATCCTGGCCGTGGTTGCGTATTATGTCTTTGGCAGAAGCGGCGGCGAGCATGCGCCCGCCCCGGCTGAGCCGCCGGCCGCCAGCACGCCGGCTCCGGCCCCTGCAACGCCTGCTCCGGCGCCTGAGCCAACTCCGGCGCCTGCCCCGGCTCCCGCGCCAGCTCCGGCACCTGCGCCCGCGCCCGCGCCCACCCCTGCGCCAGCCCCGGCACCTGCGCCGGCTCAGTAACCTGGCAACAGCTTGAAGATGAACGGCCCGCCGAGAGGCGGGCCGTTTTGGTTGGGGCAGGCAAATCGCGGAGAATGGTGGCATGACCGGGTGTTCGGTAGCGGAAGTTGCTATAATGTTCTCGTGCAACCGAGTCGGGCATCCTTATGACTGATGATGAAAATGAACCGGTACATCTGGTAGAAGACGAAGAGACTGGCGATCGGTTTCTCGTCTACAGCACCGAAAAAGGCATTCAGCTCGATATCCGCTTCGAAGGTGACACCCTGTGGATGACGCAGGCGCAGATTGCCGACCTATTTGGGCGGGATCGCACCACGATCACGCGGCATATCAACAATGTAATTGAGGAGGGGGAACTCGACGAAGCGACTTCTGTGCAAAAAGTGCACATAAGTCTGGGCAGGCCGGTCGCTGTCTACAACCTGGATATGGTGATCTCGGTTGGCTATCGGGTGTCATCGACCCAGGCCACTCTTTTCCGTCGCTGGGCCACGGGCATCCTGGTCCAGTTCGCCAAGAAGGGATTCATTGTCGATTCTCCACGTCTAAAGCGTCCCGAGAGTGCAGATCGGGTCGCTGAGCTACGTGAGATAATCCGTGACATTCGTTCCGACGAGGCGAACATCTACCGCGAGCTGCGCAGCATTTGCGCCATGTGCCAGGACTACGACGGCACCACCGAAGCGGCGCGCGAGTTCTATCAACGGACGCAAGCCAAGCTGGTCTACGCGGTCACATCGCAGACGCCCGCGGAAATAATCGCCGCCAGGGCAAACTACCAATTTGAAAACATGGGCTTACGGTCGTGGCCAAACGACAACATTAGAAAGACTGATGTCGCCGTTTCGAAGAACTATCTCGCTGAAGGCGAGATCAAAGAGCTAAACCGGCTCACGACCATCTTGCTCGACATATTCGAAGACCAGCTCGACATGGGCAGGCTTGTCGTGATGCAGGATGCGCAGACCCTTCTCGACCAACAGTTGCGTCAGCTTGGGCGAACAGTCCTGCGATCCGGCGGCTCCGTGAAAACCTCTGACGCAAAGCGTATCGCTGAAGCGCAGTACGAGAAATTCGATCGGCAGCGGAAGCTTGAACGCCATCAGGAAGCTGACGAACGCATCGCCTCCTTGGCCAAGGAGGCGAAGAAACTGCCGAAGTCGCCACGCCGATAGCAGACAAAGAAAGAAGAAGCCTATGACGCCTTTCAGATGTGAATAGGCTTGAAGAACGTGGCCAGCGCCGCTTCCTTGACCGCTTCCGACATCGTCGGATGCGCGTGGCAGGTCCGCGCCAGGTCTTCGGACGAACCGCCGAACTCCATCAGCACCGCCGCCCCGTGGATCATCTCGCCGGCGCCGAAGCCGACGATGTGGACGCCGAGCACGCGGTCGCTTTGTTTGTCGGCCAGGATCTTCACGAAGCCGTCGGTATGCAGCATGGCGCGCGCGCGGCCATTGGCGCTGAACGGGAATTTCCCGGCCTTGTAGTCGATGCCGGCCTTCTTCAGCTCCTCCTCGGTCTTGCCGACCGAAGCGATCTCCGGGCTGGTGTAGACGACGCTCGGGATGACGTCGTAGTTCACATGGCCGGCCTGGCCGGCGATCGTTTCGGCCACCGCGACGCCCTCGTCCTCGGCCTTGTGCGCCAGCATCGGCCCGGCAATGACGTCGCCGATGGCATAAATGCCGGGCACATTGGTCCTCAAATGCCCGTCGGTCTTGACTCGGCCGCGCTCGTCGACCTCGACGCCGGCTTCCTTCAGCCCGAGGCTGTCGGCATAGGGGCGCCGCCCCGTGGCGACCAGCACGACGTCCGCCTCGATGGTTTCGGCCGCGCCGCCCTTGACCGGCTCGAAGGTGACGCTGGCGCCCTTCTTGACCTTGGAGACGCCGGTGACCTTGGCGCCGAGCTTAAACTCGAAACCCTGCTTGGAAAGCAGCCGCTGGAACTGCTTCGACACCTCGCCGTCCATACCGCCCAGGATAGTGTCGAGGAACTCGACCACGGTGACCTTGGCGCCGAGCCGGGCCCACACCGAGCCGAGTTCCAGCCCGATGACGCCGCCGCCGACGACGACGAGGCTGGCGGGCACCTTGGCCAACGACAACGCGCCGGTGGAGGAGACGATCGCCTTCTCGTCGAAATCGACCTTGACGCCCGGAATGCCGGCGACATCCGAGCCGGTGGCGATGACGATGTTCTTGGTCTCGATCTCCTCGACCTTGCCGTCCTCGCCCGTCACTGAAACCTTGCCGCCGGAAATCACCTTGCCGGTGCCGCGAAAGGAATCGATCTTGTTCTTCTTGAACAGGAACGCGACGCCGTTGACGTTGGACGTCACCGTCGCGTCCTTATGCGCCATCATCTTCTTCAGGTTGAGCTTCGGCGCCGGTAGCTCGATGCCCAGCGTATCGAAGGCATGGCCGGCTTCCGCGAACATCTCGGAGGCGTGGAGCAGCGCCTTCGACGGGATGCAGCCGATGTTGAGGCAGGTGCCGCCGAAGGTGGCGCTCTTCTCGACCACCGCCGTCTTCAGCCCGAGCTGTGCCGCCTTGATGGCGCAGACATAGCCGCCCGGGCCCGATCCGATGATAACGACGTCATAAGCCATGATGGTGTCCTTCTGGTCTGGCCCTCAGCGGCCGCCGCTCACATTCAGGATCGCGCCCGTTATATAGGAGGCCGCATCTGACAAAAGATAGAGAACCGCGCTGGCGACTTCGTCGGCTGTCCCGGCGCGTTTCATCGGCAGCAAATCCTGCATCCGCGCCACCCGGTCGGGCTGGCCGCCCGAGGCGTGGATTTCGGTCTCGGTGATGCCGGGGCTGACCGCGTTGACGCGGATGCCTTCGAGCACCACCTCACGCGCGAGCCCGATGGTCATGGTGTCGATCGCGCCCTTGGAGGCGGCATAGTCGACATATTCGCCGGGCGAGCCCAGCCTCGCCGCCGCCGAGGATAGGTTGACCATGGCTCCACCTTTGCCGCCATGCCGCGTCGACATGCGCTTGACCGCTTCGCGCGCGCAGAGGAAGGAGCCGACGATGTTGATGCGCATCATGCGCTCCAGCCGAGCGACGCTCATCTCGTCGACCCGCGCCTTGACATCGACGATGCCGGCATTGTTGACGAAGGCGTCGAGCCGGCCGAACGCCCGGTCGACGGCTTCGAACATCGCCAGGACATCGGCCTCGTTACCGACATCGCCTCTTGCCGCGAAAGCATCGCCGCCACCGGCTTTGAGCTCGGCGACCAGCATGTCCGCCGCCATCTGGTTGGAGACATAGTTGACCGCCACCCGGTAGCCGGCCTGGCTCGCCTGTCGGCAGATAGCTGCGCCGATGCCGCGGCTGCCGCCGGTAACCAGCAGCGTCTTCCTGTGCGCGCTCATTCCTGGCAGCCTTTCAGCACGAAAATGTCCCAAGGCACCTTGGAGAAACCGGCCGGGCCATAGGCGGCCGACATTTCAAGCGACGCTCCAAGATCGGGAAAGATCAGGCTTTTCGGTGCCTCGGCGCCTTCGGCCGGCAGCAGGCCGATCATGCCCTTGTCGTCGGCGCTGTAGACGACGCCTTCCCAAACCGTGCAGGCGGCAAGCTCATCGCCGGTGACGTCGCCGGTCGGGCATTGGTACATCAGCGAGCCATGCGGCCGCGCGGCCGATCCCTCGGTCCACATCGCGATGCCGTCGAGCACGGTATTGTTGTCGAGGATCATGCGGAAATTATTGGTGATCGTCGCCGAGGTGCCGGCGGGCGTGAAATCGATCTCGGCGCCGCTCTTTGCTTCGCCATAGATGGCAAGCTGGATCGGGCAGGCGGCCTGGGCGCTGGAATTCACCGCCGTGAGCGCCAGCGATCCGGCCATCAATCCGATCATGGGCGAGGCGGCATTCGTCATCACTTGCCCTGGTCGCTTTCGCGGCCGTCGGCGTTTTCGAGCACGCCGAAGTCGGTCATCAGGACCACCGGCTCGCCCGCCGCGTCCAGTCCCCAGAAGGACGGATAGAAGCCATCGCCCCAGCCGCTCCAGAACATCGCGATGTTGACCGGATTGCCGGCGGCCGGACGGTGCATGACGAATCGGTCCTGGTTGGGCGCGAACTCGGCCGCCAGCACATCGTCATAATAGTTCTGATCGGGCTTCAGCTTGTCCTGCGCGGCCGTCATCAAGGCCATCGCCGCCTTGTCCATGAACGAGCCGAGGCCGGCGTCGACGGGATAGCCGAAGATCTCGTCGCCGTTCAGCGTCGAGACGTCCTGGCCGGGCAGAGTGGCGAGCTCCCAGCGCACCGGCACGCCGGGTCGGAAGCGAAGGAACGCCGCGGCGACCCGGCCCTGCGCCTCGAACAGCGCGACCGGATAGTGCCCGGGTTTCACCCTGCGGGCCAGCGCCGGCCAGTCGTCGGTCGTGATCAGAGGATCGCAGGCGATGATCTCGCCGGTCGGGAGTTCGAGCTCGCCGATCGGCGTGACGGTGATCTTACGCTCCGCCAGTTGCGCGTCGGAGAGCGCAAAGATGCCGAAATTGCTGCTCGCCGTCGCCGGATCCCAGTCGGCGGCCGTTGCGGGCGACGGGATGGCGGCGGAGAGGCCAAGCAGGAAGATGCTGCGCCGCAAGCCGCGTGCCGTCCGGCCGAGTCCGAACCCGAACCGTTCCAGCCAGCCGCTCATTGCGGATCGGCTCCGATCACAGATCGAGCACCAGCCGCTCGGGGTCCTCCAGGCTTTCCTTGACCCGCACCAGGAAGGTCACCGCTTCCTTGCCGTCGACGATGCGGTGGTCGTAGCTCAGCGCCAGATACATCATCGGCCGGATGACGATCTGGCCGCCGACCACCATCGGCCGCTCCTGGATCTTGTGCATGCCAAGAATGCCCGACTGCGGCGCGTTCAGGATCGGCGTCGACATCAGCGATCCGTAAACACCACCGTTGGAAATCGTAAACGTCCCGCCTTGCATATCCGCCACCGACAGCTTGCCGTCGCGCGCGGCGAGGCCCAGACGGCCGATCTCCTTCTCGATCTCGGCGATGGACATCTGGTCGGCATCGCGCACCACCGGCACCACCAGCCCCTTGTCGGTGCCGACGGCAACGCCGACATGGGCGAAGTTCTTGTAGATGAGGTCGGTGCCGTCGATCTCGGCATTGACCGCCGGGATCTCCTTCAGCGCGTGCGTTACAGCCTTGGTGAAGAAGCCCATGAAGCCGAGCTTCACGCCATGCTTCTTCTCGAACACGTCCTTGTACTTGGACCGCAGCGCCATCACCGCGCTCATATCCACCTCGTTGAAAGTGGTGAGCATGGCGGCGGTCGACTGCGCCTCCTTCAAGCGGCGTGCGATGGTCTGGCGCAGCTTGGTCATGCGCACGCGTTCCTCGCGCGGCGCATCGGCGGTCGAGGACGGCGCCCGGGCAACGACCGGCGCTGGAGCCGGAGCAGCCTTCGGCGTCTCGGCCGGCTGGGAAGGGGCGCCCTTGGCGATGGCGTCGAGCACGTCGCCCTTCAGCACCTGGCCGCGCTTGCCGGAGCCGGACAACTGGTCGACCGAGAGATTGGCCTCCGCGATCAGCTTGGCGGCGGCAGGCGCCGGCGGCATGGTGCGCGGCTCGATCTGGCCGGCATCGCCAGCGATTCTGGCGGTTTCGGCCGCGGCCTGCTTGCCGGTGGATGCGGCATCCGGGCTGGAAGCCTGGGCGACTGCCTGCGGCTTGGTCGCCGGGGCCGCGCCGCCCGCCGAAATCGATCCGAGCAACGCCCCGACATTGACCGTCTCGCCTTCCTTGACGGCGATCTCGGCCAGCGTTCCGGCGCCCGCGGCGGGCACTTCCACCGTCACCTTGTCGGTTTCGAGCTCGACCAGTGGCTCGTCGGTGGCGATCGCGTCGCCGACCTTCTTGAACCACTTGCCGACAGTCGCCTCGGTGACGGATTCGCCGAGAGTGGGGACGCGGATTTCGGTAGCCATTGTGCCTGTCCGTTGTCTTCTTGAGGTCTGTTTCGTCCGGTCTGCTTACCCGCCCGGCGCCCTTATTCGCCGAGAGCGTCGTCGAGCAGCGCGGCCAGCTGGCTGAGATGCTTCGACATCAACCCAGTCGCCGGCGAGGCCGAGGCCGGCCGGCCGGTGTAGCGCACCCGCTGATGCTTGGCGTCGATATGCGCCAGCACCCATTCGAGATAGGGATCGATGAACGACCAGGCGCCCATGTTCTTGGGCTCTTCCTGGCACCACACCATCTCGGCGTTGCGGAAGCGTGACAGCTCGGTGATCAGCGCCTTGGCCGGGAACGGATAGAGCTGTTCGACGCGCAGCAGGTAGATGTCGTTGATGCCGCGCTTCTCGCGCTCCTCATAGAGGTCGTAATAGACCTTGCCCGAGCACAGCACGACACGGCGGATCTTGGAGTCCTTCACCAGCTTGATCGGCTGGTCGGCCAAGAGCTGCGCGTCGTCCCAAAGCAGGCGGTGGAACGAGCTTTCGCCCGACATTTCCGGCAGCGTCGACACCGCCCGCTTGTGGCGCAGCAGCGACTTCGGCGTCATCAGGATCAGCGGCTTGCGGAAGTCGCGCTTCAACTGCCGGCGCAGGATATGGAAATAATTGGCCGGCGTGGTGACGTTGGCGACCTGCATATTGTCTTCCGCGCAGAGCTGCAGGAAGCGCTCCAGCCGCGCCGACGAATGCTCCGGCCCCTGGCCCTCATAGCCATGCGGCAGCAGGCATACGAGACCCGACATGCGGAGCCACTTGCGCTCGCCCGACGAGATGAACTGGTCGAACACGACCTGGGCGCCGTTGGCGAAGTCGCCGAACTGCGCCTCCCAGAGCGTCAGCGCCTTGGGCTCGGCCAGGCTGTAGCCATATTCGAAGCCGAGCACCGCCTCTTCCGACAGCATCGAGTTGATGACCTCGTAGCCGGCCTGCGCCGCCGACAGGTTGTTGAGCGGGATGTAGCGGTTCTCGTCGCGCTGGTCGTAAAGCACCGAATGGCGCTGCGAGAAGGTACCGCGCTCCGAATCCTGGCCGGAAAGCCGGATCGGATTGCCGTCGAGCAGGATGGCGCCGAAGGCCAGCGCCTCGGCCGTCGACCAATCGATGCCTTCGCCCGACTCGATCGCCTGGCGGCGGTTTTCGAGGAAGCGCAGGATGGTCTTGTGCGCCTCGAAATCCTTCGGCACCTCGGTCAGCTTCTTGCCGATCTCCTTCAGCGTGCGAACCGGCACGGCGGTCTTGCCGCGCCGCTGTTCGTCCTGGTTGTCGGCGGTGCGCAGGCCCGACCACGCGCCGTCCAGCCAGTCGGCCTTGTTGGGCTTGTAGTGCTGGCCGACTTCCCATTCGGCTTCCAGATGCGCGCGCCAGTCGGCCCGCATCTTGTCGACCTCGGCCTGGGTGACATGGCCTTCGGCGATCAGCCGGTCGGCATAGATCTGCACCACCGTCTTATGGCTGCGGATGTTGCGGTACATGATCGGCTGGGTGAAGGACGGTTCATCGCCCTCATTGTGGCCGAAGCGGCGGTAGCAGAACATGTCCACCACCACCGGCTTGTGGAACTTCATGCGGAATTCGGTCGCAACCTTCGCGGCATGCACCACCGCTTCCGGATCGTCGCCATTGACGTGGAAGATCGGCGCCTCGATCATCTTGGCCACATCCGACGGATAGGGCGAGGAACGCGAGAAGCGCGGATTGGTAGTGAAACCGATCTGGTTGTTGATGATGAAATGCAACGTGCCGGCAACGCGATGCCCGCGCAGGCCCGACAGGCCGAGGATTTCCGCGATCACGCCTTGGCCGGCAAAGGCGGCGTCGCCGTGCAGCAGTAGCGGCATAACCTTGGCGCGCTCCGACAGCGGCACGATCTCGCCGCGCTCACGGCCGGACAACTGATCCTGCTTGGCGCGCGCCTTGCCCATCACGACAGGGTCGACGATTTCCAGATGCGAGGGGTTGGCCGTCAGCGACAGGTGCACCTTGTTGCCGTCGAACTCGCGGTCTGACGAGGCGCCGAGGTGATACTTGACGTCGCCCGAGCCTTCGACTTCGTCGGGAGCCGCCGAGCCGCCCTTGAATTCGTGGAAGATGGCGCGGTGCGGCTTGGCCATCACCTGGGAGAGCACGTTGAGGCGGCCGCGATGCGCCATGCCTAGCACGATTTCCTTCAGGCCGAGCTGGCCGCCGCGCTTGACGATCTGTTCCAGCGCCGGGATCAGCGACTCGCTGCCATCGAGGCCGAAACGCTTGGTGCCCTTGTACTTGACATCGATATATTGCTCGAAGCCCTCGGCCTCGACCAGCTTCGACAGGATCGCCTTCTTGCCGGTGGCGGTGAAGGTGATCTCCTTGTCGGCGCCTTCGATGCGCGCCTGGATCCAGGCCTTCTCTTCCGGATCGGAAATATGCATGAACTCGACGCCGAGCGTCGAGCAATAGGTGCGGGTCAGGATATCCAGCATCTGCCGGATGGTGCCGAATTCGAGGCCCAGCACATTGTCGAGGAAGATCGGCCGGTCGTAATCGGCTTCGGTGAAGCCATAATTCTCCGGCGACAACTCGTTGTAGTCCTCGAGCGGCTTGGCGATGCCGAGCGGGTCGAGATTGGCGTGCAGGTGGCCGCGCATGCGGTAGGCGCGGATCATCATGATGGCGCGCACGGAATCGCGCGTCGCCTGGTGCACGTCGGCGTCGGAAAGCACGGCGCCGTTGATGACGGCCTTTTCCTTGACCTTCTTTTCGATCGCCTTTTCGACCAGACCCCAATTGCCGTCGAGCGCCGAGACCAGCTCGCCATTGGCCGTGAGCGGCCAGGAAGGCTTCGCCCAGGACGCACCCTTGGCGTTCTTGCGGACATCGCCCGCGTCGTCCTTCAGCGCGGCGAAGAAATCCTGCCACTCCGGATCGACGGAGGCGGGATTGTCCTCATAGGCCGCGTAGAGCGCGTCGATGTAATCGGCATTGCCGCCATAAAGGAATGAGGTGAGCGAGAATTGGTCGTTGGCCTGATCTTGTCTTGCCATTTTCGTCTGCGGAGCCTGGCTCCGTCTCCTTTTCTGGAAGGGAGTAGGGGAGTAAGGCAGTAGGGGAGTAGGGCATTTTTGCCGCTGATCTTTCCCTACTCCCCTATTCCCTTACTCCCCTACTCCCTTAACCCTTGATCGCCTCGACCAGCGTCGTGCCGAGCCGCGCCGGCGACGGCGACACCTTGATGCCGGCCGATTCCATCGCCGCGATCTTGTCTTCCGCGCCGCCCTTGCCGCCGGAGATCACCGCGCCCGCATGGCCCATGGTGCGGCCGGCCGGCGCCGTGCGCCCGGCGATGAAGCCCGCCATCGGTTTCTTGCGGCCGCGCTTGGCTTCGTCCTTGAGGAACTGCGCGGCGTCTTCCTCGGCCGAGCCGCCGATCTCGCCGATCATGATGATCGACTTGGTCTCGTCGTCGGCGAGGAACATCTCCAGCACGTCGATGAATTCGGTGCCCTTGACCGGGTCGCCGCCGATGCCCACCGCCGTGGTCTGGCCGAGGCCGACATTGGTGGTCTGGAAGACTGCCTCATAGGTAAGCGTTCCCGAGCGCGAAACAACGCCGACCGAGCCCTTGCGGAAGATGTTGCCGGGCATGATGCCGATCTTGCATTCGTCGGGCGTCAGCACGCCCGGGCAGTTCGGGCCGATCAGCCGCGAGGTGGAGCGGTCGAGCCGCGCCTTGACCTTGACCATGTCCATCACCGGGATGCCTTCGGTGATGCAGACGATGAGCGGGATCTCGGCCTCGATCGCCTCGATGATGGCTTCGCCGGCTCCCGCAGGCGGCACGTAGATGACGGAAGCGTTGGCGCCGGTCTTTGCCTTGCCCTCGGCGACGGTGGCGAAGATCGGCAGGCTTTCGCCTTTCGAACCGGTCCAGGTCTCGCCGCCCTTCTTGGGATGGATGCCGCCCACCATCCTGGTGCCGTGATAGGCCAGCGCCTGCTCGGTGTGGAACGTGCCGGTCTTGCCGGTCAGACCCTGAACCAGCACCTTGGTGTTCTTGTCGACGAGAATGGACATGCGGGGAGCTATCCTTTGGATTTATGGAGGCCTACGTGCCGGCCTTATTCGGAACGGAGTTGCAGTCGGTTGATTCCAAGTTCGTCGCGCCAGTTCGGCGAGGTTTGCTGACGGGCCTGTTCGTCGAGGGTGATCGGTCCGTCCCGATGGATGCCTCGACGCGTGTGCCGGCCCTGCGATTCGGGAAAATCGACGTCGAGCCAGTCCTCGACATAGGCCTTGGCCAGTTCTTCGATGGAAACGCCGCGCCACTTCGCACACGCGGCCAGCATGTCCATCGTTTCCCGATCAAATGTCATTTGGACTGTTTGATTGTCACCCATGACGCCCGTCCCCTATAGCCGCTTCAGCTCGCTGACGGTCAATTCACTTTTGACATTGCCGGTGTTCAAGGTCGTCGCCGGCTCGAACATCAGCACCACCGGCTCCTTCGTCAGCGAGCGCGGCCGATGCTCGACGCCGCGGGGAACGACGATGAAGTCGCCCTCGCCGAGCTCGACCGGCCCGTCGCGAAAATCGATGGCGATCCTGCCGCGCAGCACCAGGAAAGCCTCGTCCTCATTGTCATGCGCATGCCAGTCGAAAACCTCGCCGAACTTGGCGACCTTGGCCTGGGCATCGTTGACGTCGCCGGCGATATGCGGATCGAAGACGTTGGTGATCGTCCGATCCGCCGCCTCGACCAGGTTTATCTTGCGCGGAGGCATCCGCTTAGCCCTTCACCGCCGCCACGATCTTTTTGGCCGCGTCATCGAGATCGTCGGCCGACACCACGTTCAAGCCGCTGTCGTTGATGATCTTCTTGCCGAGCTCGGCATTGGTGCCTTCGAGCCGCACGACCAGCGGCACCTTCAGGCCCACTTCCTTGACCGCGGCGATCACGCCCTCGGCGATGACGTCGCACTTCATGATGCCGCCGAAGATGTTGATCAGGATGCCTTCGACTGCCGGATCCTTGGTGATGATCTTGAACGCCGCCGTGACCTTTTCCTTGGAGGCGCCGCCGCCGACGTCGAGGAAGTTAGCCGGCTCAGCACCGTAGAGCTTGATGATGTCCATCGTCGCCATGGCAAGGCCGGCGCCGTTGACCATGCAGCCGATATTGCCGTCGAGCGCGACATAGGCGAGGTCGTATTTCGACGCCTCGATCTCCTTCTCGTCTTCTTCGGAGGTGTCGCGCAATTCCATCACGTCCGGGTGGCGGAACAGGGCATTGTTGTCGAACGACACTTTGGCGTCCAGCACGCGCAGATGCCCGTCCTTCATGACGATCAGCGGATTGACCTCGAGCAGGCTCATGTCCTTCTCGGCAAAGGCCTTGTAGAGGATCGGGTACAGCGTGCCGCCGTCCTTCGCCGCATCGCCGTCGAGCTTCAGCGCGGCGTTGAGCTTCTTCACGTCATCGGCGCTCACACCATTTTCCGGATCGATGGCGACGGTGACGATCTTTTCCGGCGTGTCATGCGCGACCGTCTCGATGTCCATGCCGCCCTCGGTCGAGACGACGAAGGCGATGCGGCCGACCGAGCGGTCGACCAGGATCGACAGATAGAGCTCGCGCTCGATGTCGGCGCCGTCCTCGATATAGAGGCGGTTGACCTGTTTGCCGGCAGGTCCCGTCTGCTTGGTGACCAGCGTGTGGCCGAGCATCTCGTTGGCGTTGGCGACGACTTCGGCCGCCGACTTCGCCAGGCGCACGCCGCCCTTGGCATCGGGGCCGAGTTCCTTGAACTTGCCCTTGCCGCGGCCGCCGGCATGGATCTGGCTCTTCACGACATAGAGCGGGCCGGGCAGCGCTTCTGCCGCCGCTTCCGCCTCGCCGGCCTTGAACACCGGAACGCCGCTTGCGACCGGCGCGCCGAACGTCTTCAGCAGCGCCTTGGCCTGATACTCATGGATGTTCATGCGCGTGGTCTCCGGGGGAAGGACGTTTTATTTGCCGGCGAGATGCGGGGCGATCTTGGTGCAGGCCTCGGTCAGGCCCTGGACCGCCGCGACCGAGGAATCGAACATCTTCTGCTCGGCCTTGGAGAGGTCGATCTCGATGACGCGCTCGACGCCGCCGGCGCCGATCACCACCGGAACGCCGACATAGGTGTTCTTCACGCCATACTGGCCCGAGAGGTGCGCGGCGCAGGGCAGCACCCGCTTCTTGTCCTTGAGGTAGGATTCGGCCATCATGATCGCCGAGGCCGCCGGCGCGTAATAGGCCGAACCGGTCTTCAACAGGCCGACGATCTCGGCGCCGCCGTCGCGGGTGCGCTGCACGATCTGGTCGAGCTTTTCCTTTGAGGTCCAGCCCATCTTGATGAGGTCGGGCAGCGGGATGCCCGAGACGGTCGAATAGCGGATCATCGGCACCATGGAATCGCCGTGACCGCCGAGCACGAAGGCGGTGACGTCCTCGACCGAGACCTTGAACTCTTCGGCCAGGAAGTAGCGGAAACGCGCGCTGTCGAGCACGCCGGCCATGCCGACGACATGGCTGGTCGGCAGGCCGGAGAACTTCTGCAGCGCCCACACCATGGCGTCGAGCGGGTTGGTGATGCAGATGACGAAGGCCTTCGGCGCATATTTCTTGAGGCCGGCGCCGACTTGTTCCATCACCTTCAGGTTGATACCGAGGAGGTCGTCACGGCTCATGCCGGGCTTGCGCGGCACTCCGGCGGTGACGATGCACACATCCGCGCCCTCGATGCCAGCGTAGTCATTGACGCCGGTCAGCCGGGAATCGAAGCCGTCGACCGGCGAAGATTGCGCGATGTCGAGACCCTTGCCCTGCGGAATGCCCTCGGCAATGTCGAACAGCACCACGTCGCCGAGATCCTTGAGGCCGATCATATGGGCGAGCGTGCCGCCGATCATGCCCGAGCCGATGAGCGCTATCTTGTTACGTGCCATGTGAGGATGTTTTCCTTTGTCTGTGACGAAGTCGTGACGGGCCGGAGGGGCCGAAAGGATGCGGGAAACCGCGAGATTTGGCCGCACCGAATAACTCCGGCGCGGAAGAAATTCAAACGATTATTTTGACCTCAGTATTTTCAATCGGTTAGATGCTTTGGGAATTACGTAAACGTCAAAGTTTGTGAGCCGACTGAGGAGAATTTACACAATGAACGTCGAAATCAGAAGGCTTCATCCGGGCGATGACGCGGTTGTGATTTAAGCAGGGCACCCTCTAACGCCAGCGGGACAGCGCCCCCCTCTGGCCTGCCGGCCATCTCCCCCACTTGGGGGGAGATCGACGGCGCGTCGGCTTTCGCCAATCTCCAACGCCTCAAGATGAAGCGAGGCGCCGCAATGTCCAATCTCCCCCCTCGTGGGGGAGATGTCCGGCAGGACAGAGGGGGGCGCGAAGGATCGCGGCCTTCTGGAAATATCTTCTATCCCTGCGCCTGCCTTGCCTCCGAAGGCTGCGCCCCGTCCTGGCGCCGTTCCGCCCAGCCGTCCAGCCAGTCGCGGCTCTGCATCTCGACCAGGCGCGAGGCGGTGCGCTCGAATTCGAACACTTCCGTGCCGCGCTTGGCCGTATAAAGCCGTTCGGGCGGCGCCGCGGCGCTCATCACCAGCCGCATGCGGTGGTCGTAGAGCGTGTCGATCAAAAGGATGAAGCGCTTGGCCTCGTTGCGCTTGCCTTCGCCCAGCACCGGCACATGGTCGATGAAAACGGTCGAGAAACGGCCGGCGATCGCCAGATAGTCGCGCGCGCCGAGCGGCTTCTCGCAGAGGTCGGCAAAGGAAAAGCGCGCGACATCGCCGGCGGCGCGCGGCACGACAAGCTGGCGGCCTTTCAGCGTCAAGGTGACTTCGTCGGCCGGCTGGCCATGCGTCATCGCCTTCCAGGCTTCGTCGAGCGCACGGTCGGCCGCGGCGTCGTCCGGCGTGACATAGACCGGCTGGCGGTTGAGCTTTTCCTGCCGGTAGTCCTTCTCGGCATCCAGCGCCATCACATGGGCGTTGCGCTCGAGCAGCGAGATGAACGGCAGGAAGAGCTGACGGTTCAGCCCGTCGCGATAAAGGTTCTCCGGCGCGACGTTGGAGGTGGCGACCAGCACCACGCCGTTGGCGAACAGCGCCGAGAACAGGCGCGACAGGATCATCGCGTCGGCAATGTCGGTGACCGAGAATTCGTCGAAACACAGCACCCAGGCTTCATCGGCGAGCGCCCGCGCCACCGGCGGGATCGGGTCGTCTTCCTTGACCGTGCCTTCCTTGCGCGCCTGCCGGTGCTTCTGGATACGGTCCTGCACATCGGCCATGAAGTCGTTGAAATGCACGCGGCGCTTGCGCCGGACCGGCAGCAGCTCGAAGAACATGTCCATCAGCATGGACTTGCCGCGCCCGACGCCGCCATGGATGTAGAGGCCTTTGACGGGCTCGCGCGACTGCCGCTTGGCCGCGAACAGCCAGCCCAGCGCGCTCGATTTATGTGCCAGCCTTTTTGCCGAGATCTCGTTGGTCAGCCGGTCGAGCGCAGCGACGACGCGCTCCTGCGCCGGGTCGCGCTCGGCCGCGCCGCTCTGGACGAGATGCTCGTAGCGCTGCCTGACGGTCGCGTGGGTCTGGATACCGTCGCGCAGATGCATGGGTCCGGTCTTTTGCATTTTTTTGCGCGGAACGCCTGAGGAAGGGCCGGGGGGTGTTGAGATTCAGGTCAGGCCGAGTCGAAAATGGCGGGTTCCGAGAACCGGAGCGGAGCGTACTTGAAGTACGTGAGCACCGGCCTTCGCCGGCCATAGCCTTAATTTAACTGCCACGCCACTCCTAAGTGCTTCGGCCGGCGAAGGCCGGAAGCGCAGGAAGCCGGCATCTGCAGGCCGGCCTCACCTGAATATCAGCACACCTTCGCGTTATCTTGTAAGCGAGATGGGCTGCCCGTTGGAAGTCTGGCCGTCGAACTTTTCGCCGCCGGACGAATAGAGCCTGGCCAGCGTGCCGCCGTTCTCATCGTAGAGCGTCAGCTGCTTGCCGGCGACATTCCACGACTTGATGCCGTCGATCGGCGCCGGGCAGTGCAGCGGACCGGCGCGGTAGCCGGCGCCGAACTTGGTCTGCGGCGTCGCCACCTTGCAGCTCTGCCCGGAGACATTGACGTTCCAGACGCCGGCGACGCTGGCCGCGGTGAGATCGGTGGCGCCGGCAGGCGCGGTGCCGTCCGGCGGCAGCGACGCGACCTGGGTGTTCTTCGGAGCGGTCGGGAATTGCGACGCATCGGCGGCGCCGGGGGAAGCCGGCGGCGGCAGCTGATTCTGCGTCACCGTGCCGGAGGGTGCCGGCGTCAGCGGCGCCGGCTGCTGATCGTCCATCGACGAGAAGCGCGAGGTCGAGCAGCCGCTCGCAACGAGCGCGGCCAGCGATACGGCCACAAGGCCAGTCCTTGAAAAATGCATTTACCACCTCCGTCGGATCTGGCCGGGGGGAGCCATCCGCGTAATCTCCGCTTCACCAAGACGGCGAAGGTGGCAGAATTTCAACCCGATATGGTTAAAATAGGGTTTTCGAAGCGGCTGTTGCAAATTTATCGCAGCTGAGGGCCACGGTCCGGAAGCTGCCGCTGAAAACCTTATAATCTATTGAAATATCAACATTAAATCCTGGCGCTCGGCACGAAGACATAACCATCCGGGCCGACGATGTAACATTCGCGCAAGCCATGCGGCTTGTCGATCGAGCCGGCCAGCACGATGTGGCCGAGCGCGGCCGCCTTTTTCTCGACCGAGTCCGGATCGGCGCCGTAAAGGCGCAGTTCGATACCGGCCCCGCGAGTCTCGGCGCCTGCGGTGACGCCGGTCATCGGATTGTCCAGATAGGAATGGTCGGCGTGGAGCATGAAGATCGAGCCCAACAGCTCGATCGCCGCAAAATCCTCGTCGCCATAGATAATCCGGGCGCCAAGCACGTCGCGGCAGAAGGCCTCCATAGCCGCCATGTCGGTGACCAGCAGGTTGACGCCGACCCCAAGCGGCAGCGAGCGGCCGAAATCCTCGGCCTTCATCCACGGTGTCTTGGTTCGCTTCATTACCAATGACGATCACCCCTGTCTGCCGATCCTAGACGAGCCCGGCTTCGGCCATTGGCATGCGGCGGCAAAAATGCTTGCGCCAGGCCGGCGCGTCCTTATCTCAGGAAACGACGCAAGCGGGCGGGAGACAGCATGGCCGCGAGAACGGGAACCGCCAACCGCTACTACAGCGGGCCGCCCAGCGATCATTTCGACGGCGCCCTGTTCTTCAATCCCGGCGGCAAGCCGCCCGGGAGCTTCACCGATCTCCTCAAATGGCAATTCGGCGGCGGGCGGGCGAACTGGCCGGCTTCGGTTCCGAGCCCGTATCCCCCGGCGAAGCCGGACATACGGGTGGAAGGCAGCGCGCTGAGGCTCACCATGGTCGGCCATGCTTCGCTTCTCATCCAGACGGCGGGGTTGAACATCCTGACCGATCCGGTCTGGTCGGAGCGCGCCTCGCCTTTCGCCTTCGTCGGGCCGAGAAGGGTTAATGCGCCGGGGATTGCCTTTGCCGACCTGCCGCCGATCGATCTGGTCCTGGTCAGCCACAATCACTACGACCATCTCGACCTCGCCACGCTGAAGCGGCTGGGGGAGAGACACGACCCGCTGGTGATCGCGCCGCTCGGCAATGACTCCATCATCGGCCGCGCGGCGCCCGGCATGCGGCTCAGCGTGCATGATTGGGGCGACAGGCTCGATGCCGGCACGGCAGCCATCCATGTCGAACCGGCGCATCACTGGTCGGCACGCGGCGGGCGCGACCGCCGCATGGCGCTGTGGGCGGGCTTCGTCATCGAGACGATGGCCGGCAACATCTATTTCGCCGGCGACACCGGCTTCCATGACGGCATCAACTACCGCCTGATGGCGCAAAAGCATGGCGGCTTCCGCCTCGCCATCCTGCCGATCGGAGCCTATGAGCCGCGCTGGTTCATGGCGCCGCAGCACCAGAACCCGCAGGAGGCCGTTCAGGGCATGAAGCTGTGCAATGCCGCCTTCGCCGCCGGCTGCCACTGGGGCACCTTCCACCTCACTGACGAGCCAGTCGATGAGCCGGCCAGGAAACTGGCCGAGGCGCTGGCCGCCGAAGACCTGCCGCCGGAGCGTTTCCGTGCCATGCGACCGGGAGAGCTATGGGACGTGCCAGCCATCTACAAAGGAACCCAAACCGGCCAAACGCGTTGATCGGACGACGCAAACCGCTGGAGCTTCCCCATGATTAGGTGGATCATCATCCTTCTCATCATTGCCGCCGCCGCGAGCCTGCTCGGCATGCCGGCTTTGGCAGGCGCGGCCGCTACCGGCGCGCGCATCCTCATCGGCATCGTGCTGATCATCTTCCTGCTGATCGTGCTCGGCGTCTTCGCGGTAACATAAGCGCGACCACTTGGTCGTCGCTGCGCGATCACTTGGTCGTCGCGGCGCGACCGGTCGCTGCGCGGCCTCTTCTTCGTCGTCGCCAGAGCCACGCCGGACTGGTAATTCCCGCCCGTTTCCGCCATATAGCGCCCAAACGGATTGGCCAACGGATTGGAACGACCGGTTAGATGGCAGGCAGCGCCCCCTTCGCCAAGATGAACGGCATCGGCAACGAGATCATCGTTGCCGATATGCGCGGCCGCGCCGACAAGGTGACGGCGGCGTCCGCGATCGCCCTCAATGGCGACGCGGCGACCAAGTTCGACCAGATCATGGCGATCCATGATGCGCGCACGCCGGGCACGGCCTATTATATCGACATCCTGAACTCCGACGGCACCAGCGCGCAGGCCTGCGGCAACGGCATGCGCTGCGTGGTGCAGGCTCTGGCCGCCGAGACGGGCAACAAGAGCTTCACCTTCGAGACCCGCGCCGGCATTTTGAATGCGCAGGAGCATGCCGACGGCCTTATCTCGGTCGACATGGGCAAGCCGCGTTTCGGCTGGCAGGAGATCCCGCTGGCGGAAGAGTTCCGCGACACCCGCATGATCGAGCTGCAGATCGGCCCGATCGACGCCCCGGTGCTGCATTCGCCCTCGGCGGTGTCGATGGGCAACCCGCACGTGATCTTCTGGGTCGACAACGACGTCTGGTCTTATGAGCTGGACCGCTTCGGCCCGCTGCTTGAGAACCATCCGATCTTCCCCGAGCGCGCCAACATCACCATCGCCGAGGTGACTTCGCCTCGCACGATGATCATCCGCACCTGGGAGCGCGGCGCCGGCCTCACCAAGGCCTGCGGTTCGGCGGCTTGCGCCGCCGCGGTGGCGGCGGCCCGCACCAGGCGCACCGGCCGCAGCGTCTCGCTGCTCACGCCCGGCGGCGGCGAGCTCAATGTCGAATGGCGCGACGACGACCACGTCGTCCTGACAGGTGCCGCCGAATGGGAATTTTCCGGCAGCTTCGATCCCTCGACCGGCGCCTGGGCCCGCGACACCGAAAGCGCCGCCTGATGTCCGCCCTTGGAAAAGGCGTGGTATCCCAAGTCTCCACCACGACAGGTATCGACGTCGTCACCTTCGGCTGCCGCCTCAACACCTATGAATCGGAAGTGATGCGCCGCGAGGCCGAAAACGCCGGCCTGGGCGAGCTCAATGGCGGCGCCTTCATCTTCAACACCTGCGCCGTCACCGCCGAAGCGGTGCGCCAGGCCAAGCAGGCGATCCGCAAGGCGCGCCGCGAGAACCCTTCAGCCCGCATCATCGTCACCGGCTGCGCGGCCCAGACCGAGCCGCAGAATTTCACAGCAATGGACGAGGTCGACCTGGTGCTCGGCAATGAGGAGAAGCTCAAGGCCAACTCCTACCGCGCGCTGCCCGATTTCGGCGTCAACGACACCGAGAAGGCGCGCGTCAACGACATTTTTTCGGTGCGCGAGACGGCAAGCCACATGGTCGACGCCATCGAGGGCCGCGCGCGCGCCTTCGTGCAGGTGCAGAATGGCTGCGACCATCGCTGCACCTTCTGCATCATCCCTTACGGCCGCGGCAATTCGCGCTCCGTGCCGATGGGCGCGGTGGTCGAGCAGGTCAAGCGCCTCGCCGGCAACGGCTATGCCGAGATCGTGCTGACCGGCGTCGACATGACCAGTTTCGGCGCCGACCTGCCGGGCGCGCCAAAACTGGGAAAACTGGTGAAGACGATCCTGCGCCAGGTGCCGGATGTGAAGCGGCTGAGATTGTCCTCCATCGATTCCATCGAGGCCGACGACGACCTGCTCGACGCCATTTCCACCGAGCCGAGGCTGATGCCGCATCTGCATCTGTCGCTGCAGTCGGGCGACGACATGATCCTGAAGCGCATGAAGCGCCGCCATCTGCGCGACCAGTCGATCCGCTTCTGTGAGGACGTGCGCAAGCTGCGTCCCGGTGTCGTCTTCGGCGCCGACATCATCGCCGGCTTCCCGACCGAGACCGAGGCGATGTTCGAGAATTCGGAGAGAATAGTCGAGGAATGCGGCCTGACGCATCTCCACGTCTTTCCGTTCTCGCCACGCGAAGGCACACCGGCCGCGCGCATGCCGCAGGTTCGCCGTGAGGTGGTGAAGGCGCGCGCCGCCAGGCTGCGCGCCGCCGGCGAGACAGCCTATCGCCATCATTTGTCGTCGCTCTCCGGCACACGGCAATCGATCCTGGTCGAGCGCGACGGGCTCGGCCGTACCGAAGGTTTTACGCTGGCCGCGATCGACGCCGGCGCGCCCGGCGAGATCGTCGACGCCATGGTCGCCGGCCATGACGGCGCCCGACTGATTGCGGCCCCGCTTGCCGCGCAAGCCGCCTGAGACTGCGAGACGCATGGCTGGTTTCTTCAAGAAGATATTTTCGTTCGGCAGGAAAGAGGTCGTCGAGGAGCGCGTCGACGAAGCGCTGCCGCCGATCAAGTGGGACGCGCTGGAGGCGCTGAAGCCGGAGGCTGAGCCTCAACCGGTCCCCGAAGAGCCGAAGCCCGAGCCCGCTCCAACCATCCCGCCGGTGCCGGAGCCCAACATTCCCGCCGAGCCGGAACCGCTGCCGCAGCCCGAGCCGGAAGAAGAGCCGCAACCGGCGCCCGAAAAGCCGGAGCCGCCGGCCCCCGAAGAAGTGCCGCCGGCACAACCTGAGCCTTTACCTGCACCGACACCCGAACCTGCTCCGCAGGAAGTGCCCGCACCTGCGCCGACGCAACCTGACATCGACCCTTCGCGTCCGGAACCGCTGCCTGAGCAGCCACCGGTCGAAGTGCCGACGCCGCCTGCCGAAGTCCCGGTCGAAACGCCAGCGTCCATCGAGGTGCCGCCAGCGGCGCCGCCCTCTGTGGAACCATCCGCCGAAGCCGTAGCGGAAATCGCGCCTCCTATTCGACAGCCCGCGCCCGTGGAGCTGCAGCCGATCCATGCCGAGATCGCACCGGAGCCGGAGGCTTTGCCGTCGCCGCCGACACCCGCCCCCCCTGCCGGCAAGGTAACGGTCTCAAAAAAGGTCGAGCAGAAGGCCGAGCCGGTGAAGGCGCCGGAGCCGGCGCCGCGGCGCTCCTGGTTCCAGCGCATGCGCGACGGGCTGGCCCGCTCCTCGCGCGAGCTTACCGGCAACATCGCCGGCGTCTTCACCAAGCGCAAGCTGGACGAGGACACGCTGCAGGACCTGGAGGACGTGCTGATCCGCGCCGATCTCGGCGTGGAAACCGCGCTGCGCGTCACCGATTCGCTTGCCTCCAGCCGCTACGGCAAGGATGTCTCGGACTCGGAAGTCCGCGCCGTGATGGCGGCGGAGGTGGAAAAGGTGCTGGCGCCGGTCGCCAGGCCGCTCGAGCTCGACCTCAGCCATAAGCCGCATGTCGTCCTGGTCGTCGGCGTCAACGGCACCGGCAAGACCACCACCATCGGCAAGCTGGCCGCCAAGCTCACCGATGGCGGCCTCAAGGTGATGCTGGCCGCCGGCGACACGTTCCGCGCCGCCGCGATCGAGCAGCTCAAGATCTGGGGCGAGCGCACGAAATCGCCGGTCGTCGCCTCCAAGCTTGGTGCTGATGCGGCGGGCCTCGCCTATGACGCCTTCGACAAGGCGAAGGAGGCGGGCTCCGACGTGCTGATCATCGACACGGCCGGGCGCCTGCAGAACAAGACCGAGCTGATGGCCGAGCTGGAAAAGATCGTGCGCGTGCTGGGCAAGCTCGATCCGGAAGCGCCGCACACGGTGCTGCAGACGGTCGATGCCACAACCGGCCAGAACGCGCTGAACCAGGTTGAGATCTTCCGCAACGTCGCCGGCGTCAACGGCCTGGTGATGACCAAGCTGGACGGCACGGCGCGCGGCGGTATTCTGGTGGCGATCGCCGCCAAGCACCGGCTGCCGGTCTATTTCATCGGCGTCGGCGAGCAGGTCGACGACCTTGAACCGTTTTCCGCCAGCGAATTCGCGAGAGCCATCGCCGGCGTGGCTTGAACAAGGCGCGATCTTGCAAGGCCGCCTGCTTTTCGGCCAGATCGTGCGCAAGAAGGACTTTTATGAACATCATCGAACGCGACCCGTCCGATCCACGCCGCAAGCCGATCAATCCCGGCTTGAAGTTCCTGCTCGAGCTTGGGCCTGGCCTGGTGTTCTTCTTCACCACCATCCGCGGCGAGTGGCTGGCCGGGAAATTCCCGGTGCTCGCCCATCTCGGCGAGCCGATCCTGATCGCCACCGCCTTCTTCATGGCCGCGACGGCGCTTTCGCTGAGCGCCTCCTGGCTGCTGACGCGCAGCCTGCCGCTGATGCCGCTGGTCTCGGCGATCGTCGTGTTCGTCTTCGGCGCGCTGGCGCTTTACCTGCAGGACAAGACCTTCGCTTTCATGAAGCCGACGATCATCAATTCGCTGTTCGGCGTCACGTTGCTCGGCGGGCTGCTGTTCGGCCGGTCGCTGCTCGGCTACGTCTTCGATTCCGCCTTCCAGCTCGATGCCGAGGGCTGGCGCAAGCTGACCTTCCGCTGGGGACTGTTTTTCCTGTTCCTCGCTGCGCTCAACGAGGTCGTGTGGCGCAACTTTTCCGAGGCGACCTGGCTTTATTTCAAGGTCTGGGGCACCATCCCGATCACCTTGCTGTTCACCTTCAGCCAGATGCCGCTGATCATGCGCCACTCGCTGGAGGAAAAGTCCAAGCATGAGAAGGCCGGAAACTAAAGCAATTCGAGGAAAAGCGACTGCCGGTCGGGTTCGGCGACTTCGCCGTAATCTCCGTCCGGAATTGCGTCAGAAAGGGGGGCAGTATGGAATTCCTCACCACGCATGACGAGCTGAGGACGGTCTACAAGACGCCCCGGCCGACCGACGGCTCGATCCGCAAGGAGCTCAAGGCCCTCGACGGCCATTGCCGCTCCTTCATCGGCAAGAGCCCCTTCGTGCTGATCGGCTCCTCCGACGGCGCCGGCAATGCCGACGTCACACCCAAGGGCGACAAGCCCGGCTTCGCCGCCATCCTCGACAACTCCACCATCGCCATTCCCGACCGTCCCGGAAACAACCGTCTGGACACGCTGGAAAACATCATCCGCAACCCATCGGTCGGACTGCTTTTCCTCATCCCCGGCATGAACGAGACGCTGCGCGTCAATGGCGGCGCCCGCATCACCGTCGATCCCACCTTGCGCGAACGCCTGGCCGTCGACGGCAAGGAGCCGCTGAGCGTGATCGTGGTGACGGTCAAGGCCGCCTATATGCATTGCGCCAAGGCCTTCATGCGCTCCGATCTGTGGAAGCCGGAGACCTGGTACGACCGCGCGACCCTGCCGACGCTCGGCCAGATCATCCGCGACCAGCTGGCGCTCAGCGAAAGCGCCGGCGAGATCGACCGCGAGCTGGACCACGATTACCGCCAGACCATGTGGTAGGCTTGCCGGACGACTCAACCCTTCGTCCGGCTCTCCCTTGATCGAGATCATCGCCATATCGGGCAGCCTGCGCGCCGCCTCGACCAACTCGGCCCTGATTGCCGCATTGGCTGCCAACGCGCCCACGGACTGCCGCGTCGAGGTTTATGACGGTCTTGGCCGCTTGCCGATCTTTAATCCCGACGACGAGGGCGCGCGCACGCCGCCCGAAGCAGCGCGACTGATCGAGGCGGTGACCCGCGCCGACGGCATCGTCGTCTCCTGCCCGGAATATGCGCATGGCGTGCCCGGCGGCATGAAGAACGCGCTGGACTGGCTGGTCTCGCGCGACGCCGCGGTCGGCAAGCCGGCGATGCTGGTCCACGCCTCGCCCCGCTCGCTCTATGCGCGGGCGGCGCTGGCCGAGATCATGCGGACGATGTCGTTCGCGATGTATGAGGAGACGGCGCTGGAGATCGCGCTGCTGGGCAAGAAGCCGGCGGAGGTGGAGGCGGTCCTTGGCGAAGATGCGAACCGGCAGGCGATGTGGGGAGCGATCGAGGCTTTCTCTGGCTTTATTCGATCACAGTGACCTGCTTCGCTTGCGATCCTTCGCGCCCCCCTCTGCCCTGCCGGGCATCTCCCCCACAAGGGGGGAGATTGGCAGTTTCCGCGCCGGCGCGCTTCCTGCGACGTCGGCGATTGGCGAAAGCCGAGGCGACATCTGATCTCCCCCCTTGTGGGGGAGATGTCCGGCAGGACAGAGGGGGCGCTGTCCCGCCGACCTCTCGCAACTTCCGGGCTGCGGCGTGCGGCGTCCTACCCCTTCCTCCGCGTCTCGACATCGGTCTTGCCGACATACCAGTCGCGGGCGTTGACCTCCTCGAACACCACCCAGACATCGTCGTTGCCGAGCCCGGTGGCGTCCATGATGGCCGCAGTCACCTTCTTGGCGATGTCAGCCTTCTTGCCGGCCGGATCGGCGGCGATCACTTCCTTGACAATGCGGATATTGACGAACGGCATTTTTCTCTCCCGCTGATATGCCTCGCTGTCAGTACGTCTTGGCCCCGTTCACCATGAGCCGCACCATGTAGAGCGAGGTGGTGCCGGCGATGTAGAGGCAGTTGAGCTTGCTGCCGCCGAACACGCAGTTGGCGGTCACCTCCGGCACCTTGACCTTGCCGATCAGCGTGCCGTCGGGATCGTAGCAATGGATGCCGTCGGCAGCACTTGTCCAGATGCGCCCGTCCGAATCGAGCCTGAACCCGTCGAACAGGCCGGCGGCGCAGTCGGCGAACACCTTGCCGCCGGAAACTTTCTTGCCGTGCTTGCCGACATTGAAGACGCGCATATGCGCGGGATTCTTCTCGCCATGCGTGCGGCCGGTGTCGACGACATAGAGCAGGCTTTCGTCGAGCGAGAAGGCGAGCCCGTTCGGCCGCACCATATCGGTGATGACGGCCTCGACATCGCCGGTCTCGGGATCGACGCGATAGACATTGCAGGCGCCGATCTCGCTTTCGGCCTTGTCGCCCTCATAGTCGGTGTCGATGCCGTAGCTCGGATCGGTGAACCAGATCGAGCCGTCGGAGCGCACCACCACGTCGTTGGGCGAGTTCAGCCGCTTGCCCTTCCACGTCTCGGCGATGGTGGTGACTGAGCCGTCGAATTCCGTTCGGCTGACGCGGCGGCCGGAATGCTCGCAGGTCACCAGCCGGCCCTGCCGGTCGACCGTGTTGCCGTTGGAATTGCCGGACGGCTGGCGGAACACGCTGACGCTGCCGTCGGTCTCGTCATAGCGCAACATGCGGTTGTTCGGGATGTCGGACCAGACGACATAGCGGCCGGCGGCGAACCAGGCAGGCCCTTCCGCCCAGCGGCAGCCGGTGAACAGCTTCTCCACCTGCGCGTTGCCGTTGAACAGGCGCGCGAAGCGCGGATCGAGAACTTCGTAATAGTCAGCGGCCGCCATCAATTTCCTCCCGGCATCAGGTGACGGGCGGATCAAGCCAGCCCGCAGCCGTTCTGGCAAGACGGCAGGCCAGCAATTTGTATGACAAAAACGGATGAGAACTGCGTGAAGCCGAATGACCCTGCATGGCCGCGCGTCGGATGCAGGGCCTGTTAGCGTGCAATTAACCGGCTATGCGCTGACTGCAATGGTGCATTGCAACATCTTTCTTTTGCAATGCATCATTCCTATGTCATGCTGGCAATCGTCAGGGAGGAATAACGAAGAAGGAACCCTGTCATGTTCGACAATCTTGTCTCCCGCGCCCGCGCCACCATGGCCAAGCGCCGTCACTACAACCGCCTCGTCGCCGAAATCGAGAACCTGTCCAGCCGCGATCTCGCCGATCTGCGCGCCGACCGTTCCGAGATGCTCTACCAGATCCACAAGCAGATCTACGGCTGAGTCATTCCGGTCGAGGGGAATTCCCCCTCACCCGGATTGCCAACCGAATTGCGAAGGGCAATTCGGGGCAATCCGACCTCTCCCCAAGGGGAGAGGAGCAGGTATGCGCCGACGTCAACCTCTTCTCCCCTCGGGGAGAAGGTGGCCGCGAAGCGGCCGGATGAGGGGGCGCGTCAACCCGGCGCCGCCAGCGCCTTCTCGATCTGCGGCAACAGCAACGCTCTCACCGACTCCGGCGTCAGTGGCCCGACATGCTTGTAGGCAATCTTGCCGTCCTTGCCGATGACGAAGGTCTCCGGCACGCCATAGACGCCCCAGTCGATCGCCGCGCGCCCGGCCGGATCGGCGCCGATCGCCTGATAGGGATTGCCGAGCTCGCCAAGGAAGCGGCGGGCGTTTTCCGGCTGGTCCTTGTAGTTCAGCGCGGCAAGCGTGAAGCGCTTGTCCTGCGACAGGCCGAGCAGCACCGGATGCTCCTCGCGGCACGGCGCGCACCAGGACGCGAACACGTTGACCAGCGTCACCTTGCCGGCAAAGTCTTTCGACTCGAGCCCCGGCAGGCTCGTCCCTTCGAGCGGCGGCAGGCTGGTCGGCGGCGCCGGCAGGCCGATCAGCGCCGAGGGGATTTCCGAAACGTCGCGGCCCGACAGAAGTTGCGACAGGAACAGCCCCGCCAGCCCCAGGAACACCAAGAGCGGCAGAAGCACGAACAGGCGGCGGCGCGGTGCCGGAGCTTCGCTTTCGAGGCTCATGGCTTGACGGCCTTGTCGGAACGCCGCCGCACCCCGGCCGCTTCCAGCGCTGCAAGCTCACGCCTGCGCGCCCGCTGGTCGAGCAGGATCCAGCCGATCAGTCCGGCCAGCACGACGGCGGTGATGGCATAGGCAGCGGTGACGAACAGGGCGTGCGCGCTCATAGCGACCGCTCCCTGCTCGTGGCCATGTCAACCGTTCCGATCATGTCTTTCCATAACCCCGCGT
This sequence comes from Mesorhizobium sp. B2-6-2, assembly GCF_006440615.1. Classification (NCBI taxonomy): domain Bacteria; kingdom Pseudomonadati; phylum Pseudomonadota; class Alphaproteobacteria; order Hyphomicrobiales; family Phyllobacteriaceae; genus Mesorhizobium; species Mesorhizobium sp. B2-6-2. The sequence continues at coordinate 824 of NZ_VFUG01000028.1, read as the reverse complement.
CGGCCGGTCCGCAATTTGCCGCGGTGCCGCAGTGAGGCAACGCCTTCGTCGCCTCAATCCGTTCCGTGCCGCAACGCCAGCGCCGCCGCCAGTGGACCGAGCACCGCAAGAAACAGCGTCAGCGCGGCAAGAATGAGGAAAGGCTGCAGGAACGGCGCCGGATCGGCCACCGCGCCATAGCTTGCCGAAACGCCGAAGATCAGAACCGGAATGGTGAGCGGCAGCACCAGCACCGAAATAAGCAATCCGCCGCGCGGCAGCGCCACCGCCACCGCTGCGCCCGCCGCGCCGATGAAGGTGATGGCCGGCGTGCCGACGAGCAATGTGAGCGCCGTGGCGCCGATGCCCAGCGGCTCCATATTCATGAACAGGCCGAGCAGAGGTGCCGCGACCACCAGCGGCAGCACGCTGCCCGTCCAGTGCGCCAGGCATTTCGTCAGCACCGTCAGCGCCAGCATGTGGCGATCGCCATTCAGCACCAGCAGATCGAGCGAGCCGTCCTCGCGGTCGGCCTGGAACAGCCGGTCGAGCCCGAGCAGGCAGGCAAGCAGCGCAGCGATCCACAGGATCGCCGGGCCGATGCGGGCGAGCAGATTGAGATCGGGACCGACGCCGAACGGGATGGTGACGATGACAGCGAGGAAAAAAATCACGCCGATCAGCGCCCCGCCGCCGGCACGGATCGAGAGGCGAATGTCGCGCAGGAAGAGAGACCACATTACCGGGTACCTCTTCGGTGAAGTCGGAGTTCCTTCGCGCCCCCCTCTGTCCTGCCGGACATCTCCCCCACGAGGGGCAGGGATGTCCGGGGAAAGTTATTCATA
>NZ_VFUG01000027.1:0-53999 GCF_006440615.1 Mesorhizobium sp. B2-6-2 | reverse complement strand
CCAACGTCCCCACCCCAACTTTTGCACCCGTTGTCATCCACCCGTCATGGACTCCCGATACCAAGTGAGTATAATTTGTATAGTTGTCTATATCAATAGACAAATTTTCTCTATGCAAGGAGCGATGCCATGCGAGGACAGGAAGCGCGCGAGCAGGCCGGGCGGAAGGCCTTGATGGCGACGCTGGCGCACGCCGCGGCCGATGAGATCGCTCGCCTGTGGAACGAGTCGGGCCTGCCCCCCGAGGCCGAGCTCTTGCGCGGTCCTGAAACCGGATTGGTGACGGTGCGCGGGCGGATCGGCGGCGGCGGCGCGCCGTTCAATGTCGGCGAGGCGACGGTCACCCGCGCCACGGTGCGGTTGCCCTCCGGCCAGGTCGGCCACTCCTATGCGCTCGGCCGCGACAAGGGCAAGGCCAAGCTTGCGGCGATCGCCGACGCGCTGTGGCAGGACCCGGCGCACCGCGAAGCGGTCGAGACAAAGCTCGCCGCGCCCTTGCGCGCGGCGCTTGCCGCGGCGCGCGAGACAAAGCGCGTCGAAACGGCGGCCACGAAAGTGGATTTCTTCACCATGGTGCGCGGAGAGGACTGATGGATATCGCCACGCAATCGATCGACGGCGGCTTCGCGGAGCCGGTCTTCAACGCCCAGGCGGTGTTCCGCGCCATCATGGACGCGATGGCCCGCCCCGGCACTGTCCAGCCGCTACCGCAGCTCGCCCGCCCGCCGGCGCCGCTGCCGGCGACGGCCGGCGCCGTGGCGCTCTCGCTCTGCGACAACGACACGCCGGTCTGGCTCGATCCGCCGCTGCAGGCCGAAGCCGCGGTCAAGGCCTGGCTCGGCTTTCACACCGGCGCGCCTTCGGCCAACACGCCGGCCGACGCGCATTTCGCCTTGATCGCCAATCCGAAGGAGATGGCGGCGCTCGACGGTTTTGCGCAAGGCACGCAGGAATATCCCGACCGCTCGACGACGCTGATCCTCTTGATCGACGATCTTGCCTCGGGCCCGTCGCTGCTGCTCGAAGGTCCGGGGATCGAGAAGACGTCGATGATCGCGCCTCCCGGCATGCCGCGCCATTTCGTCGAGCAGTGGAAGCAGAACAACCAGCGTTTCCCGCGCGGCGTCGACATCATTCTGGCGGCGCCCGGCAACCTCGCCTGCCTGCCGCGCACCACCCGCATCAAGACGATGGAGGCATGACATGTATGTCGCGGTGAAAGGCGGCGAAGCCGCTATTGCCAATGCGCATCGCCTGCTTGCCGACCGCCGCCGCGGCGACCGCTCGGTGCCGGCGCTGCGCCTCGACCAGATCGTCGAGCAGCTGGCGCTCGGCGTCGACCGGGTGATGAGCGAAGGCTCGCTCTACGACCGCGAGCTTGCGGCTCTTGCCGTCGTCCAGGCGCGCGGCGACATGATCGAGGCGATCTTCCTGGTGCGCGCCTACCGCACCACGCTGCCGCGCTTCGGCTACACCAATCCGGTCGACACCGGCGCCATGCAGGTCGAGCGTCGTGTCTCGGCCACCTACAAGGATCTGCCCGGCGGCCAGGTGCTCGGCCCGACCTTCGACTATACGCACCGCCTGCTCGATCCGGAATTCGCCGCCGACGCCGAGGTCGAGATGCCGGCGCAGCGTCCGGCCGAGCCGGAGGCCATGCCGCGCGTTTCGGCGATCCTCGCCCATGAAGGCCTGATCGAGGCCGATGGCGAGATGCCGCTGGACCACGTGCCCGGCGACATCACGCGCGAGCCGCTGCAATTCCCGATGGCGCGCGACATCCGCCTACAGGCGCTGTCGCGCGGCGACGAAGGCTTTCTCCTGGCGCTCGGCTATTCGACGCAGCGCGGCTACGCCCGCAACCATCCCTTCGTCGGCGAGATACGCATCGGCGAGGTCGAGCTGGAACTGGACGTGCCGGAGCTACCCTTCGCCGTGCCGCTCGGCTCCATCCGCGTCACCGAATGCCAGATGGTCAACCAGTTCAAGGGCTCGGCCAAGGCGCCGCCGCAGTTCACCCGCGGCTATGGCCTGGTCTTCGGCCAGAGCGAGCGCAAGGCGATGGCGATGGCGCTCTGCGACCGGGCGCTGCGCGCAAGCGAGCTTGGCGAGGATGTCGTCGCCGCCGCGCAGGACGAGGAATTCGTCATCTCGCATTCCGACAATGTCCAGGCGACCGGCTTCGTCGAGCATTTGAAGCTGCCGCATTATGTCGACTTCCAGGCCGAGCTCGGCCTCGTGCGCCGCATGCGCGCCGAATACGAGGCGCGGGAAAACGAGGACAAGGCTGAAGACAAGAGGGAGGCCGCGGAATGACCGCGCAACCGACAGAGATCGCCACCTACAACTTCGCCTATCTCGACGAGCAGACCAAGCGGATGATCCGCCGCGCCATCCTGAAGGGCATCGCCATTCCCGGCTACCAGGTGCCCTTCGCCTCGCGCGAGATGCCGATGCCCTATGGCTGGGGCACAGGCGGCGTGCAGGTCACCGCCTCGATCATCGGCCCGGATGACGTGCTCAAGGTCATCGACCAAGGTGCCGACGACACCACCAATGCCGTCTCGATCCGCGCCTTCTTCAAGAAGGTCGCCAAGGTCGTCGTCACCACCGACACGGCAACCGCCACCATCATCCAGACCCGCCACCGCATCCCCGAGCATCCGCTGACCGCGGGCCAGGTGCTGGTCTTCCAAGTGCCGATCCCAGAGCCGCTGCGCTTCCTCGAGCCGCGCGAGACCGAGACGCGCAAGATGCATGCGCTGGAGGAATACGGCCTCATGCATGTGAAGCTCTACGAGGACATCGCCAGGCACGGCCGCATCGCCACCACCTATGCCTATCCGGTCAAGGTCGAGGGCCGCTACGTGATGGACCCCTCGCCGACACCCAAATTCGACAATCCGAAGATGCATCGCTCACCGGCCCTGCAATTGTTCGGTGCCGGCCGAGAGAAGCGCATCTATGCGGTGCCGCCCTTCACCGACGTCGTCAGCCTCGATTTCGAGGACCATCCCTTCGAGGTCCAGACCTTCGACCAGCCTTGCGCGCTCTGCGGCGCCGAGAATGTCTATCTCGACGAGGTCATCCTCGACGACCGTGGCGGCCACATGTTCGTCTGCTCCGACACCGACTATTGCGAGAAGCGCCGCGAAGAGGGCCATCACGGCCACCTTGCGCCGGAAACCCATCTCGCCCTTGAAACAAAGGAGCCGGCAGAATGACCGACGAACCGCTGCTGCGCGTTTCAGCGCTGTCCAAATTCTACGGCTCGCGCGTCGGCTGCGAGAACGTCACCTTCGACCTCTGGCCAGGCGAGGTTCTGGCGGTGGTCGGCGAATCCGGCTCCGGCAAGACGACGCTGCTCAACTGCCTGTCGACCCGCCTGCTGCCTTCCTCCGGCACCGCCAGTTACCGCATGCGCGACGGCCAATGGCGCGAGCTCTACCGCATGAGCGAGGCCGAGCGGCGCTTCCTGATGCGCGCCGACTGGGGCTTCGTCCACCAGAACCCGGCCGACGGCCTGCGCATGACGGTATCTGCCGGCGCCAATGTCGGCGAGCGGCTGATGGCGGTCGGCGACCGCCACTACGGCAAGATCCGCGCCACCGCCGTCGACTGGCTGTCACGCGTCGAGATCGACGAGGACCGCATCGACGACGAGCCGCGCGCCTTTTCCGGCGGCATGCGCCAGCGCCTGCAGATCGCCCGCAACCTGGTCACCGGCCCGCGCCTTGTGTTCATGGACGAGCCGACCGGCGGCCTCGACGTCTCGGTGCAGGCGCGCCTGCTCGACCTGTTGCGCGGGCTGGTCACCGATCTTGGGCTTGCTGCGATCGTCGTCACCCACGACCTCGCCGTGGCGCGGTTGCTGTCGCAGCGCATGATGGTGATGAAGGACGGGCGCGTCGTCGAAAGCGGCCTCACCGACCGCGTGCTCGACGATCCGCGCGCGCCTTATACGCAGCTTCTCGTTTCTTCCATCCTGCAGGTGTGATGATGGCCACTCCTCTCGTTGTCTCCGATGTCGCCAAAAGCTTCACCATGCATCTGCGCGACGGCGTCACGCTGCCGGTGGTGGCGGGGGTCTCCTTCTCGATCCGCGCCGGCGAATGCGCCGTGCTCGGCGGCCCGTCCGGCGCCGGAAAAAGCTCGATCCTGAAGATGCTTTACGGCAACTACGCCGTCGATGAAGGTCAGATCATCGTCCAGCATGGCGGCGGGTTGATCGACCTCGCCTCCGCCAGCCCGCGCACCGTGCTTTCCGTGCGCCGCCATACCATCGGCTATGTCAGCCAGTTCCTGCGCACCGTGCCGCGTGTCTCCGCGCTCGACGTCGTCGCCGAGCCGCTGGTCGAGCGCGGCGAGGATCGCGAAGGCGCGCGGGAAAAAGCACGCAGCTTGCTTGCGCAGCTCAATCTGCCCGAAAAGCTCTGGGCGCTGCCGCCGGCCACCTTCTCGGGCGGCGAGCAGCAGCGCGTCAACATCGCGCGCGGCTTCATCACCGAGCATCCGATCCTGCTGCTCGACGAGCCGACCGCTTCGCTCGACTCGAAGAACCGCGATGTCGTGGTCGAGCTTATCGCCGCCAAGAAGGCGGCGGGCGTCGCCCTGCTCGGCATCTTTCACGACCTCGATGTCCGCGAGGCTGTCGCCGATCGCGTCATCGACGTCACCGCCTTCGCCGCCGGAAAGATCGCCGCATGAAGAAGCTTTCGGAGGTGCCGCTGATCCATCCGACGGCGCAGGTCGAAAACTCGACGCTCGGCCGCTGGACCGAGATCGCCGAGCGCAGCCGCGTCGCCGAATGCGAGCTCGGCGACTATTCCTACATGATGCAGGACTGCGCCGTGTGGTGCGCAACCATAGGCAAGTTCTCCAACATCGCGGCAAGCGTGCGCATCAATGCCACCAACCATCCGACATGGCGTCCGACGCTGCATCACTTCACCTACCGCGCATCGGACTATTGGGACGACGCCGAGCATGAAAGCGAGTTCTTCGCCGAGCGCCGCGCCAAACGCGTCACGATCGGCCACGACACCTGGCTCGGCCATGGCTCGACCATCCTGCCCGGCGTCACCGTCGGCGACGGCGCGGCCGTCGGCGCGGGCGCCGTGGTGTCGAAGGATGTCGCGCCCTACACAATCGTCGGCGGCGTGCCGGCGAAGCCGATCCGCGAGCGCTTCGATCGCCGCACCGCCGAGCGCTACCAGGCTCTAGCCTGGTGGGATTGGGACCATGCAAGGCTGCGGACCGCGCTCGACGATTTCCGCGAGCTGTCGGCGGAGGCATTTCTGGAGAAGCATGGCGGCTAGGCACGGTGAATGGTGAATGGTCAATAGTGAATGCAACGAAGCCTTCTTTCTCACCATTCACCATTCACCCTTCACACCGTTGACACATGACTCGGACAGGACGCCATCTCCCCAAGGAGATCGCGATGCTCGCCACAGTCAGCCCCCCGCTAGCCGGATTTTTCGAAGGCTCCAACCCGACAGCGCCGGTGCATCTCGGCACCCGTTACGACAGCTCGGGCAACTTCCTCCCCGAACCCGGCAACACGGTCGTCAGTCACCTTGTCGGCGGCTCGCCTTCGCAAGCCGCGATCATCGAGGTGCGCGAGCGCATCCGCGCCATGCCCGACGCGGACCGCCTCGCCTTCACGCCGATCTCCAGCCTGCACATGACCCTGTTCCAGGGCATCATCGAGTACCGGCGCCGGCTCCCCTACTGGCCCTCCGACCTGCCGCTCGACACCAGCATCGACGACATGACCGGCCTCTATCTGCAGCGCCTGGAGGACTTCGAGGCCTGTCCATCCTTCCGCGTCAAGACCGTCGGCATCACGCCGAACGGCCTTACGGTTGCCGGTGCTTCCGCTGAGGACGAGCGCATCCTGCGCCTGTGGCGCGACGCGCTGTCGGTGCCGTTCGGCTACCGCCATCCGGACCACGACGCCTATGTCTTCCACATCACCTTCGCCTATCAGATCCGCCGTCTCGCCGACGAGCGAGCCGCGGCCTGGCAAGATCTGTTCGATGACTGCCTGTCGTTCCTCGAACGCGAGGCTCCTGTGATCGAGCTCAGGCCGCCGGCCTTCTGCAGCTTCAAGGACATGAAGCACTTCGAGGAATTGCTGGTGCTTGGTTAAATCTCCAAGCCTGTGGACGTAACAAAACTGACATCAATCCGACACCCCAGCTTCATCGGCCTGCGCTAGCGAAGGTTAACAGACCTGCAAAGCGCGACGGACTGGAGTTTTGGTATGTCAGCATCATCGGCCACGCTTGATATCCGCGGCGTAACCCGACGATTTGGCAAGAACACCGCCGTCAGCGATATCAGCATCTCGATCCCGCGCGGCCAGATGGTCGGCATCATCGGCCGTTCCGGCGCCGGCAAGTCGACGCTTTTGCGCATGATCAATCGTCTCATCGATCCGAGCCAGGGATCGATTTTTTTTGAGGGCGCGGAGGTTTCCAGCCTGCAGGGCTCGCCGCTGCGGCGATGGCAGCGCGACTGCGCCATGATCTTCCAGCAGTTCAACCTCGTGCCGCGCCTCGACGTGCTGACCAACGTGCTGCTCGGGCGTCTCAATCATCGCTCGACGGTTTCCAACCTGCTCGGCATGTTCACGCGCACCGAATGCGCCGAGGCGGTGGCCGCGCTCGAGCGCCTCGACATCGCCCGCACCGCGCTGCAGCCGGCCGGCACGCTGTCCGGCGGTCAGCAGCAGCGTGTGGCGATCGCCCGCGCCATGATGCAGCAGCCGAAGGTGATTCTGGCAGATGAGCCGATCGCCTCGCTCGATCCGCTCAACGCCAAGGTGGTGATGGATTCCCTGCGCGACATCAATCTGCGCGAAGGCATCACCGTCGTCACCAACCTGCACACGCTGGACACTGCCCGCGCCTATTGCACCCGCATCATCGGCATGGCCGCCGGCAAGGTCGTCTTCGACGGCGCTCCGGAAGACCTCGACCGCGATGCCGTGCGCACCGTCTACGGCGCCGATGCCAGCGGCGCCGAGATCTCGGAAGCCATCACGTCGACCAGCGTGACCATCAAGCCGAAGATCATCGCATCCGCCGGACCGCTCGAACCAGCCTTCCCTGGCTACTGAGTCCACCGTCCCGGCCCCTGCCGGTGCGGGCAAATCGTGGATTTCAGCAGAGCAACCCGGATCGCCCGCCAGCGTCAAAGGCAAGACTTGAAAAATCAGAACGCCGCCGGCGCGCAGCCGGAGCAACAGGAGAGAGACAAAATGTTCAGGAAGATGGTTTTTGGGGCGGTTTCGCTGCTCGCCATGGCGGCCAGCGCCGCGCATGCCGCCGACGTCAAGGAATTCCGCGTCGGCATCCTCGGCGGTGAGAACGAGACCGACCGCCTGCGCAACTACCAGTGCCTCGCCGATCACCTGAAGTCGGAATTCGGCTTCGAAAAGGTGTCGCTGTTCCCGGCCGCCGACTATGACGGCGTCATCCAGGGCCTGCTCGGCGGCACGCTCGACTTCGCCGAGCTCGGCGCTTCCGGCTATGCCAGCGTCTATCTCAAGGACCCGAAGGCGGTCACGCCGATCCTCACCACCAAGCAGACCGACGGCTCGACCGGCTACTTCTCGATCGGCCTGGCGCTGAAGACCTCGGGGATCACCGACATCAAGTCGGCCAAGGGCAAGAAGCTCGGCTATGCCGATCCGGATTCGACCTCCGGCTATCTGATCCCGCTGACCCAGATTCCGAAGGACACCGGCGCTTCCAACGAAACCTACTTCGCCTCGACCCAGTTCAACGGCGGCCACGAGAACAACGTGCTGGCCGTGCGCGACGGCAAGGTCGACGTAGCGGTGGACGATTCCTCCGGCATCGGCGATTTCAAGAACGGCTACACCTCAGGCACCTTCCACAAGGAAGTCGCCAAGGGCGCCGTCGACCCGAACGACTTTGTCGAAGTGTGGCGCTCGGGCCTGATCCCGAACGGCCCGCTGGTTGTCCGCACCGCGCTCGGCGACGACATGGCCGCCAAGCTCACCGCTTTCTTCACCGCGCTGCCGGCCAAGGACAAGGCTTGCTTCGAAGGCGTCGAGGGTGGCGATTTCACCGGCTACGTCCCGGTGAAGCCTGACTTCTACAGCGTCATCGTCGAAGCCCGCAAAGCCGCCATCGGCGGCTGACGGCAAGATCAGAAAGGGCGGCGGCTTCCTCTAAAGCGGCGTGCGTCCAGTTGGACGCACAAAGTACGCTTTAGCACATTGAATGGCCGCATCGGCTTTTTCCGAAGATCGGGATTTCGATTTTCGGGCCGATGCGGCGACGCCGCCCTTTTTGCATGTCCCGATCATGACATCAGCGACACTTCATTCCGACGCCACCCGCCAGCAGGCCGACGCCTGGCGGCGCCAGACCTCGCTGCGACGTTTCTACACCGCGCTCGGCGTCGGCCTGCTGCTTGTCGCCATGTGCGCCACCATGTGGTTCGCCGACGAAGCCAATGCGGGGCATTTCTTCGACCGGCTGCCGCACATCCTCGATTTCCTGAGCTGGCTGGTCCCGAAGGACTGGAACGATGTCTGGCGCGCCCTGTTCGACATCGCCTCGCCCAACGACAAGGGCACGCAGGAGTTCAACTTCCCGCTCGGCCGCGTCTATGTCTGGGGCGGCTTCTACATCCCCGAATATTTCGAGCTGATGCTGACCACGGTGAACGTGGCGCTGGTCTCGACCTTCATCGGCTTCGTCTTAGCCGTTCCCTTCTCCTTCATCGCCGCGCGCAACCTGACGCCGAGCCCGGTCCTGCGGCTCATCGTCAAGCGCTTCATGGAATTGCTGCGCGCCTTCCCCGAGATCGTCATTGCCGGCCTGTTCGCGGCCATCGTCTCGATCGGCCCGGTCGCCGCCATCATCGCCATCGGCCTGCATTCGATCGGCGCGCTGGGCAAGCTGTTCTACGAGATCAACGAGAACATCGACATGCGCGCGGAAGAGGGCCTGCGCGCTGTCGGCGCCAACTGGTTCGAGCGCGTGCGTTTCGCCGACCTGCCGCAAGTGTTGCCCAATTTCATGTCCTATACGCTGCTTCGGATCGAGATCAACGTGCGCATCTCGACCATCATGGGCGCGGTCGGCGGCGGCGGCATCGGCGAGGAGCTGAAGCTTTCCATTTCACGCGGCTTCGGCGCCAAGACGCTGGCGATGGTGCTGCTGCTCTTCGTCACCATCTTCCTCGTCGACCAGTTCTCCGCTTGGCTGCGCCGCAAGCTCGTCGGCGAGCAGGCTTTCCTGATGAGCGCGTGACCATGATCCCGAACCAAAGGACCGCGTTAGCGAAAAATAGATGCCGGTTTTCGGACAAGATCATGGTCAGGACCAAAGAGTAAGCTATGGCCATGACCGCCTCTGAACTGAGCGCCATCGAAGACCGCCATCCGCAGATATTCCAGCGGCCGGCCTACAAGCGTTTCTGGCCGCTGCTGCTGATCGCCGGCACGGTGCTCTATCTCGCCTATGCCTTGTGGTTCTTCAGCCTGCCGCAGGTGCTGCGCGAGTCGCACTGGGAGCGCCTGCCGCTCTTCCTGTCGCAATGGATCAGCTACGACCTACAGCCGGAATTCCGCCTCGACCAGCCCGAGATCACGCCGAAATATCCGCGCTTCTCGGCGCTCGGCGAGCACCCTGATCCCGACTGGGTGATCAAGAATCCGGACGGCACCTTCACCGTCCTGATCGACGACCGGGACAAGTCCGTCACCTTCGACAAGGTCAGGGCAACGATCGTCGCCAACGGCCAGATGGTGCCGGTGTCGCTGACCGGCGGCAAGCCGGTGGTTACAGGTCCGGTGCCCGACTGGGTGACCGTCCACGACGACGAGATCGTCGCCAAGATGGGCTTTGTCGGCGAGGTGCGCGTCACCGTCGATCGCGTCAAGGTGCGCAAGCGCTTTCTCGGCTGGGCCAATTTCGTCTTCGACACGCGCTCGCCCTTCTTCGGCAAATCAGCCGGCGAGGTCATCTCGCTCATCGCCTCCGGGCCAGAGCTCAAGCCGGGCACCTCAAACCTCGCCTTGGCTGCCGACAACATCTGGAACAACGCCCAGTGGCAGCATGGCGATGTCTGGACGAAGCTGTTGCAGACCATCGTCATGGCGTTCCTCGGCACGCTGCTTGGCGGCATCGTCGCCTTCCCGCTTGCCTTTTTCGCCGCCCGCAACATCACGCCGAGCGGGCTGCTCGGCCAGGTGCTGAAGCGCTTCTTCGATTTCATGCGCTCGGTCGACATGCTGATCTGGGCGCTGTTCTTCACCCGCGCCTTCGGCCCCGGGCCGCTGGCCGGCAGTGCCGCGATCTTCTTCACCGAGATCGGCACATTGGGCAAAACCTATTCCGAGGCCCTGGAGAACATCGACGACAAGCCGCGCGAGGGCGTGCTTTCGACCGGCGCCAACGGCATTTTGGTGCAGCGCTACGGCGTGCTGCCGGAAGTGGTGCCGGTCTTCATCAGCCAGACGCTCTACCAGTGGGAATCCAACACCCGCGGCGCCACGATCATCGGCGCCGTCGGCGCCGGCGGCATCGGCCTGAAGCTGTGGGAAGCGATGCGCACCAATTCCAACTGGGCCAACGTCTTCTACATGGTGCTGCTGACGCTGCTCGTCGTCTTCATCTTCGACAACATCTCGAACTTCCTGCGCCGCAGGCTGAGCCGCACGCTGCATGATTACAATCGGCTGCAGGCGGCGCAGGGCTAGTTGGACTGCTGCTTCTAAGGAGAGGTCGGCGGGACAGCGCCCCCCTCTGCCCTACCGGGCATCTCCCCCACTTGGGACCCACTTGGGGGGAGATCAGCCGTCATCGCGGCTTTCGCCAATCGCCCACGTAACAGGATTGAGCGGAGCGCCGAAGCCGCCAATCTCCCCACTTGTGGGGGAGATGTCCGGCAGGACAGAGGGGGGCGCGAAGGATCGCGACGCCCGTCGGACGGTGCACCCTAAGCCGCCCTCTTCCACCCGTCCCTGATATGCCGATACCCCTCGCGATAAACCGCCTCCGGGCTCTCGGCGAAATCGCGCCACACCTTCGTCGCCGCCGCCAGATCCTTGAGCGAGCGGCCGAAGGATTCGATCGTCAGCCAGTCGTCGTAGCCGCTTTTCCGGATGGCGGAGAACGTCTCCCTCCACGGGATGTTGCCGCGCCCCGGCACGCCGCGGTCGTTCTCCGAAATGTGGATATGAACGACATTGCGGCGATGCTTCGTATAGGCGCCGATCGGATCGGCCTCCTCGATATTGGCGTGAAACGTGTCGTACATCGCCTTGATGTGCGGCCGGTCGATCGCGTCGACATGTTCCGACAGGTCGGCCATGGTGTTGACGAGATAGCATTCGAAGCGGTTGAGCGCTTCCAGCCCGATGGTCAAGCCCCTTTTGCCGGCATGGTCGCCGATGGCGCGCTGCGAGGCGACCGAGCGCTTCTTCTCGGCCGCGGTCGGCCCACTGCCGGAAAAGGCGCCGAGCGTCGAATGCAGCGGCCCGCTGAGCGTGTCCGCGCCGAGGGCCGCGCTGCAGTCGATCGCCCATTTCATATAGTCGATGCCGGCCTTGCGGGTGGCGGCGTCCGGCGAAATCAGGTTCATCGCCGGATCGCCCATGGCCGAGACAGCGGTGCGCTCCAGGCCGATGCGATCGAGCATCGCGCCGAGCTTTTTATAGTCGTCGGGCATCCCGACGAAGACGGGTATCTCGACGCCGTCGAAACCGGTCGCCTTGATGTCCTTGAGCAACGCCTCGTGTTTCTTCGAGACGCTGGTCGTCCACAAGAACATGCACATGCCGATTTTCATCGACACCCCCTCATCATCTTCGGCCGAGGGGTGACGAGATTCAGGTCAGGCCGAGTCGAAAACGACGGCTTCCGAGAACCGGAGCGGAGCGTACTTTTCGTACGTGAGCACCGGAAGCGCAGGAAGCCGCCGTTTGCAGGCCGGCCTCACCTGAATATCGTCACCCCTATAGCTTCGTCCACGCCCCATTCTTCTTCGACGACCTCACGCAGGCCTCGATGAAGGCCATGCCTTCGACGCCGTCGGCGACCGTCGGGAAGACCACATCCTTAGCCGGCTTGCCGCCCTTCCGGCGCGCCGCCCGAATGGCGCGCGCGGCCTCCTGATAGATGTTGGCAAAACCTTCGAGATAGCCCTCCGGATGACCGGACGGCACGCGGCTGACGCGCGCGGCCACGGGCATCGCGCCCGCGCCGGCACGCGTCAAAAGCTGCTTCGGCTGGCCGAACGGCGTGTACCAGAGATAGTTCGGGTCGGCCTGCACCCATTCCAGCCCGCCCTTGGAGCCGTAGATGCGCAGCTTCAGCCCGTTCTCGTGGCCGGGCGCCACCTGGCTGGCCCAGATCATGCCCTTGGCCGGATGCGCCTTGCCGACCGGCTTGAAGCGCAGCATGACGTTGACATTGTCGTCGAGCTGCCGCCCCGGCACGAAGGCGTCGAGATCGGCTGAGAGCGTGTCGAGCTCAAGTCCCGAGACGAAGCGAGCCAGATTATAGGCATGCGTGCCGATGTCGCCGAGCGCCCCGCCGGCGCCTGCCTGTTTCGGATCGGAGCGCCAGGAGGCCTGCTTCTGGCCGGTGGCGGCAAGGTCCTCGGTCAGCCAGTCCTGCGGATATTCCGACTGCACGATGCGGATGTCGCCGAGCATGCCCTTGGCCACCATCTCTCGGGCCTGCCGGATCATCGGATAGGCGGTGTAATTGTGGGTCAGCACGAACACCTTGCCCGTCTTTTCGACCAGGGCGGCAAGCTTCTTCGCCTCGGCCAGCGAGGTCGCCAGCGGCTTGTCGCAGATGACGTGGATGCCTGCCTCGAGGAAGGCTTTCGCCGCCGGCACATGCACGTTGTTTGGCGTCACGATCGCCACCGCCTCGATACCGTCGGGACGCTTGGCTTCGGCCTTGGCCATCTCGGCATAGGAGCCGTAGCTGCGCGCGGGATCGAGCCCGAGTTCTTCGGCCGATGCCTTGGCCCGCGCCGGATCCGATGACAGCGCGCCGGCCACCAGCACGAAGTCGTTGTCCATGCGCGCCGCGATGCGATGCACCGCGCCTATGAAGGCGCCCTGCCCGCCGCCGACCATGCCATAGCGGATCGGGCCGCCTCCCGCTTCCGTCTTCGATGCGCCGACCATTCTTGTCCTCTCTCTTTAGTTCCTCACCCTCCCTTGGAGGGAGGGTCGACGCGCCGCGTCGGTGTGGGGGTATAAGGGTCCGCTGCGACTTGGGATTCAACCCCACCCGGACCTGCGGCCGAACCTCCTCACGGGAGCTGCGGGTCAAATCCCCATCATCGCCCGCAGCAGCTTTTTATCGGTCGTGCCGGCGGCGAAATCATCGAAGGCCTTCTCCGTCACCCGGATGATGTGGTGCTGGATGAAAGGCGCGCCTTCGGCCGCCCCGTCCTCGGGATGTTTCAGGCAGCACTCCCATTCCAGCACCGCCCAGGAATCGTAGTTGTACTGGGTGAGCTTGGAGAAGATGCCGCTGAAATCGACCTGTCCGTCGCCCAGCGAGCGGAAGCGCCCTGCACGGTTCACCCAGCCCTGGTAGCCGGAATAGACGCCTTGCCGCCCGGTCGGGTTGAACTCGGCGTCCTTGACGTGGAACGCCTTGATCCGCTCGTGGTAAATGTCGATGAACTCGAGATAGTCGAGCTGCTGCAAAAGGAAATGCGACGGGTCGTAGTTGATGTTGCAGCGCTTGTGGCCGCCGACCGCGTCGAGGAACATCTCGAAGGTGGCGCCGTCGAACACGTCCTCGGACGGATGGATCTCGTAGCCGACATCGACCCCATTGTCCTCGTAGACATCGAGGATCGGCTTCCAGCGTTTGCCGAGTTCGCCGAAGGCTTCCTCGATGAGGCCGGCCGGGCGCTGCGGGAACGGATAAAGGTAAGGGAAAGCCAGCGAGCCGGTGAACGACACCGAAGCGTTCAACCCGAGATTGCGCGATGCCTTGGCGCCGAACTTCATCTGCTCGACAGCCCATTTTTGCCGTGCCGTGGGATTGTTGTGCACCGATGGCGGCGCAAATCCATCCATCTGCGCGTCATAGGCGGGATGCACCGCGACCAGTTGCCCCTGCAGATGCGTCGACAATTCGGTGATCTCGACGCCTGCATCCGCGCAGACGCCTTTCACCTCGTCGCAATAGGCCTTCGACGACGCCGCCTTCTCGAGGTCGAACAGGCGCGCGTCCCAGGTCGGGATCTGCACGCCCTTATAGCCCAGCCCTGCTGCCCATTTGGTGATGGAACCCAGCGAATTGAACGGCGCGGCGTCGCCCGCGAACTGCGCCAGAAACAGGCCGGGGCCCTTCATCGTCGTTGGCATCGGCATCCTCCCTCGTTTGTTTTCGCGACCAAGCATAGCGCCTATTGAAGTGAGGGCCAGCCTGTTTGGTCAACCCTGTCGGCGTCCATGCATTGCGCCATTCTGGTATTACCAAATCCCGGAATTCGGTCAAGCGGCCGAAAACCGCGAAAACGAGCCGAGCTTCCAAACAGACAAGTGGAATTACCTCGTAAAATCAGACTATTGCTCGGCTGATAGAGCTTCTGCCGCCCACTTGTTGCCGTGCATGAAAATTTGCTGTAGAGGTCATGGAGGGCCCAATTGGTCGAACCAGTTTGGAGGAAATTCTGGCAACGCCTTGGGGAGGAACCGTGCGCCCGCCTCTGCCGGAGGCGCCGCGGGGTAGAATGTGACAGGCGAATTCTGGGAAGGATAGACCATGCATCTTTCGACGCACAATTGGATGCGGGCGGAGCCGCTGGAGGTGACGCTCAAGCGCATCAAAAAATTCGGCTACGAATCGATCGAGATTTCCGGCGAGCCCGAGCAGTACAAGACCAAGGAGACGCGCGCGCTCCTGAAGGAGCACGGCATCCGCTGCTGGGGTTCGGTGACGCTGATGCTCGGCGAGCGCAACCTCGCCGCCAAGGACCAGGGCCAGCGCGAGCGCTCGGTCCAATACGTCAAGGACGTGCTCACCATGGTCAGCGAGCTCGACGGCGAGATCATCACGCTGGTGCCCGCGACCGTCGGCAAGGTCGTTCCAGACGGCACCGAGGCCGAGGAATGGGGCTGGGTGGTCGATGCCACGCGCGAATGTTTCAGCCATGCCCAGAAGGTCGGCGTCAGGATCGCCGTCGAGCCGCTCAACCGCTTCGAGACCTATCTCTTCAACCGCGGCGCTCAGGCGCTGGCGCTCGCCGATGCGGTAAGCCCCGAATGCGGCGTCTGCCTCGACGCCTACCATATCCACATGGAGGAATTTAACGTCTATGACGCGATCCGTCAGGTCGGAAAGCGCCTGTTCGATTTCCATGTCGCCGACAACAACCGCTTCGCGGCCGGCCTTGGCCAGATCGACTGGCCGAAGATCGTGCGCACGTTGAAGGAAGTCGGCTATGACGGCGCGCTGACCAACGAGTTCGTCGCGCCCGTCGACCGCACGCCGGCGGCCCCCTATCCGGAGATGGTCGAGCGCAATCCGGTCGACATCTCGCCCGAGCAGCTCAAATTCATCCAGGACCACGGCTCCAGCGTGCTCACGGAAAAATTCTACACCGACCAGATGCGCATCACCGCCGAAACGCTGCTGCCGCTGATCAAGTAGGCCTCGGGTTGAAACCTATGCCTTCCGCTGGCGGGCGGAGGGGCCGAAGGGAAAACATGCGCATCAAAAGCGTCCAGGCCTGGTGGGTTCGTATCCCGATCGAAGTCGCGAAGCAGCATCGCAGCGACTTCGGCCAGGTGACGACATTCGACGCCGCAATTCTGCGCATCGAGACCGCTGACGGCCTGGTCGGCTGGGGCGAGGGCAAGAACGCCGCCGGCAGCGCCGGCAGCTATGGCGCGCTCGTTCATATGCTCAACCACGAGATCGGCCCGCAGCTGATTGGTTGCGATCCGGCTGACATCGGCATCATCTGGGAAATGCTCTATAACGGCGTGCGGCATGAGACGGCGGCGCATGCCGGCCATGCCATGCCGCAGCTGGCGCGGCGCGGCATGAGCGTGGCGGCGATCAGCGCCGTCGACATCGCGCTGTGGGACATCCTCGGCAAGTCGCTGGGGCAGCCGGTGTGGCGGCTGCTCGGCGGCCGCAAGGTCGAGCGTATGCAGGCCTATGCCTCGGGCGGCTGGGCCTCAGCCGACGCCATCGGCGAGCAGTTGCAATCCTACATCGCCAAGGGCGGCTTCAAGGCGCTGAAGATGCGCGTCGGCGCCATGGACGGCGCCCCGCATGTCTCGGCCGCGCGCGTGCGCGCCGCAAGGCAGGCGATCGGGCCGGATGTCGATCTGATGGTCGACGCGCACGGCACCTATACCGTCGCCGAGGCCAAGCGCTTCATCAACCTCACCGCCGATCTCGACCTTGCCTGGTTCGAGGAACCGGTGACTGCCGACGACAAGCCGGGCATGGCCGACGTGCGCGCCTCGGGATCGACGCCGATCGCCACCGGCGAAAGCGAGGCGACGCGCTATGCCTTCCGCGATCTGGCTGTGCTGAAATCCGCCGACATCTTCCAGCCCGATCCCGCCTTCTGCGGCGGTATCAGCGAGGCGATGAAGATCGGCACCATCGCCAGCGCCTTCAACCTGCGCTTCGCGCCGCATCTATGGGCCGGCGCGCCCTGCTTCTTTGCCGGGCTGCATGTGTGTGCCGCTTCGCCCGCCAGCTTCACCATTGAATATTCGCTCGGCGCCAACCCGATGATCCACGACCTCGTCGAGGAGACTGTCGAGGCGAAGGACGGTATGATAGCGATCCCTGAAAAGCCTGGATTGGGATTCACCATCTCCGAGCGATTCCTGGAGGCGCACGCGCAACGTATTTGACGATGAAAGAAAAGAACCTTCTCGCGGAACTCGCCGCCTATCTCTTTTCCAACTCGGACAAGGAGTCCGGCCGCACGCCCTCGGAGCGCGAGCTGGCGGAACATTTCGGCGTCAGCCGCGGCCAGATCCGCGAGGCGCTCGCCATCCTCGAGGCCATGCGCATCGTTGAGCGGCGCGCCAAATCCGGCATCTATATCGACACCAAGCAGGCGAGCGTGGAAGCGCTGGCGCTGTTCGCCCGCGCGGGGCTGCCGCTCGACCCTGTGCAGATCTACGAGACCGTCGAGCTGCGCAAGATCCACGAGATCAAGGCGGCCGAGCTTGCCTGCTCGCGCGCCACCGAAGAGAATTTCGAGCGCCTGCGCGAAATCCTGAAGGCTTCCGAGGAGCGCATCGCCGCAGGCGAAGGCCTTGCCAAGGAAGACCGCGAGTTTCACCTCGAGATCGTGCGCGCGACCAAGAACAGCGTCTTCCACAACATCTGCAGCGTCTATTACCTGATGGGCGAGCAGCGCCTGCCGATCTATTTCAATGATCCCGAACGCTCGGTACGTTCGCATGCCGAGCATATCCAGATCTACGAAGCGCTGTTGCGCCGCGACGGCAACCTCGCCCAGGCCCTGATGAATGCCCATTTGCAGGGCGCCGAGAGCTACTGGAAGGGGATCATCGAAGGCCGCGGAATGGAGCCGAAAAGCGCGGCGCTCGAGAAGGCTTGAGCAATTTCAGGAAAGTTTGGACGGTCAGGTTCGGCACCTTCGCCGTAGCCTTCCGTCCGAAATTGCGTGAACCCACAGAGACAGGGCAGTTCTCCGTTTCCGTGAAACGGCGAAATGCCCTTGAGCATTTTGCAGCCAGACGTTTAGCTTGGCATCGCACAAATGCGGAAATGGAACCCCATGCGCAAGATCCTGTCGACGCATCCGCTGCATCCTCGCGCCACGGCGATGCTGGCCGGCGCCGGGCGGCTTGCGATCGCTTCCGCGCTCGATGCCAAGACGCTGACCGCTGAGGCCCGCGACGCCGACATCGTCATCGTGCGCGCGCCGCTGCCGCCGGAGCTGTTTGCGGGTGCTTCGAGCCTGCGCGCCGCGATCCGCCACGGCGCCGGGCTGGACATGATCCCGGTCGATGCCGCGACCGCCGCCGGCGTGCTGGTGGCGAACGTGCCCGCCGTGAACGCCCGCTCGGTCGCCGAGCATGTGATGTTCACCGCCCTTGCGCTGCTCCGGCGCTTCCGCGTGATGGACCGCGACCTGCGCGCCAAGGGCTGGCTTGCCGGGCGCGAGCACGCCAACTCGACCAGCGAACTGGCCGGCAAGACCATCGGCATCGTCGGCCTCGGCGCGGTCGGTCAGGCCGTCGGCCACATCGCCGCCCACGGCTTCGACCTCAATGTCGTGGCGACCACGCGCAGCCTGCGTCCGGCGCCCGAACGCGTCGGCTTCCTGTCGATCGATGCGCTGGTCGAGCAGAGCGACATCATCGTGCTCTGCTGCCCGTTGACCCAGGAGACGCGGGGTCTCATCAGTCGCGAGCGTATTGCCCGCATGAAGCCCAACGCGCTGCTGATCAATGTCTCGCGCGGCCCGGTGGTCGACGACGAGGCGCTGATCGAAGCCCTGCGTACCGGCCGAATCGGCGGCGCTGCGCTCGACGTTTTTGCGACCCAACCGCTGCCGCCCAACCATCCCTATTTCGGCTTCGACAACGTTATCGTCACCCCGCATATGGCCGGCATCACCGAGGAATCGATGATGCGCATGGGCGTCGGCGCCGCCGGCGAGGCCTTGCTGGTGCTCGCCGGCAAGCTGCCGGTCAACCTGCGCAATCCGGAAGTCATCGAGCACTACCGGCGACGATTTCCGGTCGGCGAATAGTTCCCCGGCGAGCATCGCGACGGGTGCAGACCTGAGATGCGGGCCAGCCTTTCCGGACTTGCATCCTGATGGCCTCCGCAGTCAACGGCCAAGCAAAGCCTCGACCGCGGCGGCAATGCGCAGCAGATGACTGTCATGCCCGTGCTTGCCCACCAGCATCAATCCGGCCGGCAGCTTCGTGCCGGGCATTGGCAGCGAGATCGCGCAAAGGTCGAACTGGTTGGCGACCTGCGTGTTGCGCAAGAGTAGTCCTTCCGTCTTGTCGCGCAGTTCTTCGTCGCCGGCCATGGCGGCGATGGACGGCGCGGCCATCGGCACGGTCGGCAATGCCAGAACATCGACCGTCTCCAGCCGTTCGTCCATCGAGGCGGCCAGTTCGGCGCGGCGGCGGATCGTGCGGATATAGGCGGACGCGGGAATGGTCAGCGCGCGCGTCAATGGACCGGTGACATGCGGATCGACCGGCACCGAGGCGCCGCTCGCCAACCAATCGGCATGGATTTCGGCGCCTTCCATCGACGCGATCGTGCCGCGCCTGGTTGCCGCGCGCATCTCGGCGATGAGATCGTCGATGGACAAATCGGCAGCGCGGGCGCCGGCTCGTCCGATCCTGTCGATGCAGGCCTCGAAAGCTTCGGCGACCTGCGCTTGCGTCTCGCCGAACAGCACGCCGCGCGGGATGCCGATTCGCAAGGTCGCGAGCGGGACGGGCTGAAGGGCTGCCGGCTCTTCCCCCGCCATGATCGCATCGGCGATGGCGCAATCGGCGACGCCGCGGGCAAGCGGACCGATGGAATCCAGCGTCATCGACAGCGGAAAGGCGCCCGTCAAAGGCACGCGCCGCGCCGTCGGCTTGAAGCCGACGACGCCGTTGAGCGAGGCGGGGATGCGCACCGAGCCGCCTGTGTCCGAACCGATGGAGATGTCGCTCGTGCCCTCGCCGGCCGCGACGCCGGCCCCAGACGACGAGCCGCCCGGGATCAGGCCGGCGTCGGCGGCATTGCCCGGTGTGCCGTAATGCAGATTGTCGCCGATCGCGGTGAAGGCGAACTCGGTCATGTTGGTCTTGCCGAGGATGACGGCGCCCGCCTGGCGCAGCCTCTGCACGATCGCCGCGTCCCGCGCCGCCGGTTCGGCACCGGCGCGGATCAGCGATCCGGCCGCTGTCGGTTCGCCGGCGACGTCGAACAGATCCTTGATCGAAACGATGCGCCCGTCGAGCGGCCCAAGGGTGACGCCGGCCTTGCGGCGGGCATCGGACGCTTCGGCGGCTGCCCGCGCGGCCTCGGCATAGAGCTTCGTATAGACCTTCTCATCCCCCGCCCGATTGGCAAGACGTGACAGGATGATCTCGAGGCGGTCGCGGATGGATTGCATTTTCGATGTCGGGCCTTGCAAAATTGCAACGTCTTTTAGGCGTGCGGCCTGGTGTTGGCCGGCAAAGAGATAACCCGGCAAGCGTGCCTTTGCACCCTGCCAGCGATGGAAAGATGCTGATGCTGTACAAAGGCAGCTGCCACTGCGGCAAGGTGGCATTCGAGGTCGAGGGCGAGCTCGGCATGGCCGTGCGCTGCAATTGCTCGATCTGCCGGCGCAAGGGCGCGCTTTTGTGGGCCGTGCCGCATGAGAAGCTCAATCTGGTCGCCTGGGGCGACGACCTCGGCCGCTACACCTTCGGCAAGGCTCAAATCGCGCACCGCTTCTGCCGCACCTGCGGCATGCACCCCTTTGCCGAGGATGTCAGCCAAGGCAACGAACGGTCCGCCTATATCAACATCAACTGTCTCGACGGCGTCGACATCGCCAGCATCGAAGTGTTCGAGTTCGACGGCCGCTCGGTTTGAAGCTAGAATTAACAGCCCGGCGCTCGTGAGAGCCGGGCCGATGCTCGGAAGGGCAAGCGGTCTGGCCTACTCGGCCGCCTGCTTGGGCCCCATCAGGAACGCCACCAGCGCCGCCAGCAAGATCGCCACGCCGCCATAGGCGAAAGTGCTGGCCACGCCGGCGTGATCGACCACGGTCGAGGCGCTGGCCAGGATGATGGGCGCCTCGCGCTCCGCCTTTGTGCAACGCTTCGCCACCGTGGTCGGCGAGACGCCGGCCAAATACGTGCTGCGCGTGCGCATGCACCAGGCGCGGCCATGGCTTACCCGCGACGGCATGAGGGTTTCGGTCACGGTTTCGAGGCTGGGCTATGATTCGGAAGCCTCCTTCAGCCGCGCCTTCAAGCGGGTGATGGGCGTGGCGCCAAGTCATTTCCGCAATGCTAGTGGCGACGAACAAGCCTGATCAAGATACGCCTTACGAGACCTATCTGCCGAAATAGTTGCAAGCCGATAGCAACAGCCGGCCAAGCCCGATTTCTATCCGGCGTGCCGCAGGCTGACGCCGCTGCCTTTATCGAACATCACCACCTTGTCGGGGTTCCAGGCAAAGCGCACCGGCTCTTCGATCGCGACGTCGGTCCTGGCCGGCACCGTGGCCCGCAGCATCGTGTCGCCGACCCTCAGCGTCAGGATCTTCTCCACGCCGTGGTTCTCGACATCATGGACCCGCGCCTCGACCGGCGCGCCGCTCTCCAGGTAGACGTCCTCCGGACGGATGCCGAAGACGAGCGGGCGGCCGTCGGTCGCGCCGCTTGCCTTGGCTCCCCCAAAAGTCTTGGCCCCAATTGCGAGCGGCAGTTCGAAATTCATCGGCGCCATCACCGCGCGGTCGTCGACCAGTCTGCCGTCGATGAGGTTCATCGGCGGCGAGCCGACGAAGCTCGCGACATAGGTGTCGCGCGGATTGTTGTAGATCTCATGCGGCGTGCCAGTCTGCACGATGCGGCCATGGTTGAGCACGCCGACCTTGTCGCCCATCGACATCGCCTCGATCTGGTCGTGCGTGACGAACAGGAAGGTGGCGCCGAGTTGCATCTGAAGGTTCTTCAATTCCGTGCGCAGCGCCTCGCGCAGCTTGGCGTCGAGCGCCGACAGCGGCTCGTCCATCAGGAACACGCGCGGTTTGCGCACGATGGCGCGGCCGATCGAGACGCGCTGCATCTCGCCGCCGGAAAGCCGGTCGGTCTTGCGGTCGAGCAGGTGTTCGATCCTGAGCGTGCGGGCGGCGCGCGCGACACGGTCCTTGATCTCTGCATCCGGCAGCCGGCGGATCTTCGGCTTCAGCGGAAATTCGAGGTTCTGCCGCACAGTGTAGCGCGGATAAAGCGAATATTGCTGCAGCACCAGCGCGACGTCGCGCTCGGCCGCACCCCATCCGGCAACGTCGACACCATCGATGAGAACCTGCCCCTCGGTCGGCTTATCCAGTCCGGCGATCAGGCGTAGCGTCGTCGTCTTGCCGGCGCCGGTCTCGCCGAGCAGCACGAAGAACTCGCCGTCGGCTATGTCGAGGTTCAGACCCGTGAGCGCGGTGTGGCTGCCGTATTTCTTGGTGATGTTCTTCAGTTCGATATGGGCCATTACAGCCTTACTCCCAGCGACTTGCCGCTTGCCGTGTCGAAGAAATGCGCCTGCTCTGGATCGATGCGGACATGGACTTTCTCACCGGGGCCCGAGACGTAGCCCGCCTTGGTGCGGGCGCGCAGCATCGTGGAGCCGACCCTGAGATCGACAATGTCGAAGGACCCGAGCGGCTCGATGATGCTCGCCTCGACCGGCATGTAGCCGGGCGCCGCATCGTGCCGCACGAGTACGCCCTCCGGGCGGATGCCGAGCGTCAGGCCGCCATTGGCTGCATGCCCGTTGAGCCTGGACAGGAGCTGGTGCGGGAACTCGAAGCCAGCCGGCGCATCGCCGACGGTTACGGAGGCAGCGCCCGCCTGATCCGCGACACTGGCCTCGGCGATGTTCATCACTGGGCTGCCGACGAACTGCGCCACAAACAGGTTTGCCGGATGCGAATAGACATCGTCTGGCGTGCCGACCTGCTGGATGAAGCCTTCATGCATGATGACGATGCGGTCGGCGAGGCTCATCGCCTCGATCTGGTCGTGCGTGACATAGATCGTGGTCGACCCTTGCTTGACGTGCAGGCGCTTGATCTCGGCGCGCATCTCCTCGCGCAGCTTGGCGTCGAGCGCGCCGATCGGCTCGTCCATCAGCATCGCCTTCGGGCGCCGCACCAGCGCACGGCCGATGGCCACGCGCTGCATGTCGCCGCCCGAGAGCGCCGACGGCCTCTTGTCGAGCAAGTCGGTGATGCGCAGGACCCGGGCGACCTCGCGCACGGACTTCTCGACTTCGCCGCTGCCCATGCGCATTGCACGCAGCGGAAAGGCGACGTTCTCGAACACCGTCATATGCGGGTAGAGCGAGAAGGACTGGAACACCATGGCGATGTCGCGGTCGGCCGCCTTGAGGTGCTGCACCGGCTTGCCGTCGATCAGGATATCGCCCTGGTCGATCGTCTCCAGCCCTGCCACGGCGCGCAGCGTCGTGGTCTTGCCGCAGCCCGACTGGCCGAGCAGCACGATGAACTCGTTGTCGGCGATGGCCAGGTTCAGATTGTGGATGACCTGGACGGCACCGAAGAATTTCTCGATGCCGCGAAGTTCGATCTGCGTCACTGGCGGGCTCCCTCATGCGTCGCGGCGCCGGTTTCCTCGCTCTGCTCCGGTGCGATCTTGGACGTGATGTTGAAGCCGATCAGCCCGATCAGGATGATCGTCACACCGTATGAATGCAGGCCGAGGCTCCATGGTTGGCAGAGCGCTACGATGCCCAGCACCATGAGGATTTGCGAGGCCGGCAGCAGGTACTTCTCGTTGGTGGCGCGAAAGCTCATTTGCGGATTGCTCCGAACGTCACGCCGCGAAGCAGATGGTTGCGCAGCAGGAAGGTGAAGATCGCCACCGGCAACAGGAACAGGAAGGTACCCGCCGCGATCGTCGTCCAGTCCGGCAGGCCGGAGCCGATCTGCGAGGGAATGAAGGGCGGTGCCGTCTGCGCGCGCCGGTTGGTCATGATCAGCGCGAAGGCGTATTCGTTCCAGGCCGTGATGAAACAGAACACCGCGGTGGCGGCGATGCCGGTCGCCGCTTCCGGCAGCACGATCTTGAAGAAGGCCTGCATGCGCGTGTAGCCGTCGACGAGCGCCGCCTCCTCATATTCTTTCGGGATCTCGTCCATGAAGCCCTTCATCAGCCAGACCGAGAAGGAAAGGTTGAAGGCGACATAGAGGATGATCAGGCCGATATGCGAGTCGTTGAGGCCGACGACCCGGTACATCAGGAACATCGGAATGGCGACCACCACCGGCGGCAGCATGCGGGTCGACAGGATGAAGAAGAGCAGGTCTGCCTCGCCGGCGATCTTGAAGCGTGAGAAGCCATAGGCGGTGAAGGTTCCCATGCCGACGGCCAGCACCGTGCTGATCACCGCCACGATCAGGCTGTTCATGAACCGGTCGGGATATTGCGAAAGCTGCACGTCCTTGCCGACCTTGAGAACCCGCTCGCCGCCGTCATAGATGCGTTTTTCCCACCACGGCGCGGCATCGTAGACTTGCGGATCGACGGGCTTCTGCATCTGCACGCGCTTGGTGAAGAGCCGCACGAACGGCGTCACCTCAGGCTCGAACAGCACGGTGGGCGGGACGCTGACGGCGAGCTCCTTCGGCTTGAAGGCCGTCGAGGCGATCCAGTAGATCGGTGCCAGGAAGATCAGCGTCGCGATCAGCACCGCGGCGATGGCGATGCGATTGAAGGCGACCTCGGAAGAAGTGCGGACGGCGGCCATGTCAGCGCTCCTTCACCTTGTTGAGATACTTCACGTAGAGGTTGGTGATCGCCAGCACCATGATCAGCACGATGTAGGCCAGCGCGCAGGACTTGCCCGTATCCCACTGCTGGAAGGCCTGCTTGTAGAGCCGGATCGCGATCAGCTCGGCGGTCGGCTGGGTGGTCATCGTGTAGGCGATGTCGAAGGTCTTGAAGGCTTCCATGGTGCGGAAGATCAGCGCGATCAAAAGGATCGGCGAGACCAGCGGCAAGGTGATGCGAGTGAAGGTGTACCACCAGCCGGCGCGGTCGATCGCGGCCGCCTCGTAGAGATGCTGCGGCACGGCCGAGAGACCGGCGAGCGACAGCAGCATGACGAAAGGCGACCACATCCAGATATCGGTGATCGCGACTGCGTAGAGCGCGCTGTCGGGATTGGAGAGCCAGGCGAAGTCGCCAAGGCCGAAGACATAGTTGATCGGTCCCCAGGACGGGCTGTAGAGCAATTGCCAGAACAGGCCGACGACCGCCGCGGACATCATCATCGGCAGCAGCAGCAGCGTGGTGATCAGGCCCTTCATCGGAAAGCTGCGGTTGAGCAGAAGCGCAAGGCCGAAGCCGACGATCATCTGCCCAGCCACCGAAACGATCACGTATTTGGCGGTGATGACGAAGTTCGACCAGATATGATCGTCGCTCAGCAGCTCACGATAGTTCTGCAAGCCGACGAACTGCCAGGGTTCGCTGCGGTTCGCGGCGAAGTTCGTGAAGGAATAGCCGAGCGAATAGATCAGCGGGAAAATATTGAAGACGATCAGAAAGACCAGCGTCGGGATGATGAACAGGTTACGGATGGTCAGATCGGACCAGCCGCGAGCGGCGGCCCTGGACGCTGGATCAAGATTGGTAAGGGCTACCGAAGCCAACTTTGTCTCCTGAAAACAGGAATGCCGGAGGGGGAAACCTCCTCCGGCATTCTGACTGCGATGCTTACTTGTAACGGTTGTACTTGGTGAAGGTCGCTTTCCAGTCGGCGGTCGTCTTGTCGAGCGCCTCCTGGGCGGTGCCCTTGCCGCCGACCACGAACGGATAGATGTTCTGGTTCAGCTGATCGAGCACTTCGGCGTATTCAGGCGTTGCCCAGAAGTCCTTGACCATGAACATCGTGTCGTAGAACGCCTTGTTGTAGGGCGTCGCGTTCTGGAAGGCTTCGGACTTCAGCACGGCCTGGCTGCAGGTGTAGCCGCCGAGCTCGGCCCACTTCTTCTGGGTCTCGTCCTTGATGAACCATTCGAGGAACTTCATCGCCTCGTCCTTGTTCTTCGAATACGAGACGACCGAGATGCCTTGGCCGCCGAGCGCGGCGAAGCGCTTGCCGTCCGGGCCGGCCGGATTGGCGAAGAAACCGGTGACGTCGGCATAGGGGTTGGTGGCCTTGTTCACCAGCGGCGGGAAGAAGGCGAAGAAGTTCATGCTCATCGCGGCCAGGCCGCCGGTGATCGCCTGGTTGTCTTCCACGAAGAAAGTCTTGCCCCAGCCGGGGGGCGTGAACTTGTAGAGTTGCTTGTACATGTCGAGGCCGGCGGCGGCTTCCTTGGAGTTGGTGATGCCGTCGACCTTGTAGGTCGCGTAGTCGCCGAGATCGCCGCCATAGCTGAAGATGGCGCTTTCGACGCCCATCGCCATCGCGTCATAGGAATTGTCGGTGTAGATGGCCACGCCGTACCGCTTCTGGTCCGGACGGTGGAAGAACTCGGCGATATCGCGCAGCTGCGCATAGGTCGTCGGCACCGCGAGGTCGTAGCCGTATTTGGCCTTGAAGGCTTCCTTCTCCTTCGGGTCTTCGAACCAGTCCTTGCGATAGGACCAGCCGATCGCGTCGCCTTCCAGCGGGATTGCCCAGTATTTGCTGGAACCGCCCGGGTACTCGGCGTAATATTTGATGGTCGCGGGCGCCATCACGTCGCCAAGCTTGTGCTGGTTGAAGAAGTCGGTCAGGTCGACATAGTGGCCTTGCGTCGAACCGGCGCCCAGCCATTGCGAGTCGCCGACGACCATGTCGTAGGCGTCGCCATGCGCGTTGAACTCGGTGAAGGCCTTGGTCTGGAAGTCGGGCCACGGCGTTGTCTGAACCGTGACCTTCACGCCGGTTTCGGCCGTGTAGTCGTTGACGAGTTCCTGCAGGTAGTTCGCCGGGTCCCATTCCGCCCAGAAGATGGTGAGTTCCTTATCCTGCGCGCGGACGGATGTCCCGCAGGCAAGCGCCAGCCCAATACCAGCAATCACGCTGGTCACAATCTTGCGCATAGTTTTCCTCCCTTGTGCGCATTCTACCGTCTCATGCGAGCCGGCGGCGAAGCCGGCCTTGGTAGTTCCTCCTGTGATGGCACCTCTCCGGTTCCAGGCCTCCCACCCTGTCGGAAATGGATCGCAGCCTTCACTTTGATCCGCTTTATCGGTCCTAAATCTGGTATTACCAATTTCAGCTTGGCGTCAAGCGCTTTCTTGGAAGGCCAGAAGCGGACGAACGAGCCAACCATTATTGCATCTGCCTGTTTTCCCTCGTTTTTCCTACTCCTTGATACGCGGAGCCCTTGTGGCGAGCCGCCCACCTCAATTAACATTCAAAACTGTCCCTACAATCTGGTCGAACCAGATTTAACCGATCGTCGCCTCAGGCGCCGTAGCCATTCCTGCCGATTTTGCCTCCGATTCCGCCATCGCGGCGCGCACCAAGGCGCCTGCCGCCCACTGCGCGACCGACATCATCTCGGCGCTGTTCAGCCCCCAGATGTCCTTCAGCACCGTGACCACCTCGACGCCGAACATCAGCGACAGCGCCTGGGCCAGGCGCCTCAACTGGCGCGGCTTCAGGCGCCCCTTGAGCGGCGCGATCGCATCCTTCAACAGGTCGACGCGATGGCCGCGAATGAAGGCCGGTTCGGATCCGAGCGTGCCCGCCTGGCGCCGTGCCCATTGATCGAGGGACAGTTTCAGCGCCGCCTTGAACGTCGCCTCGAAAGCTTCGATGCGCGGCATCGCGGTGGCGAACAGATCCGCCACGCGCCGCTCGGCATCGTCGGATGCCGACTTCCAGGTAAGGATAGGGCCGAGCCCTTCATCGACCACGGCCTGCACCAGCGCCGCCTGGCTCGGGAAATACCGGTAGGCGGTGGCGCGCGACACCTCTGCCGCCTCCGCGACTTCGCTGACCGAAGGGGTCATGCCGGACTGCATCAGCCTCGTCGCCGTTTCCAGCATCAGCCTCTTTGTGCGGGCGCGCGGCCCCTTCTCGGCGGCCGGCGCCTGTGCGGCATCATCGGTGGAGGCGGCTTGTTGACGTGAGACATCCATATCAATACGATACGCGCGTCTCAAAAATTTGCAATGGCTCCCGGATTGGCCACGTTGACGCTCTACGGCGCCCCCCTCTGTCCTGCCGGACATCTCCCCCACTTGGGGGGAGATCGGATTTCCGGCTTGCTTTCGCCAATCTTGAGCGTCGCAGGAGAAGCGGCGGCATCAAGGCAAGCCAATCTCCCCCCTTGTGGGGGAGATGGCCGGCAGGCCAGAGGGGGGCGCCGTAGAGCAACAGGCTCTCATGCATTAAGCATCGCTATCTCCGGCCCGCTCAGCCGAGAGACGCATCCATGAAGCGCATCTATGTGATCGGCACCGCCGACACCAAAGGCGAGGAACTCGCCTTCCTGGCCGATGCCATCGCCAAGGCCGGCGGCGCGGTCGTCCGTGTCGATATCGGCACGCGCGGCGCGACCGTCCCGGTGGATATCCCCGCCAGCGAGGTCGCCGCGCATCATCCCAAGGGAGCCGGCGCGGTTCTCGGCATCGACGATCGCGGCACCGCCGTTGCCGGCATGGGCGCTGCCTTCGCCAATTTCATCCAGTCACGTAACGACATCGCCGGGGCGATCGGCATCGGCGGCGGCGGCGGCACCTCGATCGTCACCGCCGGCTTCCGGGCGCTGCCGCTCGGCCTGCCGAAGATCATGGTCTCGACATTGGCCTCCGGCGATACCGCGCCTTACGTCGACATCTCCGACATCATCATGATGCCGTCGGTCACCGACATGGCGGGACTGAACAGGCTCTCCCGCATGGTGCTGCACAATGCCGCCCAGGCGATCGCCGGCATGGCGGCGAAGCCCGCCTCGGCCGCCGCCGGCAAGCCGGCGCTCGGGCTCACCATGTTCGGCGTCACCACGCCTTGCGTGACGGCGATCGTCGACCGATTGCGCCCCGACTATGACTGCATGGTCTTTCATGCCACCGGCACCGGCGGCCGCTCGATGGAGAAGCTCGCCGACAGCGGTCTGCTGGCCGGCGTCCTCGACATCACCACGACCGAGGTTTGCGATTTCCTGTTCGGCGGCGTGCTGCCGGCAACTGAGGATCGCTTCGGCGCGATTGCCCGCACGAAATTGCCCTATGTCGGCTCGGTCGGCGCGCTCGATATGGTGAACTTCTGGGCGCCGCCGACGATCCCGGAACAATATCGTGGGCGGCTCTTCTACGAGCACAATCCCAACGTCACGCTGATGCGCACCACGGCCGAGGAATGCCGCAAGATCGGCGAATGGATCGGCGGTCGCCTTGCCCGATGCGACGGTCCGGTCCGCTTCCTGATTCCGGAGAAGGGCGTCTCGGCGCTCGATATCGAAGGCGGCGCCTTCTTCGATCCGGAAGCCGACGCCGAACTGTTTGACGCCATTGAGCGCACGATCGGTCCGACCAGGAACCGCACCGTCACTCGCCTGCCGCTGCACATCAACGATCCCGCCTTCGCCAAGGCCGCGGCCGAGGCCTTCCTCGACATCGCCAAGAAGTGAGACAAGACAAGCATGGCTGCCATTCCGCGCAAGGAAATCCTGGAAAAATTCGGCAAGATGATCGCCGACGGCGTGCCGATCGTCGGCGGCGGCGCCGGCACCGGCCTGTCGGCCAAGGCCGAGGAAGCCGGCGGCATCGACCTGATCATCATCTACAATTCCGGCCGCTACCGCATGGCCGGGCGCGGCTCGGCCGCCGGCCTGCTCGCCTATGGCAATGCCAACGAGATCGTCAAGGAGATGGCCTATGAGGTGCTGCCGGTGGTGAAGACGACACCGGTGCTGGCCGGCGTCAACGGCACCGATCCCTTCGTTATCATGCCGCTGCTGCTCGCAGAGCTGAAGACGATGGGCTTTTCCGGCGTGCAGAATTTTCCGACCGTCGGCCTGTTCGACGGCACCATGCGCCAGAGTTTCGAGGAGACCGGCATGGGTTTTGGCCTCGAGGTCGACATGATCGCCGAGGCGCACAAGCTCGACTTGCTCACCACGCCCTACGTCTTCAACCCCGACGAGGCGCGTGCCATGACGAAAGCTGGAGCCGACATCGTCGTCGCCCATATGGGTGTAACGACCGGCGGTTCGATCGGCGCCACCTCGGCGAAAACGCTCGACGCCTGCGTGAAGGAAATCGACGCCATTGCCGATGCCGCGCGCTCGGTGCGCAAGGACGTCATCCTGCTTTGCCATGGCGGACCAATCTCGATGCCCGACGACGCGCGCTACATTCTCGAACGCTGCGAGGGCTTGCATGGCTTTTACGGCGCAAGCTCGATGGAACGGCTGCCGGCGGAAGCGGCGATCGCCAGGCAGACGGCGGATTTCAAGGCTACCACAAAAAGAAAGGGGTGAGGCAATGGCCGACAGGAGCAAGGTGTTCGTCTACCCGAAGGATGTCAGCGCCTTTGGCTTCGACTGGGGCAAGCTGTCGCTGACCGTCGCGCCGGAAGTGAACAGCGCGGAGCGCTTCTCCGGCGGCGTCGTCGACTTGCCGCCGGGCCAAGGCCACACCCGCCACAACCATCCGGGCGCGGAGGAAATCATCTTCGTCATTTCCGGTAATGGCGAGCAGATGGTCGAGGACGAGAACGGAAATCCTATGGTGGCGAAGGTCGGCCCCGGCTGCACCATCTATGTGCCGGAAAGCCGCTTCCATTCGACGCTCAACACCGGCGACCAGCCGATGCAGCTCTTCGTCGTCTATTCACCGGCCGGACCGGAACTCGCGCTGCGCGACCTGCCTGACTTCAGGCTGCTGCCGGCGGGCGGAGAGTAATCGCGTAACGTCCCCTCATCCGGCCGCTTCGCGGCCACCTTCTCCCCGGCGGGGAGAAGAGGTTGGCGCCGGCGCCATCCGCCCCTCTCCCCTTGGGGAGAGGTCGGATTGCCCCGGATCGCCCTTCGCAATTCGGCTGGCAATCCGGGTGAGGGGGAGCGCCGTCGAGCCTATGCTGCCTTCCCGCCCCTATTCCAGCCGCGTCCGCGATCTCCGAACATCACATAACCGGCGTCCGTCACCGCTACCGTGTCCTCCAGCTTGATGAAGCCGCGCGACGGATGAAGCATGGTGGTCTCGACCGACAGCACCATGTTCTTCTCCAGCGGCTTTGCCGCATAAGTACCCTCATAGGCGACCGGGTGATTTGTCATCAGGAACGGCGCCTCATGCGTGATCAGTCCCATGCCGTGGGCGAAGAAATCCGTATAGGCCGCAACCTTGGAAGCCTTCAGCACGCTCTCCGCATGCGCGATCATGTCGCCGCCCAGCGTGCCTGCCTTCACCTTGGAAAAAGCGGCCTGCTGCACCGCTTCGACTTCGGCCAGAAGATCCTCCAGCTCGGCATCCGGCTCGCCAAGCACGCCCATGCGGCAGAGGTCGCCGATATAGCCGTGGTAGTTGCCGCCGGAATCGATCGACATCACCTCGCCCTTTTTCCACGCCTGGCTGGACGCCGCGCGATTGTGGCTGGAGCCCAGCGTCAGCAGGCAGTATTCGAAATGCGCGCCGCGATTGGTCTCCTCGCGCCTGAGCCGCTCGATGATGTCGGTCTTGCTCGTGCCCTCGCGCGCCCAGGCGATCGTCGCCAGCATGGAATCGGTGATCAGCTCGGAGGCGATGCGCAGCTGTTCGAGCTCAGCCTCGGTCTTGATGGCGCGCATGCGCTCCAGCATGTCGGTCGCGTCGATCAGCTTTGCATCCGGCAGCGCCTTGCGGATCAGCGTGTAGGCATCCGACGGCAGGAAGCCCGGCTCGATGCCGATGCGGGCTGCCCCCTTGCCGATCTGCTTGAGATGCTCCACCGCCAGATTGGCGGCATCGAGCGTGCCCCAGCAGGCGGCATGCAAGGTCGGCGTCCAGAACGGATGGTTCTGGTGTTCGCCGCCTTCCATCTTGTTGCCGATATAGGCGGCATGTTCGGGCCCGCCCTTCTCGTAAAGGACGATCGGCAAATAGCGACTGTGCCCGATGGCGTCCATCGCCGCGAAGAAGATGAACTTGTAGCCGCCGAGCAGATATTGCGTGTTGTGCTTGGACGTGGCGAACAGCACGTCGATGCCGGCCTCTTCCATCAGCCGGTCCACCCGCGCCTGGTCGAACGGGACATTGCTGACCTCGGTTTTGCCCGGAGCGATGTTCATCTGCCTCTCCCTATTTTTCATCGGCCGCAGGAGCGCCGAACGTCATGATGTATGGCTGTTGGCCAAATCTGCATCATCTTGGCCATTCTGGTCCAGCCAGAACTGATCGCTCTCGCGCTAGACGCGCTTTTCCGTCTTATCTTGATTCAGCATCATCATAATCTGGTCCGACCAGATTATGATACGGTGCTTCTTTCAACTGGCTGGTCCAGCGGACGGAAATTTCAAAGCCAAGCCATGATGCGCCAAATCCGTCTCTGGCGAAACCTTTGCCAAGGGCCATAATCACCGGATTGCCGCGCCGGCCACGGTGCGAAGAGGGGAGTTTGAGCGATGCCCGAATTGACGATCTCACGCAGGGGCCTGCTGGCCGGCTCGGCGCTGCTTCTGGCCTCGACCGCATTGCCGACCATCGGCTTCGCGCAGACGCCGAAGAAGGGCGGCCGGCTGATTCTTGCCGCCGATTCCGAACCGCGCAACCTCAACCCGGCGATCGTCGCCTCCAACGGCGTCTTCTTCATCTCCAGCAAGATCGTCGAGACGCTGGCCGAAGCCTCCTTCGACGGCAAGGACGGCCTTCAGCCGCGCCTGGCGCTTTCCTGGGAGGGCGCTGCCGACGGCCTGTCTGTCACCTTCAAATTGCGCGACGGCGTCAAATGGCACGACGGCAAGCCTTTTACCTCCGCCGACGTCGCCTTCTCCGCGCTGCAGATCTGGAAGCCGCTGCAAAATCTCGGCCGCACCGTGTTCAAGGACCTGGAGGCCGTCGACACGCCGGACGATCTCACCGCGATCTTCAAATTCGGCAAGCCGACGCCGTTCCAGCTGATCCGCAATGCGCTGCCGGCGCTGTCGAGCGTCGTGCCGAAGCACCTTTATGAGGTGGGCAAGATCGAGGACAACCCGGCCAACAACGCCCCGGTCGGCACTGGTCCGTTCAAATTCGCCGAATACAAGACCGGCCAGTATTACCAGCTGACCCGGAACGACGCCTATTGGGCTAAGGACGAGCCCTATCTCGACGAGATCGTCTACCAGGTGCTGCCGGACCGCACGTCGGCCGCGGCCGCGCTGGAAGCCGAAGAGATCCAGCTCGCCGCCTTCTCCGCCGTGCCGCTCGCCGACCTCGATCGCATTTCCAAGGTGCCAGGCCTGAAGGTCGTCACCAAGGGCTATGAGGGGCTGACCTACCAGTTCGTCGTCGAGATCAACCACCGCCGCAAGGAACTGGCCGATCTGAAAGTGCGGCAGGCGATAGCGCATGCCATCGATAAGGATTTCGTCGTCAAGACGATCTTCCTCGGCTATGCCGCGACCGCCACCGGCCCGGTGCCGAAGAACGATCCGCAATTCTACACCGCCGACGTGCCGACCTATCCTTTCGACGTCGCCAAGGCCAATGCGCTGCTCGACCAAGCCGGCTACAAGCGCGCCGACGACGGCAAGCGCTTCGCGCTGAAGCTGCTGCCGGCGCCTTACTTCAACGAGACAAAACAGTTCGGCGATTATCTGCGCCAGGCGCTCGCCGCGATCGGCATCGACGCCGAGATCGTCAACAACGACTCCGCCGCGCACATCAAGGCCGTTTACACCGACCACGCCTTCGACCTCGCCGTCGGCCCGCCGGTGTTCCGCGGCGATCCGGCAATCTCGACCACCATCCTGGTGCAGAGCGGCATTCCCGACGGCGTGCCCTTCTCCAACCAGGACGGCTACAAGAACGCCGACCTCGACGCGCTGATCGCGAAAGCATCGGAGACGCTGGATACAGCGGCCCGAACCGAGCTTTACAAGGAGTTCCAGAAGAAGGTGGCGGCCGATTTGCCGCTGATCAATGTGGCGGAGTGGAGCTTCATCTCCGTCGCCCGCGACACGGTCGGCAACATCGCCAACAACCCGCGCTGGGCGGTGTCGAACTGGGCGGACACTTACCTCGCGGGCTAACGTTTTTCCAAGGCTTGCACATCGCTTGATCGGGTGCTCAGCTTCCACGGTGAGAGTTCCTTCGCGCCCCCCTCTGTCCTGCCGGACATCTCCCCCACAAGGGGGGAGATTGGCGGCTTCCGTGCCCCGCTCAATCCTGCAGCATCTGCGATTGGCGAAAGCCGGCGAGACAGCTGATCTCCCCCCTCGTGGGGGAGATGTCCGGCAGGACAGAGGGGGGCGCCGTAGAGCCCGACCTCCAAGGGTTGCGAGCAGCGTCCTTTCGCCATGACCCGCGCCCTCCGCCTCCTGCGCCGTCGCGTCGTCGGCAGCGTCTTCGTTCTCCTCATCGTCGTCATCGGCAGCTTCCTGCTGCTCGAAGCCGCCCCCGGCGACGCGGTGGACGCCTACATTGTCTCGACCGGCGGCGATGTCGGCATGATCGAATTGCTGCGCCACCGCTGGGGCCTCGACCAGTCGGAGTTGACGCGCCTCGCCAACTATCTCTGGGCGCTGCTGCATCTCGACCTCGGCCAGTCCGTCACCTTCTCGCGGCCGATCCGCGACATCATCCTCGAACGCCTGCCGACCACGCTGCTCCTGATGGGCAGCGCCACCGCGCTCTCCTTCGGCCTCGGCTCGGCGCTCGGCATCTATGCCGGCGCGCGGCCTGGCAGCTTTCGCGACCGCTTCCTCTCGATCGGTTCGCTGGCGCTTTACGCCGTGCCCGGCTTCTGGCTCGGCCTGGTGCTTATCGTCGTCTTTGCCGTCGACCTGCGCTGGCTGCCGATCGGCGGCATCGAGACCATCGCTTCCGGCAAGACCGGACTGGCGCGCGCCACCGACATCGGCATCCATCTCGTGCTGCCGGTCTCGGCGCTCGGCTTCATCTATCTGGCGCTCTATTTGCGCATGATGCGCGCCGGCATGGCGGAAGCCTGGCGGCAGGACTTTATCCTCGCCGCCCGCGCCAGGGGCCTGCCGCGCCGGCGCATCGTGCTTGCACATGTCGCGCGCAACGCACTCCTGCCGCTGGTCACCATGCTTGGCCTGCAATCGGCGCAGATGCTGGGCGGCAGCGTCGTCATCGAAAGCGTCTTTGCTGTGCCGGGTCTCGGCCGGCTGGCGCAGGAAGCCGTCGCCGGACGCGACACGCCGCTGCTGCTCGGCATCATTCTGGTGAGCGCCGTCCTCGTCATCGTCATCAATCTCTTGGTCGACCTCGCCTACGCTGTCCTCGATCCGCGCGTCGGCGCCGGCGAGGCAAGCGCATGAACCGCCTGCGTCGTTTCTTCCGCACGCCGGAAGCAATCGCCGGCGCGGTCATTCTCGCCTTGCTCATTGTGATGGCATTGGCGGCGCCGCTGCTGTTTCCCGGCGACCCGCAGGCCATCGCCGGACCGGCCCTGCTGCCGCCGTTCCAGGACTGGTCGCTGCCGCTCGGCACCGACCGGCTTGGTCGCGACGTGCTGGCCGAGCTGTTCCATGGTGCCCGCACGTCGCTGGCGGTGGGGCTGGCGGCGGCCGCCGCCGCGCTCCTCATCGGCTCGGTGGTCGGCACTTTAGCCGGCTTCGCCGGCGGCCTGATCGACGAAGTGCTGATGCGCATCACCGATGCCTTCCAGACCGTGCCGAGCTTCCTGCTCGCGCTCGCTTTCGTCAGCATCGTCGGGCCTTCGCTCGGCGTCGTCGTCGCGGCGATCGCGCTCGGCGCCTGGACCGGACCCGCGCGGGTGGCGCGCGCGGAGGTCCTGTCGATCCGCGAGCGCGATTATGTCGCCGGCGCCCGCGTCATCGGCATGCACCCGCTCGAAATAGCCTTCCGCGAGGTGCTGCCAAACGCCTTGCCGCCGGTGCTTGCGCTGTCCTCGGTGATCGTGGCTGCGGCGATCCTCACCGAGGCCGCGTTGTCCTTCCTTGGCCTCGGCGATCCCAACCGCGTCACCTGGGGCGGCATGATCGCCGAGGGCCGCACGGTGCTGCGCACCGCGCCGTTTTTGTCGGTCGTTCCCGGCGTGGCGCTCGTGCTGACGGTGCTCGGTGTCTACCTCGTCGGCGAAGGCGTGGTGGAGAGCACCGCGGTGCGCAGGAGCCTGTCGTGATCCCGCTGCTGTCGATCCGCGATCTCTCGGTGCGCTATCGGCGCGACAGGGTCGAGGTGCCGGCGCTGAAAGGCATCAGCCTGAATGTGAAAGCCGGAGAGCGCCTGGCGATCATCGGCGAAAGCGGCTCGGGCAAGAGCACGCTGGCGCTGGCGGTTGCGGGGTTGTTGGCGGGGGGTGCCGAGATTGGCGGAACCATCAATTGGAAGATACCGAAATCGCGAGCGCCGCATTCCTTCGCGCCCCCCTCTGTCCTGCCGGACATCTCCCTCACAAGGGGGGAGATCAGCAGTTCCGCTGCCGGCTCTCCTCCTGCAACGTCGGCGATTGGCGAAAGCGACCGCGACAGCTCAATCTCCCCCCTTGTGAGGGAGATGTCCGGCAGGACAGAGGGGGGCGCCGTAGAGCGCCAGCCTTTTCATCTTCACGATAAACCTGCCCTCCCCGGCCGCGACATCGGCTTCGTCTTCCAGGACCCCTCATCCAGTCTCGATCCGGTCATGCCCGTCGGCAAGCAGATCGCCGAAGTCGTCCACACCCATCTCGGCCCCAGCTGGCCTGACTCCTTCGCCCAAGCCAAAACCCTCCTCGAACGCGTCCGCCTTCCGGACCCCGAAGCCATCCTACACGCCTACCCGCACCAGCTGTCCGGCGGCCAGAAGCAACGCGTGGCCATCGCGGCGGCAATCGCGACCGGGCCGAAGCTGCTCATCGCCGACGAAGCGACCAGCGCGCTCGACACCATCGTCCAGGCCGAGATTGTTTCCCTGATCCGCCGGTTGGTGGCCGAGGACGGCATGACGCTGCTTTTCATCAGCCACGACATCGCGCTTGCCGCCACGCTTGCCGATCGCATCGCGGTGCTGCGCCACGGCGAATTGGTCGAACTTGGCGAGACTGACCAGATCCTCAACGCGCCACGCCATGCCTATATGCGCGCGCTGCTCGACGCTCATCTCGGCCTCGATACCGAGCCGTTGTTTCACCGGCAAGGCGCGTCGGCATGACCGTGCTTGCGGTCTCGAATCTGGCCAAACGCTACCGTCGCGGCGGCAAGCCCTTCGCGGCGGTCGACGACGTGTCTTTCGAGATCGGCCGGGCGGAAACGCTGGCACTTGCCGGCCCGTCCGGCAGCGGCAAGTCGACGATCGCAAGGCTGGTGCTGCGGCTGACCGAGCCCGATGCCGGTCGCATCGCATTCGAAGGCGCTGACTTCCTCGCGCTATCCGGCGCCGCTCTGCGCGCGCGGCGTGCCCGTCTGCAGATGGTGTTCCAGGATCCGCTCGCCGCCTTCAATCCACGCGCCACCGTGGCTAGCGTGTTGGACGATCCGTTGCGCATCCACGGTATCGCCTCGCGTGCAGAGCGCCCGCGCCGTATCGCAGCACTGCTGGAGCGCGTCGGCCTCGATGCCAGTCTCGCGGCTCGTGCCATCCACGAGATTTCCGGCGGCCAGCGCCAGCGCGTGGTGATCGCCCGCGCCATTGCCACGCGGCCGTCGCTGATCGTGCTCGACGAAGCCGTGTCGGCGCTCGATGTTTCGGTGCGCGGGCAGATCCTGGAATTGCTGCTTGATCTGCAAAGGCAGGAACGGATCGCCTATCTGTTCATTTCGCATGACCTCGGCGTCATCCGTGCCGTGGCGCACCGCGTCGTCCTCCTCGACGCCGGCCGAGTCGCCGAGAGCGGCGATGCCCGCGCCGTCATCGCCAACCCGCAATCGGCGATCGGCAAGGCGCTGGTGGCGGCGACGCCGAGATTGACCAGGAACCGACCATGATCCTCCAAAGTGGGAACCGGTTTGCGGGCAAGATCATGGTCGAACGACAAAATCAGGACACAGCATGACCGATCCCGAAACAGCCAGGGCAGAAAAACTGTCGCGCGAGCTCGACTCCGCCTTCCGCAACCGGGCCGACCTCTATCGTCTCTTCCTCGACGAGCTGACCGCCGAGCTCGGCGCCGAGAAAGCCGAGGCCTTAATGATCCGCAGCATCGAGAAGCGCGGCCGGGAAGTCGCGGCTGCGGCGTTCGCCGATTTCGGCCCCAATGATGCGCCGGCGATCGGCGAGGCCTTTCTGGCGGTCAGCCCGGATGGCGGGCGCATGTATCCGACCGATGTCGAGCGCGGGCCTGGCCACATCGCCTTCAAGGTGAAGCGCTGCCCGCTGAAGGATGCCTGGATCGAGGCCGGCGTCGGCGAGGAGAAGCTCGCCACGCTCTGCCGCATCGCCGGCGCCTTCGACCGCGGCCTGTTCGAGGCAACCGGCGTGCGCTTCGACAATGTCACCTGGACACCGGGCCATGGCTCCGGCTGCTGCCATATCGCGCTGACAAACCGCGACGCTTAACCTATTCAGCTCTCGGCAAAGACGTGCAGCTCGCCGCCTGCCTCCTCGATCGCCGCGCTCATCTCGGCAGCCGGTTCGCGATCGGTGATGATATCGGAAATCTCGCTCAGCGCGCAGACGCGTTCGAGGCCGCTGCGGCCGAACTTGTCGTTGGTCACGACCAGCATGGTCGACAGCGACCGTGCCATCATCGCGCGCTTCACCGCCGCAGCGCCCGAGATCATGTCGCTCGGCCCTTCGGCGTTCAGCGCCGAGGCGCCGATGATGGCGACGTCGGCATTGTAGCGGCGCACGAACTCGACCGTGTCCTCGCCAAGCACAGCCGCCTCGCGGCTGTCATAGGTGCCGGGGCAAAGGATGACGCGGAAGCTGGAATTGGCGCCGGCCACCGAGGCGACGCCGACGGAGTTGGTGATGATCGTCAGGTCCCGGCCGTGTTGCGAAAGGCTGCGCGCGACCTCGTAGGTGGTCGATCCGCCGTCGATCATCACGATGCTGCCTTTCTCGATCAGTCCGGCCGCACCTCGCCCGACACGGGCC
This sequence comes from Mesorhizobium sp. B2-6-2, assembly GCF_006440615.1. Classification (NCBI taxonomy): domain Bacteria; kingdom Pseudomonadati; phylum Pseudomonadota; class Alphaproteobacteria; order Hyphomicrobiales; family Phyllobacteriaceae; genus Mesorhizobium; species Mesorhizobium sp. B2-6-2. The sequence continues at coordinate 15,085 of NZ_VFUG01000027.1, read as the reverse complement.
CGCTCCTCGACCATTGTGAGGCCGCGTTCGGCGATCACCGGTTCCGACGTCACCAGTGAAATGGTGGCGCCGCCATAGGTGCGGTTGATGAGCCCCGCATCGCCAAGCTCGATCAGGTCGCGGCGGATGGTCTCGCCGGCGACGCCGATGCGACGCGCAAGCTTCGAGATGCGGATCGAGGCCGAGCGCCGAACCTCCGACAGGATCAGCTCATGTCGCTCTTTCTTCGTCAGCCGGCCCGCCTCAATATTCATAGATCTGCCCCTTGCTGCGACCTGTGAGCTGCCTTCGATTAAGTGGCGAACGCCGGGGGACTCGTCCCTGGCGCGGAGACATTAGCCACGCCGGGGACAGGAAAGCCAGCGTCAGTGTCTGAGCCGATCGCGCATCGCATACCACAACATGCCGAGCACATAGAGCGGGCCGCGCAGCGCCGTGCCGCCTGGGAACGGCAGCGGCGTCAGCGCCGAGAACAGGTCGAGCCGCGAGGCATCGCCCGCGATCGCTTCCGCCAGGAGCTTGCCCGACAGCGTCGACAGGATGACGCCCTTGCCGGAATAGCCATGCGCGAAATAGACCTCGCCGTAATGCCCGACATGCGGCAGGCGCGACGTGGTGATGGACACCAGACCGCCCCAGGCATGGTCGATCCGGCAGCCCTTGAGCTGCGGAAAGGTCTTCTCCATATGCGGCCGCACGAAGCCGGCAATGTCAGCCGGCGGTGACGGCGTGTAGCGCTCGCCGCCGCCGAACAGCAGGCGTCCATCCCCCGACATGCGGTAATAGTTGACGACGAACAGCGTGTCCGAGACAGCCACATTGGCCGGGATGACATTGCGCTCGCCCAAGGGCTCGGTGGCGACGATATAGTTGCCGACCGGCATGATACGGCTATTCACGCGCGGCTCCAGCCCTTTCAGCAGCGCATCGCCGGCCAACACCACATGCCTGGCGCGGACCGAGCCGTCGTCGGTGAACACCCGGATGGAAGGTTCGCGCTCCAGCCGCACCGCAACCGAGTTCTCATGGATGACGACGCCGGCGGCGGTGGCGGCGCGGGCAAGCCCCAGCGTGTAGTTGAGCGGATGCATGTGGCCGCCGAGCCGCTCGAACACCGCGCCCTGATAGGGTGTGTCGACCATCTGCCGCGCCTCAGCCGCCGACAGCATCTCGACTTCGGTGAAGTTCATCACCTTGGCGAGGCATTCGGCCTCTTCCTCGAAGTCGCGCATATCGGAAGCGCTGACCGCGCCGACCAGATGGCCGGTCTGGCGCAAGTCGCATTCGATGCCATGGCGCTCGATGATGTCGAGCACCAGCCCACGCGCCTCGAAAGCCACATCGAACAGCGCCTTTGCCCGTTCCGGCCCAAAGCTTCTGACCAGGCCCCTGGCACCCTTGCGCAGGCCTGGGATCATCTGGCCGCCATTGCGGCCCGAGGCGCCCCAGCCGATCTTGCCGCCTTCAAGCAGCACCACCTTAAGGCCACGCTCGGCCGCATGCAGCGCCGCCGACAGACCCGTGCAGCCGCCGCCAACCACCACCAGATCGGCCTCGATATCGCCGGCAAGCGCCGGATGGTCGGGCGCCGGGTTGGCGGTGGCGACATAATAGGACTTGTCGATGTCGAGACCGGAATTGAAACCTGTCGATCGCGAAGCCATGGTCACACCTTGAGCAGCAGATGGTCGCGTTCCCAGGACGTCACGACGCTCTGGAACAGGTCGAGCTCGACGCTCTTCACGCGCAGATAGGTCTGGCAGAAATCCTCGCCGAGCAGCGCCCGCACAGGCTCGCAGGCGGCGAAACGATCAAGCGCTTCCTCCATCGTCTTCGGCAGTGTGCTCTTGCTCTTATAGGCGTTGCCGTAGGCCTCCTCCGAGCGCGCAAGCTTCTCCTCGATGCCGAGATAGCCGGCGATCAGCGAGCCGGCCATGGCAAGGTAGGGATTGGCGTCCGCCCCGGGCAGCCGGTTTTCGATGCGGCGCGCGGCGCGGCCGCCCAGCGGCACGCGCAGGCCGCAGGAACGGTTGTCATGCGACCATTCGATATTGGCCGGGGCGCTGTGGCCGGGCCGGATGCGCCGGTAGGAATTCGCATGCGGCGCAAACAGCGGCATGATTTCAGGGATGTATTTCTGCAGGCCGCCGATGAAGTGCGCGAACATCTCGCTGTCTTCGCCGTCCTCGCCGGCAAACAAGGGTTCGCCCGCTTCATCGACGATCGACATGTGCAAATGCATCGAGCTGCCGGCCTGTGCGGCGATCGGCTTGGCCATGAAGGTGGCGTGCATGCCGTTCGCCTGCGCCGCCTGGCGCGCCAGGCGCTTGAACAACAGCACCTTGTCGGCGAGCGTCAGAGGATCGCCATGCAGCAGATTGATCTCGAGCTGTGCCGTGCCGGATTCGTGGATCAGCGTCTCGACCGGCAACCCGGCGATAGAAGCATGTTCGTAGAGCCGCCGCGTCACCGCTTCGAACTCTTCCATCGCCTGCATGTCGTAAGGATGCTGCACACTTTCCGGCCGCCCGTTGCGCCCGACCGGTGCGGTCAAAGGCTGGTCGGGGTCGGGGTTGGGCGCCGTCAGGTAAAACTCGAGCTCCGGCGCCATCACCGCACGCCAGCCGCGTTGCTCATAAAGGTCGAGCACGGCTTTCAGCACATGGCGCGGCGAAGCCATCCACGGCCGGTCGTCCATGTGGAAGGTGTCGGCGAAAACGTAGGCTTTGCCGGCGCTGCCGGGCGCAAGGCACAGGCTCGAAACGTCCGGCACCATGCGCATGTCCGGATCCTGGTAGGCGAAGCCTTCGTCGATGGAGCCGGAATAGCGGCCGTCGATGGCGACCAGGAAGGCGCTGCTCGGCAGATAGAGCGCGCGGTCGTCGAGCGACTTCAGAAATTTGGCGACCGGCAGGGTCTTGCCGCGCAGCACGCCGTTGACGTCCGGCACGAAGCACTCGACTTCGTTGATCGCGTGCGTTTTCAGCCAGCCTTGCGTGTCCGCGCCAGGAAATGAGGTGTTCAGATTGTCAGGCATTGGTCATGTCCGTACGAAGGAGAAATCGCTTCGGCGGGCATGTCCGTTCCGGTAGGGCGTTATCTAAGCTGCGTTATCCGAGGACGGGCGCCCGCCTGTTGACCGGCCGAAGGCCGGGTCAGCGCGCCCTGCACCCCTTCGGTCCAGCCGTCGCGAACGACATGCGAGCCGACCTTGGTCTCCTCCGCGCGCTGCAGGTTCTCGTGGCGGCAGCAGCGCATGATCAGCGGCGCTCCGCCAAAGCGCGCGCTGTTGCGGCCGCAACTGGAAACGGCCGGGTGGTGGAAAGCCATTCTACCGCTCGCATGACAAGCCTTGTCGAGAACCTGGCATGATTTGGCCGATCGTTGCCCGCAGCGCAAGCCCGCCCATGAAACCGCTGCACATTGTTGGCCCAAACGGACGGAGGGAACGGGTTCCTGCTTGTACTGTTCCCATATGCGCCGCCGGGCGAACGATTCCGAAGCAACCAGGAGCGATCAGATGGAAAGCAGGAGCGATACGGGCGCATGTTTTTGCGGAGCGATTGCCGCCGAGATGCAGGGCGATCCGTTCTGGATCTGCTTCGATCATGACGACGACTGCCGCCGCGCGATTGGCAGCCCGCTGACCATCTGGGTCGGTTACCGGCCAGACCAGTTCCGCTTCACGCGCGGGCAACCCCGGAGCTTCTCGAGGACGAAAGGTGTCGTTCGCACCTTCTGCGACAAATGCGGCACCTCGATCACGTATCGCGACGAAGGGCTGAGCGACGAACTCTATGTCACGATCGGCTTCTTCGATCATCCGGAGCGGTTCAAGCCGCATGCGCATGCCTATTGGCGCCTTCGGCTGCCTTGGCTGGAATTCGCCGACGACCTGCCGCGCATCGACACCTACTCGCGGCACCGCGATCCGACATTCGGAAATCCCAACGACCGGTAGGCGGTGTGCCACGGGCGCCTCAGCCGATGCTCTCGCCGCCATCGACCACCAGCGCCTGACCGGTCATGAAGGACGAGCGATCGGAGACGAGGAACAGGATCGCCTCCGCGATCTCCTCCGGGCTCGCCCAGCGTCCCATCGGGATCTTGGTACGGACATAGTTTTCGATCGCGTCGCGCCCGCCCATCTGGGCGATGAACGGCGCGTTGAACGGCGTGTCGACCCAGCCGGGGCAGAGCGCGTTGATGCGCACATTGTGCTTGGCGTAATCGAGCGACATCTGCCGGGTCATCGCAACAACTGCGTGTTTGGAGGTGGCATAAGCGATCATCTCGCGGTCGTAGAACACGCCGGAATTGGACGCGGTGTTGAGGATGACACCGCCGCCTTGCGCGATCATTGCCGGCATGACGGTCTTGGCCGCCAGGAATTGCGCCCGCACGTTGATCCGCCAAGAGGCGTCCATCCCGTCGGTGCCGACTTCGGTGAGCGCGCCGCCGACCTGGATGCCGGCATGGCTGTGCAGGATGTCGATCCGGCCATGCCTGCCGAGCGTTCCCGCGATGAGGCTTTCGACGGCCGTATCGTCGCTGACATCGGTGGCGACCGCCTCGGCCCGGCCGCCAGCCCCGCGGATGTCGGAAGCGGTGGCTTCGCCGGCCGCCGGATCGCGGTCGGCAATGACCACATGCGCCCCTTCCCTGGCCATGATCATCGCGCCGGCGCGGCCGATGCCCGACCCGGCGCCCGTCACCACGGCGATACGGTCTTTCAGGATCATGGATTGGTCTCTCAATGCGATGGCTTCCGCCGGCCGAGCTGCCATTGCGCCAGCAGCACGAGCAGGACCGACGCGCAGAGCACGATCGTCGCGATGGCATTGATTTCCGGCGTCACGCCGCGCCGGATCGAGGCGAAGACGTAGATCGGCAGCGTCGTCTGAGCGCCGGCGACGAAGAAGGCGATGATGAAGTCGTCGAAGGAGAAGGTGAAGGCGAGCAGGAAGCCCGCGATCACCGCCGGCATGATCTGCGGCAGCACGATTGAACGGAACGTCGTCAGCGGCGTGGCGTAGAGATCGCTCGAAGCCTCGACCAGATTGCGGTCGAGGCTGCTCAGCCGCGTGCCAACGATCATCGTCACCAGCGCCATCGAGAAAAGGCCGTGCGCGGCGATGATCGAGCCATAGCCCAGCGAGAGCCGCGGCGGCTGGTCTGTCGGCCAGAGCGAAGCGAGGAACGGATTGACGACAGCGAAAAGCTGCACCAGCGCCACCAGCGTCGAGATGCCGATGACGACGCCTGGCACGACGATCGCCGCGCCCAGCAGCGCATCGAACAGAGCCCGGGTCCGTACGCCGACGCGCTGCAGCCCGAGCGCCGCGGCGGTACCGCATAAGGCCGCGAGCAGCGCGCTGGTGGTGGCGATGAACAGGCTGTTCTTCAGCGCCTCGACCAGAAAGGGATTGGACAGCGCCTTGCCGTACCATTGCACGGCAAAGCCGGTGAACTCGCTGGCATGATGGCCTGCGTTGAAGGAGAACAGCACGACCAGCGCGATCGGCAGATAGAGGAAGGCGAAGACGGCGACGACGAAGGCGCGCATCAGATCAGGTCCACCCGGCGTGCGCCCGAGAGCCGGGTCGAGATGCGGTTGGCGACGATCAGCACCACCACCGAGACCAGCACAAGCGTGATGGCGATGGCCGATCCGAACGGCCAGTTGCGCGATTGCAGGAAGAGATCGACCAGCGCGTTGCCGATGAAGAACACCTTGCCGCCGCCGAGCAGTGTCGGGATCAGATATTCGCCGAGCAGCAGGATCATCACCAGCGAGAAGCCGGTCATGACGCCGGGCAGCGACAGTCTCAGCGTCACGCCGAGGAAGGTCGACAGCGGCGTAGCGCCGAGATCGGCGGAGGCCTCCAGCAGGCGCCGGTCGAGCCGCTCCAGGCTGACATAGATCGGCAGGATCATCAGCGGCAGGTAACCGTAGACAATGCCCAGCAGCACCGCGCCCGGCGTGTTGATCAGCCTGAGGTCCTCTATGCCGACATAGGCGAGCAAAGCCGGAATGCCGCGCCCGCCAAGGATGTACATCCAGGCATAGGTGCGCATCAGAAGGCTGGTCCAGAACGGGATGACGATCAGCGCAAGCAGGATCAGCCGCCAGCGCTGCGGCGCGCGCAGCGCCAGATAATAGGCGACCGGATAGGCAACGAGCAGGCAAGCAAGCGCGCCGGCCGGCGCCAGCACCATCGTGTTCCAGAAGGCGGTCGCTCGCGCCGGCAGGTTGGCGTATTGCGCGAAGGTTAGCGCCGCCTGGTAGCCGCCCTCCGGCGCCCGCTCGCCGACACTGAAGATGGCGATGGCGACGAAAGGCAACACCAGGAACACGACCAGCCACAGCGTCGCCGGGGCGAGCAGCAGCGCCGTCACGAGATTTTTACGAAAGAGACTGCGGCGCATCGGGAAAGCCGGTTGGGAGCCGGCGGACTTTCGTCCGCCGGTCGCATTGTCTGGTTCTGGTTTGTTGCCGGTCCCGCTCAAGCCGACTTGAAGCGCGCCATCAGCTCGGCGCGGCCCGGATCGGTCAGTGTCGCGGCGGCGCCGAATTCGAGTGGCTTCAACAGGTCGGCGGCCGGATAGAGGATCGGGTTGTCGAGCACTTCCTTGGGCAGCAGTGCGTTGACGCGCGCGTCGGTCGAGGGCGCGCCATTGGCCAGATGCTCCTTCACCGCCACCGTCGGGTTCATCAGGTAGTTGAGCAGGGCATAGCCGGCCGGCTTGTTCGGCGCGTCCTTCGGGATGGCGTAGAAGTCGGTCCAGATCTCGCCGCCCTCCTTGCCCAGCACATACGCGATCTCGGGAATATCGCGATGCAGCTGCGCCCCGTCATTGGTCCAGCACATCGTCATCCAGGCATCGCCGGCGCGCATTCCCGGCTGGTAGTCGCTCGACACCGCGAACAGATGCGGCTTGACCTTCAGCAGCAATTCCTCGGCCTTGGCGAGCTCGTCCTGCTTCAGTGAGTTGAACGAATAGCCGTAATATTTCAGCGCATTGCCGATCGTGGTGAGCTGATAGTCATGCACCATGGCGCGGCCGTCGGCCTCGGTCATGGCCGTGTCCCAGAATTCCTTCCAGCTCGACATCGGCTTAGTGAGCTTCTTGGTGTTGACCGCAAAACCGGTCGTGCCCCAGTTCTTCGGCACGGCGTAGATCGTGCCGTCGATCGTGCCTTCCGCGGTGAAGCGCGCATCTTCCGACTTGCCATCGAAATTGCCGAGCTTGGCCATGTCGAGCGCCTCGATAATGCCGAGCTTCTTGTAGGTCGAGATGGTGTAGTTGGTGGGCACGAACAGGCTCCAGCCCGAGCCGCCGGCCTGCAGCTTCGCCAGCATCTCCTCGTTCGAGCCGAAGACGTTGACCTCGACGGCTACGCCGGTCTCGGCCTTGAAATTCTCGAAGGTCTGCGGGTCGTGGTAGTTCGGCCAGGTGGCGATCGACATGCGGTCGCCGAGGTTCTCGGCGGCGAAGGCGGGTGTCGGCATGATGCCGAGCTCACGCGCCATCACCGCGGTGGCGACACCGAGCCCGGTGAGGCCGAGGAAGTCGCGCCGGCTGATCGAGCCGCGCTTCAGACGCATCAACTGGTCGACGAATTTATCGGGGGTTATCGGCAGTCCGTCACGATAGGATTTCGGCATGTTGGTCTTCCCTCTGGTTGGTCCCGTTATTGTTGGCGTGCGGAAACGCCAGCGGCGCCCCGGCGGCAAAGCCGATGGCGACGGGTTCGCCCGGCTTGAAGAGATTGCCATGGCCGATCACGTGATCAGCCTTGGCGAGCAGCGATCCGATGCCATGGACCTCGATTGCGTATTCGGCTGTCGAGCCCAGGAAGATCCGATTGCGCACGATGCCTTTCAAGGCACCGCCCCCAGGCGCCGAAAGGCTGAGCGATTCCGGCCGCAGGCTGACGGAGACGGCTTCGTCGCGGCTGAGCGGCACCCGCTTGCGCGCTGAAATCACGGTGCCGTCGGCGAGCGCGACATCGACGAGGTCACCCGAGAGCGCGGCCACCTTGCCGCTGAGAAGATTGGTCTTGCCGACGAAGTCGGCCACGAACAGGTCGGCCGGCTCGTCATAGATCTCGCTCGGCTGCCCGAGCTGGACGACGCGGCCGCCATTCATGACGCAGACGAAGTCGCTCATCGACAGCGCCTCCTCCTGATCGTGGGTGACCAGCACGAAGGTGATGCCGATCTCGCGCTGCAGGTTCTGCAGCTCGATCTGCATGTCGGTGCGCAGCTTCTTGTCGAGCGCCGCCAGCGGCTCGTCGAGCAGCAGCACCGCCGGCTTGTTGACCAGCGCGCGGGCGAGCGCCACGCGCTGCTGCTGGCCGCCGGACAGCTCGTGGATCTTGCGGCGCCCGTAGCCGGCGAGCTGCACCATCGAAAGCGCCTCGCCTGCCCTTAAGGCGATCTCGCGCGACGACAGGCGCGGCCTTGCCTGGCGCAGCCCGTAGGAGATGTTCTCCTCGACATCGAGATGCGGGAACAGCGCGTATTGCTGGAAAACCATGTTGACCGGCCGCCGGTAGGGCGGCGTGCCGGCCATGTCGCGGCCGCGGATCAGCACTTGGCCCTCGCTCGGCTGCTCGAAGCCGCCGATCATGCGCAGGCAGGTCGTCTTGCCGCAGCCGGAGGGGCCGAGCAACGCGACGAAGGCGGAAGGCGGGATGGCAAGGTCGATACCGCTCACCGCCGTGATGGCGCCGTAGCGCTTGGTGACCGCGCGAAATTCGATATCGGGCACTGCAGTCAAGCCAAGGCTCCAGCGACAGCGTGAGGCAATGTCGTGACGCTAGCAGAGGCGATGCACCTGGTATATACCTCGCAGGTGGTATATTTAGCCAATTTTATCGATTAGAGGGGTATGGATGGCCACCTCCCGCATTGACGACTACAACGCCTTGGCCGCCGTGATCGCCGCGTCGCGCGAGACCGGCGGCGATCATTTCGGCAAGGCGATCGTCGGCTGGCTCAGCGGACATGTCCGTTTCGATCACTGCGTGATCTTCGGCTATCGGGGTGCCGCACGGCCACCGCTCCTGTTCGAGACCTTCTCGCCGGCGGAGAGCCACATCTTCGTCGCGCTCTACCAGGAGGGGCCCTACCTGCTCGACCCATTCCACCACGCCGCGGTCGAGCGCAAGGAGGGTTTCTGGCGCATGCGCGAGCTCGCGCCGGACCGCTTCTACGCCAGCGAATACTACCGCTCCTATTACAGCCAGACCAAACTTGCCGAGGAGGTCGGCTTCTTCGTGCCGCTAGCCGGCAAGGACGCGCTGGTGCTGTCGCTGATGCGGCTGCGCGCCATCGGGCCGTTCGGAACGGCGGATGCCAGGCTGCTGCGCGACATGGCGCCGGCGGTGATCGGCTTCTGCAGGCAGCGCTGGCCCGCTTTGCCTGCCGAAGAGGTTGTGGCCCGGCCCTCCGGCGAAACCGTCGCGATGACCAATGAGCTCGACCGGGCGCATATCTGGAAGAGCCTGTCCTTGACCTCGCGCGAAAAGCAGGTCGTCGACCTGGTGCTTCAGGGCCATTCCACGGAATCGATCGCCAGGGCGCTGCGCATCGTTCCGGGGACCGTGAAGGTCCACCGCCGCAATATCTACCGCAAGCTCAAGATCAAGTCGCAGGCGGGCCTTTTCGCCCGCTTCGTCGAGATCATCGACGCGCGGATCGGATAGCAACGCCGACCGCCCTTGCGGCGGTTCGCGTTGAGCGTCTATCGTGCGGCCGAAACGATCGGCCAGCTATCCCGGCGGCGGATCAGGTGACGAGACAGATTTCAGGACGAGTGAAGCAGCGCATCGCCAATGGCCGACAAATCGCAATTCGGACTGACCGCTGTCGATACCGTTCCGCTGCATGAGAAAGTCTATCTGGAGCTTGTGCGGGCGCTGATGTCGGGCCAGCTCCAGCCCGGCCAGAAGCTGACCTCACGCAAACTCGCCAAGGAGCTCGGCACCAGCGACATGCCGGTGCGCAGCGCCTTCATGCGGCTGCAGGCGCTGAGAGCGCTGAGCCCGATGCCGAACGGCAGCGTCGAGGTGCCGCTGATTTCCGCCGACCACTTCCAGCAACTGACCGCCGTGCGCACGATCCTGGAAGGTACGGCCACCGAGCTTGCGACAAAACTCATCAACGGCAACAATCTGCGCGCGATCCGGCGCCACTGCGCCGAACTTACCGAAGCCGCCCGCGGCGGCGGGATCGAAAACTATCTGCGCAAGAACTATGACTTCAAGTTCTCGATCTACCGCCATTGCGGCAACGAGCAGATGATCTTTCTGATCGAGACGGTATGGATGCAGGTCGGCCCATTCCTGCGAAATCTGCACATCGGTTTCGAGGATGACCTGGCAGGCATTCTCGGCATCGACTATCACGAGGAGGTCGTGGCGGCGATCGAGGCTCATGACGGCGAAAGGGCGCGGGCCGCGATCGTGCGCGATATCGCCGAGGGCGCGGCCCACATCCTCGGCCAGGTGAAATTTCCGGAACTGCGCCACTGACAGGCAAGCGGGCCTCCGAATCCGGCTTGGCTTTCGCCGACCGGGCCGCTATGTTGCGATCGCAGATCGCATAATATGGACCTGAAATGCCTCCCGATATCCCGGCTAGTGACTTGAAAAAATGAAGGAAAATCGTTCGGCGTCAGCCGCGTTGGCCTTCACGAACTCACAAGCCGAAAATTGGATATCGTAGCCGACAGGGCTACAGCACCCAGAAAAACAGGGGCTGGAAATTGAGCGATGCGATTGCGGACGTTTTGAAGTGGCTGGACAGCAGGAAGGACATCCAGAGCCTGCGGGCGGCGGTGTGCGACCTGAACGGAATCATGCGCGGCAAGCGCATTCCGGTCGAGCAGGCGCGCAAGGCGCTCGAAGGCAAGCTGCGCATGCCTTACTCGGCCATCGGGCTCGACATATGGGGCGAGGACATCGAAGGCAACGCCCAGGTGTTCTCGACCGGCGACGCCGACGGACTTTGCCATTGGACGGGGCGCGGCATATTGCCGGTCAACTGGACGGCACACCCGACGGCGCTGTTGCCGGTCTGGCTGGCGGACGACAGCGGCGCCCCCTACCTTGGCGATCCGCGTCGCGCGCTGGCCCGCATCCTCGACCGCTACGCCGCCCTCGGCCTGACGCCCGTCACCGCGACCGAGCTCGAATTCTACCTTGTCGACCCGACGTCGCAGCGGCCTGTCGGACCGGTCTCGCCGGTAACCGGGCGGCGTCTCGATTCCGACGCGGCGCTTTCGATCGATGAGGTCGACGATTTCGAAGCCTTCATCCACGACATCTACGAAGCCTGCCGCATGCAGGACATTCCGGTCGACACCGCGATCGCCGAAAACGGCGTCGGCCAGTTCGAGATCAACCTCAACCATGTGCCCGACGCCCTGCGCGCCGCGGACGACGCCGTGCTCTTCAAGCGCACCGTCAAGGGCATCGCCCGCAAGCATGGCTTCGCCGCCTGTTTTATGGCCAAGCCCTATGGCGAACGCGCCGGCAATGGTTTCCATGTCCATTTCAGCGTCCTCGACAGGCAAGGCCGCAACATCTTCGACGACGGCTCAGACCAAGGCTCCGACGCCATGCGCCACGCGGTTGGCGGCCTGCTTGCCGCGATGGCCCAGAGCACGCTGGTGTTCGCGCCGCATTTCAATTCCTACCGCCGGCTGCGGCCGCGATCCTATGCGCCGACCGCCGTTGCCTGGGGTTATGAAAACCGCATGGTGGCCATTCGCATTCCGGGCGGACCGTCGGCGGCGCGCCGCATCGAGCATCGCGTCTCCGGCGCCGACGCCAATCCCTACCTGGTGCTTGCGGCGATTCTCGGCGCGGCCTTGATCGGCATCGAGCGTCAGCTCTCGCCCGGCGAGCCGACCGGCGGCGAAGGCCAGGGGCTGACGCTCGCCAAGCTGCCGCCGGATTGGGCCTCGGCGATCGCTGCCTTCGAGGCGGGCCAGCGTGTCGCCGAGATCTTCCCGGACGTGCTGCGCGACGCCTTCGTCGCCTGCAAGCGCCAGGAGCTGAACACTTTCGCGCTCAACGTCAGCGACTTCGAGATCGAGACCTATCTGGAAAGCGTTTAGCCGGTTGCACCAGCCACTCAGCGTGCCGCCCAGACCAGCCCGCGGCGCAAGATGGTGCGCATCTGCAGCACCTCGAACTCCGAGGCCACATGGCCCAGCGAGGAATAAAACACGCGCCCCTTGCCGTGCCGGCGCTTCCACACCACCGGCATGACGACGCCGTCGATCCACGGCGCGTGGTCGCCGGAAAACGTGGTGGTCGCCAGCACCTCGTTCGACGGATCGACATGCATGTAATACTGCTCGGAGCGGTAGGGGAAATCCTCGATGCCTTGCATGATCGGGTCGCCGCGCCGCGCCACATTTACGTGATAGTCGATAATGTTGCCGGGATGCGCGACCCATTGGCCGCCGCACATGAACTGATAGTTCGTTGATTCGCGAAAAGCGTCGCCCATGCCGCCATGATAACCGCCGAGGCCGACGCCGTTTTCGACCGCCTCGGTCAGGTTCGCCTCTTCGGCCTTGGTGAGCTTGGACATGGTATAGATCGGCACGATTAGGCTGAGATCGGCGATCGCCGGATCGGCAAACGCCGCCGTCGTGTTTTCGACGCGCACGGCAAAGCCTTCTTCCTCGAGCATCGCCTTGACGACACGGGCGCCGGCCTCGGGCTCATGCCCCTCCCAGCCGCCCCATACGATCAGCGCTTGCCGCATTTTCCTCTCCGTCAGTTTGGTTGCGTTCATTCGAGATCGCCAAGGGCGAATGCTTGCCGGAATTTCGGACGTTAATGCACGTCAGCAAAAAGCCCGAGGCGAGCCTACCTACAATGGGTTTCGCGACGACGAAACACGAGAACCTCCGAACGCGGCGCGCCTTCGCGCAAATTCGTCTTACGCGGCCTGTTGAAGCGTTACCCGAAAAATATGCCGGCGGGGAGGTGACATCCCGGTCGCGGGAACCAGATTGGGTTGAGGGCCCCTGGTGCCCGAACAGATCCGTGATCGTCACGAAACGCGCAGGAACATGATCATGATGATTCTCGCCTTCGGTGCAGCGGGAAATTTTGCGGGCAGCGTCATTCCGGCCCTTGCCGCGCGGGGTGCGCGCGTCCGTGCCTTCATCCGCAAGCCCGAGCAGGCTGAACTGGTACGCGGTCACGGCGCAACCGAGGTTGCCATCGGCGATCTGCGCGATCGTGCAGCTTTGGATGCGGCGCTCAAGGATGTGGGCGCCGTCTTCTATATCGCCCCAGCCTTCATTCCCGCCGAGGCTGATGTGGGAAAGAAAGTCGTGGAGGCCACTATCGACGCCGGTGTGCGCCGGTTCGTGTTCTCGGCCGTGATCCATCCGGTGCTTTCGGACCTCGTCAATCATGTCGCCAAAGCGCCGGTCGAGGAGGCGGTTCTCAACTCCGGCCTGGAATATACGTTCCTCCATCCGGCGCGCTACTTCCAGAACTACGCGGCATTCTGGCCCAAAGTCGTGAAGGAGGGCGTGCTTGTGGAGCCCTGGTCGTCGGGGACACGCTTTTCGCTGGTCGACTATCGCGATGTCGCCGAGGTCGCCGCGATAGCCCCGACCGAAGAGCGGCTGCTTTTTGGAACGTTCGAGCTCTGCGCACCTGGGCAACCTAACCGCCTCGACGTCGCTGCGCTGATGAGCGATGTGCTGGGCCATGAAATTAGGGAGCGCCGCGATCCCAATGTGCTCAGCGATGTTCCTCCGGGCTTGAGGGCGATGTTCGATCACTACGATCGCCACGGCCTGCTCGGCAACCCACTGACGCTACGTGCGATCTTGGGCCGGGAGCCGCGGTCGCTGCGTGCATATTTGGAGGAATTGGCGCAAGGCGATCCTGCCCGATCCGGCGAGCAACGATGAACAGCCGGCCCCCATGCCACCACCCCGGCCGAAATTTCCCTGAATTCCAGCTGAAGCCGAGGTCGATCCGGCCAGCGGTCCCGCACGACTCAGGTTTTTGCGCGTCCGGCTTGCCGATCCGCAAGCTGCCGGTCGCTACAAAGTCTCAGCGCCGCCGGTGAGCCGTTCAGGCGGCGTCTTCCCGCAATATTCGAGTGCTTCCCATCCCATTCACGATGCGTTCAGGACTTCAGGCGAGTTGAGCGAGGATATTGTCGACGACGCTTGGGACCGTACCCGCCGTGTCGATATCGATGCCAACGGGAAGATATTCCCGGGTATGATGGTAGCACAGTACCAGCCGCCGCTCGGCCGGATCGAAACCTGGCTCATTCGGTCGCCCATCTAATCGTCGGTTCAACGTCTCAACGTCTACGTCGAGCACAAAGACCTTGTCGAATAAGTCCTGGAATTTATGGAAATTGCGCGAGCCGCCACAGAAGAAAGTGGCAGGATGGCTAGTGTCGGAAGCAATGGCCCGGACCTTGTCGACGGGCCAAATCCAGTGCGCGTATTCCCAAACGATGCGATCCCCGCCTTCGGGTGGTCCTGGCAGTGCCTTGCCTGTTTCGGGGTCGCCGACATAGGCCAAGACCCGGTCACCATGGATAACATGGTAACCCCGCCGCTCCAGTTCGGTAGCGACAGACGTCTTTCCAGTGCCGGAACCGCCTTCGATCAGGTAGTTCTTGATTCCCATGGGCGCCGTTTATCATGTCATTCAATTCGAGAGAACTCTGCCTGAGGACGCTCAACCCACCGCTTCACCTGATCAGGGCAGCAATCGGTTTTTCGGATTAGCGGCGAATCTGGCTGATACGCGCCACCATGCCGACCGTAGAGCCCGCGGTGGCGGGAGAAACTTCCATTGCTCGTCCATGGAAAAGGCGATCATAGATTAGGACGGATACGACAACGGGGAGCGGAACATCGGTTCGCCTGGGTCGCTTGCCGATCGGATTGCGAAGAGCAGCGCACATACCAAAACGGCCCGCGTGGATGCGGGCCGTTTTTGGATTTGGTTGCGGGGACAGGATTTGAACCTGTGACCTTCAGGTTATGAGCCTGACGAGCTACCGGGCTGCTC
>NZ_VFUG01000026.1:0-58322 GCF_006440615.1 Mesorhizobium sp. B2-6-2 | reverse complement strand
ACGGAAAATCCCCGTCTTACGGGGCATGCACATGCGGCATTTCGATTCACCCAACACTTTCCCCGGACAGCCCTGCCTCGTGGGGGAGATGGCGGCAGGACAGAGGGGGGCGCGAAGGAACTCGGCCTAAACTCTGTCGGCAATTATGCCTTGTCGCGGATCTGCGTCAGCGTACGGGTCGGCGTGATCGCTTCGGGATCGAGTTTGATCTCGACGATCGCGGGCTTGCCGCTGGCGCGCGCGCGTTCGAAGGCTGGCGCGAAGTCGGCGGTTTTTTCCACCGTCTCGCCATGACCGCCATAGGCGCGGGCCAGCGCGGCGAAGTCAGGGTTCTTGAGGGTGGTGGCGACGACGCGGCTTGGATATTCCCGCTCCTGATGCATGCGGATCGTGCCGTAAATGCCGTTGTTGACGACGATCACGACGATCGGCAGGTCATACTGGACAGCCGTCGCGAACTCCTGGCCGTTCATCAGGAAGCAGCCGTCGCCGGCGAAGGCGACCACGGTGCGATCCGGGAACAGCGACTTGGCGGCGACCGCGGCCGGCGTGCCGTAGCCCATCGAGCCGGACGTTGGCGCCGCCTGCGTGCCGAAGCGGCGCGAGCGGTAGAAGCGATGCACCCAGGTGGCATAGTTGCCGGCGCCATTGGTGAGGATGGCATCCTCCGGCAGAACCTTTCCGAGATAGTCCATGATCGGGCCCATCTGGACGGCGCCGGGGCCGGTCTGGGGCGGCGTCGACCATTCGAGATAGGCGGCGTGCGCCTTTTCCGTCTCGCCCGCCCAGGCGGGCTTGGCCGTTGGCTTGCGCCTGGCGAAAGCCTCGACAAAAGCGGCGGGCGAAGCATTGATGGCTATCGTCGGCCGGTAGACGCGACCGAGCTCGCCGGCATCGGCATGGACATGCACAAGCGCCTGATCGGGGTACGGGCTCTTCAGCAGCGTGTAGTCGGAAGACGGCATCTCGCCCAGGCGGCCGCCGATCAAAAGCACCACGTCGGCTTGCTTGATCCGCTCCGCCAGCTTCGGATTGATGCCGATGCCGACATCGCCGGCGTAGTTCGGATGCAGATGGTCGAACAGCATCTGGCGCCGGAAGGAGCAGCCGACCGGCAGCGACCAGGTCTCGGCGATCTGGCGCATATGCGCCACCGCTTCCTCGTTCCAGCGCGTGCCGCCGAGAATGACGAACGGCCGCTTGGCGTTGGCGAGCAGCATTTCCAGCGCGTCGAGCTCGGCTTCGCCCGGGCGCGTTTCGACCGGCGTGTGCGGCAGCGCTTCCGGCGCCTCGACCTCGTCGGTCAGCATGTCTTCCGGCAGCGAGATAACCACCGGGCCGGGACGGCCGGACGTCGCCACGGCGAAGGCGCGGGTGACGAATTCCGGAATGCGCGCGGCATCGTCGATCTCGACCACCCATTTGGCGATGTCGCCGAAGAAGCGCTTATAGTCGACTTCCTGGAAGGCCTCGCGCTCCTTGGCGTGGCTGGCGACCTGACCGATGAACAGGATCATCGGCACCGAATCCTGCATGGCGATGTGGACGCCGGCCGAAGCATTGGTGGCGCCGGGGCCGCGGGTGACGAAGCAGATGCCCGGCTTGCCGGTCAGCCTTCCCTGGCAGTCGGCCATCATCGCAGCACCGCCTTCCTGGCGGCAGACGATGGTGCGGATCGAAGAGTCATGTAGCGCGTCGAGCACCGCGAGATAGGATTCGCCCGGGACGCAGAAGATGCGGTCGGTGCCGTTCGCTTCGAGCGCCTCGACGATCAGTTGTCCGCCGGTTTTCATTTTGCTGCTCTCTCCAGTTCGGCAAGGATCTCTTGCGTGTGCTCGCCAAGGCGCGGCGAGGGACGTTCATAGACGAGCGGCGTGCCCGACATCACCATCGGCGCGCGCACCGAGGGCAGGCGGTTGCCATGGCCGTCGTCGAGATCGAGCCGCATGCCGCGCGCGATCGTCTGCGGATCGTCGAACATCTGGCCAATCGTGTTGATCGGGCTTGCCGGCACGCCGGCGGCTTCGAGCTTCGCCAGCAACGGATCGCGATCCCAAGTGCTCAGCGTCGCGATAATCAGCTCGCGCAGCTTCACCCGGTTGGCGACGCGGGCAGGGTTGGTGGCGAAATCCGGATTGGCGGGCAGATCGGCCAGCCCGACCGCCGCGCAGAACTTGCCGAACTGCCCGTCATTGCCGACCGCCAGGATGATGTGGCCATCCCTGACCGACAGCACCTCGTAAGGGGCGATGTTCATATGCGCATTGCCCATCTGCACCGGCGACTTGCCGGAGACGAGATAGTTGAGGTTCTGGTTGCCGAGCGCCGAGATCTGGCTGTCGTAGAGCGCCATGTCGATATGCTGGCCTTCGCCGGTCTTTTCGGCATGGCGCAGTGCCGCCTGGATGGCGATCACCGAATAGAGGCCGGTAAAGAGATCCGAGATGGCGACGCCGGCCTTCTGCGGCTCGCGGCCGGGCTCGCCGGTGATCGACATCATGCCGGCCATGGCCTGGATGATGAAATCGTAGCCGGCGCGCGGCGCGTAGGGACCGTCCTGGCCGAAGCCGGTGATCGAGCAATAGACGAGGCGCGGATTGATCGCCTTCAGGCTTTCGTAATCGAGGCCGTATTTCTTCAGGCCGCCGAGCTTGAAGTTCTCGATCAGCACGTCGGCGGTGGCGACCAGCTTGCGCAGCGTCTCGGCGCCCTCGGGCTTGGAGAAGTCGACGGCAATGGAACGCTTGCCGCGGTTGCAGGAGTGGTAATAGGCAGCCGACAGGTTCTCGCCGTCATGGCTCATGACGAAGGGCGGACCCCATTTGCGGGTATCGTCGCCGCCATCGGGGCTCTCGACCTTGATGACATCGGCGCCGAGATCGGCGAGCAACTGCCCGGCCCAGGGGCCGGCCAGGATGCGGGCGAGCTCGATAACGCGGATGCCTTTCAGCGGAGGTTCGGCCATGGATCACCGTCGTTAAACAAAGCGCAGCCTCTAGCAACCCGCACCGGCCGTGTCACGACCCATACGATGGGCCACGCCGCTCAGGACTTCAGCACGCTGTCGGCCCATCCGGCAAAATCGTTCATGATGGCGTCGCGGTTGATCTCGTTCAGGCTTTCATGGCGGGTTTGCGGGTAAACCTTTGAAACCAGATTCGAAAAGCCCATTGCCTGCATGCGCGTTGCCAGGTGATGGACGGCCTTGCCGTAGTCCGACGCGGGGTCCTTCTCGCCGCCGATGAGATTGAAAGGAAGGTCGCGGCGGACGCCGGTGAAGCTGGAATCCTTGCCGGCGTGAAGCGCCATGTCGACCACATCGCGCCACATCGAGACCGACGCATACCAGCCGCAGAGCGGGTCCGCGATATATTTGTCGACCTCGACCGGATCGCGCGACAGCCAGTCGAACAGGGTGCGATGGTTGGGCACCGCCTTGCCCCAGGCCTGGAAGGTGAGCTTGGGCAGAAGCCGCGACGGCACGTCGGAGCCGAGCCGCATCCGCTCCCAGCCTAGAATGCCAAGCGCCAGTTGCCCGAGCCGGCCTTGCGAGAAATTGCCGTTCCAGATCGCGGCGGCATGGACACGCCCGGAATGGCGCAGGACAAAGTTCAGCGCCACCGAGGCGCCCAGCGAATGTCCAAAGGCGATCACCGGCAAGCCGGGATGCTCGGCCGCGATCAGGTCGTGAACGGCGTCGACATCGGCGATCACCTTGGCGATGCCGTCGCTGTCGGCGAATTTGCCGAGCGGCGCGTCGGGCGCCTTCGTTGCGCCATGGCCACGATGATCGTGGGCGTAGACGTGGAAGCCGCGCCCGCTCAGGAAATCGGCAAAGCGTGCGTAACGCGCCGCATGCTCGGCCAGGCCATGGTTGATCTGGACCACGGCGCGTGGCTTCGCCTCCACGTGTTTCACATAGAGGTTGAGGTTGGCCCCGGTCGGTGAGGCCAGCCTGGTGTTTCTGTCGAATGGCATGTGTCGCTCCCTCGGCGACTGTTGGGCGAGCGTTCTGCTGGCGTCAAGAGGATGAGCGCGCTTGCGAACACGCCGACGGAAGCGCTCAGCTGGGGATTGTTTTTTCGAGCGGCGAAAAAGATCGCAATTCTGACACGTCGGCTGTTCTAGTGTGACGTATCCAATACAGTTCAATGATCGCCGGGAGAGCGGGATGCGGGTTTGGGCATTGTGGGGTTCGATGGTGCTGGCTCTGGCCGGTGCCGGCGTGGCGCATGCCGACGTGAAGATGAGCGGCACGTTCGTCGCCGACAGCGCCTGCCCGGCGACGCAGGCCATCAAGAGCGGCAAGAACCCTGGCGATATCTCGACCGAAGCCGGCAAGAGCTACGACCTTCTTGCCGGCAACAAGGACGAGCCCACGCACTACCTTATCCAGGTGCCGGGCGCCGACCCAGAGCGGCGCTGGGTGAAGATCGGCTGCGGCCACGTCAACGGCGGCAGCGCGCAGACGACCCCGGCGCCTGCCGGCCAGGCCAAATCGTCGCCGTCAGCCTCCGGAAAACCCGAATATGTCTTTGCGCTGAGCTGGCAGCCGGCTTTCTGCGAGACCAAGGCGAGCAAGCCCGAATGCAAGGCACAGAGCCCCGGCGAGTTTGATGCCTCGCACTTCACGCTGCATGGGCTGTGGCCGCAGCCGAACGGCAATTTCTATTGCCAGGTCTCGGCGAACGACAAGGCCAATGACAATCCGGCGCATTGGGGAGACCTGCCGCCGGTCGATCTCGATGCCAAGACGCGTGCCGAGCTCGACCAGGTGATGCCGGGCACGGCGTCCAGGCTCGAGCGCCACGAATGGATCAAGCACGGCACCTGCTACGGCAAGAACCAGCAGGACTATTTCTCAGACGCGCTGAACCTGATGCGGGCGGTGAACGCCTCGGCGGTGCGCGATCTGTTCAACAAGAACATCGGCAAGCAGCTGACGTCGGATGCGATCCGCGGCGCCTTCAACCAGGCTTTCGGTCCCGGCGCCGGGGATCGCGTGCGCGTGTCCTGCCTTGTCGACCCGTCGAGCGGCCGGCGTATGATCGGCGAGATCACGCTCGGCCTGTCCGGCCCGATCGGCCCGGACAGCAAGCTCGCCGATCTCCTGATGGCGTCGGCGCCGACAGCCAAGGCCGGTTGCCCGAAGGGCACGGTCGACGCGATCGGTTTTCAGTAGGCGGCAATTCCTTAGTCAGTCCGTCTTTTGTCGGCCCGACCCTGTCAGGCCGACCTCGGGGCCGCCTGCAGGAGGATCGCCTCGCTGCCGGGCTCGCCGATCACGCGGTCGCGGCCGCTCGACGAGTGGAATAGGGAGCGCAACCCGACGAATCCGCGCGGATTGGCCACCTCGCGCCGAAAGCGATTGCCGTTCGGCGCTTCATCGCCTACATAGCGCGCAACCCCCATTCACCTTGACACTCCATCCTAGGGAAAGCGCGCGTGGCTCGCCAGTTCATCTATCACATGTCCGGCCTGTCGAAGGCCTATGGCACCAAGAAGGTGCTCGATAACGTTCACCTGTCCTTCTATCCGGATGCCAAGATCGGCATTCTCGGCCCCAACGGCTCGGGCAAGTCGACGATCCTGCGCATCATGGCCGGGCTCGACAAGGAGTTCCAGGGCGAGGCATGGCTGGCCGAGGGCGCAACCGTCGGCTATCTGCCTCAGGAGCCGCAACTCGATCCAAGCAAGACCGTGATGGAAAACGTCATGGAAGGCGTCGCCAGGAAGACGGCCATCATCGAGCGCTACAACGAGCTGATGATGAACTATTCCGACGAGACGGCGGACGAGTCGGCCAAGCTCCAGGACGAAATGGATCGCCTGAACCTGTGGGACCTCGAGCAGCAGGTCGAGATGGCGATGGACGCGCTGCAGTGCCCGCCAGGCGATTCCGAAGTGACGAACCTTTCAGGCGGCGAGCGCCGCCGCGTCGCGCTTTGCCAGCTTCTGTTGCGCCAGCCGGATCTGCTGCTGCTCGAC
Source organism: Mesorhizobium sp. B2-6-2 (assembly GCF_006440615.1). Lineage (NCBI taxonomy): Bacteria > Pseudomonadati > Pseudomonadota > Alphaproteobacteria > Hyphomicrobiales > Phyllobacteriaceae > Mesorhizobium > Mesorhizobium sp. B2-6-2. The sequence continues at coordinate 52,334 of NZ_VFUG01000026.1, read as the reverse complement.
GAGCCGACCAACCATCTCGACGCCGAGACTACGGCGTGGCTGGAAAAGCACCTGCGCGACTATCCGGGCTCGGTGCTGATCATCACCCACGACCGCTACTTCCTCGACAATGTGACCGGCTGGATCCTCGAACTCGATCGCGGCCGCGGCATTCCCTACGAGGGCAACTACACCAAGTATCTCGACGCCAAGGCCAAGCGCCTGATCCAGGAAGGCCGCGAGGACGACGCCCGCCAGAAGTCGATCTGGCGCGAGCGCGAGTGGATCCAGTCCTCGCCCAAGGCGCGCCAGACCAAGTCCAAGGCGCGTATCAAGGCCTATGAGGAACTTGTCGAGCAGTCGCAGAATCGCAAGCCGACCGACACGCAGATCGTGATCCCGTCGAGCGAGCGCCTCGGCAACCTCGTCATCGAGGTCGAAGGCCTCAACAAGGGCTTCGGCGACGAGCTGCTGATCGAAAACCTGTCGTTCAAGCTGCCGCCGGGCGGCATCGTCGGCGTCATCGGCCCGAACGGCGCCGGCAAGACGACGCTGTTCAAGATGATCACCGGCCAGGAAACGCCGGATGCCGGCTCGATCCGCAAGGGCGAGACGGTGCGGCTCGGCTATGTCGACCAGAGCCGCGACGCGCTCGAGCCGAACAAGACCGTGTGGGAAGAGATTTCCGGCGGCGCCGAGGTCATCAAGCTCGGCAAGCACGAGGTCAACAGCCGCGCCTATTGCTCGTCGTTCAACTTCCGTGGCGGCGACCAGCAGCAGAAGGTCGGCAACCTGTCGGGCGGCCAGCGCAACCGCGTCCACCTGGCCAAGATGCTGAAGGGCGGCGGCAACGTGCTTCTGCTCGACGAACCGACCAACGATCTCGACACCGAAACGCTGAGCGCGCTGGAAGACGCGCTGGAAGCTTATGCCGGCTGCGCCGTGATCATCAGCCACGACCGCATGTTCCTCGACCGCATGGCCACCCACATGCTCGCCTTCGAAGGCGACGCGCATGTCGAATGGTTCGAAGGCAATTTCGAGGAATATGAGAAGGACAAGCTGCGTCGCCTGGGCGCCGAAGCGGCCGCCCCGCACCGCATGACGCACAAGCGGCTGACGCGGTAAGAGCTTGTTACTGGAGCACTTTGGCCCTTATCGCCGTGCATTTGGAGACGTTTTTGAAAAGCCTGGCAAGATAGGCGTCGGAATAGTCCGATTGAACTACGGCGTCGATCTTGTTGAGCATTGACGACGCAGATGCCTCGACTTCTTGGTCTGTAAAGGTGCTTCCACCATCGTGCGGATGTATTTTTTCAAGTTCTTTCAAAATACAATGCATGAGGAATCTATTTCCGTGTACCACTGTTCCCCGTACGGTTGGAGAAGATTTGTCGTGGTTCTTTCTTAAATAGGTGTCAATTCGCCGCCCTAGAAGTACGAGCGCCCAGAGGCGCTTAGACGAAGTTCCTGCGTTGAATAGAGCTTTGTAGGGCGTTTCGGTTATGTCAGCATAAAGTCCGCCGACATAACCCTTGGCCAATGCTACAAACGATATTTCGTCGCTGGCACAAGCTAGCGCAATGATACCTTCTATGAAATCAAACCCATCTGCGCTCTCTACGGGTGTCTCTCCCTCGCGGTATTCGTAATTCACGCCACTGACTAACAACTCCGTTCTAATCCGTTCCTGTTGGGGGTCCAAGGCAACAAAATTTCTCGCGTCAATCCGATTTTGTGTGTTGGAGGCACGCGTAATAAGTTGCCCCATGGAAGAGTTTGGGTCATCAACTACAATAATTCTGGCCTGAAGGGCGGCTTCCGATATGCCAACCAAGGTTCGCCCAATGGTGCCAACAGTTTGAGCGCCATTTACGACTGTGACTCCAGAGCACTCAAAGATGCCAACAGAACGATCGGCGCCACCAATAGCCTGCTTCTTCATTTTTTCAACAAGTATTGTTAGGCCGTTGTTGAAGTACCAAAAGTTGGCTGGTGACTCGACTAGGCTTTTACCTATGGCTGTATTGACTTCTGATTTTAACCCAAGGAAATTTCGAATGTTCTGTGCAAAAAGATTGTTACCGTATTTGCGATACCATTCTGCAACATCGTTGGCCGACAATTGTCCATAAACGGCTTGCAACGGAGTCTCGACCAACCCGTAATGTGACAAGCGGACAGTGAGGTCGATTTGCGGTGGTGCCGCTTCGTGAACGAAATACTGAAACAGTTGCTTCTGTGAGATGACTTCAAATGAGAACATGTCTCCCGTGTCGTTCTGAGAGTCTACGAACTCCTTAAGGCTATGACTCACAACGGGGTCAAGCGGTCCAGAACCTGAATATCCGAGAACTAAACGACACTGTTTACCCGACCAAGCGCATCCTCAATGGTCGCCCAGCGATCTTGCACTTTTTCGTTGAAGCGCTCTTTTTTCTGCGAGATGAGATCCCGAGCTCCTTGGACGAATTTGAGGACTCCTGCAGAGTCGATTGAGCCTCCGTGAGAGTTGTTCCATTTAGATTGCACCAGGATCAGCGTAGCGGTGGCCGGATCATAATAAATTGCGTCAATTCCGTTGTCATTCGATCCGTCCACAACGGCCTGGCCTGCTGCTGTAATGTCGGCGTCGGCGACTATTCTGACGCAAACTGCAGCTATGGCGCGGGATAGGAGGTGATCAGCTTTTGCTGGGCCATCTTGAAGGTCCGTCGCGTCCAGATTTGGGACGACCTGTTCCTGCAGCTTCTGCTTTATCTGGCTATGCTGTAGCTCAGCCATGCGTATTCACCTATCATCGACATAGATTGTTGGTGTCATGGCAAATACAAGCACTGGACAGCCACCCGCGCCGCCGCCAAGAATACGTGGCTCTAATTTATCATAGTGTGTCGTGGAGCCACCAAATGTGCTGGCATCTCGGCCGAACTCCGCCCGATGGCGATGCAGCCACTGCTGCAGTTCAGTGGAACGCGTGACGACTACGCCGACATCGGCGACCCTGAGGTCGTAAAGTAGGCGGAAGTTGTTGAGATCGCGGTCGTAGAACGGGTCCTTGTTATTCCATTCGACCTCGAGCGCGATCTTTCCTTTGAAACAATCGACCTTGTGGGTCGGGCTTTCGCTTTCCACCTTATCGACGACAATCTTGGTTTCGAACTTCTTCTCGATCCAGCCTCGCTTATAGAATTCTGAATCGATCGCGGTCGCCATTTCGGTCTTGCTTCCGCCCTTAGCGGCTATGGCGCCATGTGGCAGGCGTGCAGCAGTGAGTACTTCGATAATGTCCGACCACTCACTGGCGTGGCCGTACTGCAAGATCGTCCGAGCATTGCGCCAATCGTAGCAATCCCAGCCTGGCAACAGGTCGACTTTTGGCAGTTTGCTCACTCTGCCGCGTCCGCCGCCGAGTTGTAGGCATATGTCTTCCAAGTCGGCTTGTAGTCCTCGTCCGCTTGGTTGCCCCAATAGGTCCACTTCGGCCTGGTGCCGCGGGCAAAAAGCTCAAGATACGGTCCTTTCGAGCAGCTCTCAATCAATTCGTACTGCTCGTCGGGTTTCCGTGAATGCTCGCGCTTGCGCGATGAGAGATAATTGACCTGGCTGCGTCCAGGGGCTTCCGTGCGCGCGTTTTTTCCGCGCACGCCGAACAGCAATAGCTCCGTCACGTTGCGGAAGTAGAAGCCGACACCACGACCGTCGGAGCCGCCATCTTTGCGCACCTTGTGCCAAACGATGTTCGATTTGTATTCGAATCCCCAACTGCGCATGACTGCTAGGCCATCCGGCAAAAGCGCGTTGGGGACCCAAAGATAGAGGTGCGCAGGTTGCAAAGTCAGCTCTGCCACGGGAAGGGCGCATATGTCGTCGGTTGTCATTGTCTCGTAGCGAGACAACCGACGATGCTCAGGAGCAACTTTTCCAGTGCGGTTTGTAAAACGCCATGGCGGATCGGCCAGCACGGTGTGAAAGCGCTTGCCGGCTGTCCTTTTTGCCAAATCGATGGCTGCATTCATCGCTTCGGCGTTCACCGTGGCCCCCTGGGAAATGCTATAGAACAAAAGAGGAACTTTTCCCTTCTGTCAAGACTGACACGATTCGTGTCGATATGTCTGGCACATTGTGCAGTTTTCGACATATGCGTTTCCGCCGATGTGCGGAGGCAATGAAGAGGGTTCAACATGTCCAAGACGGACTGGTCCGCCGCCCAATATCTGAAGTTCGAGGATGAGCGCACGCGGCCCGCGAGGGATCTGGTGGCGCAGATGCCGGTCGATTTTCCGCGCCGCGTCGTCGATATCGGCTGCGGTCCTGGCAACTCGACGGAGCTTCTGGTCGAGCGCTGGCCGGATGCTCAGGTCAGCGGCTTCGACACCTCGCCGGACATGATCGAGAAGGCGCGGGCGCGGCTGCCGAATGTCAATTTCGAGCTGGCGGATGCCGCCGGATGGCAGCCCGAGCATCCCGTCGACGTCATCTTCGCCAATGCCGTCTTTCAATGGCTGCCGGAGCATCCGGCGGTGTTCCAGCGGCTGATGGGCTTGCTGGCGCCCGGTGGCGCGCTGGCCGTCCAGATGCCGGACAATCTCGGCGAGCCCTCGCACCAGCTGATGCGCGAAACCGCGGCGGAAGTGCCGTTCTCGGCGAAGCTCGACGGCGCGGCGCGTGGGCCCTTGCCGCCGGTGTCCTTCTATTACGATCTTCTGTCGCCGCTCGCCGACCGGCTCGACATGTGGCACACCGTCTACAACCATCCGCTCGCCGATGCCGAAGCGATCGTCGAATGGGTCAAGGCGACGGGGCTGAAGCCTTTCCTCGATCCGCTCGACGCGGATGAGAGGAAGCTGTTCCTTGACAGCTACACGGCGAAGATCGCCAAGGCCTATCCGAAGACGGCGAACGGCAAGGTGCTGCTGCGCTTCCCGCGCATCTTCATCGTGGCCAAGCGCGCTTGAGCATCCGCCATCTGAATGCCAGCGGTGGTTGTCGAATTAAGCTGGAATAAACCGGGCAAATGCGACAAGTGTAGCGCCTCGCCTCGGCACAACTTGCCGCCCCCTCGGACGGATTGGACATGCATCGCGTCATCATCAGCGGCATCGGCGCCGAAATCCCTGAACCCGTCATCACCAATGAAGAGCTGGTCGCAAGCTTCAACAGCTGGGTCGACACCGAGAATGCGCGCCGCGCCGACACCGGCGAGCCGCTCTTGCAGAAATCGGACAGCGACTTCATCGTCCATGCCTCGGGCGTGAGAAGCCGACATGTGATCGAGCGCGAGGGCATTCTCGACCCGACCCGCATGTCGCCGCGCATTCCGGCGCGGCCGGACGACGCGCTGTCGCTGGAAGCGGAGTTCGGCATCGCCTCGGCCAGGAAGGCGCTTGCCCATGCCGGGGTCGACGGGTCGGACATCGACCTGGTGATCTGCTCGGCCTCGCACCATCAGCGGCCCTATCCGGCCATCGCCATCGAGATGCAGGAGGCGCTGGGAACCAAGGGCGCCGGCTTCGATATGGGGCTTGGCTGCTCTTCCGCCGCGGCGGCGCTGCATGTCGCGGTCAACCTGGTGAGGGCAGGGGCGCACAAGCGCATCCTGGTGTCGACGCCGGAGATCATCACCGGCCATCTCAACTTCCGCGACCGGCAGACGCATTTCATCTTCGGCGACGCCTCGGTCGCCATGGTCGTCGAGGGTTTGGCGCAGGGCGAGAAGCGGCCGGGGCGCTTCGAGGTGCTCGACACGCGCACCTGGACGCAGATGTCGAACAACATCCGCACCAATCTCGGCTATTACACGCGCACCGCCCAGGACGATCCTTACATGATCGACCTTGGGGGCAATCTCATCAAGCAGGTCGGCAACAAGGTGTTCAAGGAAGTCACGGTCGCCGGCCAGAAATTCATCGTCGAGTTCCTGGCCGAGCACGGGCTGACGCCGGCAGGCATCCGCCGCTTCTGGCTGCATCAGGCCAATGCGCGCATGAATGCCATGATCCTGAAATTGTCCTTCGGCCACGACGTCGACCATGACCGCGCGCCGATGGTGCTGGAGCGGCTCGGCAACACCGCCGGGGCCGGCGCGATCGTGGCGCTGTCGGAGAACCATGCCGACATGAAGGCCGGCGATTTCGGGCTGATCTGCGCCTTCGGCGCCGGCTATTCGATCGGCGGCGCGCTGCTCAGGATGCTTTAAGCCGGCGCGAGGGGCACCAGCATCGGCACGCGCCTGGCGTAGTCGTCATAGGCCGGGCCGAGCTCGCCGCGCAGGAAGCTCTCTTCCAGCCGCGCCTTGACGACGACGCCGACGAGCAGCAGGCCGGCGCCGGCAACACCCCATAGGGTGCCCTTGACCGCCATGGTCGCCAGGATGGACAGCAGCAGTCCCGTGTAGATCGGATGGCGGACCAGGCCGTAGGGGCCGGTATCGACGACGCGATGATCAGCCTTGGCGGTGACGTTTGCCGACCACAGGCGGCCGAGATGCAGGCGCGCCCACCAGGCGAAAGCGATGCCGATGGCGATCAGGGCAACGCATATCCACGCTTCGGCAAGCGTCGGCGTCCACAGCCGCAGCCGGCCGGCATAGCCGTGCGCCGGCACGAACAGCAACACGGTGCCGGCGAGCCAAAGGACCCGATAGCGCGCCTCCGACTTGAGATCGGCGCGCTTTTGCGCTGGATCTGCCCAGGCAGCGGCAAGGAGCCAGGATACCACCCAGAACAGCCAAAGCGCCGCTACAGCGTGTCCAACCTGCATGATCGAGCCTCTCGTCTGCCACGCGTTTAAATCCGCGCGGCAGGCGAAAGAAGGTCGAAGTCGGTAAGAATGTCGTGATCAAACCGGTGCCGTCACGCTGCGGCCATCGCCGCCGCGACAAGCGCCTCGCCCGAATATTGCCGGCCGCCGATACCCCAACCCCCGTCGGGAGCGTTGAGGATGTTAATCCAGGTGTTCTCGGGCTTGTGGCCCGGCACGCAACATTCGTCGACGATCCTGGCGGCTGCGGCGATGAAGGCCTCGCGCGCCTCGTTGGTCGCAAGGCCGATATTCGGCAACTTCAATTCCACCATGACGACAGGACGATTGGCGCCGCCAGCATAGAGGCGATCGATCGGCAGGATATGAACCGTTCCGCCGACGATTGCGGTGAAGAATGAATTCCCGGTGGCTCCGGAGGCCTCGATGAGCGCGGCGCTGAGGCGAGGCAGGATTTCGCGCTCGCCCGCTGCGCTCAGCACGCCCTCGGGCGCGGTCACGGTAATCGGCATGTTGGTTCTCCTTCGTGCTGCGGATGGTTCCGCTTGTCAGGTTACGTATTGATTGTTACGTTATCCAAAAGAGTCGAGTCAACAGGTTTCGTATCGATCACTATGGAAAATTCTGAGAAGTCTCGCGGCGGCAGGCCGCGGGCGTTCGACCCGCAGGCCGCGCTCGACGCGGCGATGCATCTGTTCTGGGAGCATGGCTATGAAGCGACCTCGCTTGCCATGCTGCGCGAGGCCATGGGCCTGACGCCGCCGCAGATCTACAACGCCTTCACCGACAAGGAGACGCTGTTTCGTCGGGCGCTAGCGCGCTACCACGAAAGGGAGGTCGGGTTTGCGCTCGACGCGCTTAGCGCGCCGGTATCGGTCAAGGAGGCGATGCGTTTGCTGCTGATGGGCGCGGCTGAGGCCTACACCCGGCCGGGTAAGCCCGGCGGCTGCCTTTTCATCAGCGGTGCGCTGGCGACTTCGCCGCAGGCGCAAGCCATCGCGGACGAGCTCAAGACATATCGCAAGGCGACCGAAGCGGCGATCGCAGCGCGGCTGGGCAAGGGCCAAGAGGCCGGCGAATTGCCGGCAAATCTGTCCGTCGAGCGATTGGCCAAATACCTGACCGGCGTCATGCACGGAATGTCGATCCAGGCGCGTGACGGCGCTTCGGCAGAGGACCTCAGGGCTTTGGCCGAGATCGCTCTTGCCGCCTGGGCAGCCGAAATGCGAAAAGCGGCCGACTCAAATGGCGAAACCGATGCCAGACCTGTTCTCCACGATTGAAACGCCCGTCGAGACCGTGCCGGGCCGCAAGCTGACGGCAAGGGCAGCGGCGCTTTACAGGGCTCCTTCCGATCATTTCGAGACAAAACGGGTCGAGGAACTGCGGCTCGGCTTCGACGGCATCGAGGGCGATTTCCATGGCGGAACAACGCGGCGTTCCGGCGGGCGCGAGCCTTGGTATCCGCGCGGCACCGAGATGCGAAACGAGCGGCAATTGTCGCTGGTCGCCGCGGACGAGCTCGCCATCGTCGCGCAACGCATGGGGCTCGAGGAGATCAAGCCGGAGTGGATCGGCGCCAACCTTGCGGTCGAGGGCGTGCCGCATCTTTCGATGCTGCCGGCCGGCTCGCTGATGTTCTTCAAGGGCGGCGTGACGCTCAAGGTCGACGGCCAGAACAGACCCTGCCGTATTGCCGGGCAGTCAATCGCCGAGCATGTCGGCGCCGCGGACCACGACGCCACCGCGCTGCTCTTCCCAAAGGAGGCGAAACGGCTGCGCGGCCTTGTCGCCTGGGTCGAGAAGCCGGGCGTCATCAGGGCCGGCGAGGAAATTTCCATCCGGGTGCCGGAGCAGTGGATTTATCAGGCCTGAGGCCACGCCGCTGAAGCAGCGTGGCCCGCGTTTTTTGATCAGGGTTTCCGGTTCTTGTTGGCGCCCTGCGCCATCACCGAAACATGATCCCACTTTTCCCAGGTGGCGATGCGGTTGGCATATTCCTGCCGGATCATCGGCAGGCCGCCATCGCCGAAGAAGACCCTGAGCGGCGGCTCGGCGGCATCGACGATCGCCAGCATCGCCGGTCCGGTCGCTTGCGGATCGCCGGCCACGGAACGGCCGCGACGCTCGGCCAGCGCCGCGCGGACGCGCTCATAGACATCCAACGGCTTGGAGATCTTGGCCGACGGCCCGGCCCAGTCCGTGGAGAAGCCGCCCGGCTCGACAAGGGTGACGTGAATGCCAAACTCCGCGACCTCCAGGCTGAGCGACTGGCTGAAGGCTTCCAGCGCCCATTTCGAGGCGTGATAAAGGCCGAGCGAGGCAAAGGCGTTGACGCCGCCGATCGAGGAGATCTGGATGATGTGGCCGGAACGTTGCGCCCGCATGACGGGAAGCGCGGCCTGGGTCACCCACAGCGCGCCGAAGACATTGGTCTCGATCTGGTCGCGCGCTTCCTGCTCGGTGACCTCCTCGATGGCGCCGAAATGGCCGTAGCCGGCATTGTTGACGACCACGTCGAGCCGGCCGAAACGCCCGTGCGCCTCGGCAACAGCGGCGTCGACGGCGTGCTTGTCGGTGACATCGAGCTTCATGGCGGCGACCTTGTCGCCATATTTCTCGACGAGATCGGCGAGCGTGCCGGCATCGCGCGCGGTTGCGGCGACGCGATCGCCGCGGGCGAGCGCGGCCTCGGCCCAGACGCGGCCAAAGCCCTTCGACGATCCGGTGATGAACCAAACCTTATCAGTCATGATCTGTGATCCTTGCCCAGAGGGCGATGAATTCGGAGGGATAAACGGAGGAATCTCCGTTTTCCCATGTACGGCGCCGCCGCCGTTTTTCCAGAGGCAGCACCCGAATTAATTGGCTGGATGCTGCGTAGAGGACGCAGGCGTCTATTCGTCCTCCTCGTCTTCCTCGAGCAACCGTGTCGCCCGCCAGCGGGTAAGCACCTCATTGGTCCGCCCGATGACGAAGAAGCGCGCCGAATCCCGGTCGTAGCCTTCGGCCAGCAATTTCTCGTAATCGGTGTGGACATGGCGGACATGGGCGATGGTGGCCAGCCACACCGCGATCGTCGGCGGCAAGCTCTTCATATGCACGGAACCGGCCTCGGCGCGGATCTTTTCCATGTCGGCATAAGGCGCGAGCGGCAAAAGCGCGGTCAGCGCCTTGGCGATGGCGCGGCGGCGACCGGTTGGGGCGCTCATTTCTCGTCGCGCCCGGCGATGGTCGCTTCGGGGAAGGCATCCGTGGAAGCGTAGTAGGGCTTGATGTCGATGACCGGCGTGCCGTCGAGCACATCGATGGCGTCGATCCCGATCCGGCCGGCCTCGATGTCGAGCGCGACGAGCTTCGCCACATGCAGGCCGACAGGGTTGGGCCGGGCAGGGGAGCGCAGCGAGAAAACGCCTTTCGCCTCAGCCTCATGGCGCGGTTTCTGCACAATCAGATTCCGCGGCGCGTGATGGAGCCAGGACAGGATGACGAGGTGGCTGGCGCGTTCCAGGTTTTGCAACCCCGGGCGATAGGGCTGGTCGATCAGGATTGTTGCGGTTCGCCCGGTTTCGCGGGCGGCGCGCATGTTCCTGGGGCAATCCTCGCGACCGACCCAGGGTGAGACGATGTGGCCGATGAAGACGACATGGCCGTCCGGCCGCAACTGCGCCGGGTCGGCCGCAAGAAGCATTTCACCTTCGCGCGTCTCAAACATCCTGTTCATCCCCCGGAGAAACCGCCTGCCGGCGCGGATCACGGCTGCGCCATTTTCTTGTCCGGAAGCGACATAGCCCTTGCCACGGTTTCGAAATCGACATAAACATATCTTTATATCTTTCAACGAGAAACTCGCGCATGCATGTCTCACTCGACACAATGGTAGATACATTGAAGGCGGCGGCCGAATCCAGCCGGCTGCGCATCCTGGTGCTGCTTTCGCGCGGGGATCTCACCGTCTCCGACCTCACGGAGATCCTCGGCCAGTCCCAACCGCGCGTCTCGCGGCATCTGAAGCTGCTGCTCGATGCCGGGCTGATCGGCCGCTATCAGGAAGGGTCCTGGGCTTTTTTCAGGTTGACCGACATCGATAATTCGCGCGATTTCGTCCAGCGTCTGGTCTCGGCCATAAGCGAGGCCGATCCGCAGGTGGTGCGCGATCTCGAGCGGCTCGCGGCGGTCAAGCGCAAGCGGCAGGACCGGGCGGCCGAATATTTCTCCGAGAATGCCGCGAGCTGGGATCACATCCGCTCGCTGCATGTGCCGGACCGGGCGGTGGAAGCGGCACTCATCAAGCTCGTCGGCAAGCGGCCGTTCCAGTCGATGCTCGATCTTGGCACCGGCACGGGCAGGCTGCTCGAAATCTTTGCGCCGCTCTACCGGCGCGGCGTCGGCATCGACATGTCGCGCGAGATGCTGAGCGTGGCGCGCGCCAATCTCGACAAGGCCGGCATCGCCAATGCGCAGGTACGCCAGGGCGACATCTTCTCGCCGCCGGTCGAGCGCAACGCCTTCGATCTCGTCACAATCCACCAGGTGCTGCACTATCTCGACGATCCCGCCCGCGCCATCGCCGAGGCGGCGAGGCTGCTCAGGCCATCAGGCCGGCTGATCGTTGTCGACTTCGCGCCGCATAATCTCGAATTTCTGCGCGACCGGCACGCCCATATGCGGCTGGGCTTTTCCGACCGGCAGATGTCCGACTGGTTCGCCGAGGCCGGCCTCGATCTCGAGGACAGCCAGGAATTCGAGCCGCGTGGCGGCAACGAGGCAAGGCTTACGGTGAAGCTCTGGCTCGGCCGCGATCAGCGACTGCTGATCGCCGATCCATCCAACGACTCGCTACCTGCCAAGGCATATCCAATGGGGGAAACAGCCTGATGAACCAGTTCCGCTTTTCCCGCCGCCCCGACATCGGCGACAAGGTCCGGGTCTCGTTCGAATTCTTCCCGCCGAAGACCGACGAGATGGAAGCAAGGCTCTGGGATACGGTCACAAGGCTGGAGCCGCTCAAGCCGAAATTCGTCTCGGTGACCTACGGCGCCGGCGGTTCGACCCGCGAGCGCACGGCGCGCACCGTCAAGCGCATCTTGAACGAGACATCGCTGACGCCGGCGGCGCATATGACCTGCGTCGATGCCGCGCGCGATCAGGTCGACACGGTCATCCGCGAATTCGCGGATATGGGCGTCAAACGCTTCGTGGCGCTGCGCGGCGATCCGGCGGCAGGCGTCGGCACAAGCTACCGTCCGCATCCCGACGGCTACGCCAACGGCGCCGAACTGGTCGGGGCGCTGAAGAACGCCGGCGATTTCGATATCTCGGTCTCCGCCTATCCGGAAAAGCATCCGGAAAGCCCGGATTTCGCCACCGACATCGACATGCTGAAGCGCAAGGCCGACAATGGCGCGACGCGGGCGATCACCCAGTTCTTCTTCGACAACGACCTTTACGAGCGCTATGTCGAGCGAGCGCGCCGCGCCGGCATCTACATCCCGATCGTGCCGGGCATCCTGCCGGTGCATAATTTTACCCAGGTCGCCAATTTCTCGTCGCGCTGCGGGGCGCTGGTGCCGGCCTGGCTGGCCGAGCGCTTCGAAGGACTGGAGAACGACCCGCAGACGCATGCCCTCGTGGCCTCCGCCGTGGCCGCCGAGCAGGTGCTCGACCTTGTCGAGCGCGGCGTCGGCGACTTCCATTTCTACACGATGAACCGCGCCGACCTCGTCTTTGCCGTCTGCCACATGATCGGCATCCGCTCGCATGAGACGGAGGCGGCGGGTTCGGCCGCCGCATAGGGCAGGCCGCAACGGAAAAGGCCGGGTAGAACCCGGCCTCTTCGAACTGTTTGGACTATATCTCGGTACTGGTCTTCCCGGTTTTGGCGGGTCAGGGAAGAACACCTATGATAAGGGCACCGATGAATGCGAATGCGGCACAAATCATCAACGCGTTGATCGGCCTCGTCAGTCCCATGCCATAGCCTCCTCTTCAGAGCTATGGCCGGAATCTAGAGTCATTTGGGTCACAGGCAAGCGGAAAACGTGCTGCAATGCGACATGATTGTGGGATTTGCGACTTCCGATTTATCGTTAGCCGTTGAAACTCTTCGGCAAAAGCCGCCTCAAGCGTTGTGAATAAATTGTGGCGGAGCCGTGGCATGACACCGCTACCATCGGCCCAACAGGCGACCGTCTATGGTGACCAGGCCGAGTCCGATCAGCGTCATGCCGCCGATCTCGAACAGCGCCAGCCGCTCGCCGAGGAACAGGAAGCCGAGCAGCACCGCGCTGACCGGCACGACCAGGGTGACCAGCGAGGCATTGGTAGCGCCGGCCGAGGCGACGAGGTTGAAATAGAGGATGTAAGCAAAGGCGGTTGAAAGCAGCGCCAGGCCCAGAACCGCGGCCCAGACGGGCGGCGAGACCGAGAAAAGCCCAGCAGGGCCATACGCAATCAGCACGAGCGGGATCATGATGATGGTCGATGCGGTCAGCTGTCCGGTGGCGATGACGGGCGACGGCACGCCCTTGAAGCGGCGCGCGATCATCAGGGCGACGGCGTAGGAGATCGAAGCGCCGATCAGTGCGAACTTGGCCCACACCGGTCCGCCAAGCCCGGCAAGCAGGCCAGGTCCGATCATCACCGCGGTGCCGGCGACACCGAGCGCGATGCCGGCGAACTTGTTCCAGGACAGCTTCTCGTCGGTTGTGAGCGCATTGGCCAGGATCAGCGTCCAGAACGGCGTCGTGGCGTTGAGCACCGAAGCGACGCCGGCGCCGAGCTGCGTCTGGCCGGCGAAGATCAGCGAGAAGGGCACGACATTGTTGGTGAGCGCCAGCAGGAAGAACAGGCCGGCATGCGGGAAGGCGAGCCGGAACGAAGGGCCGCGGGCTGCCAGATAGAGGTGAAGTGCCGCCGCGGCGATGGCGACGCGGAACAGCACCAGCGCCAGCGGATGGATCTCGGAAACGGCGATGCGGGCAAAGAAGAACGAGCCGCCCCAGATCGCGCCGAGCAGGAGAAGCTGCGCCCAATCCTTGAGCGTCATCGCTCCGCGCGTCGGCGCGGCGCCGGCCGTAATCGACATGTCCTGTTCCTCCCCGGGGCCGATCGCAACCCGCAAAACATCTCAAGAATCGATATCTCATCCGCAGGCAAGGGCCACCCGAAACATGACCAATGGTTTAGCGTCGCCAAAACGTGCAACAGGCCGCTCCGGATCGCCAAGACACAGAACTGTTTTCTTTGGCGGCTAGCTAGGATTAATTGTGCGCGCTCCAGACCTGAGGATTCGTCCATGCAGCGATTCGAAAATGCCCGTGAGGCGGCACTGGCGCTTCGTCCCGACGACCCGGTCTACTGTTTCCGCCCGCAGGTGCTGAAGGCGGATGCCCTGCAGTTCATGGGCATGTTTCCCGGCAAGACCGCTTATGCGGTCAAGACCAATGGCGAGCAGATCGTTCTGAAGACGCTGGTGGAAACCGGCGTCAGCGCCTTCGACGTCGCCTCGCCCGGCGAGTTCGCCGCCGTGCGCGCCGTCTCGCCCGACGCCGAGATGCTCTACATGCACCCGGTCAAGGCGCAGTCGGACATCAAGCTGGCGCTTGAAAAATACGGCATCCGGGTGATCTCGCTCGACCATGAGGACGAGATCGCGAAGCTGACGCGCGTGGTGCGGGCGCTCGATATCGATCCCGGCGCTCTCACCGTCTTCGTGCGCATCCAGACCAAGGGCCATGCGGCTTACGAACTGTCGAAGAAATTCGGCGCCGGGCCCGCCAACGCGGTGGAGCTTGCCGAGCGGCTGAACCGCACCGGCTATAAGGTCGGCCTCTGCTTCCACGTCGGCAGCCAGATCGAGGATCCGGATACCTATGAACGCGCTCTCGCCTCGGCGGACTGGGTGCGCAACCGCCTGACCTTCGACATCGCCGGGCTCGACGTCGGCGGCGGCTTTCCCGCCGAATACGGCCATGATCCCAATCGCAGGCACATCGAGATGCCGTCGCTCGGGCAGTTGATGTCGCGGCTGGCCGGCGACCTTAAAGAATATCAGTTCGACCAGATGCCCTTGGTGGCCGAGCCCGGACGCGTGATCGTGGCGCGGTGCCTGTCGCTGATCGTGCGCGTGCTGTTGCGCAAGGGCAAGCGGCTCTACATCAATGACGGCATCTGGGCGTCGCTGTCGGATTCATGGACGGGCAAGATCACGCTGCCGGCGCGCTTCATTCCAGATCCCGCGATCCGTACCCGCAACGGCAACGAAAACACCGTCGTGCCGTTCAAGGTCTGCGGCGCGACCTGCGATTCCGTCGATATCCTGTCCCGGCCGTTCTGGCTGCCGGAAACGGTCGACACCGGCGACTG
Organism: Mesorhizobium sp. B2-6-2; assembly: GCF_006440615.1. Taxonomy (NCBI): domain Bacteria; kingdom Pseudomonadati; phylum Pseudomonadota; class Alphaproteobacteria; order Hyphomicrobiales; family Phyllobacteriaceae; genus Mesorhizobium; species Mesorhizobium sp. B2-6-2. The sequence continues at coordinate 37,226 of NZ_VFUG01000026.1, read as the reverse complement.
GATCGAGATCGGCCATATCGGCGCCTACTCGCTGTCGCTCAGGACACGCTTCAACGGCTTCTACCCCGATACATTCGTCGAGGTGACGACACCGTTCGACGAGGGCGATGCACCGCAGGGCTTTGCGAGCTTGGAGACGATGGCGGATTAGGATGTAGGCAGTAGGGGTTAGGCAGTAGGCAGTAGGCAGTAGGCAAAGGGCATTTACAGCCTGTAGCTCTAAATCGATCTTCCCTACTGCCTACTGCCTACTGCCTACTGCCTACTGCCTACTGCCTACTGCCAGTCCTCACGCAACCCCGCCACCTGCCTGGACGTTCTCGCCTGTCAGCCAGCGGGCCTCGTCGCTGGCAAGGAAGACCGCGACATCGGCAACGTCGCGCGGTGCGCCGATCCGTCCGAACGGCGACATGCCGGCCGCGACGGCACGATCGCGCTCAGGCAACAGATCGGTATCGGTGAAGCCTGGCGACAGAGCATTCACGGTGACGCCACGCGGCCCGAGCTCGCGCGACAGCACCCGCACGAACTGTTCGACGGCGCCCTTGCTGCCGAGATAAAGCGCGGTCTGCGTGAAGAACATCCTGGTGCCGCCGGTCGAGACCGCGATGATGCGGCCGCCGTCGCGCACACGCTTGGCGGCTTCCTGAAGCGTGAAGAAGGTCCCCTTGGCATTGGTACCGAAGACGAGGTCGAAATCGGCTTCGGTTGCCTCGACGAGCGGCTTGATGACGGCGATGCCGACATTGGCCACGACGATGTCGATCTTGCCAAGCCTGGCCTCCGCTTCGTCGAACAGGCGTCGGACATCGCCGGGAACGGAAATGTCGGCCTGGACGGCGACCGCCTTGCCGCCCCTGCCGGCTATCGCAGCGACGGCTTCTTCAGCGGCATTTCTGTTGCCAACATAGTTGACGACAACAGCAGCACCATTGGCAGCCAGCCCTTCGGCGATGGCGCGGCCAATGCCGCGCGAGCTGCCGGTGACAATTGCGGTTTTGCCTTGCAACGATTGGGACATGATCGGTTTTCCCTTGCCTCGAGGTCCCGCCGGTCTGGACACCGGGCCTGATGGCTGAGAAATAGCAATTTGAAATTGATTGGATAATGAGCTATTATCCGACTAACTCGTTAATCAGAAAGTACACAATGCGCGGCTCCGAGTTTAACGAGCTCAAGGCATTTTCGGCGATCGTGGAAGAGGGCAGCTTCATTCGCGCGGCGGCACGATTGCGGGTGTCGCCGCCGGCGCTCAGCCAGACGATCCGGCAGTTGGAGGCGCGCGTCGGCGTTCGGTTGCTTAACCGCACGACACGCAGCGTTGCCCCCACACCGGCCGGCGAAAGGTTGTTTGCCCGTCTTGCGGTCGTGTTCGGTGAACTGGAAGGAGCCGTCGCCGAACTTCAGGCTGGGCGAGACCAGCCGGCGGGTTCGTTGCGCATCAATGTTTCGCGCGTCGCCGCAATGCGGTTCGTCGCGCCGATACTCGGCGACTTCCAGCGGGCCTATCCGGACATCGCGTTGACGGTCATCGTCGACGATGTGCTGACCGACATCGTCGAGGGGCGGTTCGATGCCGGCATCCGGCTCGGCGAACGGCTGGAGAAGGATATGGTCGCCGTCAAGCTCGGCGATGAGCTGCAGATGGCAGCCGTGGCCGCTCCGGTCTATCTCCAGGATCGGGCGATACCGCGCCAGCCACAGGACCTTCACCAGCACCGCTGCATAAATTTCCAATGGCCAGGCGGCGGCGATATCTACCGCTGGGAGTTCTCTCGCGGCAAGCGTTCACTGGAAATTGCCGTCAAGGGCAGTCTTATTGTCAATGATACGGAGGTGATGCTCACTGCCGCGCTGGACGGGGCGGGGGTGGCCTACATGATCGACTATCAGGTCCAGCCATTGATCGAACAAGGCAGGCTGGTCAGGTTCCTCGAAGGATGGTCGCCCCGCTTTCCGGGCTTCTATCTCTATCATCCGAGCCGACGGCATGTGCGGCCGGCGCTGCGCGCATTCATCGATTTCGTGCGGAAGAAAAGTGGGTAGTGAATAGTCAGTAGTCAGTAGTCAGTAGTTAATACTCACTACTCGCTACTCACCCATTCACCGTTCGCCATTCACAGCTTCGCCAAAAGCTCGGGCGTCGGCCAACCATCCACCGGCAGGCCAAGCCGCATCTGCTCCTTGCGGACCGCTTCGCGCGTGTTGGTGCCGAGGATGCCGTCGACGGTGCCGACGTCGTAGCCCTTGGCCTCGAGCTTGGTCTGCAGCGCCTTCATCTGGTCGCCGCTCAGGCCTTGCTCGGGCGTGCGCGGATCGAATTGCGGCGCGCCGGCGAGGCGGGTCGCAAGCACTGCCGCCGTCAGCGCGTAGGTGAAGGACTGGTTCCATTCCAGATAGACGTCGAAGTTGTCATAGGTCAGGAAGGCGGGACCCTTGCGGCCCATCGGCAGCGCCAAGCCAGCCTTGAGACCATTGTCGATGAGCGGGTTGCCGTTGGGTTCGGTGACGCCCCATTGCGCCCATTGCGACAGCGGCAGCTTGTTGGTGCGGCCGGTCTGGTCCCATGGCATCTCGTCGGGGACGCGCACTTCCTGGACCCAAGGCTGGTCGCGCTTCCAGCCGCGCGACATGATCTTGTCGGCCGTGGTCATGATGACGTCCGGCACGCTGTTCCTCAGATCGACCTTGCCGTCTCCGTCGCCGTCGACACCTCGCGCCAGATAGTCGGTCGGCAGGATCTGCGTTTGGCCGATCTCACCAGCCCAGGCGCCTTTGACGTCGGCCGGCAGCACGCCGCGGTCGATCAAGGTAAGCAGCGGCACCAATTGCTGCCGAAACAGCTGAGGACGGCGGCAATCATGCGAAAGCGTCACCAGCGCATCGAGGGTGTGGAAGTCGCCCTGGACGGCGCCGAAGTCGGTTTCCAACCCCCAGAAAGCCGCGATGATCGCCGGCTGTACGCCGAACTCCTTGTCGGCGCGGTCGAAGGTTTCGGCATATTTCTTCAGATTGGCCGCACCCTGCTTCAGGCGGTAGGCCGAAATCATGCGGTTGGCGAATTCGGTGAAAGTCTGGGTGAAGACGCCCTGGGCGCGGTCGCGCGCCAATGCCCGCTGGTCGATGGCGGCGTCCTCCAGCGCGTCGAGCCCGACGGCGCCGACGCCGGCTGCCTTGGCTTCTGCCGCGACACCCTGTTTCCAGGCCTCGAAATCGCCGCCGCATTCCTGCGCCGCCGCGGGCAGCGCAAGCGCGCCGACGAAGAGCGCCGCCAGGATTTCAACGCGCAATCGCATCGCTTTCCTTTCGAGACCGGCGCATGACCCGATCGCGACCCCGGACGGGATCGGACGGGCGCATGCGAGGATTTCAAAGCTCAGGAGTCTTGCCAGGCACTCGCACGAGTACGCCGCTCCAGATTACCAGCGGTTGCATGTTTCGCCGCCCGCCGTGTCGAAAAGCAGGCGCGGCGGCCGATGTCAACGGGTGTTCTGCCGCAGCCACTTCTTCCAGGCGGCTTCCGAGCCGTTGAAGACGTTGATGTCGGATTTGCCGGTCATGCCGGGCACGATACCGGTGCCGGTGTACTGCCAGAAGGTGAAGGGGTGGCTGCCGTATTTCTCGCGCGGGTGGCCGGCGACCGAGCGCAGCCAATAGGGATAGCCGCGGAAGGTCGCCAACTGGTTGTCGTCGAAGAAGTCGAGCGAGGTGTAGATGATCGGCTTCTTGCCATAATAGCGCTCGACCATTTGCAGGAAGACGGTCATCTCGCTGCGCACCGTGGCGGGGTCGGGGCGCAGCCTGCAGGTCGGCGAGTTCGGGTTCCATTCCATGTCGAGCACCGGCGGCATTGCCGACGGGTCTCTCGGGACATTGGCGATGAACCAGCGCGCCTGGGTTTCGGCCGGCGTGCAGAAGTAGAAGAAATGATAGGCCGCGCGCGGGACGCCGGCCGCTCTTGTACGCGCCCAGTGCTCGTTGAAATAGTCGTCGAAACGATCGCCGCCCTCCGTCGCCTTGATGAAGGCAAAGGAGATGCCGCTGGCCCTGGCCGTCGGCCAGTCGATCGAGCTCTGGTATTTGGAGACGTCCGTGCCGTGGATGGCGTAGGTCCATGGCGCGCCGCTGTCCCACTCATGCGGCTTGGAGTCCTCGAATTTGGGCGCGCGCACGGCAACCGCCGGCGACGACGGCGACAATGGTGAGAGGTCCTCCACGGTCGAGCAGGCGCCCAGCAGCGTAAGCATCAGGATGGCCGCAAGACGGCGCATGATCTTCCCCGAGCCGGGATCAGCCGGCCGCTGATGGGTCCTTCATCGATGGTGGTCGCTTTCGCGGGCCCCCTCCGGACGATCGCCCCACAGGACCGTCCCGGTTTATTCCGTCTTCCAAATCGTTATCCCAAAACCGCTGCGCACTTTTGGGCGACATGGAATCATTTGATCGCCGAACATGGTTGATAATCCATTGACGGCGCTCGACGATGCCGGCGATTTTGCGGAAGCAATGGCGGCAAATCGATGACATAAATCGTGCCGGCGAATCCAAAAGGCGGGGAAAGATGCGGGCTGTCGTGAAGTTCATCAAATGGCTGCTTGGGCTTGTGATCCTGGCGGTGGTCGCGCTCTTCGCGTGGCTCTATTTGGCGCCGCCAGAACTCATCCGCGTCGGCTCCGGCTACTCGGCCAAGATCGTCTGCTCGAATGTCTTCATCGCCGGCCGCGACGCCAGAGAGGTCTTGGCCGTCGATGTGCAGGCACCAGGCCATCCGCTGCTCAAGCTGATGAAGGTCTCCGTCGACAAGGAGCGGGGACTGGTTTCGGCCGGCCTGCTTTGGATTTTCGGCAAGAATGTCGCGGTCGAGCGCGACGGCGTCGGCTGCGCGTCGGTTGCCGACGGCGACACCGGCAAGGCAAGGCAGACGTCGCTGCGCGTCGCGCCGCCGGCCGCGGCGCAACCCGACGCGCTCTGGCCCGATGGCGAGCGGGTCGATGCTTCGCAGAATCCCGAGGTCGCGAAGATCGTCGACGATGCCGCGATGGCCGGCACCGGCATGCGCGCCATCGTGGTGGTGAAGAACGGCCGGGTCGTCGCGGAGCGCTATGGCGAGGGCTTTTCGGCCAAGACGCCGCTGCTCGGCTGGTCGATGACCAAGACGGTGAATGCCGCGATCGTCGGCACGCTGGTCAAGGACGGCAAGCTGGCGCTCGATAACAAGGGCTTGTTCAAGCCGTGGAAGGCCGACGGCCGCGCCGCCATCAGCCTTGCCGACATGATGGCGATGTCGAGCGGGCTGGCGTTCAACGAAGATTATGGCGACGTCGCCGACGTGACGCGCATGCTTTATCTCGAGCCGGACATGGCAGGCTTCGCCGAGGCCCAACCTCTGACCGGCGAGGTGGGAAAAGTGTTTTCCTATTCGAGCGGCACGGCGGTGATGCTGTCGCGGCTATGGCAAGATGCGATCGGCGACAAGGCGAAGGCGCTGGCATGGCCGCGCACGGCGCTGTTCGAGCCGCTCGGCATGCATAGCGCGGTGCTCGAGACCGACGAGCAAGGTACCTTCGTCGGCTCGTCCTATCTCTACGCCACGGCGCATGACTGGGCGCGCTTCGGCCAGTTCCTTCTGCAGGGCGGCGCCTGGAACGGAAACCAGATCCTGCCTGCCGGTTTCGTCGACTGGATGCGCGAGGCCGCACCGGCCTCAAAGGTGTATGGCAAAGGCCAGGTCTGGATCGAGGGGCCGGGCGATGAGGAAAATGCCGGCGCAGGCGTCGCTGCAGGCCTGCCCAAGGACACCTATTGGATGGAGGGCCATGACGGACAGACGGCTGCAATCATTCCGTCCGAGCAGTTGGTGGTGGTGCGGCTTGGATTGACGCCGGCCAAGCTTGGTTATCGTCCACAAGCGATGGTCAGCGCGCTGGTGAAGGCGCTCCATTAGAGGCGTGGCGGTCAATCGCCGGCCTCTATGCGGCGGTCGGCAAAGGCTTGGCGCGATCCACGCGCGCCCGCTCGTCAGGCGAGTTCATGACTTGCCAAAGATCGCTGCGGCGCTGGACGTTCAGCCAGAAATCCGGGCTGTTGCCGAACACCCGCGCCAATATGAGCGCGGTCGCCGCGGTAATGCTGCGGCGATCGTTGCACAATTCGTTCACATGCTTGCGCGGGACGCCCATTGCCTCGGCCAGAGCGGCTTGCGTCAAGCCAAGCGGGTGCATGAACTCCTCCGCGAGGATTTCGCCAACCGTTGCGGGCTTGCGTGCGGTCATCAACATGTCTCACCTCACTTGTAGCTGTGGTCGTCCAAGTAGATGTCCGATGCCTCACCCCGACCGCCATCCCAGCGGAAAACCAATCGCCATTGCTTGTTTACGCAGTTGATTGCGTTCGCTACAGCCACAGGCGTCAAATTGCAAAATTCAGTGGGCGATCTTGACTATGGCCAGCCAGGCATAGCCGCGATAAAGCGTTCTGAAACGGAAGGTTGCGCCGGTGCGCTGCGATTCCGATTCAAGCACGTCGCGAAGCGAGGCGCGCGGCGCGACATGGAATTTCCGCAGCCAGCCACGCAGCAGGGAGCGGAACCAGCGCGGCAGGCCTTCCTGCTGGCCGAAGTCGACGACATGCAACGAGCCGCCGGGCGCAAGCGCGGCGAGCGCGGCCGAAACCGTCTTTTCCCAGCTGGGGATCATCGACAGGGAATAGGACACGAACACGCGGTCGAACTGCGCGATGCCGAAGAGCGCCCTGGCATCGAAGTCGGTTGCGTCGCCACGCGCCAGGCTGACCTTGGCGGCGAGGCCTTCGCGAGCAATGGCCGCGCTAGCCGTCTCCAGCATCTCGGCCGAGATGTCCAAACCGAAGAAGCGCGCATCCGGATAGCGGCGGGCGGCAAGCGCGATGTTGCGGCCGGTGCCGCAGCCGAGCTCCAGCACGGTGCCGCCTTGCGGCACGTCCAATCCGTCGATCAGCCGGTCGCGGCCGAGCAGGTAATATTTGCGGGTCAGATCATAGATATGGCGCTGCCAGCGGTAGACGCCGTCCATCAGTTCGGCATGGTCGGCCGGCAGCTCCGTCGTGCTCATGCTGCCCGCTTCACATAGAGATGGAAGCCGCCATAGATCGCCGAGCGGTCTTTTGCCGAGAATTCGCGCGAGGCGTCGGCCTCGTAGGTCCACTGGTCGAGCAGCGAGCTGGAGACACGGCCGGGCAGGAGGCTCGGTTCGGCCGCGGTGCGGAAGATGACGCGGGCGCCGGCCGAGGCCGTGCGGGTGATCTCGGTCCACAGCGCATTGAGCAGGTCGTCGGTCATCCAGTCCTGCGCGTCGAGCAGGACGAAGCGGTCGACGGTGCCGGCGTCCTTGGCGCCCAGGAACTTGATCAGGTTGGCGTGGTGGATGGCGACGCGATCGATGTTGTCGCGGATCGTCTTGTAATTGCGCTCTTCCAGATAGGCAGGCAGCGCCGCCTCGCCAGGTTGCGGGTAGCGGCGGGCAAAGGCCTGCCAGGCGAAATAGTTGTTCTTGAGCGGGAAATCGCAGGCGAGCTTTTCAAGGCGCGCCTTGAGCACGCTCGCCATCGAGCCGTCGCCGGAGGTGATCAGCGAGTCATACTGTGCCGGCGGGATGCCGAGGCCGAACAGCGAAGCCTTGCGCGAGGTCGCCCAGCGCAGCAGCTTCTTGTCGAAGACCGGTGCCAGTTCCTCGTCGAAGAAGCGGCGCTGCTCGCCGATGTTTCCGGCCTTCATGATGCCGGCGGGATCGACGCCGAACAGTTTTGCGACGCGATGGCCCATGGCGATGAAGAGACCGAGCAGGCCGGTCTGGTAGAAGTTGCGGTCGAAAACCGAGATGCGGCGGCGGCCGCGCCAGTTGCGGCGCTCCCAGTAATGGCGGCTGACCGGATCGAGATGCGGCGCGATGAAGCGATCATAGGCATCGGAATTGTGGCTCGTGCCGGCGGCGCCGAAGAAGCGGAACAGGTCGCCCTGCGACGGCAGGTGGCGCACCGCTTCCAGCTTCATGCGGTTCAGCGCGACATGCGCGGCATTGAGATCGACGGCCTCGATCCGGGCCGGCGTGCGGGTCAGGTAAGCCAGGATGTTGCAGCCGCCCGAGGCGATCGTGACGACGCGATGGCCGGCGCCGAGCTGCATGGCCTCCATGTCGACATCGGGATCTTCCCAGATCTGCGGATAGACGAGGCCGGAGAACAGGAAGGCGAAGAGCCGCTCGGAAATGCCGTCCTTCGACAATGCCCGGTTCTGGTAGACGGCCTTTCCGACTTCCTTGCCTCGACGATAAACGAGTTCTCCGGATACGTCCGACATCGAAAGGTGATTCCCCGTTTGCTTTGGCGCAAGCGGGTAGCGCAGCGGCATGACAGGCAGGTGACAGCCTGTTGACGGCAGGTTGGCGCCAATTGCTACACTTTGCCGAACGCTCCCGGCGTCGGCGTGGTGACGATGACGGCCTCGCCGGCGTCGAGCGTGGTCTGGTCGCAAGCCTTCAGGACGTCGACCGAGCCGTCATTGCGCCTGACCCTGGTCGAGCCCGCCTCGCCGTCACCGCCGCCGTCGAGGCCCTGGGGCGGGCGATTGCGGTGCGAGGACAGGATCGCGCATTCCATCCTTTCGAGGAAGCGGATCGTACGCCTGGTGCCGTCGCCGGCATTCCACTTGCCCTTGCCGCCGGAACCCTCGCGGATATGGAAGTCTTCCAGCACGACGGGGAAGCGCAGTTCCAGCACCTCAGGGTCGGTAAGGCGCGAATTGGTCATATGGGTATGGACGCCGGAGGTGCCGGCGAAGCCGCGCCCGGAATTCATCCGGCCGGCCGGCGAACCGGAGCAGATCGTCTCGTAATACTGATATTTCTTGTTGCCGAAGGTGAGATTGTTCATGGTGCCTTGGGCGTTGGCCATCGCGCCCATCGCGCCGAACAGCGCGTTGGTGACATGCTGCGAGGTCTCGACATTGCCGGCGACGACGGCGGCGGGATAGGACGGCTTGAGCATGCAACCATCCGGAATAACGATGTTGATCGGCCTCAGGCAGCCGGCGTTCATCGGGATCATGTCCTCGACCATGACGCGGAAGGCATAGAGCACCGCGGCGCGGGCGACGGGCTCCGGCGCGTTGAAGTTGTTCTTCATGACAGGCGACGTGCCGGTGAAATCGACGGTCGCCTCGCGCTTTTGCCGATCGACGGTGATCTTCACCCTGATCACCTGGCCGGTGTCGGTGGGATATTCGTAAGCCGCGCTGTCGGGAAGCCGCTCGATCACGCGGCGCACGCTCTCGGCGGCATTGTCCTGGACATGGCCCATATAGGCCTCGACCACGTCGAGCCCGAAATGCACGACCATCTTGCGCAGCTCCGCCACACCCTTTTCGTTGGCGGCGATCTGCGCCTTCAAGTCGGCGATGTTCTGGACGGGATTGCGGGCCGGATAAGGATGGTCGGTCAGCAGCGTCTCCAGCTCCTTCTCGCGGAAGCGGCCGTGATCGACGATGCGGAAATTGTCGAACAGCACGCCTTCCTCGTCGACCGTTGTCGCAAGCGGCGTCATCGAGCCCGGCGCGGTGCCGCCGACATCGGCGTGATGGCCGCGCGAGGCCGCCCAGAACAGGATTTCCTTGCGGGCGTCGTCAAACACCGGCGTCACCACGGTGATGTCGGGCAAATGCGTGCCGCCATTATATGGCGCGTTGAGCGCGAAAACGTCGCCGGGATGGATATCGCCGGAGTTCAGGCGGATGATTGTCTCCACCGAACGGTCCATTGAACCCAGATGCACCGGCATATGCGGCGCGTTGGCGACCAGCGCGCCATGGCGGTCGAACACGGCGCAGGAGAAGTCGAGCCGTTCCTTGATGTTGACCGAATAGGCGGTGTTCTGCAGCGTCACACCCATCTGTTCGGCGATCGACATGAAGAGGTTGTTGAAGACCTCCAGCATCACCGGATCGGCCTCGGTGCCGAGTGCCGCGGCACGCGCCTTTCTTTCTGTCCGGCGTATCACGACGTGATTGAGACCGGTGATTTCCGCGCGCCAGCCCGGCTCGACGACGATGGTCTGGTTCGGCTCGATGATAAGCGCGGGCCCGGCGACCGTGTGGGACGGCCGCAGGCCTTCGCGGCGATAGACGCCGGCCGCGTGCCAGCGGCCTTCGGTGTAGATGCGCCGGCTTTCCAAAGGTTTGGCGTCAATTCCTGCCGGTCCGGCGGGCGCTGGGGCTTCAGCCTTGTCCTGTCTGGCGGCTTCCATGCCTTCGACGGCGACGGTCTCGACGACGATCGGCTTATCGTCATAGACGAAACCGAACTGCGCCTTGTGAGCGGCCTCGAAATCGCTTCTGGCGCGGAAGATCGAGCCATGCTCGAAATTCACCGGCAGCGCCGTATCGGTGCCGTCATAGCGGATATGCAGGACAGGCCTCGTTGAAACCGCGTCCCCGGCAATGCCTTGCTCGCCGAGCTCGGCAATGACGTCGCCGCGCAGTGCCGCGATGAGTGCCTCGATCGCCGCGCGGGATTCTTCGGCAAGCGGCTGCAGCAGACCCTGTTGGCGCGAGGCGAAGACCGACGAGAGGCCGATGCCGTAAGCCGAGAGAAGACCGGAGAAGGGATGGATGAGCACCGCTTCCATGCCGAGCGCATCGGCGACCAGGCAGGCGTGCTGGCCGCCGGCGCCGCCAAAACAGTTCAAAAGATATTCGGTGACGTCATAGCCGCGCTGCACCGAGATCTTCTTGATGGCGTTGGCCATGTTCTCGACGGCGATGGTGACAAAGCCTTCGGCGACCGCTTCGGGCGTCCGGCCGTCGCCGATTTCGGCGGCAAGCGCCGCGAATTTTTCGCCAACCGTGCCGATGTCGAGCGTTTGGTCTTGGCCCGCGCCGAAAATCGCCGGAAAGAAATCGGGCTGCAATTTGCCGAGCATGACATTGGCATCGGTGACGGCGAGCGGGCCGCCGCGGCGGTAGGCGGCAGGCCCGGGATTGGCGCCGGCGGAATCCGGGCCGACGCGGAAGCGGCCCGCCTCATAGTGCAGGATCGAGCCGCCGCCGGCGGCGACGGTGTGGATGCGCATCATCGGCGCGCGGATGCGCACGCCGGCGACCTCGGTGTCAAAGGCGCGCTCATATTCGCCGTCATAATGGGCGACGTCGGTCGAGGTGCCGCCCATATCGAAGCCGATGACCTTTTCGAAGCCGGCGAGCTTCGCCGTCTCGACCATGCCGACGACGCCACCCGCCGGTCCCGAAAGCAGCGCGTCCTTGCCCTGGAACATGTCGGCGGCGGTGAGGCCGCCCGACGACATCATGAACATCAGGCGCGGGCCGGCGCCCAACTCCCCGGCCACCCGCTGCACATAGCGCGACAGGATCGGCGACAGATAGGCGTCGACCACGGTGGTGTCGCCGCGGCCGACCAGCTTGATGAGCGGAGAGACCTCGTGAGACACCGAGATCTGGCTGAAGCCGATCTTGCGGCAGACTTTCGCCACGGCCTTTTCGTGGTCCGGGTATTTCCAGGCGTGCATGAAGACAATGGCGACCGCGTCGATGCCGTCGGCCTTCGCCTGCTCGATCGCCGGGCGGCAGGCCGCGATGTCGAGCAGGCGCTCGACGCAGCCGTCGGCGCGCACGCGTTCATTGACCTCGATCACCCGCTCGTAGAGCTGCTCCGGCAGGATGATCTCCTTGGCGAAGATATCCGGCCTTGCCTGATATGCGATGCGCAAAGCGTCGCGGAACCCCTTGGTGATGAGCAGCAGCACACGGTCGCCCTTGCGCTCGAGCAGCGCATTGGTGGCAACGGTCGTGCCCATTTTGACGTCGCCTATCGCGTCGGCGGAGATGGCGGCGCCGGCTTTCAAACCCAACAGGTCGCGGATGCCCTGGATGGCGGCATCCGCATACGCCTCGGGATTTTCGGACAGAAGTTTTCGGGGGTGCAGCCGGCCTCGCGGATCACGGCCGATGATATCGGTGAAAGTGCCGCCGCGGTCGACCCAAAAGTCCCATTTCCCAGTTCCCACGGCTGCCGGCATTCTGCTTATCCATAATCTCTTTGGGCGTATGTTGTGTTAGTTCGGGATTTCGGCGCCAGCAATCGCAAGTTGATGTTACACGTGGAAATGCAACGTTACGAAACCGGCAGCTGGCTGATGCATTTCCCCTGCGACCGCTCACCGAAATGTGAGCGTCTGTTGAAGGAGAGATAGCATGAAGAAGCTCATTCTGGCGTCTGTTTCGGCGCTCGCCCTGCTGGGGGTCGCGGCTTGCAGCAACAGTGGCACCGGCACTGACAACACCACCACCCAGAGCACCAATCCGCCGCCGGCCAACGAACAGCCGATGAAACCGGCTTCGCCCGACGCTTCGAAGCCTGCTGAACCGGCTCCGGCAACAAAACCGGCTCCTACCGCGCCTGCGCAGTAAGGGCCGTCCCACAATATCGAAGAAGGCCGGCACTGCCGGCCTCCTTTTTTGCGCCGTCGATCCCACGCATCGCCGGTCAACTGCGGCATCGTCCCGGCTTGATAGAACCGCCCGGTTCGCACTATGAAGCCGACATGTCGATTTGGGACCGCCTTGGCGACTTCATCGCTCGTGTTTCGTCGTCGGCGTCCACGGGCGTCGCGGACGTCGTTGAAGCTGTGCGCACCGTGTTTTCCGGCGATCCGGACTTGCGCCGGCGCGTTGCGTTCTCGGTGGCGATGATCGCGCTCTCGGCCAAGATGGCCAAGGCCGACGGCATCGTCACGCAGGACGAGGTGCGCGCCTTCCAGGAAATCTTCGAGGTGCCGCCGAGCGAGACGCGCAACGTGGCGCGGCTTTACGACATCGCCAAGCAGGACGTCGCCGGGTTCGAGACCTACGCCCGGCGCATGGCGCAACTCTGCGGTTCCGGCCATGCCAACTGCATGATGCTGGAAGACATACTCGACGGCCTATTCCATATCGCCAAGGCTGACGGCCTGATTCATGAGCGGGAAGGGCAGTTCCTGCATCGGATCGCGGAGATTTTCCGGATCGATGAGGCGCATTACGAGACGATCCTGTCGCGGCACGTCAATCTCGGCGCCGCCGATCCTTACGTCGTACTGGGCATCGAGCGCGGCAAGCCGTTCGAGGAAATCAGGAAGCGCTACCGCAAGCTGATCTCGGACAATCACCCCGACAGGTTGATCGCACGCGGCCTGCCGCAGGAATTCATCAAGATCGCCACGACCAGGGTCGCGGCGATCAATGCCGCGTATGAGATGATCGAGCGGGGCCTCAGGCACGCATGAGCGGTTTCCTGCCCGACCAGCCAGGTGCCGAGGTCCGGGTGTCGCCGAATTTCGGTCCGCGCCGCGAGACGCTGCGGCCTGACATGATCGTGCTGCACTATACCGGCATGGCAACCGGCGCCGGCGCCGAGGCGTGGCTGTGCGATCCGGCAAGCGAAGTGTCCTCGCATTATCTTGTTCATGAGGACGGCCGCGTCGTCCAGATGGTGCGCGAGAGCGATCGCGCCTGGCATGCCGGCAAGAGCTCCTGGCTCGGGCGCACCGACATCAACTCCTGCTCGGTCGGCATCGAGATCGTCAATCCCGGGCATTCACTGGGCTACAAGGCCTTCCCGAGGCGGCAGATCGATGCCGTGATCGATCTGTGCGTGGGCATCGTGGGCCGTTATTCCATCCCCGCGACGAGGGTGCTTGCCCATTCCGACGTGGCGCCGGGCCGCAAGGTCGACCCGGGCGAAAAATTTCCGTGGAAGGCGCTGTTCGCGGCCGGTATCGGTCACCTCGTACCGGCGGCGCCGATAAAACCGGGCGCCGCGTTGAAGGCCGGCGACACCGGCTCCGATGTCGAGGCGCTGCAGTCGATGCTGGCGCTCTATGGCTATGGTATTGAGATATCGGGTATTTACGACCGGCAGACGGAAATCGCGGTTGCGGCGTTCCAGCGGCATTTCCGGCGGCGGCTGGTGGATGGCGTGGCCGACAATTCGACGATCCGCACGCTGCAGAGGCTCCTGACTTCCGTCACGGCAGCCTCTGCCAAATAGTCGCGATAAGGTCATTAAATTACAACCTGTTATTTAAAGTGAATTGCGCCGCCTTCATTGCCGCCAATTCCGCCGCCAAATGCCTCTCCCGCAAGTTGTTGGACGTCTAGCCTCCCTGATGCTCCGATGTTGAATTGACACAACTGCGTGAAGTTCTTCGCGCGGTTCTAACAGAACAGGATTACATGCAGAAATTGACCGTTGTAGCGGCAGCCGTTGCTGCCGGAGTAATGAGCTTTGCCTTCAGTCCGGCAAACAGCGCCCCCTTAAGCCTCAGGGCAGACAATGGCCTCGCCGTCGTCCCAACGACCAAGGCTGCCCCAGCAAGCAAAGCGCCAAAGATCAAGAGAGCTCCGGCTAAGGTGCAGAAGGCCGCCGCGACCAGGACGGCGAAATCGACAGCCAAGCGCGCCAAACGCGCCAAGCGCGGCAGAAAGACGATCGATCTCACCACGACAGCCTCGATCCCCACGGGCCAGATCGCTCTGGCGACACCCGCCGCGCCCAGCGGCGGCCAGTATTCGTCGATCATTGCCCGCTATGCCGCGAGCTACGGCGTGCCGGTGTCCCTGGCCAAGGCCGTTATCAAGATCGAAAGCAACTACCGGCCGAACCTGGTCGGCAGCGCCGGCGAGATCGGCCTGATGCAGATCAAGCCGGCCACGGCGCGCATGATGGGTTACACCGGTTCGGCCAAGGGGCTGTTCGATCCCGACACCAATATCAAATACGGCATGAAGTACCTCGCCATGGCGCAGGGTCTCGGCGGTGGCACCACCTGCGGCACGATCCTGAAATACAATGCCGGTCACGGCGCGACGCGGATGAATCCGATTTCGGCCGCCTATTGCAGCAAGGTGAAGGTGCAGATGGCAGCGCTGGGTTCGCCGGCCTAAGCTCGTCCGCCGAAGTGGATTTGGGCGACGCGTGTCTGTTTCAGCACGTCGTTGTCCCAAATCGCTGCGCATTTGAGCGACGGCAACAGCTTTTTCGTTTGCGTTTTCAGGCGGGAATCCCTTTATACGCCCTTGTCAGCTGGCCGGGCGGCCGCGCCCGCGCGTGCCGAAAGGTTGCGGGTGAGGAAAGTCCGGGCTCCATGGAGACACGGTGCCGGCTAACGGCCGGCGGGGGCGACCCCAGGGAAAGTGCCACAGAAAGCAAACCGCCGCGGCTTCGGCCACGGCAAGGGTGAAAGGGTGGGGTAAGAGCCCACCGCGCGACTGGCAACAGAAGCGGCAGGGCAAACCCCACCGGGAGCAAAACCGAATAGGGGCGGTACGAGGGGAAACCTTCGAGGGCTGTTTCCGGCCCACCGTCCGGGTAGGTTGCGTGAGGCGCGTGGCAACATGCGCCCAAGATGAATGGCCGCCACGTTCTCGCCGCGAGGCGAGGGCCATACAGAACCCGGCTTACAGGCCAGCTGGCATTTTTCTCGTAGCGATAGCCGAGCGGGATCAGGAGGTTACGCCGACAGGCGAATCTTCCGATTCAAGCATTCTGCAAGACAGCTTCCGCGGCGTGGTCGAACCTATCCTTGAAGCTGGTGCGATTAAATCGTACCATACGGAAGAGCAGGAGTGCGCCATGGGCCAGGTCGATAAACGCAGTATCACGCTTTCACCGGAACTGGCGGCCGCGGTCGACGATGTCGTCGCGGCTGGCGAATACGCCTCGGCCAGCGAGGTGATCCGCGATGCGCTCAGGCAATGGTAGGAGCGGCGCGACTTGTTCGGCTACAGCGTCGAAGAGCTGCGGAAACTGGTGCAGCAGGGGATCGACAGCGGGCCGGCGCTTGACGGCCCGTCGGTCATCGAACGAGCGCGTGCCAAATATCGTAAGATGGCTGAAGCGAAGGGCTTCGAAGAGTGAGATATCGGCTGCTTCCTCAAGCGGCGGTCGATCTCGAAGATATCGGCGACTACATCGCCAGCCATAGTCCGAATGCCGCGGTCCGGTTCGTAGACGACATGGAGAGGAGGCTTGCTCAGCCTGCATCCCTTTTCAGGTGCTCCGCGCGACGATATCGCGCCCGGTATCCGCCATCTGGTGGTTGGCGAATACCTTACGTTGTACCGGGTTGGTCACGATGCGATCGAGATCGTCCGCGTATTACACGGTCGGCGCAAGATCGAAGCGGATGATGTGAATCCGTGACAGGTCTGCTCAGCTTGCAATTTTGTCCAGGGACGCCTCGATCGCCTGCCAGAGTTCCTCGACCGGCTCGCAGCCGACTGCCAGGCGAACGAAGCCCGGCGGAACGGCGTCGCCGCGTTTCGAGCGCCGCTCGGCCGATGTGTGCACACCGCCAAAGGACGTTGCCGATTCAATCAGCGCGCAACCGTCGATGAACGCCTCGGCCTGTTCTTCGGAGGCCAGTTCGAACGAAATCAGAAAGCCGAAGCGCTCCATCTGGGCGCGCGCAAGATTGTGCGAGGCATCGCCCTCGAGCCCGGGAAAGCGCAGGCCGCTGACGGCGCGGTGACCCTTCAGCCGCTGTGCGATGGTTTCGGCCGACGAGCACATGCGGTCGAAGCGTACTTCCAGCGTTTCGAGGCCGCGATGCACCAGCCATGCTTCGAACGGACCGGGAATGCCGCCAGCCGTCTCGCGCCAATCCTTCACCCTGGCGACAATGTCGGAATCGCGACTGGCGACATGGCCGAAGAGAACGTCCGAATGGCCATTGATCGCCTTGGTGTCGGCTGAGACCACGATGTCGGCGTCAAGATCGAGCGGGCGCTGGCCGAAGGGCGTCATCGTCGTGTTGTCGACGATCAGGGTTCCGCCTTGCGCATGGACTGCCTTGGCGACGGCGGCGATGTCGCAAATGTCCAGTCGCGGGTTCGACGGACTTTCGACGAAAACCGCCCGATAGCCGGCGAAACCGCCGTCGAGTATGCTTGCCGTCGGCCGCACATCATAGGCGACGCCGAGCGGTTTCAGGAAACGCTCAGCCAGCGCGCGCGTCGTGTGATAGCCGTCCGACGGCAAGAGGATGCGGTCGCCCGATTTGACGAGCGCGAAGAATGCCGCGGAAATCGCGGCCATTCCCGACGGAAAAATAACGCATTGCGCGTCTTCCAGATGGCCGAGCGCATGCTCGACGGCATGCCAGGTCGGATTGCTGAAGCGGCCATATTGATCGAAGCCCGTCGCGTCGCCCGGCGCGTGGAAAATCGAGGCCATGGTCAGCGGCAAGGGGATGGGATCGCCCTTGGCGAAATCGGCGCTACGCAAATGGGCAAGTGTCGCGGCGCGTGACTTCGCAGTGTCGGACATCGGCTCAATCCTTTGGGCAGAAAACTTCAACCGACGCTATGCGCGCCGGCTGTGCGCGGCAAGCTGCGTCATTTTGGGCCAGAGGGCTCTAAACGCTTCGTTAGGCTTAATAGACGATAAAGACGAGACGTGTCTTCAGCCTGGCTTTGTGGTTGTGGCGCGCGTGTTTGTGATGCCTGTTCCCGTTGACGCCCATAGTGCCCCATGATATCCCATTTAAATCAAGCTTTCGTTCCGCGTCAGGGTGAAGCGTACGCCAATCGGGCAGCCGCGGCGGCTGCGCGTTTGTCGGTTTTCGCCCCGGTGAATGAAGCGATTTGCCGCAAATGCGGCAGGGGCGCGGAGAACAACATGAGGGGTGCAGCGGCAACGGCGGCTGTGGCGTTTATTGGACCGGTTTCTGTCAAATACGGTGAGCAGGATCGATGCGAAGGGACGGGTGTCCGTTCCGGCGCATTTTCGTGCGGTGGTGCAGAAACGCGGTTATTCGGAACTCTACGCGCTGCGCTGCCTGGAACTGCCGGCCATGGATGTCGGTGGGCTCGACCTGCTCGACCGTTACGAGCAGCGGATCGCGCTGGAGGACCCCTTTCTGCAGACGGCGGACGACATGTCGTTCTTTTGCCATGGCGACGGGACATTTCTGAAGCTCGACCAGGACGGCCGCATCACCATGACCGATTTCATCCGCGAGCATACGGGCATCTCGAACGAGGTGGCCTTTGTCGGCCGCGGCAATTTCTTTCAGGTCTGGGAGCCGGGACGGCTTGCCGCCTATGGGGCGCAGGCGCGGGCCCGGCTTTTGCAGCTTCGGCAGGGGACGAAGCCCGGGGAGCGATCGGAATGATGGCTGGCCACGGCGATGACCCTCACGCCGTTGGCGGACCGGCCCGTCACATTCCGGTCCTCCTTGCCGAGGTGCTCGACGCGCTTGCGCCGAAGGCCGGCGAGACGATCGTCGACGGGACATTCGGCGCCGGCGGCTACACCAGCGCCATCCTCGATCGCGGCGCCTCCGTCGTCGCCATCGACCGCGATCCGGACGCGATCGCGGCGGGCAGGGCGCTCGAAGGAGAGGCCGGTGGCAGGCTGAGGCTTGTCCAGGCGCCGTTCTCGACGCTGGACGAGCATATCGAGGTCGCCGACGGCGTGGTGCTCGACATCGGTGTTTCTTCCATGCAACTCGACCAGGCGGAGCGGGGCTTTTCCTTTCGCGCCGACGGGCCGCTCGACATGCGCATGGCGCAGGCGGGTCTGTCCGCCGCCGAAGTCGTCAACACCTTCAAGGCGGGCGACCTTGCCCGCATCTTCGGCTTTCTCGGCGAGGAGCGTCATGCCGGCCGCATCGCTCGCATGATCGAGAGCCGTCGCGAGAAGAAGCCCTTCGAACGCACGCTCGATCTCGCCGACGCCATCGAAACCCATATCGGAAGAGGTCCGAAGGACAAGATCCACCCGGCGACACGCGTCTTCCAGGCGCTGCGCATCTTCGTCAATGACGAGCTTGGTGAGCTTGCAAGGGCGCTGCTGGCCGCCGAGCGGGCGCTGAAGCCCGGCGGGCACCTTGCCGTGGTGACATTCCATTCGCTGGAAGACCGCATCGTCAAGCGCTTCATCGCCGACCGCTCCGAAGCGGCCAGCGGCTCGCGGCATTTACCCGATGCGCCCCTGCGCGTCGCGACTTTCCGTAAGGCTGGCGGCGGCGTGACGCCGGGGGAGGCCGAGCTCGACGCCAATCCGCGGGCGCGCTCGGCCAGGCTGCGCGCGGCGATCCGCACCGAGGCGCCTGCGCGCGCCGGCGATTTTTCGATTTTCGGCCTTCCAAAGCTTCCCGCCGTCGAGCGGCCGGGGGAGAGGTGAGCACGTGTTTCGTACCAGCGACATAGTCCTGATCGCCGTCATGGTCTCGGCCGCCGCGCTGACCTACAAGACGAAGCGCGAAGCCGAAGAGCAACAGGCGGCCGTGCAGAAGATCCAGGCGCAGATCCACTACGAGGAAGAGACCATCGATCTCCTCAAGGCGGACTGGAGCCTGCTTACACAGCCGTCGCGGCTGCAGAAGCTTGCCGGTGTCTATAAAAGCCAGCTCGGGCTCGAACCGGTCAACGCGCACCAGATCGGCGGGCTCGACGACATACCCGTGAAACCCGTGACGATCGAAGACCTCTCCTCGCAGCGGCTTGACGGCATGGCCGACAATTCGGGCAAGGAGCCCTCGGACGGCAAGGATCCAGTGGTCACCGGGAGCACCGTTCAATGATCGGTCTTCCAAGGATCGGCGGCCTGCTGACGCGCCGGAAGAGGCAGGCGGAGGACGGCTCGATCGTCGTCGATGCGGCCCGCAAGGCGACTGGCGGCAAGGCAAAGACGCGCATCGTCATGACGATGGCGGTGTTCTTCACCATCTATTCGACCATCGCCGGCAGGCTCGTCTATCTCGGGCTGCAGAATCCCGATCTTTCGGGCGGCCCGGAGAACCGGGTCACTGCATCGCGTCCGGATATCGTCGACCGCAACGGCGAGGTGCTGGCGACCGACATCAAGACGGCGTCGCTGTTTGCCGAGCCGCGCCGAATCGTCGATGCCGACGAAGCGATCGAGAGATTGTCGACCGTGCTGCCGGAGATCGACTACGAGCAGACCTATCGCAAGCTCAAGAGCGGCGCCGGGTTTGTCTGGCTGCAGCGCCAGCTGACGCCGAAGCAGCAGGCCGACATCCTGGCGCTGGGCGTCCCCGGCCTCGGCTTCCGCACCGAAAAGCGCCGCTTCTATCCGAGCGGCGAGACCTCGTCCTATATCGTCGGCCTCACCAACATCGACAACCAGGGCATCTCCGGCATGGAGAAGTATATCGACGAGCAGGGGCTGAGCGACCTACAGGCGTCGGGGCTCGCCGTGGCCAAGGATCTCAAGCCGGTCAAGCTTTCGATCGATCTGCGCGTCCAGCATGTGGTGCGCGACGAGATCGCCGCCGGGCTGGAGCGTTATCGCGCCATCGGCGCCGGCGCCGTCGTGCTGAACATCAAGACCGGCGAAGTGGTCGCCATGGCCTCGGTGCCGGATTTCGATCCGAACAATCCGTACAACGCCCAGGAAAAAGACCGGCTGAACCGCATGTCGGCCGGGCTCTACGAGATGGGCTCGACCTTCAAGAGCTTCACCTCGGCCATGGCGCTCGATTCAGGCAAGGCGACAATGAACAGCCGCTTCGACGCGTCGCATCCGATCCGGGTCGGCCGTCAGGCCATCCACGATTTCCACGGCAAGAACCGCGTGCTGTCGCTGCCGGAAGTGTTCCTCTTTTCGTCCAACATCGGGTCGGCCAGGGAGGCCGAGCTGGTCGGCATCGAGGGGCATCGCGAATTCCTGCACCGCCTCGGCATTCTGGACAGGATGCAGACCGAACTGCCGGAAGTCGCGCGCCCGACCGAACCCAAGGTCTGGAAACAGGTCAACTCGTTCACCATCGCCTTCGGCCACGGCGTGTCGACGACGCCGCTGCAAGCCGCCGTCGGCTGCGCGGCGCTGATGCAGGGCTACCTGATCGAGCCGACATTCCTGGTGCGCAGCGAGCAGGAGGCAATGGCGGTGGCCAAGAAAGTGGTCGGCGACAAGACGGTCGCAGGCATGCGCTACCTCTATACGCTCAACGCCGAGAAGGGCTCGGCCAGAAACGCCCGGGTCCCCGGCTACCGCGTTGGCGGCAAGACCGGAACGGCAGAGAAGGTCATCAACGGCCGCTACTCCAAGGACCTGAATTTCAACACCTTCGTCGCCGCCTTCCCGATGGACGACCCGCAATATCTGGTGTTCACGATCGCCGACGCCCCGCATCCTGAAAAGCCCGGGATGACCGACGTTGCCGCCAACAATGCGGGGGTCATGGCCGGCAACATCATCAGACGCGCGGCCGCCATGCTTGGCGTGAAGCCAGATTTCAGCCATGAAAATGGTGCAACGCTGGTTTCCTATCAGTGATTCTTGGGGCGCGCCGGCAACTGCGCGCTATTTTGTTGCGGTGAACGGGACTCAATGCATCTAAAAGATCTAGCCGGCATCCTGCCTGTCGAGGGAACAGCTTCCCCCGATCTGGAGGTGACCGGACTTTCCTCCGATTCCCGCGCGGTCAAGACCGGCGTCGTCTTCTTCGCGCTTGCCGGCAGCAAGGCCGACGGCTCGACCTATGCCGCCGATGCCGCGGCCCGCGGCGCGGCTGCGATCGTCACCGGCAGGGGCACGAACGTCTCAGGCCTGTCGATCCCGGTTCTCTCCGTCGATGATCCGCGCCTGGCGCTGGCGCTCAGCGCGGCGCGCTTCTTCGGACGCCAGCCGCAGACCATGGTCGCCGTCACCGGCACCGCCGGCAAGACATCCGTCGCCGCCTTCACCCGCCAGATCTGGGAGCAGGCGGGTTTCGCTGCCGCCTCGATCGGCACGACCGGGGTGGTGGCGCCCGGCCGCAACGAATATGGCTCGCTGACAACGCCCGATCCGGTGGCGCTACACCGATTGCTCAAGGAACTGGCGGATGCGGGCGTCACCCACGCCTCGATGGAAGCCTCAAGCCACGGTCTCGACCAGCGCCGCCTCGACGGGGTGAAGCTGGCGGCCGGCGCTTTCACCAATCTCGGCCGCGACCACATGGATTACCATCCCACGGTCGAGGATTATCACCGCGCCAAGCTGCGCCTGTTCGACACGCTGCTGCCGAAGGGCGCGCCCGCCATCGTCTTTGCCGACGATCCGTGGTCGGAGCCGACCATCAAAGCCGCGAAAGCGGCGGGGCTGGAAGTGCTGACCGTCGGCCGCCATGGCGATTTCCTGACGCTGAAGCGGGTCGAGCATGAGCGCCATCGCCAGCGCGCCGAAATCGTGGCCGACGGCGTGCTGCACGAGGTCGACCTGCCTTTGGCCGGGGATTTCCAGATCGCCAACGCGCTGGTCTCGGCCGGGCTTGCCATCGCGACTGGAACACCCGCGGGCAAGGCCTTGGCGGCATTGGAGAAACTGAAGGGTGCGCCGGGCCGGCTCGACCTCGTCGGCGCCACCGCGGCCGGCGCTCCCGTTTATGTCGACTACGCCCACAAGCCCGATGCGCTGGAGAATGTGCTGACCTCGGTCCGGCCTTTCACCACGGGGCGCGTCGTCGTGGTGTTCGGCTGCGGCGGCGACCGCGACCGGGGAAAAAGGCCGATCATGGGCGAGATCGCGACGCGGCTCGCAGATGTCGTCATCGTCACCGACGACAATCCGCGCACGGAAGTGCCGGAAACCATCCGCGCGGCAATCCTCGCTGCAGCACCCGGCGCCATCGAGATCGGCGACCGGCGCAAGGCAATCCATGAGGCGGTGGCGATGCTTCGCGCCGGCGACACGCTCATCGTCGCCGGCAAGGGACATGAGGAAGGCCAGACCGTCGGCACCGAAACCTTCCACTTCTCCGATCATGAGGAAGTGCGCGAGGCGCTGAAGGAGCGCGCAGCATGAACCTGCTGTGGACCTCGGAAGCGCTCGTCGAAGCCATGGGCGGCAGGCCGATCGGCTCGCTGCCGGAGGGCATCACCGGCATTTCGATCGACAGCCGCAGCCTGGAACCGGGAAACGCGTTCTTCGCCATCAAGGGCGAAGCGATGGACGGGCATGACTTCGCGACCGCGGCGGTCAAGGCCGGAGCGACCGTGCTGGTCGTCGCCGAGGGCAAGCTGCCGTCGCTCGGCCGGCTGACGGCGCCAATGATCGTCGTGCAGGACGTGCTTGCGGCCCTCGAGAAGCTCGGCGTGGCGGCCCGCGCCCGCTCGAAGGCCAGGACCATCGCGGTCACGGGCTCGGCCGGCAAGACGACCACCAAGGAAGCGCTGCGCCATGTGTTGTCGGCGGTCGGCAAGGTGCATGCTTCGGCGCAGTCGTTCAACAACCATTGGGGCGTGCCGCTGACGCTGGCGCGCATGCCGCAGGACTGCGACTATGCGGTCTTCGAGATCGGCATGAATCATCGGGGCGAGATCAGGCCGCTGGTCAAGATGGTCAGGCCGCATGTCGCCATCGTGACGATCATTGCCGCCGCTCATCTCGGCTTCTTCAAGAATCTCGATGAGATCGCCATAGCCAAGGCCGAGATTTTCGAGGGAATCGAGCCGGGCGGCGCAGCGCTGCTCAACCGCGACGATCCACGCTGGAAGCTGCTCGGCAAAATGGCGAAAGAGGCGGGCGTCGAGCATGTCTTCGGCTTCGGCGAAAATGTCCGCTCGGCGTTCCGCCTTGTCGGCTGCGAGCTTCATGCCGACCATTCCGACATCGCCGTCAAGATCGGCAAGAGGGACCTGACGGCTCGTATCGGGGCGCCTGGTCGCCATATCGTGCAGAACGTGCTGGCTGTGCTGGGCGCCGCGCAGCTGGTCGGCGCCGACCTCGACAAGGTCGCTGCCGCGCTGGCAGATCTTTCGGCCGAGCGCGGGCGGGGCCGGCGCCATATCCTGCATCATCCCAACGGGCCGCTCACGCTGATCGACGAGAGCTACAACGCCAATCCGGCGTCGATGGCGGCGGCGATGGCGCTGCTCAACGCCACGCCGGTCGCGGGCGAGGGCCGGCGCATCGCCGTGCTCGGCGACATGCTGGAGCTCGGCAGCCATTCGGCTGATCTCCACGCAGCGCTTGCCAAGCTGATCGTCGGCACGGGCACGCGCAACGTCTTTCTCGGCGGGCCGGAAATGCAGGCGCTGGCCGAGGTTTTGCCGGCCGATATCCAGACGGAATATCGGGCAGGCGCCGAGGAGCTGAAGCCGATCGTGATCGCAGCGCTCAGGCCCGGCGACGTGGTGATGGTCAAGTCGTCGAAGGGCATCGGGTTTTCAAAGCTGGTCGAGGCATTGCTCGGCAAATTTCCGGCGGAAGCCACAAACATTAAGCCGGCCTAGGTCGGGCTCCGGGGGACGGAAGGACCATGTTCACACTGCTCGTCGATTTCGCGGACAAGATCTCGTTCTTCAACGTCTTCCGCTACATCACCTTTCGTACAGGCGGCGCGCTGATCACGTCTGCGCTTATCGTCTTCATCTTTGGGCCGACGATCATCAATTCGCTGCGTCTGCGGCAAGGCAAGGGCCAGCCGATCCGCGCCGACGGCCCGCAGACGCATTTCAAGAAGGCCGGAACGCCGACCATGGGCGGGCTGATGATCCTGTCCGGCATCATCGGTTCGTCGCTCTTATGGGCAAACCTGTCCAGCATCTATGTCTGGGTCGTGTTGCTGGTCACCGTCGGCTTCGGCTCGATCGGCTTCTACGACGACTATCTCAAGGTCACCAAGCAGTCGCATCTGGGCTTCTCCGGCAAGGCCCGCCTGGCGATCGAGTTCGTCATCGCCGCCATCGCGGCCTGGGTGATCATGCATAATGGCCAGGCGCCGTTCTCGTCGTCGCTGACCTTTCCCTTCGCCAAGGAATTCCTGATCAACCTCGGCTGGTTCTTCGTGCCGTTCTCCTGCTTCGTCATCGTCGGCGCCGGCAATGCGGTGAACCTGACCGACGGCCTCGACGGCCTGGCGATCGTGCCGATCATGATCGCGGCGGCGTCCTTCGGCGTCATCGCCTATTTGTCGGGCAACGCGGTGTTCGCCGAATATCTGCAGATCCATTTCGTTCCCGGCACCGGCGAGCTCGCCGTCGTGCTCGGCGCGGTAATCGGCGCAGGCCTCGGCTTCCTCTGGTTCAACGCGCCGCCGGCCGCCATCTTCATGGGCGACACCGGCTCGCTGGCGATGGGCGGGCTGATCGGCACCATCGCGGTCGCCACCAAGCACGAGATCGTGCTGGTCATCGTCGGCGGCCTGTTCGTGGTCGAGATCCTGTCGGTCATCATCCAGGTCGGCTATTTCAAGATGACCGGCAAGCGCGTCTTCCTGATGGCGCCGATCCATCACCATTTCGAAAAGCTCGGCTGGACCGAAAGCCAGGTGGTGATACGCTTCTGGATCATTGCCGTCATCCTGGCGCTGGTCGGCCTGTCCACCCTCAAGCTCAGATAGGACTTGCTGCTTGATCCCCGCCGCTTCCTTTTCAGGCAAACGCATTTCCCTCTTCGGGCTTGGCGGCTCGGGGATCGCCACAGCGCATGCGCTGATCGCCGGCGGCGCCGAGGTGCTGGCCTGGGACGACAATCCGGACAGCGTCGCCAAGGCAGCGGCGGCGGGGATTACGACCGGAGATCTGCGCGCGGCCGACTGGCCGCGTTTCGCCGCCTTCGTGCTGTCGCCGGGGGTGCCGCTGACGCATCCAAAGCCGCATTGGACGGTGGAGCTGGCGCGCGGCGCCGGCGTCGAGGTGATCGGTGACATCGAGCTGTTCTGCCGCGAGCGCAACAGCCATGCGCCGGCAGCGCCCTTCATCGCGATTACCGGCACCAACGGCAAGTCGACGACGACGGCGCTGACGGCGCATATCGTGAAGTCGGCAGGCCGCGACACGCAGATGGGCGGCAATATCGGCCGTGCCGTCATGACGCTCGATCCGCCCGAGCCGACGCGGCACTATGTGGTCGAGTGCTCGTCCTACCAGATCGATCTCGCGCCCTCCATCAATCCGACCGCCGGCATCCTGCTCAACCTGACGCCCGACCATCTCGACCGGCACGGCACGATGGCGCATTACGCCTCGATCAAGGAGCGGCTGGTCGCCGGCAGCGACACCGCGATCGTCGGCGTCGACGATTCCTGGTGCGCCCAGATCGCCGACCGCCTGGAACGGGCCGGCCGGCCGGTCATCCGTATTTCCAAGCGCCTGCCGTTGACCGACGGCTATTTCGCCGACGGCACCAATCTGATGGAAGCCGTGCATGGCCGCTACAGCCGCGTCGCCTTCCTCGAAGGCATCGGGTCGCTGCGCGGGCAACACAACGCGCAGAACGCGCTGGCCGCCGTCGCCGCGTGCCTGAGGATCGGGCTCGATCTCGGCGAAATCCAGGCCGGGCTCGAGAGCTTCCCCGGGCTGGCGCATCGCATGGAGCAGGTCGGCCGCAAGGACCATGTGCTGTTCGTCAACGATTCCAAGGCGACCAATGCCGATGCGGCCGCACCGGCGCTGTCGAGCTTCAACCGCGTCTACTGGATCGCCGGCGGCCTGCCCAAGGAAGGCGGCATCGAGCCGCTGCGCGGCTTCTTCCCGCGCATCGCCAAGGCCTATCTGATCGGCGAGGCGGCGCCAGCCTTCTCGGCGACGCTCGGCGAGGCAGTACCTTACGAAATATCCGGAACGCTGGCGGCGGCGGTCGAGCATGCCGCCAACGACGCGGCAAAGGACACCGGCGGCGAGGCCGTGGTGCTGCTTTCGCCGGCTTGCGCCAGTTTCGACCAGTTCAAGAATTTCGAAGTTCGCGGCGAAGCCTTCAGGCAAGCTGCGACTGCTATTGATGGGGTGAAATCCATCGGAGGGCCACGTTGATGCAAAGCCGTCTCGACAAAAGTCCTGTCGCCACCTGGTGGTGGACGATCGATCGCTGGTTTCTGGCGGCATTCCTGTCGCTGATGGGACTGGGCATCGTGCTGTCTTTCGCCGCAAGTCCGGCTGTGGCCGAGCGCATCGGCCTCGACAGCTTCCACTTCGCCACGCGCCAGATCATCTTCACCATCCCGGCACTCATCGTGATGCTGGCGGTCTCTTTCCTGGAGGCGCGGCAGATAAGGCGCATGTCGCTGGTGATGATCTGCATCATGTTGGTGCTGATGGTGGCGGTGCTCTACATCGGCGTCGAGGTGAAGGGGGCGCGGCGCTGGGTGTCGCTCGCAGGCCTTTCCATCCAGCCGTCCGAGTTCCTGAAACCGGCCTTCGTCGTCATCTGCGCCTGGCTGTTTGCGGAGCACAGGCGCCAGCCCGACATTCCCGGCAATCTGTTCGCCATGCTTTTGCTGGCGCTGGTCATCTCGCTTCTGGTGGCCCAGCCCGATCTCGGCCAGACCATGCTGGTGCTGGGCACCTGGGGCGTGATGTTCTTCATGGCCGGCCTGCCCTGGTTCTGGATCGTCGCGCTGGGGGCTGCCGGGGTCGGCGGCGTGTTCGCGGCCTATACGGTGTTTCCGCACGTCGCCGCGCGCATCGACAAGTTCATGACCGGCGAAGGCGACACTTTCCAGGTCGATATGGGCCGCGAGGCGCTGATCAATGGCGGCTGGTTCGGCGTCGGCCCGGGCGAGGGCACGGTGAAGCGGGTCATCCCCGACAGCCACGCCGACTTCGTCTTCTCGGTCGCCGGCGAGGAGTTCGGCCTCATAATGTGCTTCTTCATCATGTCGATCTTCGCCTTCATCGTGCTGCGCGGCCTGAGCATCGCGCTCAAGGAACAGGACGATTTCACCCGCTATGCGGTCGGCGGCCTCGTCACCGTCTTCGGCCTGCAATCGGCCATCAACATGTGCGTGAACCTGCAGCTGATGCCGGCCAAGGGCATGACGCTGCCCTTCATCTCCTATGGCGGCTCCTCGCAGATCGCCATCGCCGTCTCGATGGGCATGGTGCTCGCCTTGACCCGCAAGCGTCCGGAAAAGCGCAAGCAGATGGGCTTCGTCCTTTCGCAGCGCGCAATGCCGGCGGAATGAGGCAGGATGGCGAAGGGTGTCATCCTGCTTGCGGCCGGCGGAACGGGCGGACATCTGTTTCCGGCCGAGGCGCTGGCGCATGAGCTGATCGAGCGCGGCTGGAAGGTGCATCTTGCCACCGACAATCGCGCCGAGCGCTATTCCCGCCATTTCCCGACAGCCGACATTCACACGATCCCCTCGGCCACGCTGGGTTCGAAGAACCCGGTCGCCATGCTCTCGGCCTTCTGGAAGATCTGGCAGGGCGTGCGGGAGGCCGGCCGGGTAATCGCCAGGATCAAGCCGGAGGCTGTCGTCGGCTTCGGCGGCTATCCGACGCTGCCGCCGCTCTATGCCGCGACAAGGCGAAAAGTGCCGACGCTGATCCATGAGCAGAACGCCGTCATGGGCCGCGCCAACAAGGCGCTTGCCGGCCGCGTGGATGCGATTGCCGGCGGTTTCCTGCCGGAGGGCGCAAGCGCTGACGGCGCAAAGACGGTGACCACCGGCAATCCGGTCAGGCCGCAGGTCCTCGATGCGGCGAAAACGCCTTACGTGGTGTCGAACGAGGGCGAACCGTTCCGCTTCCTGGTGTTCGGCGGCAGTCAGGGCGCGCAGTTCTTTTCCGATGCCGTGCCCGCGGCGATCGCGCTGCTGCCGCAAGACCTGCGCAAGCGGCTGGCGATCACGCAGCAGGCGCGCGCGGAGGATGTGGCGCGGGTGAAGGCCGCCTATGCCGATCTCGGCGTCGACGTCCAGGTCTCGCCCTTCTTTACCGACATGGCGGCGCGCATGGCGGCGGCGCATCTGGTGATGTCGCGCTCCGGCGCCTCGACGGTTTCGGAAATCGCCGTCATCGGCCGGCCGGCGCTGCTGGTGCCTTATCCGCACGCGCTCGACCACGACCAGGCGGCAAATGCCGCGGCGCTTGCCACCGCCGGCGGCGCCGAGCTTCATCCGCAGTCGACGCTGTCGGCGGCGCGGGTCGCCGAGTTGGTCGGCGGGCTGATCAAGGACCCGAACCGGCTGGCGACGATGGCCGCCGCCGCCCGCTCGGCCGGGAAACCGAACGCGGCGCGGTTGCTCGCCGATCTGACAGAGGCTATTGCGTCCGGCAAAACGGTTTCGGACTACAGGAGGACGCGCCCATGAAGATGCCGCAGACCATCGGGCTTGTGCATTTCATCGGCATTGGCGGCATCGGCATGAGCGGCATCGCCGAGGTGCTGCACAATCTCGGCTACAAGGTGCAGGGGTCCGACCAGGCCGACGGCGCCAATGTGCAGCGGCTGCGCGACAAGGGCATCGAATGCTTCGTCGGCCACACGGCCGAGAATCTCGGCGAAGCCGAAGTGGTGGTCGTTTCGACCGCGATCAAGAAATCCAACCCGGAGCTCAAGGCCGCGCGGGAGAAGTTGCTCCCCATTGTCCGCCGCGCCGAGATGCTGGCCGAGCTGATGCGTTTCCGCCAGGCGGTCGCCATCGGCGGCACGCATGGCAAGACGACGACGACTTCGATGGTGGCGACCTTGCTCGAGGCCGGCGGGCTCGACCCGACCGTCATCAATGGCGGCATCATCAACGCCTACGGCACCAATGCGCGCATGGGCGATGGCGAGTGGATGGTGGTCGAAGCCGATGAGAGCGACGGAACGTTCCTGAAGCTGCCGGCCGATATCGCCGTCGTCACCAACATCGATCCCGAGCATCTCGACCACTATGGCAGCTTCGACAAGGTGCGCGAGGCGTTCCGTCAGTTCGTCGAGAACGTGCCGTTCTACGGCTTCGGCGTGATGTGCACCGACCACCCGGAAGTGCAGGCGCTGGTCGGACGGATCGAGGACCGGCGCGTCATCACCTATGGCGAGAACGCGCAGGCCGATGTGCGCTTCAGCAACCACCGCATGCAGGGCGCGATCTCCGAATTCGATGTCGTGATCCGCGATCGCAAGGGGCGGGGCACGACCTCGATAAAGGACCTGCGCCTGCCGATGCCTGGCCGCCACAACGTCTCCAACGCGACGGCGGCGATCGCGGTCGCGCATGAGCTTGGCCTCTCGGCCGAGGCGATCAAGAAGGGCCTGTCGTCCTTCGCCGGCGTCAGGCGGCGCTTCACCCGTACCGGCTCGTGGAACGGCGTCGAGGTGTTCGACGACTACGGCCACCATCCGGTCGAGATCGCGGCGGTGCTGAAGGCCGCGCGCAGCGCGACCGAGGGACGCGTGATCGCCATCGCGCAGCCGCATCGCTTCACCCGGCTGCACGATCTTTTCGATGAGTTCTCGGTCTGCTTCAACGACGCCGACACGGTGATGGTGGCGCCGGTCTATGCGGCAGGCGAGGAACCCATCGAAGGCGCGACCTCCGACGCGCTGGTGTCGCGCATCCGTTCCGGCGGCCACCGCGACGCGCGCTATATCGATGGCGCGGCGGCGGTCGCGCCAGCCATTCGCGAGCTTGCCAAGCCCGGCGATTTCGTCGTCTTCCTCGGCGCCGGCAACATCACGCAATGGGCTTACGCGCTGCCCAAGGAACTTGGTGGGACGTCGTCATGATGCGCGGCCAAGCCCTCATAGACAAACTCGGCGACAAGCTTGCCGGCCTGCGCGGCCGCGTCACGCCCAATGCCGAGATGGACAAAATCACCTGGTTCCGCGCCGGCGGACAGGCGGAAGCGCTGTTCCAGCCGGTCGACGAGGAGGACCTCGCGGCCTTCCTGCGCGCGGTGCCGGAAGAGATACCGGTCACGGTGGTCGGCGTCGGCTCGAACCTTCTGGTGCGCGACGGCGGCGTTCCGGGTTTTGTCGTCAGGCTCTCGGCCAAGGGTTTCGGCGAGGCCGAGACCACCGGGCCGACCACGATCAAAGCCGGCGCGGCGACGCCGGACAAGCGCCTCGCGGCGGTGGCGCATGAAGCCGGCATTGGCGGCTTCCACTTCTACCACGGCATTCCCGGCGCCGTTGGCGGCGCGCTCAGGATGAATGCAGGCGCCAACGGCGTCGAGACCCGCGAACGGGTCGTCGAGGTGAGGGCCCTGGACCGCAGGGGCAATCTCCATACGCTGAGCAATGCCGATATGGGCTATGCCTATCGCCACTCGTCCGCGCCTGCCGGCCTGATCTTCACCTCGGCCATTTTCGAAGGGTTTGCGGAAGACAAGGCGGCGATCAAGGCGGCGATGGATGCCGTGCAGAACCATCGCGAGACGGTGCAGCCGATCAGGGAAAAGACCGGCGGCTCGACCTTCCAGAATCCGGAAGGCACCTCGGCCTGGAAGGAGATCGACAAGGCCGGCTGCCGCGGGCTCATGATCGGCGGCGCGCAGATGTCGCCGATGCACTGCAACTTCATGATCAACACCGGCACGGCCACCGGCTACGACCTCGAATATCTCGGCGAGACGGTGCGGGCGCGGGTGCTCGAGAATTCGGGCATCCGGCTGCACTGGGAGATCAAGCGCCTCGGCAATTTCAGGCCGGGTCATGCGGTGCAGGAGTTTCTCGGGCAGCTTCTTTAGCCTAGGCTTAAGTTCATGTGATGCTTGAACTTCCAGCGATCTGAAACAGCCGTAGAACCGTTGCCTCAAAGACTCACAATTCACTTTTTGCGGCTGTTTTCGCGGAAAGTGAATCTCTCGGAATCATAGGTACTTGCCAGCGAATCAACTCTCTGATTCTCTGCCCTAAAGCGTTTCCTGATTTGAGTCGTTCGACGCGTTAAGCCGCGTTTTCCGTCTGGGGGGCAACCTGCCGGAGGGCTCGGACTCAATGTTTGGAAATGCGGTGCGGGAATATCGGTTGCAGGCCCGGCGTGAGAGGGGATGACGGGATGAAGAAGAAGCATGTGGCTGTCCTCCTGGGTGGATTCTCCTCGGAGCGGCCCGTGTCTCTGTCCTCGGGGAAGGCGTGTGCGGATGCGCTCGAGAATGAAGGCTATCAGGTCACCCGGGTCGATGTTTCGCGCGATGTCGGGTCTGTGCTTGCCGATCTCAAGCCTGACGTCGCCTTCAACGCGCTGCACGGTCCGTTCGGCGAGGACGGCACCATCCAGGGAATTCTCGAATATCTCGCAATTCCCTACACCCATTCGGGTGTGCTCGCTTCGGCGCTCGCCATGAACAAGGAGCAGGCCAAGAAAATCGCCAAGGCGTCCGGCATTCCGGTCGCGGAGTCGAAGGTGGTCAACCGCTTCGCCGTCCAGAACAAGCATCCGATGAAGCCGCCTTATGTGGTCAAGCCGGTCAATGAGGGGTCGAGCTTCGGCGTGGTCATCGTGCTTGAGGGGCAGTCGCATCCGCCGCAGGTGATCGGCTCCACGGAATGGCAATATGGCGAGACCGTCATGGTCGAGCGCTACATCCACGGCCGCGAATTGACCTGCGCGGTGATGGGCGATGTGGCGCTCGGCGTCTGCGAGATCATCCCGACCGGGCATTCCTTCTACGATTACGATTCAAAATACGTTCCCGGCGGATCAAAACACGAAATCCCTGCTAAAATTTCACCGAATATTTACCAAAAAATACAGACACTGGCCCTCAAGGCTCATCTTGCCATTGGTTGCCGGGGCGTTTCCCGATCGGACTTCCGTTACGACGACCGCCACTCCGAAAACGGCGAGGTTGTCTGGCTCGAGGTCAACACTCAGCCGGGCATGACGCCGACGTCTCTGGTGCCTGAAATCGCCGCGCAAGCGGGGCACTCGTTCGGCGATTTGTTGAGTTGGATGGTGGAGGACGCTTCGTGTCTGCGTTGAGGTGGGGACAGGGTAATGGCGTCGGTGCGGCTGGTCTCGCGCTGTTCGGTATGTCGCTGTCATTCGACCGTTTCGTGCTGCCGCGTCAGCTTCGCCGGCCGATGCGCATGCTGGCGCGTTTGTGCGGCGGCGAGTATGAGGCGCCGCGCTTTTCGGCCGCGATCCTTTCCGCCGCGCTGATCGCGTCCAGCAGCGCCTATGGCGCCTATCTCGGCGGCTACGCCGACAGCATCGTGCAGGGCGTGACGGCGCGCACCGGCTTTGCCGTCGACCAGATCAAGGTGGTCGGCAACCGCCAGACCTCCGAGATCGATGTGCTCGACCGGCTCGGCCTCGACGGCTGGACCTCGCTGATCGGCTTCGATGCCGAGGCCGCGCGCGAGCGCATCACGACGCTGCCGTGGGTCGACGGAGCCGCGGTGCGCAAGATATACCCGCATACGCTGGAAGTGCGCATCGAGGAGCGCCAACCCTTCGCGCTTTGGCAGCAGGGCACCTCGGTCTCGGTCATCGAGCGGTCGGGCGAGATGATCGCGCCGTTCTCGGGCGGCAAGCAGGCGCTGCTGCCGCTGATCATCGGCACCGGCGCGCCGGCCATGGCGCCGGCCTTCCTCGCCAAGATCGAGCGCTATCCCGAGCTTGCGGCGCGGGTCAAAGGTTACATCCGGGTCGGCGAACGGCGCTGGGACCTGAGGCTTGAAAACGGCATCACGATCAAGCTGCCGGAAGACGGCGAGGAACAGGCGATCGCCGAGCTCGTCAAGATCGACCATGACAACGGATTGCTGACCCGCGACATCGCCGCCGTCGACATGCGGCTTTCCGACCGGCTGGTCGTGGAGCTGTCGCCGGAAGCGGCGACACAGCGCGAAGCAGCGCTCAGCGACAAGCCGAAGTCCCTGGCCAAGCGCAAGGTGGAGAGGAAGATATGAGCTGGCTTGGCGGCAGCAGCGACGCTTCTTCGCGCCGGTCGGGCACGCTCACGGTGCTCGATGTCGGCTCCAGCAAGGTTTGCTGCGTCGTGGCGAAGCTGAAGCCGAACGAGGACGGCAAGCTGCTGCGCGGACGTTCGCATCGCATCCAGGTGATCGGCATCGGTCACCAGAAATCGCAAGGCGTGAAGTCCGGCGTGGTGGTCGATCTCGATCGCGCCGAGCATGCCATCCGGCTTGCCGTCGATGCGGCCGAGCGCATGGCCGGGCTCACGGTCGATTCCCTCATCGTCAACATGACGGCGGGTCGGCTGAAGAGCGAAGCCTTCTCGGCGACCATCAATCTCGGCGGCCATCCGGTCGAGGAGGTCGACATCAAGCGCGTGCTCGCCGCCGGCGCCAAGCAGGCGCTCAGGGCCGAGCGCGAGGTGGTCCATTCGCTGCCCGTCGGTTTCTCGCTCGACGGCGAGCGCGGCATGCGCGACCCGCGCGGCATGGTGGGCGATGCGCTCGGCGTCGACATGCATGTGCTGACGGGCGACGCGGCGCCGATGCGCAACCTCGAGCTTTGCATCAACCGCTCGCACCTGTCGGTCGAGCGCATGGTGGCGACGCCCTATGCCAGCGGGCTTGCCTCGCTGGTCGACGACGAGCTCGAAATGGGCGCAGCCTGCATCGACATGGGCGGCGGGACGACGACCATCTCGGTCTTCTCGGAGGGCAAGTTCGTCCATGGCGACGCCATCGCCATCGGCGGCAACCATGTGACGCTCGACATGGCCAAGGGCCTGTCGACCTCGCTCGATGCCGCGGAGCGGCTGAAGGTGATGCATGGCTCGGCGCTGCCCGGCAGCGCTGACGACCGCGACCTCGTCTCGATCCAGCCGATCGGCGAGGAAGGCGATATACCGCTGCAGATCCCGCGCTCGGTGATGACGCGCATCATCCGCGCCCGTATCGACGAGACGCTGGAGCTTCTGCGCGACCGG
The DNA here is from genome assembly GCF_006440615.1 of Mesorhizobium sp. B2-6-2. NCBI lineage: Bacteria > Pseudomonadati > Pseudomonadota > Alphaproteobacteria > Hyphomicrobiales > Phyllobacteriaceae > Mesorhizobium > Mesorhizobium sp. B2-6-2. Next base: position 2,635 of record NZ_VFUG01000026.1, on the reverse strand, counting down.
CTGAACAAGTCCGGCTACGGCAATGCCGTCGGTAAGCGGGTCGTGCTCACCGGCGGTGCCAGCCAGCTTGCCGGCCTGCCGGAAGCGGCGCGCCGCATTCTCGGGCGCAATGTGCGCATCGGCCGGCCGCTCGGCGTCGCGGGGCTGCCTGAGGCGGCCAAGGGACCGGCGTTCTCGACCCCGGTCGGACTGATGATCTATCCGCAGATGGCGAGCTTCGAGAGCCATTCGGCGAAAGGACTTTCCGGTTTCAGGATGACCGGAACGGGCGGAAAACTGCATCGCATGAGTCAGTGGTTGAGAGACAGTTTTTAATTTGACGGGGACAGCCCCATAGGCGGCCGCAGCGGCGAGGCGGCGGGAAAGGCAAAGGACGGAGACAATGACCATCAATCTGCAGAAGCCGGACATCACCGAGCTCAAGCCACGCATCACCGTGTTCGGCGTCGGCGGCGGCGGCGGCAATGCCGTGAACAACATGATCACAGCCGGCCTGCGCGGCGTCGAGTTCGTGGTGGCCAACACCGACGCGCAGGCGTTGACGATGTCCAAGGCAGAGCGGCTGATCCAGCTCGGCGCGCACGTCACCGAAGGCCTCGGCGCCGGTTCGCAGCCCGAAGTCGGCCGCGCGGCGGCGGAAGAGTGCATCGACGAGATCATCGATCATCTCTCCAACACCCATATGTGCTTCGTCACCGCCGGCATGGGCGGCGGCACCGGCACGGGCGCTGCTCCGGTCGTTGCCCGCGCGGCGCGCGAGAAGGGCATCCTCACCGTCGGCGTCGTCACCAAGCCGTTCCATTTCGAGGGCCAGCGCCGCATGAAGACGGCCGACATGGGCATCGAGGAACTGCAGAAATGCGTCGACACGCTCATCGTCATCCCCAACCAGAACCTGTTCCGGCTGGCCAATGACAAGACCACCTTCGCCGATGCCTTCGCAATGGCCGACCAGGTGCTCTATTCGGGCGTCGCCTGCATCACCGACTTGATGGTCAAGGAAGGCCTGATCAACCTCGACTTCGCCGACGTCCGCTCGGTGATGCGCGAGATGGGCAAGGCGATGATGGGCACGGGCGAGGCTTCGGGCGAGGGCCGCGCGATGGCCGCCGCTGAAGCCGCCATCGCCAATCCGCTGCTCGACGAGACCTCGATGAAGGGCGCCAAGGGCCTGCTGATCTCGATCACCGGCGGCCGCGACCTAACCTTGTTCGAGGTGGACGAGGCCGCGACCCGCATCCGCGAGGAGGTCGACCAGGACGCCAACATCATCCTGGGCGCCACCTTCGACGAAGAGCTGGAAGGCGTGATCCGCGTGTCGGTCGTCGCCACCGGCATCGACAAGTCGGCGGCCGAGATCGCGGCTGCGCCGATCTCGATTCGCGCGCCGCAGAAGCCGGCCGCCCGCCCGGCGGCGGCTCCGGTGGCCGAAATCCGCCCCGCTCCGGTTCAGCCGCAGGCCTACGAGCCGCGCGCTGTCGATCCGGTCGCGGAGGCGATCCAGCTTGCCGAGGCGAACGCCGCCGCCATGGCGCAGCCGCGCGCCTTGCCGGTCGACGACTTCCGGCCGCAGAGCAAGATCTTCCAAGCCCCGCCTGCGCAGCCGCAGCCGGTGGTGCCGCAGGTCATGCAGCAGCCCGCGCCGCAGCGCGAGATGCCGCAGCCGGTGGCCGCGGCGCCGCAGCGCATGCCTCGCGTGGAAGATTTTCCGCCGGTGGTAAGGGCAGAAGTCGAAGCCAAGAGCCGGCCGGCGGACCATGAAAACAGCGGTCCGATGGGGCTGATCAAGCGGCTGACCAACGGCCTTACCCGCCGCGAGGAAGAGCCGCCCCGGCTTCAGCCGGCGCAGCCGCGCGAGCCGAAGCTGCGCCAGGCCGCGCCCGAGATGCGCCGTCTCGCCAGCCAGGATCCTGCGCTCTATGCGCCGCGCCGCGGCCAGCTCGACGACCAGGGCCGGCTGACGCCGCAGGCCCGCACAGTCCAGGAAGACGACCAGCTGGAAATCCCGGCCTTCCTGCGTCGCCAGGCCAACTGATCGGTACGCCGATCGTCGATACGGCGCGGACCGCTGATCGTCGATACAGCGTAGCGCTGATCGTTAACGATATATAACGGTTGTTAACAGGCAGACGAGAAATCGTCTGCCTGTTGCTTTTACAAAAAACATTGAAAACAATGACTTAAGAGCTATTTCTGACACATTTCCGTGGTTACACGGGGTAAGAAACCGTGATTTGGAGTCTCCAGGGCGGGCCATTATCTTCGCCACCGACTAAAGTCGGTTTGCCGGGATTCGGGGAGTAGCCCTGCCTGCCGATTATACAGAGCCGCATGCTCTTGCTTATTTTGCCGCATTTGTGCGAGCGCCAGACCATCAGACTGGCTGCAAGATACCCAGGGCCAGTGGAGCGGACGCAGGCATTTTGGGCGTATGGGGTTACTCTTGCACGACTATCAGACGACAGTGAAATCGCGCGCGACGCTGGCTGGCATCGGCGTCCATAGCGGCAAGACCGTCACCGTTCATTTCCTGCCGGCCGACGCCGATACCGGCATCGTCTTTCATCTTTCGAATGGCGGCGAAGCCCGCGAGCTCCGCGCCCTGGTCGCGGAAGTCGGCGCCACCGATCTCTGC
>NZ_VFUG01000025.1:0-69857 GCF_006440615.1 Mesorhizobium sp. B2-6-2 | reverse complement strand
GGAAGCTCCTGGTCGTCCTCAACGCCATCATTCGCGACAAAACCGCATTCGCGTGAACACAGTTGCCATTCCGTGACCTGAGCTGTGGAATACAGCGGAGCAGAATTCTGCACCGCAGCAGCGCTCGGAAGTCACGGAATGGATTCTAGGGTCTGCGCCGCGTCGCTTCGCTCCTTGCTCCGCCCGTGGATGACGATCGTGATGGGGGTTTCGGCTAATCTCCAAGGCCGCTCCCAAGGCAAACATAGCCCGCGGTCAAATCCGTGCTGGGGTATTGGGAGCAATCTTCGCCGGAGTGTTCCATCCGGAATTGCATCAAGACAAGAGATGCGGCAGCCGGCCTACTGTCGCGCAATCGCCTCGGTTCCGTCGGTTTCCCGCAAGCCGGACAGGTCGGGCATGCGATGGTACGCGCCTGATTTCCCGGAGCTTTCGATGCCGCAGCCGACCTTGATCCTTGTCTACGAACCGGAAAAGCCCTGTTTCGACCGGCTGGTCGCCCAGGGTTATCCAACGGAGCGCGCCATCGAGATCTCGTCCTATCTGGCGCAGTCGACCGACTTTGCGCCGGAATTCAACCTGCTTGCCGAGGCTTGCGGAAGGCGCGACCTCGCCTTCAAGCCTGTCGAGCTCGACGACGCCGCACCGGTTCTGGCGGAGGCCGATCCGGCAATGACGCTGGTCTGGACGCTGACCGACGGTATCGCCTACTTCCGTGGCGGCGCAGCGCCGGCGCTGGCGCGGCTGAACGGGCTGCGCACCATCGGCGCCGACGATTCGCTGTTCGCGCTCTGCCAGGACAAATTGCGTTCGGGCGCCGTGCTCGGCGCGCTCGGCCTGCCGGCGCTGCAGGCCGGCCTGGCGCGCAACGGCGCATGGCTGGTCGAGCCGCCGGCCTCGCCCAAGGGCTGGTTCGTGAAACCCAACCGGCTCGGCGCCAAGATCGGCATTTGGCCGGATTCGCGCGTCAGCGATCTCGGCCATGCGCTGGAGCTTAGCCGACGCGTTTTTTCGCATTATCGCGACGATGTCGTCGTCCAGCCCTATGTCGCCGGCCGCAACGTGCGGGCGAGCTTCCTTGGGCTCAGACAGGAAACCGGCATGGAAGCGCTCGGCATCGTCTTCGTCGATTCCGGCGGCGACTTTCAGACCATGGCCGATTCGATGGCGCTCTATGGCGGGACCGGCCAGGCTGCGAAGGATGCCGGCACCTATGCCGAGCCGGAGCTCGAGGCCGTCGGCGCGAGTCAGCCGGAGGCGGACCGAAAAATCCGCGCCATCGCGCAGAAACTGATAAGCGGTCTCGGCCTGAAAGATGTCTTTTCCGTCGATTTCAGGGTCGAGGCAGACGACACCGTGCACCTCATCGAGTTCGAAGTCTGCCCCGGCCTGCCTTGCTTCGATTTCCGCGACTATTGCCGCAAGCAGTGGGGCCTGAGCCTCGCGGACGCCATGGCGGAGACGGCTGCCAACCGGCTCTTGGGTTAACAGGTCGACGTTGTGACATTCACGATTGGCTGAGCCCTAACAACTTCGTCATTCCAGGGCGGAGCAAGGAGCGAAGCGACGCGCGCAGACCCTGGAATCCATGCCGTTACCTTGGCCGAAGGCGCAGCGGGGCAGAATTCTGGATCGTAGCGGCGCGTTGAAGTCACGGCATGGATCCTCGGGTCTGCGCTGCGTCGCTACGCTCCTTGCTCCGCCCGTGGATGACGAAGGGAGGGACGTTTCGGCACATCTCCAACGAATCGCAGATGCACGGTTTACCGTCCGAATTTCGTAAGAACAAAAGCTTGGAGCGGTTAGGCGGTTCGGTGAGAACGCTGAACCGCTTTAAATCCCCTCGACCAGCACGATCTCGCCGTCGGCCACTTTCTGGCGGATGGCGACGGCGCGCTGGTATTCCGGCGAGTGGTAGCAGTCATGCGCCATGGCCAGCGATTCGAACTCGATGATGACGTTGCGGGCGCGGCCCGGCCCTTCGGCCTTTTCGTGCTCGCCGCCGCGCGCCAGGAACTTCGCACCGAAGCGGTCGAAGGCGAGCTTCGCGGCGGCGACATAGTCCTTGTATCCCTCGGCGTCGCGCACATCGACACGGGCGATCCAATATCCCTTCGGCATTCTTTTTCTCCTGTTTGTTTTTCGCGAAAGAGGGCCGGTCCTCAGGCGGATTGCATTTCGGCGAGTATTGCCTCGGCCGCAGCGCGGCGGTCCGGCGCGGCGACGATCGGCCGGCCGACGACAAGGTGGCTGGAGCCGTTGCGGATCGCCTGCGCCGGCGTCACCACGCGTTTCTGGTCGCCATGGGCGCTGCCCGCCGGCCGGATGCCCGGCGTCACCACCGCCAGGTCGGGTCCGACGATCCGGCGCACCGCCTCGGCCTCCTCAGCCGAGCAGACGATGCCGCCCATGCCGGCATGCAGCGCCTGTTCGGAGCGCCTGAGCACCAGCGTGTGCGGGTCGTATTCATAGCCGGCGTCGATCACGTCCTGCTCGTCCATCGAGGTCAGCACCGTCACGCCAAGCAGGCAGAGCTCGCTGCCCCTGGCCGCCTCGACCGCCGCTCTCATCGTCTTGGGATAGGCATGCAGCGTCAGCATCGTCACGCCCATCTTGACGATGTTCTCGACGCCCTTGGCGACCGTGTTGTCGATGTCGAGCAGCTTCATGTCGAGAAACACTTTCGTGCCGCCGCTGGCGAGCTCCCGCGCGAAGTCCAATCCGCCGGCGAAGGCGAGCTGGTAACCGATCTTGTAGAAGGAAACGGCGCCTTCGAGCTCGCGCACCGCACTCTCGGCCTCCTTCAGCGTCGGCAGGTCCAGCCCAACGATCAGCCTGTCTCGCATTGTGTCGGCCTCCGCGAAATTGATCACGCCTCGATCCGGGTGGACAGCATGCGCGAGGTTTCGATCAGTGTACGGCATAGGCGCTCCATCGATTGCTGTAGTCTGGCGTCCCTGAATTGTCCGTCCTCGGCGAAGGCTTCGCCGGCCTCGGAGACCGAGCATTCGGGCGTGATCACCTCCATCTGGCAGCGCACCAGCACCGCGCGCAAATGGTTGATGCAACGTATGCCGGCGAACTTGCCCCCTGAGGACGAGCAGAGCCCGACCGGTTTGCCGGCAAGCGGCCTAAAGGTATGGCTGCCCTCGCGCCGTACCCGGCTCACCCAGTCGATCGAGTTCTTGAGCAATGGCGGGATCGAGCCGTTATATTCGGGCGTCGCGATCAGGAGCCCGTCATGCGCGGCGATCTGGCGGCCGAGTTTGATGGCGTTTTCGGGAATGCCTTTTTCCTTTTCCAGGTCCTCGTCCATGATCGGCAGCGGATAGTCGCCGAGCGAGATGCGCGTCACCTCCGCGCCCTGCATGGCGAGCTCCTTCTGCGCCACATCGGCAGTCCGGCCGCTGAAGGCGCCGCTCCGGGCCGAGCCGGCGAAGACGAGGATTCTTGGGATCACTGCCATCGGCCACCCTTGTCCGGGGACAGGTACAGCCAAGGGGCGTTCAAATCAACGCGTGGCGAGCGGAAAACGTCGAAGGATTGGTCGCGACCTATGAACTTCGTCATCCACGGGCGGAGCAGCCGCGAAGCGGCGTCGCGAAGACCCGAGGATCCATACCGTTACCCCGATCGTAGAGCACAGCGGAGCAGAATTCTGGGTCGTCGCGACGCTTCGAAGTCACGGAATGGATCCTCGGGTCTGCGCCGCGTCGCTTCGCTCCTTGCTCCGCCCGTGGATGACGAAGCGAGGGGCGTTTCGGCCAGTCGCCAGGACGCTGCCGCCACTGGCGATGCGCGAACACTTTCGCAAGTAGAAACTAATGCGCGGCGCGCCGGTAGATCCACAGCTGCGTCGGCGGGATGTTGCGGAAGATGAAATCGAAATGCTCGACCGTGTAGTCGCCGCGCCCGGCCGGGATCGGCGACAGCGGGCCATAGGTCAGCTGCACGATCGGTCGTCCGGCGGGAATGCGGTCGAGCAGGCTTTCGATATAGGCGATGCGCTGGGCGACCGGGAAATTGAGCAGCGGCACGCCGGAGACGACCGAATCGAACACCATGTCGCGCTTGTCGCCGAGCGTGGCATTGAGATTGAAGGCGTCGCCCTCGATCACGTTGACGCCGGGATAGAGCCCGCGCAGGTGGCGCACGAAGTCGGTCGAATATTCAACCGCGTAGAGGTTTTCGGGTTTGACACCCTGGGCCAAGATCGCGCGGGTGATGACACCGGTGCCGGGCCCGACCTCGAGCACCGGCAGGCCCGATCTCGGATTGACGATCGACGCCATCTTGCGGGCGGTAATGGAACTGGTGGGAACGATCGAGCCGACCGTTTTCGGCTTGTCGATCCAGCCTTTGAAGAACTTCAGCTCGTCGTCGAATTTTTCGGCCAGCGCTTTGCGCAACCCGGGACTACGTGCCATCACGAGCTCTCCTCAATGCTCAGCCCCCGATCCGCTACTTAGCAGGTGGGTGGAACAAGGCAAGGCGTCAAGCTGGCATAAGGTGTTGATGACGCTTGGGCACCGGATCGCCCTTCCGATGCCGCGCGAAATGCGGGGCTGCGGCAATCAGTTTTCGCCGAACGACTCGAAGAAGTCCTTCATGCGCGCGAAAAAGCCGCTCGACTGGGGCGAATTGTCCTTCGAGGAGATCTGCTCGAACTCTTCCAGCAATTCGCGCTGGCGGCGCGTCAGGTTCTGCGGCGTCTCGACCGCCGTCTGGATATAGAGGTCGCCGACATTGGGCTGGCGCAGCACCGGCATGCCCTTGCCCTTCAAGCGGAACTGGCGTCCGTTCTGCGTGCCTTCCGTCACCTTGACCTTGGTCTGGGTGCCATCGAGCGTGGTGACCTCGAAGGAGCCGCCAAGGGCTGCCGTCGTCATCGAGATCGGCACCTTGCAATAGAGATCGGCGCCGTCGCGCTGGAAGAATTCGTGCGGCTTGACCGCCAGGAAGATGTAGAGATCGCCCGACGGTCCGCCGCGCAGGCCGGCCTCGCCCTCATTGGCCAGCCGGATACGGGTGCCGTCCTCGATGCCGGACGGGATGTTGACCGACAGCGAGCGTTCCTCGGTGACGCGGCCCTGGCCGGCGCATTTCGGGCAGGGGTCCTTGATCGTCTGGCCGCGGCCCTGGCATTGCGGGCAGGTGCGTTCGATCGAGAAGAAGCCCTGCGTGGCGCGCACCTTGCCGTGGCCGTGGCACATCGAGCAGGTCACCGGCTGCGTGCCGGGCTTGGCGCCGCTGCCGGAGCATTCCGAGCAGGAGATCGAGGCCGGCACGCGGATCTGCGCCGTCTTGCCGGAAAAGGCCTCTTCCAGCGTGATTTCCATGTTGTAGCGCAGATCGGCGCCGCGCTCGCGGCCGCCCGACGAACGGCGCTGGCGGCCGCCCATCATGTCGCCGAAAATATCCTCGAAGATGTCGGCGAAGCCGCCGGCGCCGAAACCGTGCGCGGCGCCGTTCATACCACCCTCGAAGGCCGCGTGGCCGAAACGGTCATAGGCGGCGCGCTTCTGCGGGTCCTTCAGCGTCTCGTAGGCTTCGTTGATCTCCTTGAACTTGTGCTCGCAGGCATGGTCGCCGGGATTGCGGTCGGGATGGAACTGCATGGCGAGCTTGCGGAAAGCGCTCTTGAGTTCCTTGTCGTCGGCGCCTTTTTGCACGCCCAGCGTTTCGTAGAAATCAGCTTTCATTTTTTCCCGCTGTCCGGATGCTCAATGTCTTCAAGCATTGTTGGCGACGTTTGCCGGCACGTTCTTGGATTTAGGAGCGATGTTTCCCGGATGCTAGTACTAAGCCGGGCCGCTCCGGGTTTTTCTGTCACTTTTTCGACTGGGATTGCAAAAAAGCCCGGCCTTCCGCCGGGCTTTTCGCATGATCCGCCGTCAGCCGGCTCAGGCCGACTTCTTCTTCTCGTCGTCTTCGTCGATTTCCTCGAAGTCGGCATCGACCACGTCCGAATCCTTGGCGGCGTCCGCCTTGGCGTCGGCTTCGGCCGCTTCCTTCTGCGAGGCCTCGTACATGGCCTGGCCGAGCTTCATCGACACTTCGGCGAGCGACTGCGACTTGGCCTCGATGTCGGCCGGGTCGTCGCCTTCGGCCGCGGTCTTCAGCGCGGCGATGGCGTCCGAGATCGCGGTGCGGTCAGCCTCCGAGACCTTGTCGCCATAGTCCTTCAGCGACTTCTCGGACGAATGCACCAGCGCTTCGGCCTGATTGCGGGCCTCGACGAGGGCGCGGCGCTTCTTGTCCGCGTCGGCATTGGCCTCGGCGTCCTTCACCATCTTCTCGATGTCGGCGTCGGACAGACCGCCCGAAGCCTGGATGCGGATCTGGTGCTCCTTGCCGGTGCCCTTGTCCTTGGCCGAGACGTTGACGATGCCGTTGGCGTCGATGTCGAACGTGACCTCGATCTGCGGCACGCCGCGCGGGGCCGGCGGGATGCCGACGAGGTCGAACTGACCGAGCATCTTGTTGTCGGCCGCCATTTCGCGCTCGCCCTGGAAGACGCGGATCGTCACCGCCGACTGCGAATCCTCGGCGGTCGAGAAAGTCTGGCTCTTCTTGGTCGGGATCGTGGTGTTGCGCTCGATCAGCCTGGTGAACACGCCACCCAGCGTCTCGATGCCGAGCGACAGCGGCGTCACGTCGAGCAGGAGCACGTCCTTGACGTCGCCCTGCAGCACGCCGGCCTGGATGGCGGCGCCAAGCGCCACGACCTCGTCCGGGTTGACGCCCTTGTGCGGCTCCTTGCCGAAGAACTGCTTCACGATCTCCTGGATCTTGGGCATGCGGGTCATGCCGCCGACCAGGACCACTTCGTCGATCTCGCCGGCCTTCAGGCCGGCATCCTTGAGCGCCGCCTTGCAGGGCTCGATCGTGCGCTGGACGAGATCCTCGACCAGGCTTTCGAACTTCGCCCGGGTGAGCTTCATCGTCAGGTGCTTCGGGCCGCTGGCGTCGGCGGTGATGAAGGGCAGGTTGATCTCGGTCTGCGTCGTCGACGACAGCTCGATCTTGGCCTTTTCCGCGGCTTCCTTGAGGCGCTGCAGCGCGAGCTTGTCGGCCTTGAGGTCGATGCCCTGTTCCTTCTTGAACTCGGCCGCCAGATACTCGACCAGGCGCATGTCGAAGTCCTCGCCGCCGAGGAAGGTGTCGCCATTGGTCGACTTCACCTCGAAGACACCGTCGCCGATTTCGAGCACGGAAATATCGAAGGTGCCGCCGCCAAGGTCATAGACGGCGATGGTCTTGCCGTCCTTCTTTTCCAGGCCGTAGGCGAGCGCGGCGGCCGTCGGCTCGTTGATGATGCGCAGCACCTCGAGGCCGGCGATCCTGCCGGCGTCCTTGGTCGCCTGGCGCTGGGCGTCGTTGAAATAGGCCGGAACGGTGATGACCGCCTTCTCGACCTTCTCGCCGAGATAGGCTTCCGCCGTCTCCTTCATCTTCTGCAGGATCATGGCCGAGATCTGGCTGGGCGACTGCTTCTTGCCGCCGGCCTCGACCCAGGCGTCGCCATTGTCGCCCTTGACGATCTTGTAGGGGACAAGCTTCTTGTCCTTCTCCGTCACCGGGTCGTCATAGCGGCGGCCGATCAGGCGCTTGACCGCGAAGATGGTGTTTTCCGGATTGGTTACCGCCTGGCGCTTGGCCGGCTGGCCGACGAGACGTTCGCCGTCGCTCGAAATGGCGACGATGGAAGGCGTCGTGCGCGCGCCTTCAGCATTCTCGATCACCTTGGGGTCCTTGCCATCCATGATGGCGATACACGAGTTGGTGGTGCCGAGATCGATACCGATAACTTTTGCCATTGTTCTAATCTCTCCTCTAAGCAGGCTCTCTGGACCCTTCAAAAGGCGTTCCGACGAAAGCCCCTGTTCACAAGAAATCCCGTCATGGTCCCCGCTTTTTAGGGCTGGACGGCTGGCGCGTATATAAGAACAGGCGACACAAGGCGCAAGCATCCTGCGCAAGCTGTCCGTCGTCTCGGCAGCGACCCGGAAGAGACCCGCCGCGCTCTGCGCCCGAGCCGGTCTGAAGTCGATCTATCTCACTGTTCCGGCTTGGTTTTTTTAAAGCGGCGCCGCTTAGGGCACGCAAGTCTGCTGATCGCCAAGGTCAGGACTTGCTGTTTCGGGCGTGACTTTCGGTCGCGAAAGAGCGGAAAAACAGCATTGCGGCGTGCATTTGGCGCCCGGCGGCAAGCTGTGGGGAGCGCCTGGCGCTCGGGCAAAGCCCTGCCGGGCGCGTGGCCCGGCAGGGGGTTGCGGACTTCAAGCAATTCCAGGAAAAGCCGCAGCGGTTTTCCGTTTGGAATTGCCTCAAAACAGAACCTAAAGCCCGTTGTCCTTCAGGATTTTGGCGGCGTTGTCCTTGGTGATCTTTTCCGTCGGCAGGGTGATGGTCTTCTCGACCTTCTCCCCTTTCAGGAACTTGATCGCCTGGCGCAGGCCCTCGGCGCCCGGCGTGACATAGGTGAAGGTCGCCGTCAGCTCGCCCTTGTTCACCATCTGCACGCCTTCGTTGGGCAGGCCGTCGATGCCGATGAACTTGATGTCCTTCTCGCGCCCGACGTCCTTGGCCGCGAGATAGGCGCCGTAGGCCATCGGATCGTTGTGGCCGTAGACGAGGTCGATCTTCTCGTTGGTCTTCAGCGCGTTGGCCATGATGTTATAGGCCTGGTCCTGCTTCCAGTCGCCCGACTGCTGGTCGAGCAGGTACTTGATGCCCGGCTCCTTGTCGGTGAATTCATGGAAGCCGTCATGGCGGTCATGCGCCGGCTGCGTGCCCATGCCGCCCCAGATCTCGACGACGTTGCCGGCCGCCTTGCCCTTGCCGCCCAGGAGCTCGACGGCATATTCGCCAGCCGCCCGGCCGATCAGCTTGTTGTCGCCGCCGACGAACTGCGTGTAGTCCTTGGTTTCGACATTGCGGTCGAGCACGAAGACCGGGATCTTGGCGTCGATCGCCTGCTGCACCACGCCGGTCAGGCCGGCCGATTCCTTCGGCGAGACCAGCAGCGCGTCGACCTCCTGGCGGATCAGGTTCTCGACGTCGGCGACCTGCTTTTCGGTCTTGTCCTCGCCGTCGGTGATGATCAGCTCGACGTCCGGGTGCTTGGCGGCTTCCGCGATGATGTCCTTGTTGAACTGGGCGCGCCAGGGTTCGATGGTCGTCACCTGCGAGAAGCCGATCTTCCACTTCTTGTCTTGGGCAAAGGCATGGTTGCCGGAAAAGAGCGCGGTGGTCGTCACAAGCGCCGCCGCGAAGGTGGCGAGCTTCAGCATTTCACGTCGTTTCATGGTCCTGTTTCCTCCGGATTATAGAGACGAGGTCTCCTGTGACGGCCGCTTTGCCGCGGCCGTTTCCTTTTGCGCCGCCCGTCCGCCGGGCAGGCGCAGATAGCTGAGAAGGTCGCCGGCGTTGCGCTCCTGCACGAGCACGGTGCCGATGATGATCGCCCCCTTCAGCACCAGCTGAAGGTTCGAATTGATGTTGTGCAGCTGCAGGATGTTTGACAGCAGGCCGAAGATCAGCACGCCGCAGAAGGTGCCGACCAGACTGCCGCGCCCGCCCATCAGGCTGGTGCCGCCGATGACCACGGCGGCGATGGCGTCGAGCTCCAGCCCGGCGCCGGCATCGGGCTTGCCTTGGCGGTATTGGGCCACGTAGAGCACCGCCGCGATGCCGGCGAGCAGGCCCGACACCGCATAGGTGGCTATTTTGACGCGCCCGGCGGCGATGCCGGAAAGCCGCGCCGCCTCCTCATTGCCGCCGATGGCGTAGACATAGCGGCCGAAGGGCGTGAAGCGCAGCACCGCGCCGTAGATCACGACCGCACCGAGGAAGAACAGACCTGGCATCGGCACGATGCCGAACACCAGCGAGCGCAGGATCTCGAAATCGGCGGTGGCGTTGGAGCCGGTATAGACCGGCAGCACCGCGTTGTTCTGGCCGGCGGTGAGCCTGGCGATGCCGAGCGCCGTCACCATCATCGCCAGCGTGACGATGAACGGCTGCAGCCGGCCGGCGACGATGATGAAGCCGTTGATGGTGCCGAACAGAAGGCCGACGCAAGGCGCCACCAGCAGCACGCCGAGCACGCCAAACTTGGTCTCGACCTGCGGCAGCAGGTACCACAGCGAAAGGCAGCACAGCACCACGCCGACGATCCCCGGAATGATCAGCCCGCGCGCCTTGTCCAGTCGCGCGTCGCGCCCGGCTTCCGCCCCGGCGCGGGATTTCTCGATGTTGAGCAGGATGAAGCGGGTGGCCAGCACGCCGAGGCAAAGCGCCGCCAGCGCGGTCGTCGGCACGCCGAGCGCCGCCGACGGCGTGACTCCCGGCACGGTGAGCAGCATGGCGCAGACGACCGAGCAGATCGCCATTAGCGAGCCGACGGAAAGATCGATGCCGCCGGTCAGGATCACCGCCGTCATGCCGGTGGCGATGAGGCCGGTGGTCGACACCTGGCGCAGCACGTCGAGCAGGTTGCCGTAGGACAGGAAGATGTTGTTGCCCTTGGAGCTGATCGGCGAGCCGAACACGCCGATCAGGAAGATGGCGATCAGCCCCCAGTAAAGCTTGGTGCGGGAGACAAGGCTGATGAGGTTCATGCGGCTGGTCTCGCCGCCCGTCTTGGTGTGGCAAGTCTTGGCGCGGCAAGCCGCATGATCGCCTCCTCGCTGGCATCAGTGCGGGACAGGATTCCGCGCTGGCGGCCCTCGGCCATGACCAGGATGCGGTCGGCCAGATGCAGAAGCTCGGGCAGTTCGGAGCTGATCACGGCAATCGCCAGCCCGTCGCCGGCCAGCTTGAAGATGAGGTCGTAGATTTCGCGCTTGGCGCCGACATCGATGCCGCGCGTCGGCTCGTCGAGCAGAAGCACGCGCGGCCGGGTCGCCAGCCATTTGCCGATCACCACCTTCTGCTGGTTGCCGCCGGACAGCGTGCCGGCAGCCTGCTCGATGCTTTCGCAGCGTATGCCGAGCGCGCCGACCGCGTCGCGTGCCAGGCCGCGCTCGCCGGAGCGCGAGCGCAGGCCGAAGCGCGCCAGCGCGCCGACCAGAGGCAGCGCGACATTGTCGGTGATCGAGGCCTGGAGATGCAGGCCTTGCGTCTTGCGGTCCTCGGTCACCAAAGCGATGCCGAGCCGGCGGGCCTCGCGCGGCGAGCCGATCTCGACCGGCACGCCGTCGAGCCGAATCTCGCCGCCGGTGCGACCGTCGCTGGAGCCAAAGATCGCCTCCAGGATCTCGGTGCGGCCGGAACCCAGCAGCCCGCCAATGCCGAGGATCTCGCCGGCCCCGAGGTCGAAGCTGATTCCGTCGATCATCGTGCGCCAGCCATGCCGGTCGGGCTTCGACAGCGACAGGTCCCTGACCGAGAGCACCGCTTCGCCGCCGGGGCCGCGCTCATGATCGGAGGAAGCGAGAAGGTCGCGCCCGACCATGGCGGAGATGATGGCGTCTTCGTCCAGCCTTGCCATGTCCCGCGTCAGCACGTGGCGCCCATCGCGCAGCACCGTCACCCGGCTGGCCAGATGCATCACCTCGTCAATGCGATGCGAGATGTAGACGATCGCAACGCCGCTTGCCGCGAGCTGGCCGATGATGCGGAACAGTCTCTGGCACTCGGCCGGCGACAGCGCCGAGGTCGGCTCGTCCATGATCAGGATGCGCGCCGACTTCGACAGCGCCTTGGCGATCTCCACCAGCTGCTGCTCGCCGACCCTGAGCGTGCCGACACGCGCCTCGGGATCGAGCTCGATGCCGAGACGCTGCAGCAGCGCGCTGGCAGTGCGGCTGCTCGCCTTGCGGTCGACGACCAGCCCGGCGATCAGCTTTTCGCGGCCGAGGAAGATGTTGTCGGCGACGCTGAGCTCGGGGACGAGGTTGAGCTCCTGGTGGATGATGGCGATGCCGGCGTCCTCGGCGTCGCGGACGCCGGTGAAGCGGACTGCCTGACCGTCGATGGCCACGGCGCCTTCGTAGTCGGTATAGACGCCCGACAGGATCTTCATCAGCGTCGACTTGCCGGCGCCGTTCTCGCCCATCAGCGCATGCACCTCGCCGGGCCGGAGGTCCAGGCTCACATCGGACAGCGCGGCGATGCCGCCGAAGCGCTTGGAAATGCCCGTCGCGCTCAGGACGACGGCGGGACCGTCGGCGGCCGCATTGCCAGTCATGGTGGAATCAATGCGCTGCATGGGCAAAGGACGGCCTCCCTCCGTCGTCTTCGATTATTTTGAACGCTAATCTAAACGTTTCGAATGTGTCAAGCGCATATCTGGTTTCTGAGGATTGTTGCATTTCAATTCTTGCGGAAAATGCCGGGTTTGCGTAGGTTTGGCCAAATAGGGGTGGCTAAACGTTTCGAAAATGACGGTATCAGGGCGGAAAAAACAGCGGAAATCCACAGCGCCGACCATGCTGCATGTGGCTGAGGCGGCGCGTGTGTCCGTGGCCACCGTGTCGGCAGTGCTCAACGGCACCGCCACCGTCAGTCCGGAGCTTACCCAGCGCATCGAGCAGGCGATCCGCGACATCGGCTACAAGCGCAACGCCATTGCCCGCAGCCTCAAGATGGGCACCACGCGGACCATCGGCCTGACCGTGCCGCACATCACCAACCCGTTCTTCACCGATGTCGTTTCGGTCATCCAGCAGGCGTTCGACCGCGCCGGCTATGCCGTCATGCTGTGCTGCACGGACGAGGACCTGAACACGCAGGACGATCAGATCCGGCTGCTGCTCGACCGCATGGTCGACGGGCTGATCGTGGCGCGCGTCGGCGACGGCGGCATCCTGAAGGGCATCGTCGGGGACGCCAACGTGCCGGTGGTGCTGCTCGATCGCCTCTGCGACGGCGTCGACACCGATGCGGTGGTGCTAGACAACCAGCGCGCCGTGTTCGACGCCGTCACCTATCTGATCCATCTCGGCCATCGCCGCATCGGCTATATCACCGGCGCCTCCGACATATCCCCCATGCATGACCGCATGATCGGCTACCGCGAGGCGCTGCAGGCCGCCGGCCTGCCCGTGGCGGAGGAGCTCATACGCTCCGGCAATTTCCACGAGATCGACGGCTATAACGCCACAATGCAGCTGCTTTCGCTGCACGACCGGCCGAGCGCGATCTTCTCGGCCAACAATCCGATGGTGATCGGCACCATGAAGGCGATCCGCGACATCGGCCTCAGCTGCCCCGAAGACATTTCGGTCGCCTGCTTCGACGATTTTCCCTGGTCGGACGTGTTCGTGCCGCAACTGACCACCGTGGCGCAGCCGGTGCAGGCGATCGGCGAGCAGGCGGCGAACCTCCTGCTTGACCGGCTGGTCGGCAACCGCGACGCGCCGCCGCGCAAGCTCGTGCTGAAGGGCCGGCTGATGATCCGCAATTCCTGCCGGCCGCTGGGCGCGCTCGCGCAGAGCGTCAGCGCGTAAATCCGAAGGAGCTCTCGCCGAGCAGTTGCAGCCTCGGAAAGATGCGCCGGCCGCCGGCGACCACCCGGGTACCTTTGCCGATCACCGTCTTGGGGTCCGCTTTCAGCACCGTGCCGCCGCCCTCGCCCATGATCAGGCCGATGAGAATGACGACATTCGTGGTCGAGGCGCGGTTGGAGAGCCCGGTGCCGACCGAGCCTTCGGACAACGACGCCGCGTTGCTTGCCTTGATCGGCTTGCCATTGAGGAACGCGCCGCCGCCGCGGCGGGCGTAGAACGTCTCGTCGGTCGAAGGCTCATGGGTGACGCCGACAATCGTCTCGCCGTTCCTGGCGCAGGCGATCACCACGCACCAGGCGGGAATGCCGCGCACGAAATTGGCGGTGCCGTCGATCGGGTCGATCACCCAGACATGACCGGTTGTTCCGGTCACCGCCGCGTGCTCCTCGCCGACGGTGCCGTCTTGCGGATAGGCCTCGGCGATGGCCGCGCGGATGAACAGCTCGACCTCGCGGTCGGCTTCTGAAACCAGGTCCTGATGGCCCTTGCTCTCGATGGTCAGATTGTCGAGGTCGCGAAAATATTTCAGCCCAAGCTCGCCGGCGCGCCGCGCCAGGTCGATGGCAAAATGCATGCGGTCGTCGAGATCATGGGTCATGGGCAGGCTCGCGCTTTGGCGGGGAGCCTGCCCTTAACAGATGAGTATGTCAGATGCCATGGCGCCGTCAGGCCGCCTTAGACATGGATTTGTGCACGTCGGCGAGGATCTCGAAGGAGCGCACGCGCGCCGCATGGTCGAAGCACTGCGCCGTCACCATCAATTCATCGGCGCCGGTGCGGCTTATGAAGGCGTCTATGCCTTGGCTCACCGTCTCCGGCGAGCCGACGACGGCGCAGGACAGCGCCTGGGCAAGCATGGCTTTCGCCGCAGGGTCGAGGTCGCGGTCGTAATTCTCGACCGGCGGCGGCAATTGGCCTGGCCGGCCGCTGCGCAGATTGACGAAGGCCTGCTGCAGCGAACTGAACAGAAGCTTCGCCTCGGCGTCCGACGGCGCGGCGAAGACATTGAGGCCGAGCATGACATAGGGCTTGTCGAGTTGCGCCGACGGCTGGAAGCGCGTGCGATAAACCTCCAGCGCATGATCGAGCTCGGCCGGGGCGAAATGCGAGGCGAAGGCGTAAGGCAGGCCGAGAAGGGCTGCGAGCTGCGCGCCATAGAGGCTGGAGCCGAGGATCCAGACCGGCACGCTCTGGCCCTCGCCGGGCACGGCGCGGATGCGCTGGCCTCCCTCGGCCGGCTGGAAATAGCCCATCAGCTCGACGACGTCCTGCGGGAAATTGTCGGCGCTTTCGAGATTCCGCCGCAGCGCCCGCGCGGTCAGCATGTCGGTGCCCGGCGCGCGGCCGAGGCCGAGATCGATGCGGCCGGGGAAAAGCGCCGCCAGCGTGCCGAACTGCTCGGCGATCACCAGCGGCGCATGGTTGGGCAGCATGATGCCGCCGGCGCCGACGCGGATCGACTTGGTGCCGCCAGCGACATGCGCGATCACGACCGACGTCGCGGCGCTCGCGATGCCCGGCATGTTGTGGTGCTCGGCCAGCCAGTAGCGCCTGTAGCCCAGCCGCTCGGCATGGCGGGCAAGGTCGAGCGAATTGGCAAGCGACTGCGAGGCGGTGCTGCCTTGCGTGATCGGCGACAGGTCGAGAACCGAAAGGGCCGTCATTGGTCAGGTCTCCACGATGCGTTTTTCCCGCAGCCTCGCCTCGAAGGCGGCGCGGTCGGGAATGACGATGGCGAGCTGGTTCTCCAGCACGCCGGCGAGCTCGGTGGCGGTCGCGATCTCGCGCTGCTCGCTGCGACCGCCGGCATGATGTGTCGACAGCCGGTTGTTGCGCAGCGCATAGCGCCGGTCGGGCAAAGCGAGCGCGGCAACCAGCGTGGTCAGGAAATGCGAGCTCGGATGCGTCGACAGGAAATGGCTGCCGACCAGGTAGTCGACCTCATAGGCCTGGCTCATGTCGAAGCGGTAGAGCGTGCGCCAATCGCCGCCAATGCCGGCTTGCAGGCGAAGATCGTCGCCGGTCTCGACGATGCGAAAGGCCTCATGCGGTGTCTGCTGCACCAGCCCGGGCTCAAGCAGCAGCGGCGCCGTCAGCGTCAGGCCGCCGAAGCCGACATCGGCAATGTAGGTGTGGCCGCCGAGCTCGACGCGCAGCAGCATATGGCTGCGCGCGGTGACGGCATCATCCGGCTGGCCCCACAACACGCGCGCCGCCAGCCCGCTGGCGGTGAAGCCGAGCGCCTTCAGCGCATGCATGAAGATGAGATTGTGCTCGAAGCAATAGCCGCCGCGGCCCTGGCCAAGAATCTTGTCCTGCAGCGAGGCGATGTCGAGCCCGACGGAAACGCCCATCAAGGCGTCGATGTTCTCGAACGGGATCGCCTGCGGGTGGATTGCGTGCAGCGCCTGCAGCGTGGCCAGCGAAAGGTCGGTCGGCCCGTCATAGCCGATGCGGGCGAAATAGCCATCGAGATCGAAGTCGCTCATTCAGGGACGGGTCCGGCTTGACCGGTCCGATATAGGCACTGCCCGCCAACGCTGCAAATAACGGCCACGCTTTGCGATTGGGCCACATGCCAATGCATGTCGCCCAGAAATGCGCAGCGGTTCTGGGACAACGACATGCATCAAAACAGGAGCATGTCGCCCAGAAGTGCGCACGGTTCTGGGACCACGGCGAAACAACGCCCCTAGAGAGCGTCGTCTGAATCCATTTCAGCGCGACGTGCTTTAGGCCGGTTTGTGATTGTTTTCGGCCGGCTCTTCCTCGATGGCCATGGACTGCTGCGCCGCCAGGAAGTTGCCGACATGGCTCAAGCCCTCGAAATGGTCGCAGAAGACCTTGATGACGACCAGCAACGGCACCGCCATCAGCGCGCCGACGAAGCCCCATAGCCATGACCAGAAGGCGATGGCGATCAAGATCGCCACCGCGTTGATCTCGAGGCGCCGTCCGACCACCGTCGGCGTCACGAACTGGCCTTCGACGATATCGCACAACACCACGAAAGCCGGCGCCAGCAGCGCATAGGCGATCGTGTCGAAGCTGATCAGCGCGATGATGGCGACGAGCAGGACGGTCATCAGCGCGCCGACATAGGGCAGGAAATTGAGCAGCGCCGCCGCCGCGCCCCACACCAACGGGGTGGGCATGCCGAGCCCCCAGAGGCCCAGCCCGATCATCGTGCCGAGGCCGGCATTGATCAGGGCAACGGTAAGCAGATAGTGCGAGATTTCGTGCTCGACGTCATAGACCACGCGCAGCGCCCGCTTCTTCTGGGTCATGCTGGTGAACGACTGCACGATCTTCTCGTAGAACAGCGTGCCCGAGGCGAGCAGAAACAGCGACAGCACGAAGACGATGGTGATCGAGGTGCCGGCTTCCAGGAGATTGCTGGCCGCCGTGGACAGAACGCCGGAAGGCGCCACCGCGACCCGCTGCACCCCCGGCTCCTGCGAGGTCTCGGTCAGAGCTTCTAGCTGATGCGCGAGATCCATCACCCGTTCGAGCGGCCGCTTGAACGGCGCCAGCCGCTCGGTGAGCTGCTGGCCGATCGAATAGCTGTTGTTGATGAGGTCGATGACCGGACCGCTGAGCAGATAGCCTGCGACGACGAAAACAAAGATTGAAAGCAGCACCAGCAACGTCGCCGAAACCACTTCCGGTACGCCGTGCTTGCGCAGGAAGCGCACGATCGGCGTCAACGTCAGCGCCAGCAGGAAGGCGAGGATTACCGGCATGAAGAAATCGCGCGCGAAATAGAGCGCTGCGATCGTCAGCAGAATGAAAATCCCGATCACCAGCGATCGCGTCAAGCGCATGTCCGCCCGGGCGCTGGCACGCGGATCAGGGCTTTCGACAACGCTCGCGCCCGAAACGATCGGCTCGGCTTTCATCGGTTCCCCTTGCAAGCCCACCACCCAAACAATGAATGCATGGCAGGCTTCTGGGCGAAACGCGGGAGTTCCGGGCAAGGTTCCATGAGCCGGCTTTCCGCGGCATCGCGCCTGCGGTCGCGCTGCGGGTCGGTCAGTCTTGGCTAACGGGCTTCCGCTCAGCCGGCCGGCGCCACGATGGCGGGCGCGGTTTTGGCCGTCTCCTTGCGCACGATCGGCGCCACCCTGGTGCCGTAAAGCTCGATCGCCTTCATGATCTTGGCGTGCGGCATGGTGCCGATCGCCATTTGCAGCAGGAAGCGGTCGTTGCCGAAGATCTTGCGCTGGGCGACGATCTTTTCCGCCACGGCCTCAGGATTGCCGACGAAGAGGGCCCCACTGGGGCCCCGCGCATGATCGAAATGCGCGCGCGAGGTCGGGCCCCAGCCGCGCTCGCGGCCGATGCGGTTCATCACCTCGGCCTGCGGTCCGTAGAAATCGTCGGCCGCCTGTTCGGTCGTCTCGGCGATGAAGCCGTGCACGTTGATGCTGGTGGCGAGGCTGGCCGGATCGTTGCCGCCGCGCCGCGCCGCCTCGCGGTAGATCTCGAACAACGGCGCGAAACGGGCCGGCTCGCCGCCGATGATGGCCAGCGCCAGTGGCAGGCCGAGCACGCCGGCACGGGCGGCCGACTGCGGCGTGCCGCCGATGGCGATCCAGACCGGCAGTTTCTCCTGCAACGGACGCGGATAGACGCCGCGGCCGTTGACCGGCGCGCGCAGCTTGCCCTGCCACGTCACTGTCACCTGGTCGCGGATAGCCAGCAACAGGTCGAGCTTCTCGGCGAACAGCTCGTCATAGTCCTCGAGATTGTAGCCGAACAGCGGGAAGGATTCGATAAAGGAGCCGCGCCCGGCCATGATCTCGGCGCGGCCGCCGGACAGAAGGTCGAGCGTCGCGAATTGCTGGAAGACGCGCACCGGATCGTCGGAGGAAAGCACCGTGACCGCGCTGGTCAGGCGGATGCGCTTCGTGCGCTCGGCCGCCGCGGCCAGCGCCACCACCGGCGCCGAGGCGGCATAGTCGGGACGGTGATGCTCGCCGAGGCCGAACACGTCGAGGCCGACCTGGTCGGCCAGCTCGATTTCCTCGATGAGGTTGCGCAGCCGTTCATGCGGGCCGATGGCGCCGGGGCCCGGCTCCGGGCTGACATCGGCGAAAGTGTAGAGACCGAGTTCCATCTGGTTGCGTCCTCAATGTTCATGTCGGCGTTTGTCGTCGGCGCTAGAGGTAACCATCCGCCGTTCTGCCCGCCAGACGCGCGATCTGTGAACAGTGCATCGCGCTGCCGGGCCGTATCCCTGCGGCAACAAGCCCGAATTTTTCATGGCTGCCATACCGTTTTGGCGCTTGAACTTGCCGCTTTCACGCGTATGTAAGCGTCGCGAATACACTGCAGGGAAGTGCACTTGGCTATCTACAGGGAAAAAGACATTTTCGAGCGGCGCAATGCCGCGAACGAGGCAAAGAAGGCGCTGCTCGAGCGCTTCAAGGCAAAGCCGGCGGCGGATGATCCGACAGTGCTGGCTCGCCAGGCCGAACGCAAGGCTATCCTTGAGGCCCGCGCCATCCGCGAGGCGGAAAAGGCTCGGCTGAAGCAGGAAAAGCTGGCGCGCGAAGCGGCCGAGAAGGCCGAGCGCGAGGCGATTGCCGAAGCGGCGCGTCTTGCGGCGGAAGCGGCGGCGGCCGAAGAGGCCAAGCGCCGCGAGGCCGAGGAATCCGAGCGCATCGCTTTCGAGCTTGCCGATGAGGCCGCGCGCAAGGCCAAGCGTGACGCACGCTACGCCGCCCGCAAGTCTCGCGTCGGGCGCACGCCTCCGGGCTTCTCCGCCCGCTAGGTTCGGATTCGTTGGAAATTAGGTCAGGGTCGCCGAAAGCGGCCCTGAACGCGTTTGTGCTGTGGATACCGAGCTAGTAGCACTGCACAGGGATTTTGACCGGTCGGCTCTGTTTGCGTTGGCAGGTGGAGATTGGCCGAAACGCCCATCGCGATCGTCATTCCAGGGCGGAGCAGGAGCGAAGCTCCGTCGCGAAGACCCTGGAATCCATGCCGTTACCTTCGCCAAGGCGTGCAACGGAGCAGAATTCTGCACCGAGGCGGCGCTTGCAAGTCACGGAATGGATTCTATGGTCTGCGCGCGTCGCTGCGCTCCTTGCTCCGCCATAGAATGACGAGGTTGGGGCGGCTTCAACCAATCCCCGGCGACTTCACGGAAACGAATGGAAAATCTTGCACCAAGACAAATGGCAACCTTTCAAAATCCCTGTGTCGGGGAGCTAGGCGACCAGTTTCAGCCCGACGATTCCGCAGACGATCAGGCCGATACAGGCGAGCCGGACAATCGTCACCGGCTCGCCGAGCAGCCAGATGCCGAGCAGCGTCGTGCCGACGGTGCCGATGCCGGTCCACACCGCATAGGCCGTGCCGACGGGCAGCGTCTTCAGCGCCAGGCCGAGCAGGCCGAGGCTGACGATCATCGAGGCAATGGTGAGAAGGGTCGGCAGCGGCTTGGAGAAGCCGTCGGTATATTTGAGGCCGATCGCCCAGCCGATCTCGAACAGGCCGGCGAAGAAAAGAAAAATCCAGGACATCGAAGACACTCCGTCGTTCCAGCATCGCCTCAGATGCTTGGTGGCGGGTCGTCCCGGCCGGTTTTTCGAAAGCGAGGTCGTCCTCGCCCTTTGATATGGGGTGGCCTCGATCAACAAAACACCGGCAGCATCGTCATGCCGCCGGTTCAAAGTCAGCATTGAGCCGGATCGACCGAATTCGGCCGCTTACTTTTCCTTGATGCGCAACGCCTTGACCGGCGGCGCCTTCGGAGCCGGGGCCGCCGCGGGCTTCTTGGCGTCCTTCTTCGGCTTGCGGGCTTCCTTGCCCGCCTTCATCGCACCTTTAGCCATGATTCGCTCCTCCGATTGTGGACGTGCGAGTGAAACAAGAGAAATGCCCGGCTGCAAGAGGCTGTGCCGCTTTGCGAAGCCGGTCGACCGGCTGTCAACCGATTTCCGAAACCTCGCACGGGCTGGTGCATTGTCTGTGAGGCGGGCCGTCAAGCTCGGGCGCGGGGCAGCTCGGAGATCGGATGGCAGGACATAGCGGCTCGAGACGGGTGATCTACGCCGCGCTCGCCGGCAATTTGGCGATCGCGGCGACCAAATTCACGGCGGCAGCGCTCACCGGTTCGTCCGCCATGCTGTCGGAAGGTGTGCATTCGCTGGTCGACACCGGCAACGGCGCGCTGCTCCTCCACGGCATGCACCGCGCCGCGCGGCCGCCCGACCGCACCCACCCGCTCGGCCACGGACGCGAGCTCTATTTCTGGAGCTTTATCGTGGCGCTTCTGGTGTTCGCGCTCGGCGCCGGCGTCTCATTCTATGAAGGCGTCATCCACATCATGGCGCCCGAGCCGTTCGTCAACGCCAAGGTCAACTACATCGTGCTCGCCCTTTCCTTCCTGTTCGAGGGCAGCTCATGGCTGTTAGCGCTGAAGGAGTTCCGGCAGCAGAAGGGCAAGCAAGGCTGGCTGCAGGCCGTGCAATCGAGCAAGGATCCCAGCGTCTATACGGTACTGTTCGAGGACAGCGCCGCGCTGCTCGGGCTTGCAGTCGCTTTCGCCGGCATCCTGTCGGCCCAGCTTCTGGGAATCCCCGAGCTCGACGGCCTCGGCTCGATCGGCATCGCCATCATCCTCGGCGCGACCGCCATCTTCCTGGCGCGCGAGAGCAAAGGGCTGCTGCTGGGTGAACCTGCCTCATCCGAAGTGCAGAAGAAGGTGCTGGCGATCGTTCAGGACGATCCGGCGGTGCAGCGCGCGAACGGAATCCTGAGCGTCCATATCGGGCCGGAGGAAATCGTCGCGGGCTTGAGCATCGAATTCGAGGATCATCTCAGCGCGCCCGATATCGAGGCCTGCGTCGAGCGCCTGGAAGCAAGGCTGAAAGAGGAAATGCCGCAAATAACGAGGCTCTTCGTCAAGCCGCAAGCCACTGGCACATGGGAGCGGCGGCGCAAGGCCATGGCCGAGGCCTCGGAGGAGGGATAGGCTTTGATAAAGCGAATTTGTCAGGAGGAAGGCCTATGAAGATCGACGGCGGATGTCATTGCGGCGCGATCGCCTATGAGGCGGAGGTCGATCCGGAAAAGACCTCGATCTGCCACTGCACCGACTGCCAGCAGCTGACCGGCACGGCCTTTCGCGTGACGGTTCCGGCGCCGGAAAGCGACTACCGGATCACCAGGGGCGCGCCGAAGGTCTATATCAAGGTCGGGTCGAGCGGCGCCAGGCGGGCGCAAGGCTTTTGCGGCGAGTGCGGATCGCACCTCTACGCCACGTCGGTGGGAGATGGGCCTAAGATCTATGGCATCAGGGTCGGCACGGCGCGTCAGCGCGAGGAACTCGTCCCGAAAAAACAGGTCTGGCACCGTTCGGCCTTGCACTGGCTGCCGGAATTCGAAGGCATGACGACCATCGAGGAGCAGTAGCACTGTCGGATCGGCCCGTTGGCGGAAGCCTCGGCGATTGGCTGAATCTTTCGCGCCTTCGCCATCGTCGGGCTTGACCCGAGGATCGATGCCGTGACCTTTGTGAGGGACTCGGCGGAGCAGAATTCTTAACCGTCTCAATGCCTTAGCGTCACGGCATGGATTCCAGAGTCTGCGCGCGTCGCTTCGCTCCTTGCTCCGCCCTGGAATGACGACGGGACGGGCGCTTCGCCAAATTCCGGCGGCTACCTACTCGTCGCCCTCCACGACGCGCAGCCTGAGCTGACCCGTCTTGGAGTCCGCTACCCGCGAACCGGCTTCGGCCTTTGGCGCTGCGCTTCGCGCGGCCTCGGCCTCGCCTTCCGCGAATTCCAGCGCTTCGATCTTCTGGCCGCGCTTGGTCACCTTCGACGTCGAGACCAGGATGTCGTCGATGTCCCGCGCCGCCTGGCCGAAATGTGTCTGCAGCCGGCGCACCCGCTCGTCGACCCGCCCCACATCCTCCATCAGCCGGATGACCTCGCCCTGGATCAGATGCGCCTGCTCGCGCATGCGGGCGTCCTTGAGGATCGCCTGGATCACCTGGATCGACAGCATCAGCAGCGAGGGCGAGACGATGACGACGCGGGCGCGATGCGCCTTCTGCACCACCGCCTCGAAATTCTCATGGATCTCGGCGAACACCGATTCCGACGGCACGAACATGAAGGCGGTGTCCTGCGTCTCGCCCTGGATCAGGTATTTTTCGGCGATATCGCGGATATGCACCTCGATGTCGCGCCGGAAAGCCTGCGCCGCCGCCTTCTGCATGGCCTCGCCCTCGGCGGCGCGGATGGCGTTCCATGCTTCCAGCGGGAATTTTGCGTCGATGGCGAGCATCGGCGCGCCGTTGGGCATCCGAACCAGGCAGTCGGGCCTGCTGCCGTTGCTGAGACTGGCCTGGAACTCGTAGGCGCCATGCGGCAGGCCGTCGGCGACGATCGCTTCCATCCGCGACTGGCCGAAGGCGCCGCGCGTCTGCTTGTTGGAGAGGATCGCCTGCAGCTGCACGACTTGGCCGGCCAAGGACTGGATGTTGCCTTGCGCGGTGTCGATCACCGCCAGCCGCTCCTGCAGCTTGGCCAGGCTCTCATGCGTCGACCTGGTCTGTTCGGCCATGGTCTGGCCGAGACGCCCGGTCATGGCGTCGAGCCGTTGTCCGAGCGACTGGGTGAGCTCGGCCTGCCGCGCCCCGAAAACCTCGGCGATCGCCCCCATGCGCCCCTGCATCTCTGCCTGCGCCTGCATGATGTCGGCCATCCTCGCCTCGGCATCGCGGGCATGGTCGGCGGCTTCGGCGGCCGCCGCTGCGCGTGCCCCGGCCGCGCGCCACAAGGCGACGACGAGCGCCACGGACAGCGCAAGCAGAAGGATTGCGCCGAAAGCCAGCGCCTGGCCAAGCGTGACGGTCGTGGCGCCGAGCCGCGCGATGGGCTCGGAAAGGACGGAGGTCATGTCGTTCATTCGGGCAGCATAACCGATTCGGCCTCCTGGCACAGATCAAAACGTGAACAGGTCAAAGATGCCCCGGTTGACGCTTTTCAAGCGAGGTCTTAGGTGAGACGCCATGTCGATCAAGCCGCTCATCATCCTTCCCGATCCCGTCCTGCGCCAGGTTTCCAAGCCGGTCGAGCGCGTCGATGCCGATTTGCGCAAGCTCGCCGACGATATGCTGGAGACCATGTATGACGCGCCGGGCATCGGCCTCGCGGCGATCCAGGTCGGCGAGCCGCGGCGGCTGCTGGTCATCGACCTCGCTAAGGAAGGCGAGGAGCCTCAGCCGCATGTCTTCATCAATCCGGAAGTGCTCGAAAGTACCGACCAGCGCTCGGTCTATGAGGAAGGCTGCCTGTCGATCCCCGATTATTACGCCGAGGTCGAGCGCCCGGCTTCGGTGCGGGTGAAGTATCTCGACCGCGACGGCAAGCTGCAGGAGATGCAGGCGGAAGGCCTGATGGCCACATGCCTGCAGCACGAGATCGACCATCTCAACGGCGTCTTGTTCATCGACCACATCTCGAAGCTCAAGCGCGACATGGTGGTGAGGAAGTTCAAGAAGCTCGCCAAGGACAAGGCACCGGGCAAGATGGTGGGCTGACGTCCGCCTTGGAACCCACTGCCTTGAGCGCAGGCTCCCATTATGATATCGATGATATCAGAGTGGAGAAACGCCGATGGGCGATATGTTAATTCGGGGCATTCCCGAGCCTTTGAAGCATGAAATTGAGCAAGCTGCTCGCAGGGGTGGCCACAGCCTGTCGAGCAAAGCCATCGATCTTCTGCGCAAAGGTATCGTTGCGGAAAAAGAGGCCAAGCCGGAGCGGGGCGCTTCGGCCTGGGATGCGATTCGCTCGGCATTCGTTGCTGAAAACGCCACTGACGAGACGTTCGCAGAGATAATGGACGAAATCGAAGCAGAAAGGAAACGTGACTTTGGTCGTCCGGTCGAGGATTTCGAGTGATCGTCCTCGACACCAACGTCATTTCCGAAGCCGGCAAGCCGGTGCCAAATCCGATCGTTGCCGAATGGCTTAACAAACAGGATGTTCTGGAACTCTACCTCTGCGGCCCGGTTATCATGGAGCAATCCTTTGGCGCGGAAAGATTTTTGAACAGGACTGGATCGGATCGCTATATCCGTGCCCTGGATCATCTGATCTCACATCAGTTTGCCGGTCGCGTGGTGGAGTTTGCGGGCTCAACCCCTCGTCTTGCCGGCAAGTTGCGGGCCATGCGTGAGCGAATGGGCCGTCCAATGAGCCTGCCCGACGCCATGATCGCTGCGATTTGTCTCGCGCAAGATGCAACCCTGGCGACTCGCAATATCCCTGACTTCGACGGGCTTGACCTGAAGCTCGTAAACCCTTTTGAAGCGGGCGCCTGAGCCAGCTGGCATTCGGGCCTCAAAACAGGATCGCAGGACGTCATGCCGCTTCGCGTCATCTTCATGGGCACGCCGGATTTCTCCGTGCCGACCTTGCGCGCCATCGCCGAGGCCGGCCACGAGATCGCAGCCGTCTACACCCAGCCGCCGCGCGCCGCTGGCCGGCGCGGGCTGGAGCTGACGCCCTCGCCGGTGCAGCGCGAGGCGGAGCGGCTGGCGCTCGACGTTCGGACGCCGGCATCGCTGAAAAGCGAGGCCGAGCAGCAGGCTTTTGCCGGCTTGCAGGCCGATGTCGCGGTGGTCGTCGCCTACGGGCTGCTGCTGCCGAAAGCCGTTCTGGACGCGCCAAGGCTGGGCTGCCTCAACGGCCATGCCTCGCTTTTGCCACGCTGGCGTGGTGCTGCTCCCATCCAGCGCGCCATCATGGCCGGCGATAGCGAGACCGGCATGATGGTCATGAAGATGGAAGAGGGTCTGGACACCGGGCCGGTGGCGATGGTTGAAAAAGTCGCCATCGCGCCCGACATGACGGCAGGCGAATTGCATGACCGCCTGATGGTTCGAGGCGCTTCGCTGATGGTTGAGGCGCTCGCGCAGTTGGGGATAAATTGTCTGACATTTACCCAACAGGCAACGGCAGGGGTGACCTACGCCCGAAAGATCGATAAATCGAAGACACGCGTAGACTGGACGCGGCCTTCTGGCGAAGTCCACAATCACATTCGCGGCCTCTCGCCCTTTCCGGGCGCGTGGTGCGAGGTCGACATTGGCGGCCGCATGGAGCGGCTGAAACTGCTTCGCTCGACGCTCTCGGATGGCGTCGGCGAGTCGGGAGGAATTCTCGATGACCGGCTGACGGTCGCCTGCGGGACAGGCGCGGTCAGGCTGGTCGAAGTTCAACGGGCGGGCGGAAAGCCCGCCGCCGCGCAGGAGTTTTTGCGCGGAGCCAAGATCGAAAAAGGAACGAAACTCACATGAGCATGATGTCGATACGCGCGGCGACGCCGCGGGATCGCGAGGCGATCCGCCTCGTCGAAGAACATGCCTTTGGCCAGCAGGCGGAAGCCGGCCTGGTCGACGCGCTTGTCACCGGCGGCGATGCCGTCGTCGAGCTGGTTGCGGAAGAAGACGGCCAGGTCGTCGGCCATATTCTTTTCTCGCGGCTGTTCGTTCAGAACGGCACCAAGCAGTTCGCCGCCGTCGCGCTGGCGCCGCTGGCGGTCGAGCCGTCGTTCCACGGCACCGGCATCGGCGGCGCGCTGATCCGTGAGGCGCATGTCCGGCTCAAGGAAGCCGGCGAGACGCTGGCCGTGGTCCTGGGCGATCCGACCTATTATGGTCGCTTCGGCTACAGCCATGCCCGCGCCGGGAAGTTCGAGAGCGAGTACCAGGGCGAGGCGCTGCAGGCGCTGGCCTGGGGCGACGCGCCCGAGACCGGCAGGCTGGTCTACGCTTCCGCCTTCACCGCTTTAGCCGCCTAGGCGAGCGGCAAGCGCCGCAGAACATGCCGCGTTTTCGGCTCGATATCGAATATGACGGCGGCCAATTCGCTGGCTGGCAGCATCAGGCCGACCAGCCCTCGGTGCAGCAGGCGATCGAGCAGGCGATCGAGAAGTTCTGCGGCGAAGAGGTAAGAATACGTGCCGCCGGCCGCACCGATGCCGGCGTGCACGCCACCGCGCAGGTCGCCCATGTCGACCTGGCCAAAGCGTGGTCGGGCGACAAGGTGCGCGACGCCGTCAACGCGCATCTGCATGCGGCCGGCACGCGTGTCGCCATCCTAAAAGCTGCCGTCGTCGCCGACGGTTTCGACGCGCGGTTTTCGGCCACCGGCCGCCACTATCTCTTTCGCATCCTCAATCGTCGGGCGCCGGCGGCGCTGGAAAAGGGCAAGGTCTGGTGGGTGCCGAAGCGGCTCGACGCCGAGGCGATGCATGAGGCAGCCAAGGTGCTGCTCGGAAAGCATGACTTCACCACCTTCCGCTCCACCCAGTGCCAGGCCGAAAGCCCGGTCCGCACGCTTGACCGCCTCGACGTCAGCCGCGATGGAGACTTCATCGAGCTGCGCAGCTCGGCGCGCTCTTTTCTGCACAACCAGGTGCGCTCGATGGTCGGCTCGCTGAAGCGCGTCGGCGACGGCTCCTGGAGCGCCGCCGATCTCAAAGCGGCGCTCGAAGCGCGCGATCGCGCCGCCTGCGGCCAGGTTGCGCCGCCGGACGGGTTGTTTCTTGTCGGGGTGGATTATCCGGAGACAGAGACGGCCAGGTGAAGGCCTCTCATTCTGCCAGTGACGCGAGGCAATCGTTTCAGCTTCCAACTTGTGCTGGAGACACCAATTGTCCCGCGTCTGCACTGCCCCTCATCGCCCTGCCGGGCACTTCTCCCCGTATAGTAACGGGGAGAAGGGGCTGGCCGCAGCGCCGGCTTCCTTCCTGCACCTTTAGCAATTGGCGAAGCCGCGGATGACAGCGCCCCTCTCCCCGTCACTATACGGGGAGAGGATGCCGGCAGGCAGGTGAGGGGCAGCGCTGACTTTGAATGGTGAAAAACGAGGATGGATTCAAATCCGAAGCGACTGTTCTGGAAACAGCTGCTCTCGCTGCAACATCAACCCGTCGTGCCGTCCGGTATGTCGATGCCGAGCAGCGCCTGCAGGCCGAACAGGACCAGCAGCGAGGCGATGAACATACCGACGAACACGGCCGTGCCCACCGCGGCGCCTTTGCCGATGGTTGTATTGGTCATGCGCCAGGTCAGCACCATCGACAGGGCGAACAGCGCCAGCGACACGAGGCTGCTGACCTCGCTGGCGGAAGGCAGGAGCAGCCTGAGCAGCGCCGAGGGCAGCATCAGCCAGGCGATGATCGCCGACGCCCAGTTGGACGCGACGACATAGTGGACGAAGCGGCCGCCGATGCCGGCGCGCGGCGCCACCAGCGCAAGCGCCACCAGCGGCAGCACCCAGGAGCCGATATCGACGGTCGCCAGTCTTATCAGCATGCCGAGGCGCCCGGCGAAGGCACTGGGGTCGCCGACCTCATTGGCTATCCCGACCCAGCCGACGATCAGCGCCGGCGCCGCCACGACGATGGCAAAGAAGGAATTCCAGAAACCGTCGGCCGAAAGGTCGAGCAGGCGCAGGCCATCGGCCTTGCCGAACATCAGCCGCCAGGCGCCGGCCAGCGAAGCATAGGTTTCGTCCGTCGAAAGCATGGTCACGAAAGGCCTTTTCCGAACCAGTCTTCGATAAAGCGTTCGTAGATTTGCGTCAGCGTCTCGAGATCGGCAAGCGCGACGCGCTCGTCCACCATATGCATGGTCTTGCCGACCAGCCCGAACTCGACCACCGGGCAATAGTCCTTGATGAAGCGCGCGTCCGACGTGCCGCCGGAGGTGGAGAGCGCCGGCCTCTTGCCGACCACCGCCTTGACCGAACCGCTCAGCGCATCGATCAGCTTGTCGTCGCGGGTGAGGAAGACATGGCTCGGCCGGTCGCGCCAGACAAGCTCGTAGTCGACCGGCGCCTTCTTGCCCGGCCGGTATTTCTTGCGCCCGGCGGCCTGGTCGAGCCTGTTGTGGATCTCGGCCTGGATCGATTCGGCGTCCCAGGTGTCGTTGAAGCGGATGTTGAACATGGCCGTCGCCTTCGCCGGGATGACGTTGGTCGCCGCATTGCCGACGTCGATCGACGTCACTTCGAGATTGGTCGGCTGGAAATCCTTCGTGCCCTTGTCGAACACCGGATGGAGCAGCGCATCGACAAGGCTGATCAGGCCACGCACGGGGTTGTCGGCAAGCTGCGGATAGGCGGCATGGCCCTGGCGTCCGTTGACGGTCACGCTGCCCGACAGCGAGCCGCGCCGGCCGATCTTGATCATGTCGCCGAGCGCATCGGGATTCGTCGGCTCGCCGACGATCGAGGCGTCCCACTTCTCGCCCTTGGCCGCCGCCCAGTCGAGCAGCTTGGTGGTGCCGTTGATGGCCGGGCCTTCCTCGTCGCCGGTGACGAGCAGCGACACCGAGCCTTTCGGGCCGCCATTCTTCGCGACCTGGCGCGCCACCGCAGCGACGAAGCAGGCGATGCCGCCCTTCATGTCGACGGCGCCGCGGCCATACATCTCGCCATTGGCGATTTCGGCGGCGAAGGGCGGATGCGTCCAGGCCGCCTCGTCGCCCACCGGCACCACATCGGTATGGCCGGCAAACATCAGATGCGGGCCGTTGCCCGAGCGCCGCGCATAGAGATTTTCGATGTCCGGCGTGCCGTCTTCCGAGAAGATTGGACGCTCGACCGAAAAGCCGAGCAGCTTCAGCATGTCTTCAAGGGCCGTAAGCGCGCCACCCTCGGCGGGCGTCACGGACGGGCAGCGGATCAGGGCGGCAAGATTCGCGGCGGGGTCGGTAGGCAATGTCATGGGCAAAGCGATAGTCGAAAGCGTTTGTCGTGTCACGGTGGCAGATGATCGCCGCTCATGCCGCCGACAATATGGTTTTCATGACGGTAAATGCATGCCGCCCGCAAGTGTGCGGCGGTTCTGGGAGAACGACATGCATAATAGTAACGTGCCGGCCAAGCGAGGACGAGTGCATGGCCAGTGAAACGAGGACGATCGCGATTGCCGGCGCCGGTAGCATCGGCTGCTATGTCGGCGGCTGCCTGGCGCTCGCCGGGCGCAAGGTCGTCTTCCTTGGCCGCGACCGCGTCGTCGCGGCCATGTGCGAAAGCGGGCTGCGCGTCAGCGATCTTGACGGCCGCGACCGCCGCATCGAAGCGCAAGCGATTTCGGCCACCGACGATCCGGCGGCGGCGCTCTCCGGCGCGGATGTCATCCTGGTGACGGTGAAGAGCGGCGCAACCGGGGAGATGGCCGGGCTGGTCGCCGCCCACGCGCGCGCCGATGCCGTGGTGGTCAGCCTGCAGAACGGCGTCGACAATGCGGACAGGCTGCGCGCCGCGCTGCCTGGACGGCGGGTGCTGACCGGCATGGTGATGTTCAACGTCGTCCTGTCGCCCGATGGCGAGGCGCCGCTGCGTGCGCACCGCGCCAGCCAGGGCGAGGTGATGAGCGACGACGGCGTCGATGGCCTTGCCGACCTGCTCGACGTCGACGGGCTTGCCGTCGAAGCGCGCGCCGACATGAAGGCAGTGCAGTGGGGCAAATTGCTGATGAACCTCAACAATGCCCTCGTCGCGCTTTCCGACCTGCCGCTGGCAAGACAACTGGCCGACCGAAGCTGGCGCGTCATCCTCGCCGGCCAGATCGACGAGGCGCTCGCCGCGATGCGAGCGGCGGGCATAGCGCCTGCGCGCATCACCGGCCTGCCGCCGTCGCTGCTGCCGAAAGTGCTGCGGCTGCCCGACTGGCTGTTCGGGCTTCTGGCTCGCCGCATGCTGGCGATCGACCCTCAAGCGCGCTCGTCGATGTGGGACGACCTGAAACGCGGCCGCCCGACCGAGATCGACGAGTTGCAGGGCGCGGTCATTCGCCTGGCCAGGCAAACAGGCATCCCGACGCCGATCAACGAACGCGTCACCGCGCTGGTGCGTCAGGCGGAAGCGGAAAAGCGCGGTCCGCCCGGTCTCGGGCCGGAAGCGGTCGGCGGCGGTCCTCGATCAGCGTGATCTTCTGCCAGATCTTGCGCGACAGGTTGGAGCTCAGATTCTCGATATCGTTGACCGCGTTGACGACGACATCGTCATTGACCGATTGCGCGAACAGCGCCGCGACCTTGCCGGCGATCGACAGCATTTCGGAGCAATAGTCGAGATAGCGCGCCAGGTCGGCCGCATCGGTGATGCGGGCGGGCGAATGCGAGGTTGGCTTGAAATCGGCCGACAAGGTCGCCGGATCCTTTGTCAACTGATGCATGTCGATGACATGGATCAGCGAGCGCAGCCCGTGCAGCTGCCGGAAAACCTTCTTGCGCTTGATCCGCTCCTCGGTGCGGATCAGCGCCAGCAGCCCGAGCGCCGCGAGGATGACCGTGTTGATCGTCGCCTCGATGCCTTGCATCGACTGCACGGCATCGTCGGCGCCCGAAATGCGGTCGAGCGGCAGGATGGTGCCGACGAACAGGAACATCGCCACGCCGGCGACGAAGGCCGCGACGATGACGCCGCGCAGCCACCAGATCGGCGCTTCCAGTTCCTTGGCGGCCTTGGCGAGGTCTCGCGACAGCGACACCAGTTCGGCGGCAACGGCGCGCAGGCCCCTTTCCGGGAAACGCTCCGCGACGCGCTCCTCCAGCCTTTGAGCGGTCTCGATGATCCGCGTCGGATCGAGCGTGCGATAGCGCATGCGACCTCAGCTATCGCCCGGCGCGTTGGTGCGCCTGCCGTAGCGGTTCGGTCCGGGATCGCTGCGGAAACAGGAAAGGATGATGAGCAGGATGGGACCGATGATGAGCGAGATCAGCGCAAAATAGGTCGGCTTGCCGAAATCATGGAAGCGCTTCGCCGTCACCGCGAACGTGGCCCAGGCCGAGATCAGCAGCACGCCCCAGCATATCATGGCCCAGTTCTGGCTGGCGGTCGTGTTCAGCTCCACCCGCGCGAACTGGTAGAACGGGAAAAACTGGACAAGCACCAGCAAAATCCCGGCCAGCGCATAAGCGACCGGGCTCAGCCGCCCCGAAAGGCTGAAGAACAGCCAGAGGAATTGCGATCTTTCAGCCAATGGCGTCCGCTCCGTCGTGGACGATCAATCGCGCAGCAATTCGTTGATCGAGGTCTTGGAGCGGGTCTTGGCGTCGACGCGCTTGACGATGACGGCGCAGTAGAGGCTCGGGCCCGGCTCGCCATTGGGCAGCGGCTTGCCGGGCAGCGATCCGGCGACGACCACCGAGTTCGGCGGCACCTCCCCGTAAAAGACCTCGCCGGTGGCGCGGTCGACGATCTTGGTCGACTGGCCGATGAACACGCCCATGCCGAGCACCGAGCCTTCGCGCACGATGCAGCCTTCGACCACTTCCGAGCGCGCGCCGATAAAGCAATTGTCCTCGATGATGGTCGGGCCGGCCTGCATCGGCTCCAGCACGCCGCCGATGCCGACGCCGCCGGAAAGATGCACGTTCTTGCCGATCTGGGCGCAGGAGCCGACCGAAGCCCAGGTGTCGACCATGGTGCCGGTATCGACATGGGCCCCGACATTGACGAAGGACGGCATCAGCACGGCGCCCGGCGCGACATAGGCCGAGCGGCGCACGATCGAGGACGGCACGGCGCGGAAGCCTGCCTTCTCGAAGTCGACGGCGCTCCAGCCGTCGAACTTGGACGGCACCTTGTCCCACCACACGGCCTGGCCGGGACCGCCCTTGATGATCTCCATCGGGTTCAGCCGGAACGAGAGCAGCACCGCCTTCTTCAGCCACTGGTTGACGTGCCACTTGCCGTCATCCTGCCGTTCGGCGACGCGGGCGACGCCGCGGTCGAGCAGGTCGAGCGCCGACTGGATGGCGTCGCGCGCCTCGCCGCGCGTGGCGGTCGAAATCGTGTCGCGCTCCTCGAAGGCCTTCTCGATGGTCTTTTCGAGGCTCGCCAGATCGGGCTTCGACATGATTTCGCTCCATTACCAAGCTGTTAAGGGGCCACGCCTTAACCTGTTTAAAAGTCGCGCGGACCCTATGTTAAGGCTCAATGGGGGTCAATCGCGCCTGCGGCACGGGACGGCGCAAGTGAAGGAATTGGACGGGTGGATTCGATGACTCCCATGGAAAAGGCGGGCTGGACGCCGCTGCCGCATTCGGACGAGGATCTGGAGCGCTCGAAAGGCGTGCCGGATACCCCGCAGACGCGTGCCGAGACCTACCGGCTGGCCTGGAACGATCCCGAGTTCATGACGCGTCGCGAATTGCGTGCCGTGCGGCTGCAGCTCGAGCTGCTGAAGCCGGAAATGATCCTGGCCGAGCGCGGCATTCATTCGACCGTCATCCTGTTCGGCGGCGCCCGCCTGCCGGAACCCGGCGGCGAAGCCTGGGCGGCCAAGAACGAGACGCAGAAGAAGAACCTTGAGGCGAACAGCAAATATTACGAGGAAGCGCGCAGATTCGCCCGCCTGTGCTCGCAGCAGTCGGCCACCTCCTATTATCGTGAATATGTCGTCGTCACCGGCGGCGGGCCCGGCGTCATGGAAGCGGGCAACCGCGGCGCCGACGATGTCGGCGCGCCGTCAATCGGCTTGAACATCGTGTTGCCGCACGAGCAGGCGCCCAACGCCTATGTCACGCCGGAGCTCTGCTTCAACTTCCACTACTTCGCCGTCCGCAAGATGCATTTCGTCATGCGCGCCAAGGCGGTCGCGGTTTTTCCGGGCGGCTTCGGCACGATGGACGAGTTCTTCGAGACGCTGACGCTCATCCAGACGGGACGCATGGAGCGCGTCCCGGTCATCCTATTCGGCAAGGCGTTCTGGCAAAGGGCGATCGATCTCGATTTCCTCGCCGAGCAGGGCACGATCTCGCCCGGCGACCAGGACATCATCGATTTCGTCGACACGGCCGAAGAGGCCTGGGAGATCATCCGCCGCTTCTACAAGTTGTAGGAACTGATGAATTGAAGAACTGAAGAATTGGGGAAAAAGGACCTCCGGATCGTTCGCCAGTTCTCCAATTCTTCAATTCCTCAGTTCTCCAATTCCTCTAGCCCGAGACGGCATCCCGGCCCGGTCTGCCTACACCGGCAGCTCGACCAGCCAGCCATTCGAGTGCGCGAAACGCACGATGGCCGCCCGCGAGTGCAGCGCGAGCTTCTCGGTTGCCCTGGTGCGATAGGTCTCGATGGTCTTTATGCTGAGGTTGAGCCGGGACGAGATTTCCTTGTTGCTGTAGCCGAGCGCCACCAGCTGGATGACCGACCGTTCCCGTTCGCTGAGATTGCCGGGATCGCCCTGGGTGGCGCCGCGCGGGCTCAATATGCGCGCGGCGAGCGCCGGATCGACATAGTTGTTGCCGGCCAACACGCAGCGGATGGCCTGCAGCAGGTCCGTCGCCGTCGACCGCTTGACCACGAAGCCGCGGCCGCCGGCCGCAAGCACCTGGCGCAGGCAGCCTGGGTCCTCATGCGCCGTCAGCGCTATGCAGCTGACCTCGGGAAAGCGTTCGCCAAGCCGTTCGATCAGCGTGACCCCGTTGACGCCGGGAAGCGATATGTCGACCACGGCGACATCGGGTAGCGTCTTGCCGATCCCTTCAAGGGCATCCTCGGCATTTCCTGCCAGTCCGACGATCGTCAGATCGTCCTGGCTGTCGATCATCGCGCCGACCCCCGACAGGATGATCGGATGGTCGTCGACCACGAATATGCGCCTGCAGCACACCTTAACCTCCATCAGTCTGCCAAAGGCCCTGTCACGCGGAAAGGGTCCTCTTGTCCTTGATGGTCTAGGCAACTGGCCCGCCTGGCGCGGGACGCCCGTCTGTTCTGGCGGCCTGAACGGCCGCAACGGGTAAGCCATCCCCCGCCTAACCCAATGAAGCCGGACTGTAAGCCACCGCTAATGTCCGGGATGTGCAGCGCTTCACGTAACCCCACCTGACGCCGAAGATGCCGTTTCAGACTTGTTCGCGTCTTGTCGGGCGGACTGTCGATCAGCCGGCCAGAGGCACATCGGCGTAAATGGTGGTCCCCTTGCCCCTGGCCGTTTCAACCGACAATTTGCCACCGACCAGCGCCAGCCGCTCCCTCATTCCGGCAAGGCCCAAATGGCCCGGACCGGGTTCGGCGCCGGCGTCGAAGCCGCGGCCGTCATCCTCGATCGTCAGGCGTAACCGATCATCCTGGATGTGCGCCGTGACGCTGACGCGGCTCGGCGCGGCATGCTTGCCGATATTGGTGAGCGCTTCCTGCGCAACGCGGTACAAAGTGAGCGCGATCTCGGCAGGCGGCGGGCTCGACAGGGCTTCAAGATCCATCTCGCATGCAATGCCGAGTTGACCGCAAAGCATGGTAGCCAGGTCCTCGACCGAAGCTCTGAGGCCTTGGCGATCGAGGTCTGCGGGTCGCAGGCTCCAGGCGGCGTCATGCACCCTGGCGCTCAGCTGGTCGATAAGCATCGCGGCGCGCTCGAGGCGGGCGTCCATCTCCGGCGAGCCGGCGCGAACGATGTGCAATTCGAGCGCGACGCTGGCGAGCAGCTGGCCAAGATCGTCATGCAGCTCGCGCGACAGGCGCAGGCGCTGCTCTTCCTGCACGGCAACCAGATGCCGCGCCAGACCACGGCGCTTTCCCGAGCTTTCACCTTTGCCGGTGTCGATGCCACCCTCCATCGACTTCTTTTCCCGTCAACGCCCCGTCCGCGAGAAGAGGCACAAGGGTTGATGCTGCGCGCAATATACACCCGGCATATGCCTTTATGCCTGTCAGTTTTTTCCCGATCGCTTCAACTTTTCCTGACACGGGGTCAGCAGAAAAACCGGCCGCTCCTGCCGATCAGCCCGAATTCATGGGCGCTATTTCCGCGTGCATCCTTAGAGCGTCCTCCCGGTCATCTTGAACTGGCCGGGAAGCTCAACACCAACCAAGGAGAACGTCATGAGAAAGATCATCCTGGCCGCGGCCGTGCTGTCGGCTCTGACCGGTTCGGCATCCGCATTTTCGGTCGGTAGCGGCAACGGCAACGGCAACGGCAATGTCGGCGTCGGCAACGGCAATGGCAACGGCAACGCCAATACCGGCGCCTTCAACGGCAAC
This sequence comes from Mesorhizobium sp. B2-6-2, assembly GCF_006440615.1. Taxonomy (NCBI): domain Bacteria; kingdom Pseudomonadati; phylum Pseudomonadota; class Alphaproteobacteria; order Hyphomicrobiales; family Phyllobacteriaceae; genus Mesorhizobium; species Mesorhizobium sp. B2-6-2. The sequence continues at coordinate 34,306 of NZ_VFUG01000025.1, read as the reverse complement.
TTTAACGGCAACGGCAATTTCGGCTTCGGCAACGGCAACGGGAACGGCAACGCCAATATGGGCGCCTTCAACGGCAACTATAACGGCAACCTCAATGCCGGCGCCGCCAACGGCAATGGCAACGGCAACGGCAATTTCGGTCTTGGCAACGGCAACCTGAACGGCAACGGGAACTGGGGCATCGGAAACGGAAGCGCCAACGGCAACGGCAACGCCGGTCTCGGCAACGGCAACGGAAACGGCAACGGGAACCACTAGTCCCCGCCCAACCGCCGGCGTCGCCAAGCTTCGGCTTGGAAAGACGCCGATGGCTCTGGGACCGTCGAGCCAAGCGCCGGTCCCCCGCGCAAGGCTACCGCGACATGTCGCCGGCGGTCCCAGTCCTTTTCGCCCAATCCTTTTTGAAGCAGATCCCAATTTCAAAAGCTAAGCCATGGAAGGAGCTCGCAGATGAAACGCTACGTCATACCGGCGCTATGCCTGGGGTTGTTGAGCGCAACCGCGGCGAAGGCTGACACCACGACGGGCAGCCAGGCCTTCGGCATGTCGGCCGTCCAGGGAGCGGTCGGCAAATACGGCCAATCCATCGGCGCGAACGTCAGGGGCATGAACCCGCTCGGCAATTTCGGCGGCAATGTCGGCTACAAGAACAGCGGTACGGGCAATGTCGGCGCCTTCAACAGCGGCACCGGCAATGTCGGCGCTTTCAACGGCAACTCCAACACCTCGCCGACAAGCGGCAACGGCAACATTGGCGCCTTCAACGGCAACTACAACACCGGCCAATACAACGGCAACAGCAACATCGGTGCCGGCAATGGCAACTTCAACGGCGGCAACTTCAACGGAAACGGCAATGTCGGCGCCTTCAACGGCAACTCCAACGGCCGGGGAAACCGCTGATGACCGGCTTGAGCACATCCACCCTGCCTCGCAGGCGCCGGGTGGCGGCGAGGCTGCTTGACGGCAACGGCCTCGCGCTCGGCACGCTGCTTGCCGCGTTCCTGGCCGCCGACGCCTCGACCCTGGTCAGGATTGCCGACCTTCCAATCGGGGCCGGCGTCGCCAACGGTCTCGGCAATATTGGCAATTTCAACGGCAACGGAAATTCCGGCAACTTCAACGGCAATGGCAACAGCGGCAATTTCAACGGCAACGGCAATGCCGGAAGTTTCAGCGGAAACTTCAATGGCGGCAGTTTCAACGGCAACGCCAATTGCAGCAACGGCCATGGCAATGGCTATGCGTCGGACGGCAATGGCAACGGCACGAGAGCAGCGGGCAATCCGGACCTGTGCCGGTTCTTGAAGGAGCTGAACGGCCGACTGGGACTGCCGCCCGGCACGATTCCGGATTTCGACTAGGTTCTCGATACAGGGATTTTGAAAGGTTGACGTTTGTCTTAGGGCAAGATTTCCGTTCATTTGCGTGAAATCAGCGCAAACGCCGGAGATTGGTTGAAGCCGCCCCAACCTCGTCCTCTATGGCGGAGCAAGGAGCGAAGCGACGCGCGCAGACCATAGAATCCATGCCGCGACTTGGAAGCGCCGCCTCGGTGCAGAATTCTGCTCCGTTGCACGCCTTGGCGAAGGTAACGGCATGGATTCCAGGTCTTCGCGACGGAGCTTCGCTCCTGCTCCGCTCTGGAATGACGATCGCGATGGGCGTTTCGGCCAGTCTCCAACGCATGCCACCTGGCAACGCAAACAGAGCCGACCGGTCAAAATTCCTGTGACAGCAGGCCCGGCGACAGGGCGAGATCATCGCCTGTCTTGTCCGCGAAATCAGCGCAAACGCTGGCGATTGGCTGAAGCCTCCCAGCCTCGTCATTCCAGGGCGGAGCAGGAGCGAAGCCCGTCGCGAAGACCCTGGAATCCATTCCGTGACCCGGGGGCGTGGAATGCAGCGGACCAGAATTCTGCACCGCGGCAACGCTCATGCGTCACGGAATGGATCCTCGGGTCTGCGCGCGTCGCTACGCTCCTTGCTCCGCCCGTGGATGACGAGGCCAGACCGTTTCGGCCAATCTCCAACGCATGCCACCTGACACGCAAACACCGTTCAGGCCACGACGTCGACGATCGCGGTCAGGAAACTCGCGAGGTCGTCGGTGACGAAATCGACGTCGTCCTCGTTTGCCGGATCGCGTTCCCAGATCTCCGAGAAGGTCGGCTCGAAATTGCGCGGCACCACCAGCACCGTCGTCATGCCGAGCGTTTTCGGCACGGCCAGATTGCGCGCCAGATCCTCGAACATCACCGCATTGTGCCCGGTCACCGAGTGCAGTTCGGCAAAGCGCTCATAGGTCTGGCGCTCCGGCTTGGGGTTCAGCCCCGCCGCGACGATGTCGAAGATGGCGTCGAAATGTTCCAGTATGCCGAGCTGGCGCGCGGTGCGCTCGGCGTGCCTGCGATCGCCATTGGTGAAGATGAACTTGCGCCCGGGAAGCTGGCGGATCGCCGCGCCCAGCACCGGATCCGGCACCAGCCGCGAATAGTCGATGTCGTGCACCTTCTCGAGAAAATTGTCGGGATCGATGCCGTGCCGCTTCATCAGCCCGTTCAGCGTCGTGCCGTATTCCAGGTAGAGCTCCTTCTGCAGCTTGCGCGCGTCGTCGCGCGAAAGCGTCAGCAGCTCGCCGACATAGGCGGTCATCTTCACGTCGATCTGCGCGAACAGGTTCGAGTGATGCGGATAGAGCGTGTTGTCGAGGTCGAACACCCAGTCCGTGACATGGGCAAAGCGGGCGGGATCGGGTGTCGTTGTCATGGATTTCTTATGGCATGCCGGCCAGGAGTTTATCCACAACTTATACGCGTCACGAATCGCGAAAATGGCGTGTCACTTCAAATTTTAAAAGTCCCGGAAAGGTCGCCTTTAACGCTTGCTGGCACAGAAGCTTTCCGTTGGGAGCAAGTGATGAGTCGCATATTTCTGAGGGCCGCTGCAGTGGCGTTCGCTTCGGTCGCCGTCTCGCTGTTGTTGACGCTGATTGTGGTTCCGGCAATGGGCTTTGCTATGAGCCGCACCGTCTGGCTGGCCTCGACGGTTTGCCCGCTCGTGCTCGCCTGGGCCGCCAGCGCCAGCAGCTTCTGGCAGAGCGGCCGGCTGAAGAATGCCCATCGCGAGCTTGCCCGGGCTCATGCGCAGCTCGCGGCGGCGCACAGGCGCCTGTCGGAAAAGGCAAGCCGCGACGACATGACCGGCATGCTCAACCGCGAGACCTTTTTCGCCGCGCTCGACGGTTCGCGGCGCAAGAGCGATCGCGGCGCGCTGCTCATCATCGACGCCGATCACTTCAAGAGGATCAATGACAGCTACGGTCATCTGACCGGAGACGAAGCGCTGCTTTTGATTGCCGGCGCCATCGAACGCGGCATTCGCAGCGGCGACGTGCTCGGCCGCATAGGCGGCGAGGAATTCGCGGCTTTCCTGGTTGGCGCCAGCGAACCGGAAGCCAAGCATATCGCCGAACGCATCCGCCGCGAGGTCGAGCTGATCCGTTTCCGCCCGGTCGACGAGCGGACCGTGCCGCTCACGGTCTCGATCGGCGGCGTCTGCTGCGGCGAGAGCGCGACGGTTTCGGATTTGATGCGCGCCGCCGACCGCAGGCTTTACGCGGCAAAGAACCGCGGCCGCAATCTTTCGATCCTCGACCGCGAACTGCCCGAGGCGGCATGAAGCCTCGCCGCAGGCGTTAGGAATGCCCTAACCATGTCCATATTCAACCGCGCTAGACTTCCTGGCGTAACGCCGTTTTCACCCGGGTCTGGCACGGAATTGGCCTCCAACGCGGCATATGTGCCGTTGAGGAACGGCATGCGTGGATCGAGGCCCCTGTCGAGAGGCGTGTCATGAGCAGGTTCATGAGAAAAATGTCGCGCCGCGCGATCGTGCAGGCGCTGCTCGCGCTGCCCGCCCTGTCGCTGTTCCGCAGCCAGCAACCCGTGGCCGATGCCAACGACATTGTCGAGATCAATGGCTGGATCCTGCGGCGAAGCGACCTCGCATGATCTTCGACAGCTACGAGGCCTACAAGCAGGCCGGCTTCAGACCCAAGGCCTGCATTCTTGGCTCCGGCCCGGCCGGCACGACGATCGCCAGGAAGCTCGGCTCAGCCGGCATCCCGGTCGTCGTCCTCGAAGCGGGTTCTCGCGAGTTCAGCGACGAGTCGCAGGATTTCTACCGCGGCAAGACGGTCGGCGATTTCTATTTCGACCTCGACATCACCAGGCTGCGCTTCATGGGCGGCTCGTCCAACCACTGGGCCGGCTGGTGCCGCGTGCTCGACAGCCAAGACTTCGAGCCCAAGGCCTGGGCGCCGGACACCGGCTGGCCGATCGGTCGCGCCGACATCGAGCCCTATCTTGGCGAAGTCCACGACATCCTCGAGCTGCCGGCCTTCCGTCCGGACGTCCCGGTTTCGGACGACATCCGCTGGGTTCAATTGATCAAGAGCCCGGCGGTTCGCTTCGGCGAGAAGTTCGCCGACGAGCTCGACAAGAGCAGGAACATCGCCGTCGTGCTCAACACCTATGCGACCGAGCTCACCGGCGACGGCAAGCGCGTCACCGGCGCGAAGCTCTGGTCGAACGGCCAGTATGCCGGCACCTTCGCGGCGGACTATTTCGTCACCTGCACCGGCGGGCTGGAGAACTCGCGGCTGCTGTTGTGGTCGAATGAGCGCTCGAATGGCGGCGCGGTGCCGAACGCGGCGGCGCTCGGCCGCTACTGGATGGAGCATCCGACGTTCCAGGGTGGCAATGCCATCCTCGCCAATTATTCGGAGTTCGAGGTCGACGCCTCGAGCGAAGCCTTCTTCTCGCCGACGCTTGCCGCGATGGAGCGGCTGCAGATCATGAATTTCGGTATCCGCCTGATCGAGTCGCCCTATCCCAATGTCAAGAAATTGATCGCCGATCTCGCCTGCACGGCGCCCGACATGGCGGAATGGATGTCTTCCCAGCTGGACCAGAGGCTGCACTGCGCCGCCCAGCTTTACGTCGCCTGGGAGCAGGCGCCGCTTGCCTCCAACCAGATCGCGCTGTCGAAGGCCGACGTCGACCACGCCGGCGTGCCGCGCATCGAATTGCACTGGAAGAAGTCGCCGCTCGAGCGCCGCACGCTGCTCGAAGGCCTCAGGCTTTTCGGCACGACCATGGCGCAGAAGAATCTCGGCCGCGTCCGCATCGACGACTGGATCGGCAATGGCGGCGATTACCCGACCAATGAGGAAACGGCCGGCCACCACCATATGGGCGGCACCCGCATGGGCACCGACATCTTGAAGAGCGTCGTCGACGCCAATTGCAAGGTGCACGGCATGGACAATCTCTATGTCGGCGGCTCCTCGGTGTTCTGCACGTCGGGCCAGTGCAACCCGACGACGACCATCACCGCGCTCGCCTGCCGCCTCGGCGAACATCTCGGCAAGGTGATCGTCGTCTGATCTCGACCGTGCTGCGCATTCATTAATGCGGCACACGCCTGCAGGGCGAGCAGTTGGCCAGGATCAAGGCCGAGCCGGACAAGGCATAGCCAGAAGTCAGCGCAGGATTTTGAAAAATTGCCGTTTGTCGATGGGCACGATTTTTCACCGAATCAGCGCAGACGCTGGCGATTGGCGGAAGCCTTCCAACCTCGTCATTCCAGGACGGAGCAGCCGCGACGCGGCGTCGCGGAGACCCTGGAATCCATTCCGTGGCTCTGATCAAAGAGTGCAGCTGAGCAGAATTCTGCACCGCGGCAGCGCTCATGCGACACGGAATGGATTCTATGGTCTGCGCGCGTCGCTTCGCTCCTTGCTCCGCCCGTGGATGACGACTGGGTGGGCGTTTCGGCTAACCGCCAAGGCATGGCATCTGCCAACGCAAACTTGGCCAACCGGTCAAAATCCCTGTGCTGGGGAACTAATTGCAAAAAAGGTCAAAGCGGCCCGGCCGCCTGTCGGCGGCTGAACCGCCCTGAATGTCGGTTGGGCGAGAACCGACCTCAGAGCAATTCCAGGAAAAGTGCGTTGCGGTTGGGGCTCGGCGACTTCGCCGTAGCCTCCGTCCGGAATTGCGTCAACAACACTCAGACCGTCGCCGGGTCGAGCGCCGGCTGGTCCTTGAACCGCGCCACGATGCCGGCGAGGTCGCGATTGGCGAAAGCGTCGCGCAGCGCATCGAAGGACGGCAGCACGAAATAGGCGCGCTGGAACTTGTCGATCTCATAGCCGGTGCGCATCACCGTCTCGAGGTCGAACGGCACATGGTGGGCGTCCTTGCTCTCGACCGCGAATTGCAGCTCGGTGAAGGACGACATCAGCCCGGCGCCGAAAGCTTTCAACGGCTGGCCGGCTTCCTGGATGAGACCGTATTCGGCGCTGTACCAGTAAAGCCTCGTGATCATCTCGTCGCCGCCGAGCTCGATCAGATCTTCCGCCTTCCGGCCATACATCTGCATGAAATCGGCGAACACCGGCTGGGTCAGGATCGGCACATGGCCGAAGAAATCGTGGAACATGTCCGGCTCGACGATGTAGTCGAGCTCTTTTTCCGTCCGCAGCCAGTTGGTGACCGGGAAGCGCCGGTTGGCGAGATGATCGAAGAAGGGGCCGGCCGGAATGAGGCCGGGCACCGCCACGATCTCCCAGCCCGTCAGCCTGGCGAGCTTTTCGCTGACGGCATCGAAATCCGGAATCCTGTCGAGCAGCCCGAGCGCGGCGACGCCGTCGAGATATGAGCGGTGCGCGAGCTTCCGCGTCAGCTTCGTCTGGCGGTCGCAGAGCGTGCGCCACACCGCCTGCTCCTCGGCCGAATAGTCGTGGCCCTGCGCCACGGTGAAATCGCTGCGGCAGACCGAATAATCGCCGCGAAGGCCCTGCGCCGCGCATTCGGCGGCATAATCGGCAACGCTGATCGTCATCATATCCTCCTCAAGATCGTGATCCGCGGATCGTGACGGGGAGTTTAGAAGCGACCGCTGAGGCAAATCAGCTTTGTTTATGGCACGCCAGCTGATTTGGAGGTAAAAGCGCTCAGATCAACGCGAGACTGAGAAGAAATGCCTCAATTCGACGACTTCGAGATAAGGATGCTCGATATCCTGCAGCGCGACGGCCGCAAGCCCGTCTCGGAGCTGGCGCAAGAGATCGGCCTGTCGACCACGCCTTGCGCGCGCCGCTTCGAGGCCTTGCAGGAAGCCGGTATCATCAAGGGCTTCGCCGCGGTGCTCAGCCGCCGCGCCGTAGGCCTGACCGTCGAGGTGTTCATCCAGGTGCGGCTGGTCAGCCACAGCGACGGCTCGCCCGAAAGCTTCATCGCCGCCGTGCAGCGCATGGACGAGGTCTCGTCCTGCTGGACGATGACAGGCGACTACGATTTTCTGCTGCATGTCTTGGTGCCGTCGGTGGACGACTTGAACGCCTTTGTCATGCACCGGCTGATGCGTCTGCCCGGCGTGCGAGACGTCCATACGCAACTGGTGCTGCAGAACATCAAGGGACCCGGCCACGTGCCGCTCAGCCATCTGCTGCGCTGATCCGGTCAAATCTGGCGAAAAGCTGCGTGGAAACTGCTGAACCGCGCCAAGGCGGCTTCGACATAGGCGACTAGCACAAGCGGACCAACATGGAGGTCCGCCTTGAACATCGTGCTGATCAATCCGCCGCACACCGCCATCGGCAGCCGTGTGCCCGATGACCACCTGCCGCCGCTCGGTCTTTTGGCGATCGGCGGGCCGCTGATCGATTCCGGTCATCAGGTGCGCCTGGTGGATGCCGAATTCGGGCCGATGCCGCTTGCGGCGATAGTAGACGAGGCGCTGCGCGGCGATCCGGATTTCGTGCTGATCGGCCATTCCGGCTCGACCTCGGCGCATCCGACCGCTTTGCGCATAGCCGAGATGATCAAGGCCCGCGCGCCGGACGTCATCGTCATCTATGGCGGCGTCTTCCCGACCTATCACTGGCGCGATATCCTCGCTGCGACCGACGTCTTCGATTTCATCGTGCGCGGCGAGGGCGAGGCGACCGCGACGGCGCTGGTCGAGGCGATCGAGATGCGCCAGCCGGTGGCAAGCGTTGCCGGCATCGCCTATCGCGACGATTTCGGCCGCCCTGTCGCGACGCAGCCGGCGATGACCATAGCCGACCTCGATGCCTGGCGCGTCGGCTGGGAGCTGATCGATCATCGCCGCTACTCCTATTGGGGCGGCAAGCGGGCCGTGGTCATGCAGTTCTCGCGCGGCTGCCCGCATCTGTGCAACTATTGCGGCCAGCGCGGCTTCTGGACCCGCTGGCGCCATCGCGACCCGGTCAAATTCGCCAGGGAGATCGCTTGGCTACACCGCGAGCACGGCGTCGAGCTGATCAATCTGGCCGACGAGAACCCGACTTCCTCGAAAAAGGCCTGGCGCGCCTTTCTCGAAGCCATGATCGCCGAGGACGTGCCGGTACTGATCGTCGGCTCAACCCGCGCCGACGATATCGTGCGCGATGCCGATATCCTCCACCTCTACCGCAGGGCCGGCGTCATCCGCTGGCTGCTCGGCATGGAGAACACCGACGAGGCGACGCTGTCGCTGATCCGCAAGGGCGGCAGCACAAAATCCGACCGCGAGGCGATCCGGCTGCTCCGCCGGCACGGCATCCTGTCGATGGCGACCTGGGTTGCCGGCTTCGAGGACGAGACCTTACGCGATCTCTGGCGCGGCTTCCGCCAGCTCATCGCCTACGATCCGGACCAGATCCAGGCGCTCTATGTCACGCCGCATCGCTGGACGCCGTTCTTCCGCATAGCCAAGGACCGCAAGGTGGTCCAGAAGGACGTGCGCCTGTGGGATTACAAGCACCAGGTTCTGCACATGACCAGGCTGAAACCCTGGATGCTGTTCTTCGCCGTCAAGCTGATCGAGGTGGCGGTGCAGTCGCGGCCGAAGGCGCTGGCGCGCATCCTGTTCCACCCCGATCCCGAGCAGCGCCATTCGATGCGCTGGTACACCAGGATGGGGCGCCGCGTCTGGTTCCGCGAGGTCTGGGGGTTTCTCGTCCGCGACGGCCGCGTGACGGATGGGCCGACATTAGCCGAATTCTGGGGCGCGCCGCAGGACGCCGAGGAGGAATCGATGATCGTCGGGCGCCAGCCACGCAAGTCCGTCGCGCCGATCATTGAAGATCGAGGCGCGCCGGCGGCAAGAAAGTTAGCCGGCTGACATGGCGGTTCACCGTTCGATGGAAATGCTGAACTTGCCTTCCTTACGGAACGATCAGCGTGCCGGCGCCGTGCTCGGTGAACAGCTCAAGCAGCACCGAATGCGGCGTCTTGCCGTTGAGGATGACGACGCCCTCGACGCCGCGCTCGATCGCCTCGATGCAGGTCTCGACCTTCGGGATCATGCCGCCCGACACCGTGCCGTCCTTGATCAGCGTCCTGGCCTCGGCGACCGTCAGCTCGTCGATCAGCTTCTTGTTCTTGTCGAGCACGCCGGGCACGTCGGTGAGGAAGAGCAGGCGCGAGGCGCGGCAGGCGCCGGCGATCGCACCGGCAAAGGTGTCGGCGTTGATGTTGTAGGTGTGGCCGTCGCGGCCGGGCGCCACCGGCGCCAGCACCGGGATCATTTCCGAGCGCGCCAGAAGGTCGAGCAGTGTGCGGTCGACCTCGACCGGCTCGCCGACGAAGCCGAGATCGAGGACCCGCTCGATGTTGGAATCCGGATCGACCATGGTCTTGCGCGCCTTTTCGGCGAACACCATGTTGCCGTCCTTGCCGCAGAGCCCGATCGCCCACTCGCCCTCGGCGTTGATCAGCGCCACGATCTCCTTGTTGATGGAGCCCGCCAGCACCATCTCGACGATCTCGACCGTCTTCTGGTCGGTGACGCGCAGGCCGCCCTCGAACTTGGATTCGATGCCCATCTTGGTGAGCATCGCGCCGATCTGCGGCCCGCCGCCATGCACGACAATCGGGTTGACGCCGGACTGTTTCAGAAGCGCGATGTCGCGGGCGAACGCCTTGCCGAGCTCGGTATCGCCCATGGCATGCCCGCCATATTTCACCACCACGGTCTTGTTCTCGTAGCGCTGCATATAAGGCAGCGCGCGAGAGAGCAGCGCGGCCTGCATTTCGGCGGTGGCGGCGATGTCCGTCATCGGTGTCGATCCCAGCTAGCGTGAATGGCGGCCTCTTAGCGGGAATTGCGGCGCGGAGCAAATGGTTCGGCAAGCAACATTATGTGCGATCCGATCGGCCTATTCTTCGATCCGCAAGCCGTTTTCGACGATCAACGCAAAGACACCCTCGATGTCGTCCGAATCCAGGTCAGGATGACGCGCAAGCACGGGATTGAGTTCGTCGAGCGCGACCGACCCGCGCTCCCGGCACCGGTTGATCAAATCGAGGATCGCGCTTCTGATCTGGTCTGGCAAATTGGTCATCCGCGCAAAGATCGGGCGGCGCTGATAATTTTCAAGGCGTTGGCCTATTGGGGCACCTTGAGAGGCGCGCGCCGCTTCAGCCATCCCGAAAGCTTCTCCATCTGCGCGGCCACGGACAGCAGCGTCTCCTCGTCGCCGGGCCGGCCGGCGGCCTGGATGCCGAGCGGCAGGCCGTTCGCCGTGACGTGCACCGGCAGCGCGATCGAGGGCTGCCCGCTGACATTCTGGATCGCTGGCCAATGGGTGAACCACAGGCTCTTGTCCATCAGCTGGCCGAACACCGCCTTGACCTTGAGCAGGCGGGTGAGATGCAGTTTGTCGAGCAGGTTCTCGATGAATTCGTCGGCGCCCTTGGGGTCCATCGAACCGCAGGCCAAGGGCGGATGCGCGATCAGCGGCATCAGCACGGCGTCGTAGCGCGCGGTCTCTTCAATCAGCCGCCGTGCCGTGGCGTTGAGCCGCTGCACGCCCTCGTAAACCTCGCCGGCCGACAACATTTCACCCAGACGGGTGAGCACGCGGGTCGCCCGCTCGACCTCGCCGGTCACCGGGCGGCCGACGCGCTGCGCCTCGGCCCGCATCGTGCCGGCAACGGCCGCGGCGACACTCCGGCAGAAATCGGAAATGAAATCGCGGCCGATGAAAGGCAGGTCGATCTCCTCCACCGTGTGGCCGCCTTCGCGCGCCAGCGCCACCGCGGTGTCGAGCGCCTGGAGCGTCTCGGCCGAGATCGGCAGGCCGAGCGGCGACTTGCGGTAGACGGCGAGGCTGAGCTTGCCCGGGTCGCGCGCCGCGGCCGTGGCAAACGAGCCTTTCGGTGCGCGGGCCGCATAGGGCGAGAGCGGATCGGCGCCGTGGGTGAGGTCGAGCAGCAGCGCGGTATCGCGCACCGAGCGGCTGACGGCGTGGTCGACGACCATGCCGTACCAGCTTTCGCTGACGAGGGGCGTCAGCGGCACGCGGCCGCGCGAGGTCTTCAAGCCGACCAGCCCGCTGCAGGCCGAAGGCACGCGGATCGAGCCGCCGCCGTCGGAAGCATGCGCCGCCGGCACCACGCCCGCGGCGACGAGCGCCGCCGAGCCGCCGGAGGAGCCACCGGTCGTATGCCCGGTATTCCAGGGATTGCGGGTGATGCCGAAGCGGGCCGACTCCGTCATCAACCTGAGCCCATGCTCGGGGGAGGTGCTGGTGACGATCGGGATCAAGCCGGCGGCCAAATAGCGCTCGACCATCACCGAGTCGAAATCGGCGGTGAAGGGCGGGATGCGGCTGCCGCCATGGATCGGCACGCCCTTGATGCCGATGCCGAGATCCTTGAGCGCGAAGGGCACGCCGGCCAGCGGCAGCATGCGGTCGACGGTCTTGGCCCGTGCCCGCGCGGCGTCGTAAAGCGGCGTGGCAATCGCGTTGATATCGAGCCTTGTCGCTTCGGCGCGCGCGATCGCCGCGTCGACCAGCTCCTGCGGCGCGATTTCCCCTTTGTGGACGAGCTCGGCAAGGCCGGTCGCATCCTGCTCCCAAAGCACGCGTTCGATCGACATCCGCATCCCCCCGGTTTTCGAGAGGCTAGAGCAATTCCAGGAAAAGTGTGAGCTGTTTTCCGTTTGGAATTGCGTCGGGCAAGGGGCAGGGATTTGCTTTGGCAACGACACAGTGCCGAGACGCCTAGGATCGGCCCGCGGCCGCTGGTGGACAACGCTTCCGCCGCCGTTGCAATTAAATCGCAATCTTCTAATTTGCCTGCATGGCGCCGCAGGATATCAGCAAGCTGATCGTCCGGACTTCGATGAAGGACCGGGCGGCGTTCGATCAGCTCTACAAGCAGACCAGCGGGAAACTTTTCGGCGTCTGCCTTCGTGTCTTGAGGGACCGGGGTGATGCGGAAGAAGCGCTGCAGGAGGTCTTCGTCAAAATCTGGATGAAGGCGGACCGTTTCGCGGTTTCCGATCTGAGCCCGATTTCCTGGCTGGTGGCCGTTGCGCGCAACCATGCGATCGATCGCATCCGGTCGCGGCGCAGTCCTTCCGCCAACATCGATATGGCCCTCGACGTCGCCGATCCGGCGCCGGGACCCGAGGCCATGGCTGTGGCGGGCGGCGAGGCCGAACGCATCTACCACTGCCTCGACGAACTGGAACAGGACCGGGCGGCGGCCGTCCGGGGCGCCTATCTGGGCGGCGAAAGCTATGCCGAGCTGGCAGAGCGCTTCAAGGTTCCGCTGAACACGATGCGGACCTGGCTGCGGCGAAGCCTGCTGAAACTGAGAGAATGCCTGGAAAGATGACGCTTGCAGAGGACAACGGACCGGAACGTGGAGGCGACGATCTGCTCGCCGCCGAATACGTTCTCGGCGTTCTGGCAGCCGACGAGCGCCAGATCGCTTCCCGTCGCATCGATGCTGAGACGGCGTTCGCCCGCCTGGTCGATGCCTGGGAAGCCCATTTCGCGCCCATGGCCGCCGCCTATGCCGCGGTCGAGCCGCCGGCTTCCGTGAAAGTGGCAATCGACCGCCGCCTGTTCGCGTCGTCCGCGTCCACGGCGCCCAGCGGCGGCCTGTGGGCGAGCCTTGCCTTCTGGCGCGGCCTCGCCGCAGCGGCCATCGCCGCTTTGGCCGTCTATGTCGCCCTGCCTTACGTCAATCCGCCGGTCCAGCCGCCCGAGACCAGGCTGGTCGCCTCTCTGGCCGCCGACAACAGCAACCTCAAATATCTTGCCGTCTATGACGCCGCCCGCCATGAGGTCGGCCTGTCGCTGGTCTCCGGCGACCGAGGCGCCGGCAAGGATTTCGAGCTGTGGATGATCGAGGGCAAGAACGCGCCGGTTTCGATGGGTGTCATCCCCGCCGGCCCGACCGCGCGCATGGCGGTGACGCCCGCCGTCCAGCAGAAGCTGGCGCAAGGCGCCGTGCTCGCCGTCAGCCTCGAGCCCCCTGGCGGTTCGCCGACCGGCCAGCCGACCGGTCCGGTCGTCGCCGCGGGTGACCTGAAGGGCATCTGACCCTGGTCAGCCGGTTATCGAAGACTCATTGAAGTCTATATCCTCCTTTACCAGGCAGGAAAATTCGCTGTCGCTATCGGTGACGCGGACGCAATAAAGCATCTGAATAAGAAATCGCTCGACCTTTGTGAAACTAACGTTTTTCGGGCCCGTATCTCCTCGCGTTCCCAAGGACGGGAAAAACAACCCGAGGAGACTGACACCATGCGTAAACTCGCCACCCTTTTGCTTGCCTCTACACTTGGCCTTTCGGCGCTCGGCGCCGTTGCCTACGCTGCCAATCCGATGGTCGGCGGCGCGCCCATGTATGCCAAGAAGAACATCATCGAGAACGCCGTCAATTCAAAGGACCACACCACGCTGGTCGCCGCCGTCAAGGCCGCCGGCCTGGTCGACACGCTGCAGGGCGCCGGCCCGTTCACCGTCTTCGCGCCGACCAACGAGGCCTTTACGGCGCTGCCCGCCGGCACGGTCGACACGTTGCTCAAGCCCGAGAACAAGGACAAGTTGACCAAGGTGCTGACCTGCCACGTCGTCGCCGCCAAGGCGCTGGCCGCCGACGTCGCCAAGATGGCCAAGGCCGATGGCGGCGCCCACCAGGTCAAGACCGTCGGCGGCTGCGAGCTGACGCTGAAGGCGGAGAAGGGCAAGGTCACCGTCACCGACGAGAACGGCAATGTCGCCCATGTCACCATCGCCGATGTCCGCCAGTCGAACGGCGTCATCCACGTCATCGACAAGGTTCTCTTGCCGAAGATGTAACAAAGCGGACCTGGCCGGCGAAGACATGGCTGAGCGCCGGCCGCATCATCCAATATCCGCGCCGCCGGCAAGAGTGTGCTCCGCGCCATCCCGCAAGGGCGGCGCGGAGCAGCGTCCGGAGCGTTCCAAGAGGGTTCTGCCCGGAATTGCTCGAACGAGGAGATGGGGCGTCACCGGCTTTTGATTTCCCCGGGCTCTATCTTGGCAAAATGCGTCAGGAGGAACGGCCATGAACCGTCGCGATTTTCTCTGGAGCGGGGCCGCCGGCACCGCTCTCATCGTCGGATCCGCAGCGATGCTGCGTGCCGGCGGACCGAAGCCCGCTCTCGCCGCCGAGACGTTCGAAATCACCAAGACCGATGCCGAATGGCACGCCATTCTGTCGGACGAGGCCTTCGACGTGCTGCGCAAGCAAGGCACCGAATATCCAGGTACCAGCCCGCTGCTCAAAGAGCATCGCAAGGGCATCTTCGCCTGCGCGGGCTGCGACCTGCCGGTCTATTCGTCCGAGACGAAATTCGATTCCGGCACCGGCTGGCCGAGCTTCTACCAGGAGATCGCCAATTCCATCGGCAAGACCGTGGACAATTCTCTCGGCATGACCCGCACCGAGGTCCACTGCCGGCGCTGCGGCGGCCATCTCGGTCATGTCTTCGACGACGGCCCGCCGCCCACCGGTCTGCGCCACTGCATCAACGGCGTGGCGCTAAGCTTCAAGCCGGCTTCAGCCTGAGCAATTCCAGTCCTGCAGAAAAGAATGACCCCGGAAATCGTCGCCGATTTCCGGGGTCACGCGTTGAGGAAGCCAGGCGGGGGTTCCGGCTCCTCAATGGCCTCCGCCGCCACCGCCGCCCTGCGGGGCCGGCTTGTTGATGAACAGCACGAAAAATCCGAGCGAGGCGAACAGCACCGTCAGCATCATGAACACGTCCATGAAGGACAAAAGCGCCGCCTGCTGGTGCACCATGCCGGACAGCTTCGAGATCGCAGCGCTTGCGGCGTCGAGACCGGCGGTCTGCTCGAAATTCTGCGTCATGTTCTGCAGCCTGGTCTGCGCGGTCTCGCTGCCCCACTGCACATGCTCGGAGAGCCGCGCATAGTGGAAGGCGTTGCGGTCGATCAGTACCGTGTTGATCACCGCGAGGCCAACGGCGCCGCCGAGGTTGCGGGTCAGGTTGAACAGGCCCGACGCATTCTTCAGCCGTTCCGGCGGCAGCGTGCCGAGCGCGATGTTGTTGATCGGCACCATGCACAACATCATCGAGCAGCCGCGCAGGATCTGCGGGATCAACAGCTCATAGAAATCCCAGTCGGCGGTAAGATGCGTCATCCACCAGGTGCCGGTGGCGAAGCCGACGAAGCCGATCATCATCATCAGCCTGAGGTCGATCTTGTTCGACAGGATGCCGGCAACGGGCGCGGTGAAGAACATCGCCAGGCCGCTGACGAACAGCGCCTCGCCGATCATCATCGAATCGTAGCCGCGGATACGCCCCAGGAACACCGGATAGAGATAGGTGAGCCCGTAGAGGCCGATGCCGACGACGAAGGAGAACAGCGAGCCGAAGGCGAAGTTGACGTTGCTGAAGGCCCTGAGGTCGACGATCGGCTCCTCGGCGGTGAAGACGCGCCAGAAGAAGATGACGCCGCCGATGGTCATGATGATGGCGCAGGCGAACACCGCCGGCTCCTGCAGCCAGTCGTGGTTCGGGCCTTCCTCCAGCACATATTCCATGCAGCCGAGGAAAGCGGCCATGCCGATCAGGCCCCACCAGTCGAACTTCGAGAACAGTTTCAGGTTGGGCTTGTCGAAGTCGATCAGCGCCCAGGCGGCCGTCGCCACCAGGATGCCCGGCACGACATTGATCAGGAACAGCCAGTGCCAGGACATGGCGTGGCTGATATAGCCGCCCACCGTCGGGCCGATCGTCGGTGCCAGCGTCGCTACCAGGCCGATCATCGGCGAGACAACGGCGCGCTTGGAAGGCGGGAAGATGGTGAAGGCGGCCGCGAAGACGCTGGGGATCATGCCGCCGCCGATAAAGCCCTGGATGGCGCGGTAGACGATCATCTGGTCGATATTGGTGGCGGTCGCGGCGAGCGCGCTGGCCGCGGTGAAGCCGGCCGCCGCGGTGGTGAACAGCACGCGCGTCGACAGCATGCGGCTGAGGAAGCCGGACAGCGGGATCATCACCACCTCGGCGATCAGGTAGGCGGTCTGCACCCACGGGATCTCGTCGGAGCTGGCGCTCAGGCCCGCCTGGATTTCCGAGAGCGAGGCCGAGACGATCTGGATGTCCAGGATCGCCATGAACATGCCGAACACCATCGCCAGGAAGGCGACGACGCGGCGCACAGGCATATGGTCGGCGGGCAGGGCCGGCGCGGCGGCGACCGGACGTCCGGGCATTGATCCTGCGGTGATGGTTGCGGTTGCCATGTCATGGCCTCCCTGGGCAATTCCTCGGACGAGCGCGTGGCGGTCCCGAATTGCGTCGAAAACGATAAGGCAGGCTGGACGGCCCGGCGCTCGATCGGCCGCCGGGCCGCCCCCCAATCAGTTGGTCGTCGAGGCCGGCGCGGTGCGGCTGTCGACCGCGACGACGACGCTCAGCCCGGCGCGCAGCTTGCCGGCCTTCAGCACGTCGGCCGGCACGTCGATGCGCACGGGCACGCGCTGCACCACCTTGGTGAAGTTGCCGGTGGCGTTTTCCGGCGGCAGCAGCGAGAACACCGCGCCCGAAGCCGGCGCCAGCGAGGAAACCGTGCCTTCGAAGGTCTGGCCATCGATAGCGTCGACGGTGATGCGGACCTTCTCGCCAGGCACCATCCGGCCGAGCTGCGTCTCCTTGAAATTGCCGACGATGTAGAGCTTGTCCATCGGCACGACGACGGCGAGCTTCTGGCCGGGGCTGACGAGATCGCCCTGCTCGACCGAGCGATTGCCGACGACGCCGTCATAGGGCGCCTTCAGCACGGTGAAGGACAGGTCGCGCTGGGCCTTGTCGCGGGTGAGCTGCAGCGACGCGAGCGTCGAGGCCTGCTCCGCGCGCTGGGCTTCCAGAACGCCGATATTGGCTTGCGCCGCGGCGATCTGCGCATCGGCGCCGACAAGCGCCGCCTTGGCCTGGTCGAGCGCGGTCTGGGCGTCGTCGAGCTGGGCCTGCGTGCCGACATGGGTCTTGACGAGTTGCGCCGCACGCACCTGGGCGCGCGCCGCATTGTCGGCGGCGGCCTGGTCTGCGACCTTCTGCGCCTGGGCCTGCGACAGCGAGGCCTGGGCCGCCTTGGTCTGGGCGTCGATGCGGTCGAGCGTCTTGCTCAAGGTGGCGATCTGCGCCTCGGCCTGGGCGACGGCGATCTTGTAGTCGCCATTGTCGATGACGAACAGCGGATCGCCGGCCTTCACCCGCTGATTCTCGCTCACCAGCACCTTGTCGATATAACCGGATATTTTCGGCGAGACGAACGACATATCGGCCTGGACATAGGCGTCGTCGGTGGAGATCATGAACCGTCCGTCGGTCCAATAGTTATACCCATACCAGGAACCGGCGCCGAGCAGGGCAAGCCCGATGATCGGTAACAGCAAAGAGCGGACAGAGCGCTTCTTCTTGGCGGGTGCTTCAGCCGCCGGCGTCGCAACGGGAGCGGCGGGCTGGACAGGAACTTCCGGCGCTTCGGTCGAAGGTTGGACCTTGGCGTTGGGAAAAGAGCGGACTTCGGCGGTGGCGGGCGCGTTCGAGGACATAGCGATCTCTCTGGATGTCAGTCAGACTGAACCGTTCGGTTCGAATTGGAGATTGACATAGCGCGGAAAGAGGACCATATCAAGAGGAAATCGAACCGAGCGGTTCGAAATATTTTTCAAGGAACGACTTCCATGGTCGACACGACAGCCGATAGCGATCTGCTCGACTTACGCAAGGGCCGCCCGGCGGCCGGGCAGGATCCCGTAAAACGGGCCCAGATCATCGAGGGCGCCCGCCGCGTCTTTATAGATAAGGGTTTTGAAGCGGCCTCGATGAACGACATCACGCGCGAGGCCGGCGTCTCCAAAGGCACGATCTACGTCTATTTCGAGAACAAGGAAGAGCTGTTCGAGGCTCTGATCGAGGAAGAGCGCGGCACCATCTTCAAGAACATGTATGAGGTGCTCGACCATTTCGACGACCTGCGCAAGACGCTGGTGAAATTTGGCACCGTGCTTTCCGTCAAGATCACCTCGGCCAAGGTCATCCAGGCCCAGCGCACGGTGGTCGGCGCGTCCGACAGGATACCCGAGCTCGGCGCGCGGTTTTACGAGCGCGGCCCGAAGCGCGGCCATGACAGGGTCATGGCCTTCCTCAATGAAGCCGTCGAGCGCGGCCTGCTCAAGATCGACGATGTCGACCTTGCCGCCTATCAATTCACCGAGCTCTGTCTCGCCGGCCTGTTCCGGCAGTGCATCTTTTCCTACCGCACCAAGGCGCCGAGCCAGGCGGAGATCGAGCACATCGTGACCTCCGGTGTCGATGTCTTCCTCAAGGCCTACGGCACGGAAAAATTCCTCGCCGAGGAAAAGGCGCTGCAATCGGCCTGACCGTTCGGGCATGCGGATCCCGGAGCGCAAAGGGCGAAGCTGAAGGGGTCGCGAGGCGTCTTTGCGAAGTCCATCGGCGCGGTCTGCCTCGACCGCGAAGACCGGCCTGAAGACCCCTCTCAAAATATCGGTCGACATCGTCCGGCAGGCGCTTTCGGAAGGACCTGTTAACCATCGCTTCCTATGTCTCGGGAGACGTTCAATCGGCGAGTCTCGAGAATGACATCCATGCGTTTCCCCCGTGCCACTCATCCCGGCGCCTCAGCCCACGACAGCGACAACGAACATCGCAATCCGCGGGAAACCGGGCGCCATGGCACGGTCCCGCAAGCAGGGCAGGTCGTGCCGCTGCGAGTCCCGCCCGGGGCCGAATCGAGCGCCGCTCGTAACGCATCGTCCGAATCGGCCGGCGACGATTTCGGCCTCCCCGCCTGGCAGAACTATTTCTTCCTTGCGCCCAATGTGCGTTTCACGCGCACGCCGGACACCGACCTCGCCAGGCGGGCCGCCCCGCCGGAGGATGCCGCTCAGGGCAAGGCATCCGCGGCCGAGCCCGTCCGGCCTGCGCCGCCGGCTCCGCCGCCAGCCGCTCCGGTCCGGAAAAGTTCCGCCGCTCCCGCCACGGCGCCGATGCAAACCAGGCTGGTCCGCGCACCAGCCACTGTTGCCCCAGCCGCCGTCCCGAGCCCTCCGACCGCGCCGACCCAGGCTGCCGCTGCTGCGACGCCAAGACCGCGCCCGAGCGGACTGCGCTGGTCCTATCTTTCCGATCATGCCTTTTTCGAGTTCGGCATGCCCTTCCTGGCCGAGCGCCTGGCGCGGGCGCGTCTGACTGAGGCCGCGCAGGCGCCTGCCGTTCCGGCGCAGCCATTGATGCAGCCGGTGCCGGCGCAGCGTCCGGCCGCGCAACCGGTCCAGCCCCGTGCCGCCTTCCTGGGCGAGGCGACGTCATTTTACCGGGTCATCGAATGGCGCTCCAACGCGGTTGAGGCAAGTCCGATCTCGGCGCCCGTGCCGGCTCCGGCGGCCGCCCAACCGGCGCCTGCCAAGCCCATGCCGATCTCCGCCCCAGTAAGCGCTAGGAAAGCCAGGCAGGCGCCTTCCCTGCCCATCGCCGGCGAAGTCGTGCCGCTGCCAGCGTCCGCCGGCTACGAGCTTCCTTCGGAAGAGCTTCTGCAGATGCCGCCCGAGGGCCAGGGCTTCTACATGTCGCAGGAGCGGATGGAGCAGAATGCCGACCTGCTCGAAAGCGTGCTGGAGGATTTCGGCGTCAAGGGCGAGATCATCCATGTCCGGCCGGGGCCGGTCGTCACGCTCTACGAGTTCGAGCCGGCGCCGGGCGTGAAATCCAGCCGCGTCATCGGACTCGCCGACGATATCGCCCGCTCCATGTCGGCCGTCTCGGCGCGTGTCGCCGTGGTGCCGGGCCGCAATGTCATCGGCATCGAACTGCCCAACGAGACGCGCGAGACGGTCTATTTTCGCGAGCTGATCGGCTCGGCCGGCTTCCGCAACACCTCCTGCAAGCTGGCGCTCGGCCTCGGCAAGACGATCGGCGGCGAACCGGTCATCGCCGAGCTCGCCAAGATGCCGCATCTCTTGGTGGCGGGCACCACCGGTTCCGGCAAGTCCGTCGCCATCAACACCATGATCCTGTCGCTGCTCTTCAGGATGAAGCCGCAGGAATGCCGTCTCATCATGGTCGACCCCAAGATGCTGGAGCTCTCCGTCTATGACGGCATACCGCATCTTCTGACGCCGGTCGTCACCGATCCCAAGAAGGCCGTCACAGCGCTGAAATGGGCGGTGCGCGAAATGGAGGACCGCTACCGCAAGATGGCGCGCCTCGGCGTGCGCAACATCGACGGCTACAACCAGCGCGCGGCCGGCGCCCGCGACAAGGGCGAGGTCGTGACCATGCAGGTGCAGGCCGGCTTTGAGAGGGGCACGGGCGAGCCGCTGTTCGAGGAGCGCGCGATCGACCTCGCGCCCATGCCTTACATCGTCATCATCGTCGACGAGATGGCCGACCTGATGATGGTGGCCGGCAAGGAGATCGAAGGCGCCATCCAGCGGCTGGCGCAGATGGCGCGCGCCGCCGGCATCCATCTGATCATGGCGACGCAACGCCCGTCCGTCGACGTCATCACCGGCACGATCAAGGCCAATTTCCCCACCCGCATCTCCTTCCAGGTGACGTCGAAGATCGACAGCCGCACCATCCTCGGCGAGCAGGGCGCCGAGCAGTTGCTCGGCCAGGGCGACATGCTGCACATGGCCGGCGGCGGGCGCATTTCGCGCGTGCATGGCCCCTTCGTTTCCGATGTCGAGGTCGAGCATGTCGTGGCGCATCTGAAAGCGCAGGGACGTCCCGAATATCTCGACACCGTCACCGCCGACGAGGAAGAGGAACAGGAAGCGGCCGACGCCGGCCCGGTCTTCGACAAAAGCGCGATGGCCGAGGAGGATGGCGACGCGCTCTATGAGGAAGCCGTCAAGGTGGTCAAGCGCGACAAGAAATGCTCGACCTCCTACATCCAGCGCCGCCTCGGCGTCGGCTACAACCGCGCCGCCTCATTGGTCGAGCGCATGGAGAAGGAAGGCCTAGTCGGCGCCCCCAACCATGTCGGCAAGCGCGAGATCCTCAGCGGCCGGCGCGATCGCGAGCCGGAACGCGACGAGATGGATTGATCCTGAGGGATCGGTCCCTGGCGGGCGGCGTCAGCCGCCGTTCGCCACAAGGGCGATGGCGGCGCGCAGCTCGTCCAAGCCCTCGGCTTTTTCCGACGAGGTGGCCAGCACCAGTGGAAACGCCGCCGGCCGCTTCTTGATCTTGGCCAGCGTCTCCTCGATCAGCCTCGGCACGCCCGCGGCCTTGATCTTGTCGGTCTTGGTCAGCACCACCTGGTAGGACACTGCCGCCTTGTCGAGCAGGGTCAGCACTTCCTCGTCCTTGGCCTTGATGCCGTGGCGCGCGTCGATCAGCACATAGACGCGCTTCAGCGTCACGCGGCCCTGCAGATATTCGTAGATCAGCTTGGTCCACTCATCGACCTTGTCCTTCGGCGCGCTGGCATAGCCGTAGCCCGGCATGTCGACCAACGCCATCGGCGGCAAGTCGGCGCCCTCGCCGGAAAAGCCGTCGGGCACGAAATAGTTGAGCTCCTGGGTGCGGCCCGGCGTGTTCGACGTCCGCGCCAGGCCCTTGTGCCCGACCAGCGCGTTGATCAGGGACGATTTGCCGACATTGGAGCGGCCGGCGAAGGCGATCTCCGGCGGGCCTTCCGGCGGCAGGAACTTCATCGACGGCACGCCGCGGATGAAGACCCAGCCGCGGGTGAACAGCTCCGGGCTGATCGCCGTTTCGTTCGGGGTCTTGCCGTTTGTCATTTTTTCGGGCGCGCTCAAACCGCCGCCTCCAGCCTGGAAATGTCGGCGCCGCGAATGGCGTCGAGATTGCGGCTGATCTTGTCGACCGGCCAGTCCCACCAGGCCGCCTTGAGCAGCCGCCGCACCGTGAACTCGTCGAAGCGCATCTTCACCACCTTGGCCGCATTGCCAGCCACGATCGCATAAGGCGGCACGTCGTGCGTGACAACCGATTTCGCCGCGACAATGGCGCCGTCGCCCACCGTCACGCCCGGCATGATCACCGCATCCATGCCGATCCACACGTCATTGCGGATCGTGGTGTCGCCGCGGATCTCCTTCGACCAGGTCTGCGGGTCGAAGCCTTCCTCCCAGCCATGGCCGAAGATGTTGAACGGATAGGTCGAGAAGCCCGACATGGCGTGGTTGGCGCCGTTCATGATGAAACGCGCGCCTTCGGCTATGGCGCAGAACTTGCCGATGATCAGCTTGTCGCCAATGAAGTCGTAGTGATGCAACACGCATTTCTCGGCGAATTTGTCGGGACCGTCGGGGTCATCATAATAGGTGAAGTCGCCGATCTCGATGTTGGGCGACGTCACCAGTCCCTTCAGGAAACCGACGCGCGGATGCATCGCAATCGGATGCTTGACGTTGGGATTGGGTCCGGTCATCGCGGTCCTTTGCAGGCGGGTTTGCGCGCGGTCGGCGCGCGATCAAACTAACGCGATCCTTCGACGGGACCAACCGTTCAATGGCTGCCGCGACAGATCGCGATCGGATTGGAAAGGGCGCTGTCTCCAACGTCAGCGCCAATAGCGCCCGGTCAACCCACCGCCACTTTCAGCCACAGCGCCTTTTCGCCGAGCGTCGCGACCAGCCCCGCATGCGCCGCCCGATCCGTTTCACTGAGCCGCGGCGGCAGGGCGATCGGTCTCGCGCCGATCGAGATGTCGATATCGGCCACCTCGCCGGCGCCGTTCATGTGCACCGCCACGGACTCCAGCACCAGCGCCGCCTGCTTGCCGCCGATGAGCTCGATATAGACCTCGGCAAGCAATTCGGAGTCGAGCAGCGCGCCGTGCTTGGTGCGGCGGGTGTTGTCGATGCCGTAGCGCCGGCAGAGCGCGTCGAGCGAGTTCGGTCCCATCGGATGCTTGCGGCGCGCCAGCGCCAGCGTGTCGACCACGCGGCCGGGATCGATGGCCGCTTGCTCGAGCCGGCTGAATTCGAGGTTGAGGAAGCCGATATCGAAGGTAGCGTTGTGGGCGATCAGCCGGGCGCCGTCGGTGAATTCCAGCCATTCCTGCGCGATTTCGGCAAAGGTCGGCTTGCCGACCAGGTCGGCGGCGCTGATGCCGTGCACGGCCTGCGCCTCGGCATGGATCGCGCGCCCCTGCGGATTGATGAATTTGTGGAAGGTGCGGCCGGTCGGGAAGCGATTGACCAGCTCGACGCCGCCAAGCTCGATGATGCGGTCGTCGCGCAAATCGAGGCCGGTGGTTTCCGTATCGAAGATGATCTCACGCATTCGAATCAGTTCGCTTCCCAAACGAGCAGAATCATACACCGGAACAAAATGGCAATGGGGACTGGTGACGGCCTAACGCATGACCTGCGAAAATCGGAATCGATTTTCGGAAAGGATCATGCGCAAAATCAAAGCGTTAGCGTCCTTTGCGCGTCTGAACGGACGCGCGGCGCTGTAATGTCAGGAGCCGGCTTTGCTGGACTTTTCCCCTGAGAGTTCGGCGACGATCGCCTCGACCGCCTTTCGCGCGGCCTCGAAGCCGTGGCCGGTATCGATGATGAAATCGGCCTGGCGGCGCTTTTCGGCGTCGGGCACCTGCCTGGCCAGGATGGATGAGAACTTCTCCTCGCTCATGCCCGGCCTCGCAAGCACGCGCTCGCGCTGGATTTCGGGCGACGCGGTGACGACCACGACTTTGTCGACGCGGTTGCGGCCGCCGGTTTCGAACAGCAGCGGGATGTCGAGCACGGCAAGCGGCGCGCCGGCGGCGCGATGCTTTGCCACAAACGCGTCGGCGTCGGCGCGCACCAGCGGGTGAATGATCGCCTCCAGCCGCTTCAGCGCGGCCGGATCGGCGAGCACTTTTTCGGCGAGCTTGACCCGATCGACCGCGCCCGCCTGCGTCGTGCCCGGAAAAGCCGCCTCGACCAGAGGGGCTGCCTTGCCGGAATAAAGGCGATGCACGGTCTCGTCGGAATCATGCACCGGCACGCCGGCCTCGGCGAACATTTTCGCCGTGGTGGACTTGCCCATGCCGATCGATCCGGTGAGGCCGAGCACGATCATCAATGGCCCTCGATGTCGGCGACGATCATGCGCCGCAAATCCGGCGTCACTTCGGGTTTCCTGCCGAACCAGCGTTCGAAACCGGGCACGGCCTGATGCAGCAGCATGCCGAGACCGTCGACCGTCTTCAGGCCGCGCGCCCTGGCGGCGGCAAGCAAAGGCGTTTCCAACGGCACATAGACAATGTCGGTGACGATGGCATGGCCGGGCAAGCCGGCCGGATCGGCTGCCGAGCTCTCATTGCCATGCATGCCGAGCGAGGTGGTGTTGACGAGCAGGCCGGCATCGGCAAGCAGCTCACTGAGCGCGCCCGCGCCATGCGCCGAGACTCCGGCGCCGAAAAGGCGGCTGAGTTCCTCGGCTCTCGCGAGCGTCCGATTGACGATGCGGATATCCTTGATGCCACGCTCCTTCAGCGCGTGGATGACCGCGCGGGAGGCGCCGCCGGCGCCCAGAACCACGGCCGGCCCATTGACCGCCCAGCCCGGCGCATGCTCGTCGAGGTTGGCGGCGAAACCGTAGCCGTCGGTGTTGCCGCCCCACAGAAGGCCATCCTCGAACCACAACGTGTTGACCGCGCCGATTTCATCGGCCGCATGGTCTCGGCGGGCGACGCCGGCGAAGGCCGCCTCCTTGTGCGGAATGGTGACGTTGCCGCCGCGGTAGCCGTGCTCGCCGAGAGATTTCAGGAATGCGGCGAAATCCGCCGGCGCGACGTCGATCGCCTGGTAGCTGCCGTCGATGCCGTATTTGGTCAGCCAGTAGCCGTGGATCTTCGGCGAGCGCGAATGCGCGATCGGATGTCCGGTGACGAAGGCCTTTTTCTCAGCCATCGATGGCACCCAATGCACGCAGCTCCTTCAGCAGCGGCAGCAGCGGCAGGCCGACGATGGTGAAATAATCGCCCTCGATCTTCTCGAACAGCTGAATGCCTTCGCCCTCGATCTGGTAGGCGCCGACACTGGAGAGCGCCTTGGCGCCGACGCGCGCCAGATGCCTGCCGATGAAGCCGGGGTCGAGTTCGCGCATGGTCAGGCTGGCGACGCCGACATGGCGCCACAGCACCTCGCCGTCGCGGCAAAGCACGGCGGCGCTGTTCAACTGATGCGTCTTGCCGGACAAGGTGAGGAGATGGCGGCGGGCGCCTTCCATGTCGGCGGGCTTGTGAAAGATCTCGTCGCCCAGCGACAGGGTCTGGTCGCAGCCGAGCACCAGGGCGCCAGGCTTGCGCTCGCAGACCGCGGTCGCCTTGGCCTCGGCCAGGATCGAGGCGACGTCCTCGGGCGAAACGCCGCTGTCCTTCAGCGGAGCCTCGAGCGCGCGCTCGTCGACATTTGCCGGCACCGCCTCGATGTCGAGGCCGGCGCTGACGAGCATGGCTTTTCGGAATGGGCTGCCGGAGGCGAGGATGATCTTTTCGGGCATGATGTACTACCTGATTAGTTCCTTCACGCTGCTGATCCGGCAAGTTGAAGGCGAAGCCCTTACGAACTTCGTCATCCTAGGGCGGAGCAGGAGCGAAGCTCCGTCGCGGAGATCCTAGGATCCATTCCGTTCCCTCAATCGAGGAGCGCAGCGGAGCAGAATTCTGCACCATCGCAACACTTCGGCGTCACGGCATGGATCCTAGGGCCTACGCTGCGTCGCTCCGCTCCTTGCTCCGCCCTAGGATGACGAAGCGATGGACGTTTCGGCCAATCTCCGAGGCATGCGATCCGTCGTGACTTTTCGATCTATTCGGCGGCCGTGGCAGGTCCACCTTCATCCGGCTTGGTCTCCGTTAGCGCGTCTTGCCCCGCAGGGCAACGATGGCCGCCGCCGTTTCCTCAATGGAGCGGCGGCTGACATCGATCATCGGCCAGCCATGCCGCGTGCAAAGCTGGCGGGCATAGGCGAGCTCCTCGTTGATCGCGGCGCGGTCGACATAGTCGGTCGACACGAAGGCGGCGCTGCTGCCGAGGATGCGGTTTTGCCTCACATGCGAGATGCGCTCGGCCGTGGCGACCAGGCCGACGACCAAAGGCGTCTTGGCGGCAATCAGGCTTTCGGGCAGCGGCACGCCGAGCACAATCGGGATGTTGGCGGTCTTGATGCCGCGATTGGCGAGATAGATGCTGGTCGGCGTCTTCGAGGTTCGCGAAATGCCGATCAGCACGATGTCGGCATCGTCCATATTGGCCGGCAGCTGGCCGTCATCATGCTCCATGGTGAAGTTCAGCGCATCGATGCGGCGGAAATACTCGGCGTCGAGCACGTGCTGGGCGCCGACGCGGCGACCGGCCGGCGTGCCGAGATAGGACTGGAAGACGGTCAGCACCGGTTCCAGCACCGAGACGCAAGGCAGGCCCATGGCCGCGCACCGCTCATCGATCGAGCGGGCAAGCTTCTGGTCGACCACCGTATAGAGAATAATGCCGGGCTCCTCCTCGATGTCCTCGAAGACCTTGGCTATCTGCTTTTCCGTGCGGATCAGCGGATAGATGTGCTCGATGGCGCGCGCATCTTTGTATTGGGCGGACGCCGCGCGGCCGGCCGCCAGCAGCGTCTCGCCCGTGGCGTCGGAGATCAGATGCAGATGGAAGAAGCTCTGAGGTTTGTTCACAGGGGATGGGTCCAGGCTGTGGGCAATTGTGGACAAGGCTGGATGGGCAAGCCTTGGGCAAGGAGGCGACTGTATCAGATGGCCGCTTGTCCACAATTCGACCCGCTGTAGGCTTTGTCGCGGCGCTGGGGACAAAACCGGGGATCAAGTTTTCTTGGCCGATCTCGTCCACAGGGCGAGGTTCGGAACGGAAAGCCCAAGCTTTTGACTCCAAAGCCTGAATCCGCTTCGTCCCCAGAACCCTCCAAATTGCGCAAGCGAGTACGCGACAATATGCTGACTGGCCTTTTCGGCTCGGACGCTGGACAGGTCGCAACCATCACAACCAACAGACTCTTAGAATCAGAAGACTCTTTTAAAATAGATATTTGATTTAAGAGAAGCGGAGAGGGCAGCGCAGGATGGCTGGGAAACGGATCATGCTCGACGTCCTCAAGGGCGAGACGGTTTCACCGCCGCCGCTCTGGATGATGCGCCAGGCGGGCCGCTATCTTCCCGAATATCGCGAGACCAGGAAGCGGGCGGGATCCTTCCTTGATCTCTGCTACGATCCCGACCTTGCCGTCGAGGTGACGCTGCAGCCGATCGAACGCTTCGGCTTCGACGCCTCGATCCTGTTCTCCGACATTCTCGTCGTGCCCAACGCCCTGGGGCGGGATGTCCGCTTCGAAGAAGGCCGCGGACCGGTCCTGAAGCCGATCTCGGCGGCCGAGATTGCGGCGCTGAACGGCGACATGTTTCACGTGAATCTCGAACCGGTCTACGAGACCGTGCGCCGGCTGCGGGCGAAACTGCCCGATGAGACGACGCTGCTCGGCTTCTGCGGCGCGCCCTGGACGGTGGCGACCTATATGATCGCCGGCCATGGCACGCCCGACCAGGGCCCTGCCCGGCTATTCGCCTATCGCGAGCCCGAGGCCTTCGCGCGGCTTCTGAAGATTTTGGCCGATCATTCGGCCGCCTATCTCATCCGCCAGATCGAGGCTGGCGCCGATGCGGTGCAGATTTTCGATTCGTGGTCGGGCGTGCTGGACGAGCCGTCCTTCGAGGCCTTCTGCATCGAGCCGGTTGCCGAGATCGTCGCCCAAGTGAAGGCGGTTCACCCCGACGTGCCGGTGATCGGTTTTCCGAAGGGCGCGGGCGAACGCTATCGCGACTACAGGGGAAAGACCGGGATTGCCGGTCTCGGTCTCGACTGGACCGTGCCGCTGTCGATGGCGAAGGAGCTGCAGCGCGACGGGGCGGTGCAAGGCAATCTCGATCCGTTGCGCCTGGTCGCCGGCGGCAAGGCGCTCTCTGACGGCGTCGAGGCAATCCTGAGGACTTTGGGTGGCGGGCCGCTGATCTTCAATCTCGGCCACGGCATCACGCCGGAAACGCCGGTGGCGCATGTCGAGGCGATGGTGAAAATGGTGAGAAGCTGGCAATGAGGGATGTAAGCAACGAGAACGGCGCGAGCAGCGAGAACAGCACTGGCCAGGCGATGAAGCGCATGGCGATCGGCATTGCCCTGCTCGTCGTGCTGACGGCGCTGCTTTATCTCGCGGCACCCGACGGCTTCTATCCGTGGGCCAAGGCGATCCATGTGATCGCGGTCATTTCCTGGATGGCCGGCATGCTCTATCTGCCGCGTCTCTTCGTCTATCACGTCGATGCCGAAAGGGGCTCGGTTCAGTCCGAGACCTTCAAGGTGATGGAGCGCCGGCTGCTGCGCGGGATCATCAATCCGGCGATGACCGCGACCTGGGTGTTCGGGCTTTGGCTCGCCTGGAAAGGCTTTGGATTCCAGGGCGGCTGGCTGCACGCCAAGATCGCGCTGGTGCTCATTATGTCGGGGCTGCATGGCTATCTCGCCGGCGCGGTCAGGAAATTTGCCGAGGACAAGAACGAAAAGCCGGCGAGGCACTGGCGGATCGTCAATGAGATCCCCACATTACTGATGATCGTCATCGTCATCCTGGTCATCGTGAAGCCGTTCTGAGGCTTTCCCGGACCTGGTCCCTGCCCCGCAAAAGGCGGCTTGCTCTTTCAGTCGAGCGACGATACAAGACGGGTCTTCCTTCCCGTCATGCGCCGCCCCTTTCACTCGCTTTCGGCCGCGCCCGACATTTGTCGCATCCAGCCGATTTCCCTCTCCAAAGCCTACCCAGAGTCTATCTAATGCAAGAAATGAAACTCGCAGAGTTCAAGAACAAGAAGCCGCCAGAGCTGATCGCTTATGCCGAGACGCTCGAGGTGGAGAACGCCAGCGTCATGCGCAAGCAGGAGCTGATGTTCGCGATCCTGAAGAAGCTCGCCGCCCAGGACGTCGAGATCATCGGCGAAGGCGTGGTCGAGGTGCTGCAGGACGGTTTCGGCTTCCTGCGCTCGGCCAACGCAAACTACCTGCCGGGTCCCGACGATATCTACATCTCGCCGTCGCAAATAAGGCGCTTTTCGCTCAAGACCGGCGATACGGTCGAAGGACCGATCCGCAGCCCGAAAGAGGGCGAGCGCTATTTCGCGCTGCTCAAAGTCAACACCATCAATTTCGACGACCCGGAGAAGATCCGGCACAAGATCCACTTCGACAATCTGACGCCTCTCTACCCGACCAAGCGGCTGAAGATGGAGATCGACAATTCGACTTCCAAGGACATCTCGCCGCGCGTGATCGACCTGGTCGCGCCGATCGGCAAGGGACAGCGCGCGCTGATCAACGCGCAGCCGCGCACCGGCAAGACGGTGCTGATGCAGAACATCGCCCATTCGATCACCGCCAACCATCCGGAATGCTATCTGATCGTGCTTCTGATCGACGAGCGTCCGGAGGAAGTGACCGACATGCAGCGCTCGGTGAAGGGCGAGGTGATTTCCTCGACCTTCGACGAGCCGGCAGCGCGCCACGTGCAGGTCGCCGAGATGGTGATCGAGAAGGCCAAGCGCCTGGTCGAGCACGGCCGCGACGTCGTCATCCTGCTCGATTCGATCACGCGTCTCGGCCGCGCCTATAACACCGTGGTGCCGTCATCCGGCAAGGTGCTGACCGGCGGTGTCGACGCCAACGCGCTGCAGCGCCCGAAGCGCTTCTTCGGCGCCGCCCGCAACATCGAGGAAGGCGGCTCGCTGACCATCATCGCCACCGCGCTGATCGATACGGGCAGCCGCATGGACGAAGTCATCTTCGAAGAGTTCAAGGGCACCGGCAACTGCGAAATCCAGCTCGACCGCAAGGTGGCCGACAAGCGCATCTACCCGGCGATGGACATCCTCAAGTCGGGCACCCGCAAGGAAGACCTGCTTGTGCCGCGCGCGGACCTGCAGAAGATCTTCGTGCTGCGCCGCATCCTCGCGCCGATGGGCACCACCGATGCGATCGAGTTCCTCATCGACAAGCTCAAGCAGACCAAGACCAACGCGGATTTCTTCGATTCGATGAATACGTGATTGGGGCTACTTTTCCTTCTCCCCTTATGGGAGAAGGTGGCCGCGAAGCGGCCGGATGAGGGGTGTTCCAGGGAAAGCCAGCGTCGCACTTCGCTGGAACACCCCTCATCCGTCTCGGCGCTTCGCGCCGATCCACCTTCTCCCACAAGGGGAGAAGGTAACGGGCGCTATCGCCGCAACAGCTTCTCCAACTCCTCTGCCTCGGTCACCACCGGCATGCACGCCTGTCCGCTGCAGAACCAGGCGCCGGCCTTGTCCGTCGGCGGCAACGCGCCGCCTGGCAACAACGGTAGATTCGCTTCCGAACCGACCGGAACGACAATGTCGACCCGGCGCGGGTCTGGATTTCGATTCGCAACCGGAACGAGACTTGGTGAATCCAGCTTGTCTACAATGACGAGCTTCAGCGACTCGAGCGTCAGGGCACAGGCGTTGACGATGCCGGCTTGGCCGTAGGCCTGTTGCGAGGAGCGGCCCATCGCATGCTCGGCGGTCGACCACGCCTTTTCCCAGAGAGCGAGGTCGCCGGTGAGCGATGATAGCCGCACCAGCGCCTCAACGATCTGGCTGGTGGCGGACGGGATTGCTTCATCCACATCACCGCGGATGCGGATCGGAACATCGCCGCTGTCCGACGCCGTCAGCCAGTAGCCGCTCTTTGGTTCATCCAGGTGCCAGCGGTCGAGCTCGTCGATGAAGCGCTTGGCGCGATCGGAATAGGCGGGATCGCCGGTCGCCTCGAACAGCGCGATCGCCGCGTTGGTCATGGCGGCGTAATCGCTGGACAGCGCCGGGAAAAGCCTCTTTGCGCCCAGCATGGAATGCGGGAGGCGCCCGTCCTGGCCTGCCTCGACGATATGGCCGAAGGCTTTCGCGGCGGCGTCGATCCAGTCTCGCCGCCCAAGCGAGCGGCCCGCCTCGGCAAGCGCTGCGATCATCAGCCCGTTCCAGTCGGTGAGCGCCTTGCCGTCGCGGCCCGGCCTGACCCGCCCTTCGCGGACGCCCAACAGCTTTGCCTTCAGAGTCGCCAATTGCGCATAGTCGGCGATGCCTTGAGCTTGCTGCGCCTCGCTCTGGCGAATGATCGGCTTGCCTTCCCAGCCATGCGGCGCGGCGAGCTCGAAATATCGCAAGAAGGTCGACGTATCGTCGCCGAGCGCGGCTTCGACTTCGTCGCGGTTCCATGTGTAGAAAAGCCCCTCCTCGCCGTCGCTGTCGGCATCGAGGCTGGCGGCGAAGGCGCCGCCTTCGACCAGCATCTCGCGCAGCAGCCAGCCGACGGTCTCTTCGATTCGTATCCGGAACAAGTCGTTGCTGGTGGCCGCATGGGCCCAGTTGCACAGACGGATGAGCTGGGCGTTGTCGTAAAGCATCTTCTCGAAATGCGGCACCAGCCATTCGGCGTCGGTCGAGTAGCGGCTGAGACCGCCGCCGACATGATCGTAGATGCCGCCGGCGAGCATTTTTTCGAGGCTGGCAAGCACCGCGTCGCGATGCGCGGCCTCGCCGTCACGCAGCCAGGACAGCCAAAGCGTGTGCATGAAGGGCGCGTTGGGGAATTTCGGCGCGCCCTTCAAGCCGCCGAGATCGCGATCGATCATGCCGTCGATGCGTGTGGCGAGGTCGGCCAGCGTGTCGCGGTCGAGCACGCCCTTGCCTGTGGCTCCGGCAAGCCGCTGCTCGACATGGGCGGTCAGCCCGTCGGCGCTTTCGGCGAGGCTCTGATGCTTCTCGCGCCAGGCCTTGTCGATCGCTTCCAGCACCTGGATGAAGCCGGGTCTTCCGTAACGCGCCTCGCGCGGGAAATAGGTGCCGCCCCAGAAAGGCTTGCCGTCGGGCGTCAGAAACATGGTGAGCGGCCAGCCGCCCTGCTCGCCCATGGCATGCAGCGCCGCCATATAGATCTGATCGATGTCGGGCCGCTCCTCGCGATCGACCTTGATATTCACGTAGAGCCGGTTCATGACGGCGGCCACGGCGTCGTTCTCAAAACTTTCATGGGCCATGACATGGCACCAGTGGCAGGCGGCGTAACCGATGGAGAGCAGGATCGGCCGCCCGAGCTGCTTCGCTTCGGCAAGAGCCGCAGGCGACCAGCCGCGCCAATGGACAGGATTGTCGCTGTGCTGCTGCAGATAAGGGCTGGCCTCTTCGGCAAGCAGGTTTCGTGCGGGTAAGGTCACGATGGGCGGCTCATTTTGGGTCTGATGCATCAAAGAGCATGATGCCGAAGAAGCGGCTTTCGGCCGTGCTCTCTCTTTCAATCTAGGCGGTTCGGTAGGTCCGGCAAATGGTTTCCCCAATGGCTTCGAAAGATTCGATTGTTGCGCTGTCGAGCGGCCGCTTGCCGGCAGGCATCGCCGTCATCCGTATTTCCGGCCCCAAAACTCGATTCGTGGTCGAAACGATAGCCGGATCCGTTAAGGATCGGTTTACCACGTTGCGAAGGCTCCGGGCGGCGGACGGCTCGATCATCGACCATGGCCTCGTCCTGTTCTTTCCGGGTCCCGGCAGCTTCACCGGCGAGGACGTCGCCGAATTCCAGGTCCATGGCAGCCGCGCCGTTGCGGCAAAGATGCTGGAGACGATCACGCAGGTCGATGGGGTGCGGCATGCGGAACCGGGCGAGTTTACCCGGCGCGCCTTTCTCAACGGCAAACTGGATCTGGTCGAGACGGAGGCATTGGCCGATCTGGTCAATGCCGAGACAGAGGCGCAGCGCCGCTTCGCCTTGCGCAATGCGGGCGGCGCGCAGAGCGAGCTTTATTCGAGCTGGCGCCGCCGGCTGATCCATGCGCGAGCCATGATCGAGGCGGAGATCGACTTCGCCGACGAAGAGGATGTACCGGGCTCCGTTTCGGACGCGGTCTGGTCCGACGTGTCGGCAATGATCGGCGAGATCGATCGCCACATCGGAGGTTTCAAGGCCGCGGAGATCATTCGCGACGGTTTCGAAGTCGTGATCCTCGGCGCCCCGAATGCCGGCAAGTCCAGTCTGTTCAACGCCCTGGCCAGGCGCGAAGCAGCGATCGTCACCGACGAACCGGGCACGACGCGCGATCTACTCGAGGTCGTCATGGACCTCAACGGGCTGAGAGTGCGCATTGTCGATACGGCCGGGCTGCGCGACGCCGCAGGCAAGGTCGAATCGATCGGCATCGAGCGTGCCATGGCCAAGGCCGGCGAGGCGGACCTGATCCTGTTGCTGGAGGATATGGTCGATCCGGTTCCCGTCGGCGAGGTCGCGAGCGGCGCTCCGCTGCTGCGAATCGGAACGAAATCGGATATCGCGAGAGCCGGGGCCGGCCACTATGACCTCGTGATTTCGTCCAGGGACGGCACCGGCCTCGGCGCGCTTCTCGACGAGATCGGAGAACGCGCCACCAAGGCAACCGGCGACGCGAGCGAAGTCCTCCCGTCGAGGTTGCGCCACGTCGAATTGCTCAAGGAGACGACGGGCTTTCTGCGAGCGGCGCTGGCCGGAGATAGCCAGGAATTGCGGGCCGAGGATCTGCGATTGGCGGCTGATCGGCTCGGCCGGATCACCGGCGCGGTCGATGTCGAGGATCTGCTCGACGTCATCTTTTCGCAGTTCTGCATTGGCAAGTGATTCACGTGAAACACGGGTGGCTCCTGCCCGGCAGTGACTCACGTGAAACACCGCCGGCGCCGCAAGGGGGGTGTGGAACTGTGCCAGCCGACATCGCCGCGTTCCTTCGCGCCCCCCTCTGTCCTGCCGGACATCTCCCCCACGAGGGGCAGGGATGTCCGGGGAAAGTTATTCATATGCGAAGCCCAACTGGTTTGGGGAGGTCCGGGCCATTCGGCGGCTCG
>NZ_VFUG01000024.1:0-70606 GCF_006440615.1 Mesorhizobium sp. B2-6-2 | reverse complement strand
ATACGAGATTGCGTCACTCTTCATGGACGCTGCCTCGGTCCTGGTATTCCCGGCGTGTGGGTATCGAAGCACAAAAGCCACATCTTAGTTGCCATTCCGCAGCGAGGAGATCATGTTTGGCTAAAATAAGAAGAGCCTCGTTAAGCGGAAGCGGCCTGACTAGTTCGTTCGGCGTAAACTGGCAGCAACGTGTGAACGGGGGGCATTCCGGCAGGAGCGCAATCCCATGGGCGCGAGTTGATATCCAAATGAGGAAGAAACTGACATCAGCCCTCGCCACAGCCCGCGAGCATAGTTCATGTCCGCCGCGTAATATTCCCGTTGAACGCACACCGAAGCTATTGCGCTGAAAGCATAAAATTGCCATCTCCCGACGAAGTTACCGCTGGTGGGGATGGGAATGGGCGTATCTGACGAGTTCTACAACTTCCGGAATAACTACAATATCGGCACCGACCTGATCAGCTCGATAGGACAGCGGTACCGGCGTATCACCACGCGCCTTAACACAGACTTCTGGAACACTGATTCCAGCTCCGCCCACAGTCTCTATGTTGGCTCTTACGGTCGCGACACCGCCGCACGCGGAATCAGCGACCTGGATATCGGCTTCCAGCTCCCCTATGCGGAATACGTCAAATACAGCGCGTATCAGGGCAACGGTCAGTCCGCACTTCTTCAGGCCGTGAAAAACTCCCTCCTCAAAACCTACGGCTCCAGCAACGTCGGCGGCAACGGTCAGGTTGTCGTCATCTCCTTCACGGACGGAATCACATTCGAAATCCTCCCCTATTTCGACAACACGGACGGTTCCTGGACGTTTGCCGATTCAAACGGGGGAGGTACCTGGCGACAGTGCAACCCCCGGGCAGAGATAAATGCCGTCCAGACACGCAATACGGCCGTTAACGGCAACCTGAAAGCGCTCGGCCGCATGATGAGGGTGTGGAAAGACCATAATAGCGTTCCGATGACTGGAGCGCTGATTGACGCGCTTGCCTATCAGTTCATCGAAACGTGGGAGTATCGGGATAAATCCTACGGCTATCATGACTACATGGCGCGGGACTTCCTGAAGTATCTCTACGACCTCGACCGAGAGAAAACTTACTGGCGGATGCCGGGAAGCGGTTCCTACGTCTACAAGACGGGGGTGTTCTGGTTGAAGGCGCTCAGTGACTACAATATCGCCGTCGAGGCCTGCAACATGCAGACCGACGACAAAGCCGCACAGCGCCGCGCGAAATGGAGGATCGTCTTTGGCACAACCTTCCCAATTTGATCCGCGGTACCAACTCGAGAGCCAAGTGCGCGAGTGTTACGGCCGTTGCGCCTACACCCACAAGATCCACGAGAAGATGGCCGAGCGGCTTGCCGACCATCAATGGTATGCAAAGTGGTTCAACATCATCCTGTCCGCGCTCATCGCCGGCGGCGCGGTGACGACCGTTTTCAGGGCGGAGACGGGGCTTCTGCAATATGCGGAATACGCGACCGTCGTGCTTGCCATTCTCAGCCTGATCTACAACGCCTACCAGAAGGACCTAGACCCCGGTGCTCTCGCGCAGCGACACAGGGAAACCGCGTCCGACATCTGGAATGTGCGAGAATCTTACCTCAGCCTGATAACCGACGCGCTCAATACGGCAGTGCCAATTGACGACCTTCGGACTCAGCGCGACGAGTTGCAGACCAACCTTCACGAAATCTATCGGGCGGCACCCTTCACGGACGGGAAGGCCTACAAGAAGGCACAGAATTCCTTGAAGGACAACGAGGAGCTTATGTTCTCCGACAAGGAAATCGACGATATGCTGCCCACCACGTTAAGGCGGTCGAGCAGGGCTTAGTCAAGCGCCGGTCGGTCCCGCCAGCAGGCTAGGTAAATAAACGAACGGCGGCCTTTCGGACAGTGTAAAGGGCGTCTCAACGACCGAAATCGGGCGCAAAGCTCTCTTTCACTTCCAGCCATGTGTGGGCCGAATCGAGTCAGAATGCTTGGCTTCACTAGAAAATCGGGCAGTGTTAATGTGCCCCGAAGCGGGAGGGATCACTCTCGCAGAGTTTAATTCGGTACAATGGTACAGCGCTGCAAATCTCCATGTCTTGGTCATTAGATTCGCCAGACCAAAGGTGGCCCAGTTTTAGCGATCTTCAACCGCCGTTTTCACCCGCGCGTTTTTGCTCTCGAGTTCATCCAGATAATCGGCCCACCATTGCATCATCTTTACGCGCTCTTCCCAGTACTCTGCCCGGGCGTAGGCGCGACGTACGTCGTTGTTCTCAACATGGGCCAGCTGCCGCTCTATGGCGTCCGGATGCCATCTTCCGCATTCGTTTAGCAAAGTTGATGCCGTTGCTCGAAAACCGTGCGCGGTGGCTTCTTCCTTGCCGTACCCAATACGGCGAAGGGCAGCGTTAAGCGTGTTGTCGGAAATCGGACGCGAGCCCGATCGAATACTAGGAAACAACAGCGTGCCCCCACCAGAGGTTTCTCTAAGTGAGGTCAGGACCCCGACGGCCTGCCTGGAGAGAGGTACGCGGTGCGGCCGTCTCATTTTCATGCGCCCTTCAGGGATGCTCCACACCGAGCTTTCGAAATCGAACTCGTCCCATCCGGCCGCGCGCAGCTCGCCGGGGCGGGGAAACAGCAGGGCCATCAGCCTTAGGGCGGCTCGGGTTGTCGGCTGCCCGTCAAATGCATTGATCGCCCTCAGCAAGCCTCCCAAGGCCTTAGGATCGGTAACGGCGGCGCGCGGCGTGACCGTTGGACCGACGAGTGCTCCCCGCAGGGCGATCGTCGGATCTGTATCGGCGCGTGCGGTTGCGATTGCATATCGAAACACGCTGCCGATAGTGGAGCGCAGTCGCCTGGCCGACTCGTATCGACCGCGAACCTCCACGCTGCGGAGAGCGGCAAGAATTGTGGCCGGATCAATCTCCCGAACGCTTTTGTCCCCCAACGTTGGATGGGCAAAGTCGAGCAACCATTTGACCTTGGTGATGGTCCGGTCGGCACGACCCTCCTTCTTCAGCTTGTCGACATAGTCCTCCGCGATTGAGCGAAAGGTGTCCTCTGCCGAAGCCTTTTGTGACTTACGCTCCTGGGCGGGGTCGATGCCACGTAGGAGGAGACGTTTGGCGGTATCGCGCGCCTCGCGTGCCTCAGCCAGGGAGATGAGCGGATAGCTGCCCAACGCCAGAAGCTTCTGCTTGCCGCCAAAACGATAGGCGAGGCGCCATAGGCGAGATCCGGTAGGCTGAACCCAAAGCTGGAGCCCGCCACCGTCAGACAATTTCACGAGCTTTGAAGCGGGTCGGGCATTTCGGCATTTTACGTCGGAAAGCGCCATTTCCGGGAGCTCCATTTGGCTGCATCGATACCATCAGGATCTCCAATACCACCGAAAATACCAGCCCTCCGCCTCGTTGGACCAACTACGCCGAAATTCCACAAAACACGGCCAACCGCGCCTTGCGTCACAAAAATTACCAAGGATTTCAGACATTTGCCGAGACAAAAGCGTAGATGCTTCGGCGAAAGAGACTGTCGGGAGAAGAGGGGATGGTGCCCAGAGGCGGATTCGAACCACCGACACGCGGATTTTCAGTCCGCTGCTCTACCAACTGAGCTATCTGGGCCTGTGCCGGCTAACGGGATGCGCCCGCCGGGTTTCACGAAGGCGCCAGGCGGCGCCCCTTGAAAGCGCGTGGGTTATAGCACGGGAATCTTGCCTGTCCAGCGCCTAGGTGTTGATTTCGTCAGGAAAGAAAAATCGCTGGAAAACGACCGGTCGCCGGCTGCGCTCACGGCTCGTCCTTGGGCGTCGGGCCCGGCTTCGGGCTGTCGTCTTCTTCCTCTTCGCCATCGCGGCCGGGAATGACATAGGCGCCCTTCAGCCAGCGGTTGAGGTCGATGTCCTTGCAGCGCGCCGAGCAGAACGGATAATGCTCGCGCGCCGACGGTTTGCCGCATTCGGGGCAGGGCCGTTTCGGCCTCAGCGGCGTAACCTTCTCGCCCGAGCTCATGTGTAGACTATGCTCATGAGCGCGCGGCGTGCCAGTGCTGGTGCGCCTTGAAGCCTTCGCCGGAAAGCAGCGCCACGCTCTCGTAGAGCGGCAGGCCGACCACATTGGTGTAGGAGCCGACCAGCTTGACGACGAACGAGCCGGCCAGGCCCTGCACCGCATAGCCGCCGGCCTTGCCCCGCCACTCGCCGGACGCGACATAGGCGTCGATCTCCTCGCGCGGCAGCCGCTTGAAGCGCACCCTTGTCTCCACCAGCCGCTGGCGCAGCTTGCCGCCGGGCGTGATCAGGCAGATGCCGGAATAGACCCGGTGCGAGCGGCCGGAAAGCAGGCCGAGGCAATTGACGGCGTCGTCGATCGTCTCGGCCTTGGGCAGGATGCGCCGTCCGACCGCCACCACCGTGTCGGCGGCGAGGATGAAGGCTGGCGCATAATCCTCCTCGCTCTTCAGCGAGGCCAGCGCCTTCTCGGCCTTGTCCTTGCAAAGGCGCTTGGCCAGCGAGCGGGGATGCTCGGCGCGCAGCGGCGTCTCGTCGACATCGGCGGGCAGCACCCGGTCCGGCTCGATGCCGGCCTGCTGCAAGAGTTCGATGCGGCGCGGCGAACCCGAGGCAAGCACCAGCTTCTGCAGGATGCTCATGGGAGCATGATGCCGAAAAGTGTGAAGCGGTTTTCGGACGACATCATGCTCCACTCCCTGAGTTGGAGCCGGATGATTTCAGGTCGAGCAGACCTGAAATCATCCGGCTCTGGGTTCGCGCCGGACTGTTACTTGAAACGATAGGTGATGCGGCCCTTGGTCAGGTCGTAGGGCGTCATCTCGACCAGGACCTTGTCGCCGGTCAGCACGCGAATGCGGTTCTTGCGCATGCGGCCGGCCGTGTGGGCGATGATTTCGTGTTCGTTTTCGAGCTTCACCCGGAACATCGCATTGGGCAGCAGTTCGGTGACCACACCTGGAAACTCGAGGACTTCTTCCTTCGGCATTCGATACCTTTGCTTGGATGGGCGTTCCGGCGCCTAGAGCATGATGCCGAAAAGTGTCAAGCGGTTTTCGGGCGACATCGTGCTCTAGTTCTTTGATCCGGAGTCGGATGATTTCCGGCCGAACCGACCGGAAATCATCCGACTCCGGCCGGAATTTGCGGCGGAACCTATATGATAATCGCCCGCTTGTGAACATGCTTAATCGGCCGCGTTTTTTGCCGCAGGAAGCAGAAAACGTCGGCTTATGCGCGCTTTCAGCCGCTCGCGCACATCGCGATAGGCGGCCATGATATGCTCTCGGGTGCCGCCTGTGTCGGTCGGGTCGGGCATCGGCCAGTATTCGACCTCGACGGCGAGCGAACGGGTGAGCTCGAGCGCCGCATGATGCGCCTCCGGCGCTAGCGTTACGATCAGGTCGAAATAATCGTCCTCCATATCCGCCAGCGTCCTGGGTTGGCGCTCGCCAAGCGACAGGCCTTCTTCGGCGAGCACCGCATCGACGAACGGGTCGCGCTCGCCGGCGCGCACACCGGCCGAAGCGACGAAGGTGGTGGCGGGAAGCATGCGGCGCGCCAGCTGTTCCGCGATCGGCGAGCGCACGGCGTTCATGCCGCATAGGAACAGGATCGAATGGGGCAGGGCGGCCACTAGAGCATGATCCCAAAAAGTGGGAACCGGTTTTTGGAAAAGATCACGCTCCAACAAAGAACTGGATCAGTGTGGTGTTTCAACGAAACATCATCCTGATCTAGCCCCGCCAGTGCAGCACGCAGACCAGAGTGAACAGCCGGCGCGCCGTGTCGAAGTCGATCTCGATCTTGCCGGCTAGCCGGTCCATCAGCGTCTGCGAGCCCTCATTGTGCAGGCCGCGCCGGCCCATGTCGATCGCCTCGATATGGCTCGGCGTCGAGGAGCGGATGGCTTCGTAGTAGCTTTCGCAGATCAGGTAGTAGTCCTTGACGATGCGCCTCAGCGGCGTCAGCGACAGGATGTGGGTGACCACCTCGGCACCGTTCTCGCGGCTGACGCCGAAGACCAGGCGGGACTCGGCCAGTGAAAGCTTGAGCTTGTAAGGACCCGCGCCGTCATCGTTGACCGGCCGAAAACGGTTCTCCTCGATGAGGTCGAAGATCGCCACGGCCCGCTCGTGCTCGACGTCGGGCGTCGAACGTCCGATCGATTCGTCGAGCTCGACGTCGATCAGCCTGTCGCGGGTCTGGTCGCGGCCGGACATCGCTACATGTTCAACCTGATCGCGACGGAGCGGGCATGGGCATCGAGCCCTTCGGCCTTGGCGAGCGCGATCGCGGCGGGCGCCAGCACCTTGAGCTGCTCCGGGCCGAGCTTCAGGATCGAGCTGCGCTTGACGAAATCGAGCACGGACAGACCCGACGAGAAACGCGCCGACCGCGCCGTCGGCAAGACGTGGTTGGAGCCGCCGACATAATCTCCGATGACTTCCGGCGTATGGCGGCCGATAAACACGGCGCCCGCGTTGCGCATCCTGGAAAGGAATGCCTCGGCTTCGTCGAAGGCGAGCTCGACATGCTCGGCCGCGATCCTGTCGACCAGCGGCAGCGAGGCGTCGAGCGTCGGCACCAGGATCACCGCGCCGAAATCGCGCCAGCTGGCCCCGGCCGTCTCGCCGCGCGGCAGCACCTTGAGCTGGCGCTCGACCGCCTGCTCGACCGCCTTGCCGAATTCCGGATCGTCGGTGATCAGGATCGACTGCGCCGAAACGTCATGCTCGGCTTGCGCCAAAAGGTCGGCCGCGATCCAGTTCGGATCGTTGTCGGCATCGGCCACCACCAGCACTTCCGACGGCCCGGCGATCATGTCGATGCCGACCGTGCCGAACACCTGCCGCTTGGCCGCCGCGACATAGGCGTTGCCCGGACCGACGATCTTGGCGACCGGCCTGATCGTCTCGGTGCCATAGGCAAGCGCTGCAACGGCCTGCGCGCCGCCGACGCGGTACATCTCCGAAACGCCGGCAAGGTCGGCTGCCACCAGTACCAGCGGATTGATAACGCCGCCCGAGGCCGGCACGACGATGACGATGCGCTCGACGCCGGCGACCCTGGCCGGCACGGCGTTCATCAGCACCGAGCTTGGATAGCTCGCCGTGCCGCCCGGCACGTAAAGGCCGACGGCTTCGATCGCCGTCCAGCGCGAGCCGAGCTCGACGCCCGCGGCATCCGTATAGCGATCGTCCCTAGGCTTCTGTCGCTCGTGATGCGAGCGGATGCGGTCGCGCGCGAATTTGAGCGCCTCGACGGTCGCCGGATCGGCCGCTTCATAGGCCTTGGCGATGTCGTCCTTCGACACCGCGATGCCGAGCGTGTTGAGATCGGCTTTGTCGAACTTCAGCGTGTAATCGACAAGTGCCTTGTCGCCTTCGGCGCGCACGCGGGCGATGATGTCGCGCACCACGGCCTCGACATCGGCCGACACCTCGCGCTTGGTGGTGAGGAAGGCCGAAAAACGCTGTTCGAAATCGGCGTCCTGCTGTCGGAGCGTTATCGCCATCGCGCTTCAGCCTCTGTGCAGGGGGCGCGAGGTGGCTTCCCAGGAGCCGCCGATATCGGCAAGCCTGGCCTCGATGCATTCGACGTCGAGCATAATGGTGCCGCCGCCCGAAAAGATCAGCTCGACGATGCCGGCCGGCTTGCTGATGGCGATGAAGCTGACCGCCAGCAGCGACAGCACCTCGGCCGGCTTGTCGCGCGCAATGCCGTTGGTCTTGGCGCCAAGCACGCGATCGAAATGCAAGACGCTCTGGCGCCGTTCATTGTGCTGGCGGAACAAGCCGGATTTCGCTTCCCAGACGAAGCGGTTCATGGTCAGCACGAAGCGCTTGGCCGCCGGCAGATATTCTAGGTCGGAGACCTTCATCACGGCGTCCTGGACATGCGCCGAGACGATGCTCAGATCCTGGTCGTCGAGCGCGATGAGCTTGAGAGCTGCCATGCAGAATGCGCACCCTGAACGTTGACAATTCAACGTTCTGTTATGCGGTCTTTCCGCTCGGCGCAACCGCTGGGAAAGAATGCTGCGAAGCGTCAGCCCGAAATGCGCTCGATCACTGCGCCGCAACCGGAGAGCTTCTCTTCCAGCCGCTCGAAGCCGCGGTCGAGGTGATAGACGCGGTTGACCGTGGTTTCGCCTTCGGCGGCAAGGCCGGCGATGACCAGCGACACCGAGGC
This sequence comes from Mesorhizobium sp. B2-6-2, assembly GCF_006440615.1. NCBI lineage: Bacteria > Pseudomonadati > Pseudomonadota > Alphaproteobacteria > Hyphomicrobiales > Phyllobacteriaceae > Mesorhizobium > Mesorhizobium sp. B2-6-2. The sequence goes on along the minus strand of NZ_VFUG01000024.1, from coordinate 62,384 downwards.
GCGCAGGTCGGTCGCCATCACGGGCGCGCCCTTCAGCCTGGCGACGCCGTCGACGATCGCCGTCTGGCCGGAAAGGGTGATGTGGGCGCCCAGCCGTGCGAGCTCCTGCACATGCATGAAGCGGTTCTCGAAGATCGTTTCGGTGATGCGCGACTTGCCCTTGGCCATCGTCATCAGACCCATGAACTGCGCCTGCAGGTCGGTCGGGAAGGCGGGGAAGGGGGCGGTGGTCACGTCGACCGGCGCAATGCCCGAGCCGTTGCGCTTGACGCGGATGCCCTCATTGGTCGGCGTGATCTCGGCCCCGGTCTCGACAAGCACGTCGAGCGCGGTCTGCAACAGGTCTGGCCGGGCGCCGGCGAGCATCACGTCGCCGCCGGTCATGGCGACGGCCATGGCATAGGTGCCGGTCTCGATGCGGTCGGGGATGACGCGCACGCGCGCCCCCGACAGCACCTCGACGCCGTGGATGGTGATGATCGAGGTGCCGGCGCCATGAATCTTGGCGCCCATGGCGATCAGGCATTCGGCGAGATTGACGATTTCCGGCTCGCAGGCGGCGTTCTCCAGCACCGTCTCGCCCTTGGCGAGCGAGGCCGCCATCATCAGCACATGGGTGGCGCCGACCGAGACCTTCGGGAACACGTAGCGATTGCCGATGAGGCGGCCATTCCGGGTCTTGGCCATGACATAGCCATTGTCGACGTCGAGCTCGGCGCCGAGAACCTGCAGGCCCTCGAGGAACAGGTCGACCGGGCGCGTGCCGATGGCGCAGCCGCCGGGCAGCGACACCTTGGCCTCGCCCATGCGGGCAAGCAACGGCCCGATCACCCAGAAGGAAGCGCGCATCTTCGACACCAGCTCGTAAGGCGCGGTGGTGTCGACGATGTTGCGGGCGGAAAAATTGATGGTGCGCGAATAGCCTTCCTGCTGCTTTTCGCGCCGGCCGTTGACGGAATAATCGACGCCGTGATTGCCGAGGATGCGGATCAGTTGTTCGACATCGGCCAGATGCGGCACGTTTTCCAGCGTCAGCGTGTCGTCGGTGAGCAGTGAGGCGATCATCAGCGGCAATGCCGCGTTCTTGGCGCCCGAGATCGGAATGGTGCCGGCAAGCTGATTGCCGCCGACAATTCTGATGCGATCCATGAGAAAACGTCCCCTCGGCCCGAACAGGCCGCTTCAATCGGTTTGAGTGTGCCCGCCTTAGACTATTGGCCGGCTTGGTTCAAGAAATAGGATTTTCCTAAAACCGGACCGACTGTGGCCGGCCAGTATGGCTGATTTGGTCAGTCCTTGTGCATTTTTCCAGCAGCCGGCAACTCTTCCGGCCGATCGTCGGGATCGGCAGCGCACTGTTCGTCAGCGTCGCCGGCGCGTTGCTTGTGAACGTCGCCAGCGCGCTGCTTGTCAGCATCGCCAACCCGTCGCGAACGCGCTTGCGCCTTGCGCTTCTGCAGATTGGCGCGCAGCGCCTCGGCCAGCCGGTCCTTGCGCTCTCCGCCGCCTTTTTTCGGTGGATTTGCCCTGTCGTCCATCGTCCATTCCTGACCGGCGGTCAGCCGGCCGCGATTCCGCAATGGCTAGCATTTTCGCGCGGCCATGTCATGAAAGCAGGGCGAGAGCCGGGTTTGATCCTGTGGATCAGCCGCGCATGCCGCCGCAAACCGCATAATTGCCGGCGGGAATCACATGCGACGCTTTGGGTTTTTCTTGGCCTTGCGCTTACCGGTTCGATATGGCAGAAGCGCCGCCATCGCAGGCTGCGGTAGCTCAGTGGTAGAGCACTCCCTTGGTAAGGGAGAGGTCGAGAGTTCAATCCTCTCTCGCAGCACCAGCCTATCCCTTTGAAGGGGAACAACTATCTGACTTTCTTGGTCTTTTTGCCGCCTGTCTGGTACACAGGGGTGGTACACATGAGCTTGAAAATGCCTGGACCTCAGCAACATCCAAAGACGGGTGTCTATTACCTTCGGCAGCGCGCGCCCTCCGATTTGAAGAACTTGCCACTGGATGGAAGGGTGGCGATTCCCATTGGAGGGACCATCAAAACAGTGAAAGCGGGCGCAACCGTCAAGGTCAGCCTCGGTACGAAAGACCGCGAAGAAGCCAAAAGGCGTCACCGCGAGGCCGATGCTGCACTCCATGAGTTCTGGCAGCGGTTCAGGCAAGGCCCTCAGCCGCTCAACAACAAGCAAATCCAGGCCCTTGCGGGCGTCCTCTACGCTCGCTTGGTCGACATGATGGACAGTGAGCCGGGCGAGGAAGGGATTTGGAAACAAGTCCTCCGGTTGAACAAGAGCAAGGAGGAGGGCGGTGAGCTTGAGCGCTGGTTCGGACCGACAGTCGATGAACTGTTCGTCGAGCAGGGCGTCAACACCGATCTCCTCAGTCGGACTCGCGTCGTCCACGCGGCCTTCAAGGCAATCCAGCTTGCGGCTGAAACCAATCTCAGGAAGGCCGGAGGCGACTATTCGCCCGACGAAGCGCGAAAGCGTTTCCCCGATTGGGAGGCCGAGCGCGGCGAGGCCAAGCCAGCGCCACGGGCGGCGGGGGACTTGGACTTGTTCGCCCTGCTTGACCATAAATTCGCGACGCAGAGTCTCAAGGAGAAGACCAAGAGCGACTACGCGCGAGACCTCGACAAATTCGTCAAGAGCAGCGGGCACCGGAACGCTCAGGATGTGACAAGCGCGGACGTTCGGAAGTGGCGTGACGAATTGATAGCTGAGGGGCTTGCGCCGTCGAAGATCAACGGCAAGGCCCTCGCGGCGTTGAGCGCGGTCCTCACACATGCAGTTAGGGAGTTCAGCCTACCAGCAAACGTGGCTAGCGACATTCGAGATCGAAGAGACGGCCCCGCGCCGGGCAAGAGGGGCTACGACATGGAGGAAGCCAAGGCTATCCTCAGCGCCACGTTCAACGGAAGCTCCAAAGACATCTCGGCGCCCCACAAGCGCGCCCTCTTTTGGGTGCCGTGGATTTGCGCCTACACCGGGTTGCGGGTGACGGAGATCACCCAGCTTCGCGGCGTGGATGTCAAGGTAGACGGTGATACGCCCTATTTCTTCATCACGCCGGAGGCGGGTTCCACGAAGAGCGGCAGGGCGTGGATGACCGCCGTTCATCCGCATCTTGTAGAGTTGGGCTTGTTAGAGATGTTCAAGGAGGTGGGTGACGGTCCAGCGTTCTATGTTCCTTATCCCGACGAAACCGACCTCACTAAGCTGACAGGCAAGCCCCGGTCGCAAGAGGCGGGCGTTCGGGTCGGGAATTGGATCACCGAGGAACTGGGCATACCTGCACCGGGAGGAAAGCCCAATCACGCCTGGCGGCATCTGTTCACGACCCTCTCGCGCCAACATGACATGGACAAGCAGCACCGTGACTACATGCTTGGGAGTGGCCGTGAGGATGCTCGCGAGGGGTACGGCGATTTCCCTCCCAGCGCGCTCGCAAGGGAGATCGGGAAGCTGCCGCGCTTCGATGTCAAGGAAACGGATTGGCGTCCGTCCAATGTGCGGGTTCCTGCCCAGCCGACCCGCCCTGCGAACAAGAAACCCAGATCGAAATCGGAGAGAAGTAGCCCGAGAAAGCCGGTCAAGGCGTAAATAGAGCCTCGACCGCCAGCCGCAGTTGCATTGCCAACTGGCTGCTCGTCTGGTGCCTGTTCATCGAAGGACTTGGCCCGCTTCAGCTATGACCTTTGGATCAGGACCGATCGCAATCGTGTAGCTGAAACGGGCCGCGCCTTTCGCCTGCTTGTTCCTCGGGAGGCTCCGCACGATCCAATCGTATATGCCGGTCACCATGCAGCGTGCATTGGCGCAGGTGACCATGACGCTATTCTTGCGAACGCTGTATGCCCGCTCTGGCCACCGCTGGAAATAGCTTCTCTTGTCCGCCACGATGAAGCTCAGGTCCCTTGGCTTGCCGTAATAGTCGACAATGCCGGCGTACGAAGCGAGCACCTGGGCTATTGCCAGCTCATCGGTGCTGTGTTTCTCGATGAGCGCCCGGACGAAGTCCGCCGCAGCAGTGTCCAACTCTTGGTTATGTGCGCTGGCTTGGTCTTGCGGCGGGCCGGAATGCTGGGGCTGCTGAATCTGTGAGGTGTCGACCGGAGATTGCCTCCCATCTACGTTCGTCACGTGGAGTGCTGCCATCTCACTTGCCGACAAATAGCGCATGTCGGACTTGTCATAGTTCATCGCGACGGCAAGGAGCTTGGCGTCGACGCCCATGTCGGTCAGGTAGGACATGATTTCAGCGGTGACTGCTTGAACGCCGGCTACCGCCTCATCGGTGGACAGTTGATGATCAGGAGCGAACGAGGACTGGTGAACCCCGATTGAGCCAGGTTCGGCCAGACGGCGAACACCGCCCATGAACGCCAACGAACAGGCTGAGGCGCACTCACCTTGGCGCGTCTGAAAGGTATCCAATCCTGCCGCTCGGATCATGCGCCCCAACTGCATTGCGCTGGCGATATTCCCGCCCGGCGAGTCGAATGTAACGGACGTGGCTCCGCTCGCGGTGACCGCGCTCGCAAATTCGCTCAGCGGTTCGTTGACCCTGAAGTCGCCTGACACCACCAGGAACGGCGTTTCGCCGAACACTGGCTTGTATTCCAGCGCGTTGGATGAACACGTCATCATTGCGGTCGTCAGCACGACGCCCGTCGCCACAAACAATGAACGCATGGCTAGACACCCCAATACTTGCCCAATAGGAGTAAGAGCCAGTCAGGCCACGATTTCAAGCATCATCTGGACTGGGCCAGCGGTATGGTGAACGCTGGCAAAATGCATCTGCGACGAACCGCGCGGTGGAAAAGAGACGATGTGCAACTTGTACAACATCACCACCAGCCAAGACGCAATCCGCGAGTGGACCCGCGCCATGCGGGACATCATGGGCAACCTTGAGCCCTCTCTGGATGTCTACCCCAACATGCCGGGCGCTGTGGTCCGCAACGCCCCCGATGGCCAGCGGGAGCTTGCCAAGCTGCTCTGGGGAATGCCGACGCCGGTCGAGCGGGTGAGGGGCAAGGCGGACTATGGCACCACCAACATCCGCAACCCGCAGTATGCCCACTGGCAGCAATACGTTGGCGTGGAGAACCGCTGCGTGGTGCCCGTGACGAGCTTCGCAGAGCCGAGCCCCACGCCGAACGACAAGGACCCAGAGACCGGCATTCAGCGGAACTACTGGTTTGCGCGGAGCGAGGACCGGTCGCTGTTCTTCTTCGCAGGCCTTTGGACGCGCTGGCAGGGTGTGCGGAGGGTCAAGGATGGGCCGGGCGACTTCGAGCTTTATGGCTTCCTAACGACCAAGCCCAACGCCCTCATAGCGCCGATCCACGAGAAGGCTATGCCGGTGATCCTCACCACGCGGGAGGAGGTGGAAGCCTGGCTCACAGCCCCGTGGTCCGATGCACGGCATATGCAGCGGACAGCACCGGAGGATGCTTTGGTGATAGTCGAGAAGCCGGCCACTCAAATCAAGTTCCCGCTGCAGGCTCCGGCTCAGGGGACTCTCTTCTAGGCATGCAAGCGACGCATCGAATGATTGATCTACAGCCTTCAATTACAGCTATAGAAAATTTGCTCCGCGACGGATCAGAGGCGAGCCTGACCTACGCAGCCTTAGAGTGTCGCCTCGCCATCGAGAGAATTTGCTACGAGCGCTTAAGGATCGCCCACGATTACATATCGAACGACGACCTAAAAAAGTGGCAACCGAAGGATATTGTTAACGTCTTAATCCAAGAGGTTGATCGGAATGCTGCCGCAACCTTCACCTATTTTATCTCAAGGGAGCCGGTTCCAGAAGGGGCTTCACCGCCAACGGTCGAGGACTTCGAGCAGTCGGAATACATTCCGTTTGGAACACAAATAGGATTTGATCCCGGCGAACTAGGAAAACTTTGGAATGCACTTGCAAACCTTGCGCTGCATATAAGCATCCCCGAAACTCGAGATACCCCAGTCACACTGTACGGCGAGGCCGAACGTATTAGAAAGAAGGTTTCCGAAGCCCTTGAGGAAATCAAGCGTATTAGTCAAGGAACGCTCTTGGCTACTGGTTTGGGGGAGGAGGTATCATTCGACTGCCATTGCGGAACAAAAAACAAGAGAAGGCTTGGACTGTTGAAAAATGGCCAGACCGTTAGCTGCATTAATCCGGGCTGCGATGAGAGCTATACATATCTGGAGGATACCCTAGAGTTTGGACGTAGGACGCTTGCCATAGTTTGCCGGAGATGCGGCTCACAACAGGACGTTCCCAAAAAGAAGGTTGAAAAGCTGCCGAAAGATAAGAGGCTTTACTTTAGCTGCGAAGGGTGTGGCGAGGAAATATCGATCGAATGGCGACCGATGCAGGGGCAGAAAACAAACCCGCTTGTCGCGTCGCCGGAGTCCACTCCCAGCCCTTGAGATGCCGAAAGGCCGTTTGCCTCATTCCCCATCTTTCCAGATCACGCGACGGACCACACGGACCTCCACAAGCCGCCTCACGCGCATATCCCGGCGCTGGGCGGCACTAGGCAGCAGAATGTCCACGTCGAACTCCCGCCGCTTGCAGCGCTCGCACCGCATATGCCGCTCGACGTCCCAGAACGGAATGTCCCCGACGAGCTTGAGGAGGTCCCCCGGTAGATAGTGGCGCGTGATGTTGCAGTTGATGCAGCGGACGCGGATTAGCTGCCCGATGTCATGGGCACGGCTTAGCGTCTGGACGACACGTCGCGTTCTGCTGCTGGGCTCCGGCATGGGTCAACGGATAGGAACCAATTCCTCGAAGAGTCAATTCGGCCCTTGACAATTTTGTTCCCTTTTTGTTCACTGAAAGCATGGACCTGTTAGGAGTGACTGAAATGGACCGCATCGTCAGACTCGACAGCCGCCAAGAGGCCGTCCTCCAAGCCGTCGCAGACAAGTTCGTGGCCACCCACAAGGGCGACGTAATGAAAGCTCTCAAGGAGATGATCGTGCTGAACGGTCACCTCCAGGAGAAGCTCGATGCCGTCGCTGGGCCGTCCTCGCGGTCGCGCCGGCTGGTGGGGTGAGGAGCGAAAGCTATGGGCACCTACAATCTCGATCCCACCACCAGAGCCGAACTGCACTCAGAGGCTCAAAAGCTCATCGCCAAATACGCGAGCCCCATGGACGCCCTGCGAGCTTGAGACCCAGATACTTGCCATCGCCCACCGATATCCGGGGCTGGTCTCCATCAGCTTTGACGAAACGCATCCCACAGTTGCGTGAGCAATATGGCCGAGAGCATTCTCCCGGAGAGGCAGACCCCGAAGCTCATCGTGGTCACCGCATTCGACCGGGACGAGGAGGGCGATCTCCAGCCTGTCTACGGGCCGGCAGAGCAGCAGTCCGAGGAGCGAGCCATAAGGACCGCGAAGGCCCTGGCATCCAGGCATGCCGGTGCCATTGCGTGGTCCCGCGAGGCCAATCCGTCGCTGGGCGAGTATGGTGAGCCGAAGACGCTATTTGTGGGCGGCGACGTGCCGGACATGGAATAGGCAGGTCATCGCCGCTTCAGGGATGGCGCTTGCCACCCTGACAACGTTCAGGGGTGCGGGGCTCACCGACATGTCCCAACTCCACTACATTATGACCCGGCGGCTGCGGAGGGGGAAGGAGCGCTGTCCGTCTTTAGCGGATTTTTGAAATCAGTTGATCCGATCTCGTTCGCCCGTTCCACAAGAGCATCGTATTTTTCACTTGAGATGCCCTTATGCCCCTCTTCGCGAAGCCGTCTGATGATCTTGTGGGGATTCAAGACGACCGAATGCGCATACTTACCAGCGGAACCGCCCTTGATGCGGATAAAACCAAGCTCGGCAAGAAGCTCGATGCGGTCCTGCCACTGGCGAACGGCGCGTTGACCGGAGTATCCTGAGTGAGTAGCGAGTGATCCGGCGGCACCTAGAGAGACATACATTTCCGCCCGTGCGCGACACCACAGCTCGAAATAAGTGTTCCCTGCAGGCGTCCCCTTCGTAAGGTCGTCGATGATCTTGATGATGATAGGCATAGTGCGGGGCACGGGAGTGTAGCCTTCTTCACTGTGGGAATCCCACAGGAGCGCCTTATCTAGGTCAGGCCACAACGAGTCGCGGAGTTCTTCGGTCTTTCTCCCAGCTTTGGATTTCTTTCTGATAGACACCATTGAGGGTTCCTTTTCTTCCTGGTGATCGCAGGGGCGGCCGAGGTGTGGACCCCCGGCCTATGCCGATCGGCAGCGGGCGTAAGCTTGCATTCGCGCCCAAGTCCTCCGGAAGGCGGAGTAGTTGACCGAGGTGTGGACCCCCGATCGCTCCGCCCTCGTTCGGTAGCGCAGGCTTGCATCTGCGCCATAACTGCCAGCGATAGCGGCACACCCACAAGATAGGGAAAAAGTGCAGCAATTTCAAAGACTTAAATAGAAAATCCTGACCGCTGATTGCCTGATGCTGCCGCCGACCACTTTCGCTGAGTTGGATTATATGCGCCAGCACAGCTCCGGACTAGGATTATGGGCGACCTTTTTCGGTAGTAGTATCAAGAGAGTAAGTGGGTTTTCCCCGTGTCGGGTGATCCGGTAATCCCGCTGATCGGGTGATCGGGTGATCGCGTGGGCAAAAAAGGTCCCGGGGGCATGTTTCTGCTTGGCGGGGGCGCTCGATCGGTGGTGCGTCCGGTAAGGGCCCGCATGCGAGCTGCTAGGCCAATACGCAGCACCGTTCTACCGCACTGCGGGTTCGGTGGAAGTTCCCATCCGCTCGAACACGAACTGATAGGTACGCTGGACCTTCTCCTCGAACAGCTTGCGGTCGTAGACATCGGGCAGATGAGCGTCAAACTCTTCACCGATCGTCTGCCGGACGCCCGCCTTTGCTGTTTCCTTGGACCGCCAATCGAGAACGAGCTTCTCCTTCTTGAGCTTGGCGAGCAGTTCGCGCGCCAGCTTCTTGACCTCGATCTCCTGGGTCTTTGTCAGCTTCGGTTCGGGCTTGGTTAGAATGTCGAAGATCGCGAGTTCTTCCTCGCCCAAGCCCTCGCGAACATGGCGCTGCTCTTCCTCGTCGAGATCGCCGACAAAAGCCATCAGTTGCTGGAACAGTTCCTCGATATCCATGCTGCCGGTGTTGTATTCATCGATCAGCTTCTGCAGCCGCTCCAGAAGGCTGACACGAGCCGGGTTCCTTGCGACGAGGTCTTTCGCCCGCCTCTCGGCTGTGCCCCTCAGGACCTCCGTGGCGGTCTTCTTGGAACCTTGGGCGAACAGTGCGGCGAGCTTGTCGAAATCGATCGTCGACAGGTCGAGCAACTTCTTCAGATCGCCGCCCTGGAGGATCGGAGCGCGGATCGCGATGCCTGAAATCGCCTGATCGACCAGCCGTTCGATCTCCGCAAGCACGGTTTCAAGGTCTTTCGACGGCCCGGCTCTCGTGAGGCTGCGCAGCGTCTCCGCAATGACCTGAAGAACCACCATAGCGCCCCGATAGGGAAGCACGGCAGGGTCCGGCAGCACCGCCTTGAAGAGCTTCCACGCCGTGCCAACCAGCCCGAGAAACTGGCGCTTGTCCTCGTCGGTGCCGAGCAAGGCTTCGGCCGCCTGTCTGATCTTTGCAGCGCGCTCGAAGCCCTGTGCCGCGATGACTACATCAGGATCAACTCCTCGCTCGGCGGCAAAGGCCAGCGCCTTGTCCAGCGCCGCCTTCAACTCGACGAGAAGTTGCGTCTTCTCCTTGATCGGATCAGTCTCCGCGCCAGGGCGGGGCTTGGCATAGATCGCCAGCGCGTCCTTGAGGTTCCGGAACACGCCGACATAGTCGACGATGAGACCCGCCTGCTTGCCCGGCGCAACACGGTTCGCCCGCGCAATCGTCTGCATCAGCGTGTGATTCTTCATCGGCTTGTCGAGATAGATCGTGGAGCAGGTCGGCACGTCGAAGCCTGTGATCCACATGGCGCAGACGAAGACCAGCCTGAGCGGATCGTCCGCTGCCTTGAAGCGCTCGTCGAGTTCCTCCTTGACCATCCGTTGGCGGTGCGGCCTGATGTCGGCTCCGCGCTTTGCGATGACCTCGATTTCATTCTGCGATTGGCTGACGATGACCGCCATGTCGGTCGCCTCCAGCCACGCCAGTTGCTCCTCCAACGCCTTTCGCTCGACAGTATCGGTAATTGCTGCGATGCGGACCCGCTCCTGCTTCAGATACGCGGCCCAATGCACCCGCACTTTGTCGTACATCCGTACGGCGGTTGCCTTGTCGATCGCCACAAACATCGCCTTGCCGCGATAGCCGCGACCGGTGAAATGCCGGACCAGATCGGCCGCGACCTTGTCGAGCCGGTCGTCATTGGTGATGAGGTGGTATTGTTTGGCGAACCGCTTCGCCAACAGCTCTTCCGCTTCAGGATCGAGCCCTGCATCGTCGAGGACCTTGGCGATCTCCTCGTCGAGATCGGCGCCCTTGAGCTGCAACTCTGGCAACCGGCTCTCGTAATAGAGCGGCACTGTCGCGCCATCTGCGATCGACTGAGCGAAGTCGTAGACCGAGACATAGTCGCCGAAGACCTCGCGCGTGCGCTCCTCCTCACCCGCTATCAGCGGTGTGCCCGTGAAGCCCAGGAAAGCGGCGTTGGGGAGTGCTGCCCGCATGTTGGCGGCAAGCACGTCGTATTGGCTGCGATGCGCCTCGTCGGTGATCACGATGACATCGGAACGACCCGACAACTGCGGATAGACCTCGCCGCGCTCGGTGCCGAACTTCTGGATCAGCGTGAAGATGTAGCGTTCGTTTCCAGAAAGCAGCTCCTGGAGGTGTTTGCGTGACCCAGCTTGGACCATTTGTCGGTCCTTGGTGAGCGCACCGCAGGACGAGAAGGTGTCGGCGATCTGGTCATCGAGTTCGGTTCGGTCGGTGACGATAACGAAGGTCCAGTCGCCGGGCCGCTTGCGCAAGACCTTGCGGCTGAAGAACATCATGGAGAAGCTCTTGCCGGAACCTTGCGTATGCCAGAATACGCCGAGGCGCCCCTGGTTCTCCTTCAGCTTGCCGACGGCCTCGATCGCTCGATTGACGCCAAGATACTGATGGTTCTTGGCGAGAATCTTGATCAGGCCCTTCTCGCCCTCCTGGAAGGCAATGAAGTTCTCAACAATGTCGAGGAAGCGTTCGGGACGGCAAGTGCCCCGGATCAAGGTCTCCAGTGAGACGACCCCCCCTTCCTCCTCATCATCGATCTTCTTCCAGTCGGTGAAGAACTCGAATGGCGCCAGCGGCGCACCGAGTTTAGCGTCATGGCCATTGGAAAGGATCACGAAGGCGTTAGGGACGAAGACCTGCGGGATTGCTGTCCGGTAGTCCTTGAGGTTGCCGTCATAGGCGTCTGCGATCGAGCGATAGAGCGCCTTGAGTTCGATGAAGAGCAGCGGGATGCCGTTGACGAAACCAACCAGATCGGCACGGCGAGTGTAGAGATCGCCTGAGAACCAGACCTGATTGGCGAGCAGAAAGTCGTTCGCGCCGACGTTCGCCCAGTTGATGATGCGAATCGTTTCGTCGCGCAACGATCCGCCTGAAGACCGCACCTTAACCTTCACACCGTCGCGCAGCATTCCGTAGATATCAGCATTGGCGCGAACCGGCTCGAGCGCCGTCCTTTCGCTTGTGAGCAAGCCATAAGCGTCGTCCAGGGCGGACTGTGGCAGATTGGGGTTCAACTTCGAAAGCGCCGCCCGAAGGCGGTTTGGGAGAAATGCGTCTCGGCGCGTTTCGCGTCCCTCTGGGCTCGGTCGAGGCGTAGCCGGAGTGCCAAACTCGCCGTAGAGATTTGCGGTCTGCCAACCGAGGAGTTTGAAAAGATCTATGGTAGGTTGCTCGATAAGCTCATCTTCGGAGAAGCCGTGGTAACTCGGTGTTCTCTGTTCATAGTTGAGATCAGACCCTTTAGTCATGCGTCCTCTTCGGGCTCATCCTCCCCGTTGCCGACCGCACCAAGGTCGAGCAGGTTCACTCGCGGAGCAAATGCCAGCCGAAACCTCTGCATCTTGTCGAGCATCCAAGCGTGGAGGTCGGGATAGCCACTCGTATCGGAAGGGTCGACGCCTTTCTTGTAGAGCGCAATACGGCTCGCCTTCCTATTCGGCAATTCTTGCCATTCCAGAGGCTCGCCGATAGCGGCTTCGATCGCCGCGCGGTCGAGCTTCAACTCGCGGATGCCAACCTTGAGTGGGTCTTTGTATAAATAGAGCTCCACACCAACCCGCTGTTTGCTGGTGCTGATCGTGCAGATGATTGCGAACCCAGCGCGACCGATGCGAAATGGGATCCAGTTAGTTTTGTTCTGTCGATTAATCGCAAAAGAAGGGTCGTTCTTGCGCAGATAGTCAGCGAACGAGGCCCAATAAGCCAAGCGAACTTTGTGCCGCGCAGCTAATTCGCCCTCGCTCGACACCTTAGCGTCTACGGCCCGAGCCCAATTGTTCGGCTGGGCAACTACACGGAAGATCGGCGCCGGGTCGCTGTCACCAATCGTCACCGCCTCCACCTCGACCGCGAAGAAGTTGAAGCCCTCTTTGGTCGCACTGTTCAACCAATCGATCGCTGCGCGATGATCCTCCCGAATCGTCTCGGCGATCCAGATGGCGGTCGCATCGCTTCTCTGGCTGGCAATGTACGTGATTAATTGGCCGAGGTGGCGGTGATCCGTGTTTCCGAACTGGTTCTCGATGAGCACAGGATTGCCGCTCTCATCTTCGGCAAGGATATCGAGACGAAACTCGCCAGCCGGCAACTCAATAGCCTTCAACTCAAGCTCGCCGATTTGCAGCGCCTCGCCGAGTAAATCGAGGTTCTCAGCAAGCCACGGTGTGAAAGTCTGCGCCTCATGCAGCCAGACGGCCTTGGCGGAAATCGTCGTCAGCCGTCCTAGCTTGGGGAAGGTCATTCCGCCGCCTCAAGAAGTTCTTCCGGCTGCGAAACGTCGATTTCGCCGTAGATGAGCTTCGGCAGAAGAAGGTCGCGTTGCGCGCACAGATTTCGGTTCTGTTCAGCAAGACTGAAAATCAATTTATTGATCGGCCCTATCAGGGCAGCAAAATCCTGCATCAGTTCGACCGGTGGCAAGACAAATTCGATGGATAGCGCTTGATTGCGGTTCAAGCCGGGGACCGCTGCATCGCTGTTCAGGAAGCGCTGTTTCATGAGTAGTTGGAAAATGTAAGCGAGCGGTCGTTCGGTCGATACGTAGAATGCCGTGTCAATCGGAAAGAAAGATCGCTCTGACCAATGGACACTGCCAACATTTCCCTTGCGGCCAACCACAATACCCGGCCCTTCGACGAGTGGAACGATATGTGTGCCGACGACTCCACTCGATCCATAGACTGGATAGGGCCCAACCTCTCGGTGGTCCGCCTTCAAGGCTTTGCCGTACTTAAGATCTATCACCTCACCGAGTCTCGCGATCGCCCACCCCTCTGGGATCGGCCCAAGCGGGCTCTCCATGAGTGGCAAATCATCACCGCCGGGGGCGCGGAAATGTACGAACCATTCCTCGTAGATGCGCCGCGCCACCTCCTTCAGGATTTCGGTCCGCCTCGTGTTATTCTCGATCAGGTCGTCATAAGCGGAGAGAATCGAGGCGACGCGACGCTGCTCCCCAAGCGGTGGCAGTAACACTTCAATTTCACCAATTCGCGACGGGGAAGTGTGACGAACTTTGGTCCCGCTGGACGATGCTCTAATCTGTTGCCTTACCCTGCGGGTATTGAACAGATAGTAGATAAACTTTTCATCCGCACGTCGCGGAGAGAGCGCGTTGATCAGGCCAAGTCGCTGGTTGTGCAAGAAGACATTAGACTGTGGTATGATAGCGGTCGATCCAAGCAGTCCTTCTGCTTGTTCTGTCATAGCAACCAACAATGCACCCTTACTTAGCAAGTAGCCATGCGGAATAGGTCCGGCATATCCTTTCCTTTTTTCCTCTGAGAACTTGAAGCCGCCTTCATCGTGGAAATTTCCCGGCGTAGTTACTACGTATGGACCATCTGCGGCGAAATATTCGCTCTTGAATGCGTAGCCGTGCTTGATCGAGATTATGTCACCCAACCGGACCCGCTTCCAATGAGTGGTCATTTGACGATGTCCCAAGCACCCTGGACAATTCGAGCGCCATTGGAGGCGATAGTCGTCTCCCAATCCCGCGCTTCCGCCGTTAGCCTCTCGAACTCCTCCTGCAGGTTCTCTAGCCGTGATGCAAAATCAACATCCTCCACTTCCCCAGCCTTCACGCCAACATAGCGACCGGGATTGAGGCTCCAGCCTTGTGCTTCGATGTCGGATCGTTTGGCAACCTTGCACAGACCTGGCACGTCAGCATAACCATCGCTGAGCCCACTGGTGGCCAGCAACTCATCGCTGCCCCAGTTAGCCTCGATCTCTTCGCCACGCCACAAACGCACGATGTTAGCCAGGAACTCGACTTGCGCATCGGTGAAGTCGCGGTGTGCCCGGTCGATCTGCCGGAAGGTGTGACGGGCGTCGATGAATAGAACTTCATCCGCCCTATTTCCCGCGCGCTTACCCTTGTCCAGAAACCACAGTGTGCACGGCAGCGTCACCGTGTAGAAGAAGTTCGGGCCAACTGAGACAATGACGTCGACGCCGCCGCTCTCGATAAGCCTCTGCCTGACTTCAGCTTCCGAACCGCGAGCATCCGCCGCTGAATTGGCCATGACAAAGCCTGCACGGCCCGCCTCGTTCAGCGCGGACCAGAACAGCTCGATCCAAAGATAGTTCCCGTTGTCCGCCCTCGGCAGGCCGAAGGGGAAGCGATCGGCTCGCTTGGCAACGGATTCCTTGTCTTTGTCGACGCCAGTGACGTTGAAGGGCGGATTGGCCATGACGAAATCGAACTTGCCGACCACGCCATCGAGATCGGAGAACGGCTCGTCGTAATATGCATTGGCATCCTTGATTGTCCCGCCGAGGCCGTGAACCGCGAGGTTCATCTTCGCAAGCCGCAGCGTCTCGCTGACCTTCTCGATGCCGTAGATCGAAAGTTCTTTCTCCGGAGAGGCTTGGTGCGCGCGGACAAAATCCGCCGAATGCACGAACATGCCGCCCGAGCCGCAGGCAGGATCGAGGATGCGCCCGCGATAGGGCTCGATGATCTCGACGATCAGGCGGACGATGCTCGACGGCGTGTAGTACTCGCCACCTTTCTGCATCTCCTGCAGAGCGAATGAACCCATGAAATACTCATACACTTTGCCGAAAGCGTCCCCTTCGATTTCGACAGGAGCGAGCAGCTTGATCAACTCCCTCAGGATGCCGTCGCCCACCGCTCCATAGTTCTTCGGCAGTGCATCGGCCAAATCAGGATTGTGCTTCTCGATGTCCTCCATCGCGTGGTTGAGCGCCCGGCCGAGGTTTGACCCATCCGGCAACTGCAAGAGGTGCGAGAAGCGCGCCTCAGGCGACAGATAGATGACGTTGCGTGCCTTGTAGGCGTCAGGCCCAGGAGGCCCGAGACGACTGCCTTCGCGCGGCCGCAGTTCCTTCTCAACCGCTGCGAACCTGCTTTCTGCATAGCGGAGAAAAAGGAGACCCAGAACTGGTCGGGAATACTCTGACGGCTTGAGCCCGGAGTTGGCGCGAAGCTGGTCCGCTACGCTCCAAAGCCTCTTCTCGATCTCGGCAAGATCAATCGCCATCGGATGCTCCCCCATTCGCCAAGAAGCAATACCGCCCCTGGGTTAACAATGGCAACCCGGACGGCGGCCGGAATAATTTGAAAAAAATCTGCGAGCGGGCGATCACATAAGTCGAACGTGCCAGTTCCCCCCGTGGCGCCTGCCATCCCTGTGAAACGCGGTAACAAGCTGAACCCGATGAGTATTCCGCCCGCCGAACGTCCCCTCAAGTTCTGCAGCAAGTGTGGCATTATCACCCCTTGGAACACGCATGATCGCTGCCTGGTTTGCCAGCGTCGACGAAGCCGGGCGTACGCCGAGAGGAAGAAAGCAAGCGGCGGGGCTTTCTCTCAGGCTGTAAGAGATCGCCTCATTGCCGATAACCCAGAGCGCTGTCCGAAGTGTCTGACGCCGTGGTTTCAAGTCAAACGCCACGCACAGCATCCAAACACACCGTGGCACTTCGACCACCACGTCTCGCCTCAACGGGGCGGCACCAATGCCGATGAGAACGCGCGCATTCTGTGCTGGCCATGCAATCTGGAGAAGCTCAACTCTTGAGCTTAGTGCCGACGTCCGAATGGGCAGGGTCCAGCGGACGTTCCGCAGCGCCGCCTGGTTAGTGTCCAATAGAATGGGTATTGACTTCCGGACACGAATGACTCACAAGCCTAGATGCTATTGGACACTGGAGGCTTGGATGCAGATCGGGTACGCGAGAACGTCAACGGAAGAACAGGTGGCGGGGCTGGAGGCGCAGGTGCGCGACCTCCAGGCCGCCGGTTGCGAGGAAGTCTTCTCAGAGCAGGTTTCGGCTCTAGGCGACCGGCAGGAGCTGGACCACGCCCTCAAGTTCCTGCGCAAGGGTGACACACTGGTGATCACCAAGATCGACCGGTTGGCGCGCAACACGCGCACGCTCGGCGAGATCGTCGATGACCTGCATCGGCGCGGCATCGGTCTGAAGGTGCTGCAGTTCGGCAAGGAAACGCTCGATACGACCGGCGCCTATGGGCGCCTGATGCTGAACATGTTCGCGGCCTTCGCGGAGTTCGAGCGTGACCTTATGAGGGAGCGGCAGAAGGAAGGCATTGCCAAGGCCAAGGCGGAGCAGAAATACAAGGGACGGAAGCCGACAGCGCGGGCAAAGGCCAGTGAGGCAGTAGCCTTGTTCCGACAGGAGAAGACGGTGTCGGAGATCGCGAAGTCTCTGGGGATCGGACGAGGATCGGTCTATCGAGCGCTGGAGGCTGCCGGCCTCAAGGAGGCTGCTCCTCATTCGCAATGACCCTCGGCTGCCAACAGCAACAATGATCGTGTAACGCGAGAAGGCACTTGCGGTGCGGGCTGTGACGCGGCTGCGGGTACGGCCTGAGCCTCGATGCTACCTCCAACAGGAGCGAGATTTGATTTCCATTGAGGAAAGGCGACGCAGGGATGCCGAACGGTCGCGCCGATGGCGACGAGCCAACCCAGAGCGCCATCGGGAGCAGCGCCAAAGACAATTCTGGCGCGATCCAGAGAAGGCCCGTGCACGCGCCCGTTTAAAGTCACAAAAGTTTCGTCAAGCCAATCCCGAGAAGGCGCGCGAAGCCTATCGAAAATACCATGCGGCAAATCCAGCGGCGGCCACCGAACGCAAAAGACGATGGCGGGAAGCTAATCCTGACAAGGAACGCGAAGCGGCGAAACGGCATTACTGGGCCAATCCCGAGAAAGCGCGAGAGAAACAGAGGGCGGCAACAAAGAGATATCGCGAAACAAAAGTGATCCCCCTTGCCGTCAAGATCGTCCAAATGTTCGAGCTGTTGTCGGAGGAGGCACGCTTCGACTTTGCACGCGAACTAATCACCGAAATCGCAAACAGCCGTCTCACAAGGCTCGCGGTGAGAACGTGGAAAGTCAGGCCATGGGTGCAATGGTACGGCGCAAGGCCCGGCGAGGGGGAAGCTCTCGATTAGCATCTACGGCTGATCATCGAGACGCCTGTTCGCCGCAGTAGCAGCGCGAAAGGCCGGCCAGCACCTTGAGCAAGAGACGTTCTGGCGCGCCACGCCTATAATTTTTCTTTCTTATTCCTCAATGAGTTAGCTCGAATGGGGCTCCAGACACCGCATTTTCTTATCAAGTACGCTTGCGTATCAGTACGAGATCGTACATATATGGGCCACCGAACGGAAGCCGTTGGCAGAAGGGAGGCCCTCAGACCACCACTGAGGCGCAAGTAATGATCCTCTCGGGGAAGCTCGGGGCGGGGAACTGAAGAGCGAAACAAAGGCGCAGTTAGGCTTCGCGGACCGGCTTGAGACCGGACCGTACTGGCTGAGGTCCCGGGGAACATCCGCGCCGGAGCGACCTCAGGCGGGGAGAGGGCCGAAGCGGGGACTCCACCTGAAGCGTCCAAAAGGCGTTGCAAGGAAGCCCAACCGGCCCTGCCAAGTGAGTCCTAACACCACCGCTGAATGCAGTCCCCGAGCTTGAAAGGCGCGAGGGGAAACAAGAGCCGGGATATCATTTGACTGAAGAACCACCAGCTCAGCCTCGCTGAGTTCCAGCACCAACTTTCAACGGAAGGAGAACAGAGTTTGAGTCACGAAAATCTCAGCCTCGAACAACTCGGGGCTCAGGCCTATGCCCACTACAAGGCCGGCGAGAAGGCCAACCAGAAGGCCAATGACCACGCCAAGTCGAGCGGCCTGTACTTGGCCGAGGCCAAAGCCCGTGTCGCGAAGCGCAAGGACATGACGTGGCCTCAATTCTTGAAGGCTCACTGCGACATCGGTCGGTCGCGCGCCGATGAGCTGATCATGATCGCTGAGGGGCGCTCTGAGCCCACAGCCTCGGCTGACCGGGTTCGGGAGTGGCGGGCAACGCAAGCGGAGCTGCGCCGTACGTACGGCAAATCGTCCAAAATTCATCAACAAAAACAACAACAGGCTGGCCGAAGCGAAGTCGACAAGGAACGCGCCGAGGTTGAAATCAGCATCGCTGCCATGCTCAAGCGGCTCACCACGAAGCAGCTCAAGGAATTTGAGATGCATCTTCGGAACGTCTCTCTCGCCAGGAACTCTTTGGCGGTTTGGACAGCGGCAGCGGCTTAGAAATGACCCGTCCGAAGACAGCAATAGGGAATGGACCCGTGAAGCAACCATCGAAGCAACAGAACGGGGCGAAACGCCGCCCAGATAAGCCCCGCCTCACAGAGCGTGATCGCTACGAGGCGACAGTACGCGCCATCATGGTCATTGAGGAGTTCATCAAGCTCGCCCCGGACATGCCTGTTCGACAGATGCGCCTGTTTCTCCTCATCGCTCTCCACCCCGACCGACCCATGGCCGAATACGCCCGGCTGATCGACCTCGCTCCCGGCGGCCCCTCAGCCCGTCATTTCGCTGCCTTGAGGTCCGTCGATGAGACTGAGGGATACAGTACCAAGAAGCTACGTCACACCGGTCTTGGCCTGATCGAGACCTACCCGGACCCCAACGACAGGCGCAATCAGTTGGTCCGCCTGTCCAGAAGGGGTGAAGCGGTCCTCAACTCAATCGTTCATTTCATTGAGGAAGATCAGACCCTCGGGCAGCGGTACCGTGTCCGCGAATGAGAGGCGTCCGTGTCTCTCGCTCTAGGGCCAGAAACCACGTGCGGATCAATATACGGGGTCAATTTGCCAGGGTCGCCTCGTTTGCCCCGAAGTCACTAGACCAAATCGAGAGAAAGGAAATCGAAGCATGTGCCGTGTCGACGGCTGCTATCGAGCACCAACGAAGTTTAGCCACCTCTGCGAGTACCACAGGAACGTCGACCGAGTTCACGGCGACCCGAGGCAGAGAGGCGTCACAAAGGCCGAACTCAAGCCGTACCAGAACGTCATTCGCGACTACCTCGCTAGACGCTCAGGACCGAGAGCCGAAGCCGTCATCGGAAGGGACTGGGGTTGCGTCTCAAGGCGAGCCGAGGAGTTCCTTGAAGCAGCGAATCGCGGCCGACCCCAGAACGTTCATGAACGCCGCGCTGCACAGATCATCGTCAGCGTTAGCAAGGAATACAATGCGATGGAGATTGCGATCCTTTGCATGGCCCTCGGGTACTTCTACGCCGACCAGCCGAGACGCTGGGCGAGCGACCGGGGTTTCCAATATCAGGCCGCTCGCATGTTGCGGCGGCTCGCTCAAGGCGAGACAGACTTCAAGTGGAGACCAGATGGCACGATGGTTCGCAGTTCGGCAAAGCGCTGCGCCCCGTCGGTTACCCGAGCGCTGTGGTCGTCTATCGAGGCGACCAACTTCGTTGGGTACGGCATCCAAATCAGACGAGAGATTGAGAAAGGGCGAGAGCTGAAACGGAAGGACCACATTGCGGACCTTAGGGAAATTCTGGGACCCGGCGCATTCGCCGTCAAAGGCGAAGCAGCGTGACCCGGAGTGAATGCAGTACACGACAGAAGTTCTCGACCGCACCTCTGGCGATCTCAAGCTCGTCTCTCTTGGCGACTGGATCACGGTAACTGAATACGGAGAAAGGAAAGGAGTCGGACCGCGCCAGGTCAGGGCCGTTCTTGCGCACATCGGACTACTTCGGGAGGAGACTGAAGCTCCGATCTCTGGCAAAGCCAAGGTCGTCCGAAGGCGTCTCACACATGAGGCCGTCGAACAGGGCCTCGGCAAGCGTATCTATCCTGCCAAGAAGGGGAGCTACCCGTTCGATGTCCTCTCCCCTGCAGGGCAGGCATGGGTTGATGCTCGGTGGAATGACGGGGTGGCCACCATCTCGTCGGCAGTCGCTTCAAATCCATTGGCCGATGAAGCGAAAGCCTGCCTGGAGAAATTCCGGGCAATGCGACGCTCAGAGCTGACATCGCAAATGGTGGTCTGCTTCTTGCTCGACCATTTCCCTGATCTGCTTCAGGTCGACATAAGCAGGATCACCGGTGTGTCGGAACGCATGGTCTCCCGCTATGTCGCGATACGGGTGGATCAGATCAGGAAGTGGACGGCGTTCAAGAGCAAGGTCCTCCCCAATCGACCCAAGACAGCCTTCAAACCTGAACTGATAGACCCTCATCCGGAATAAGCTTTAGGTATCTCACGGGAGCAGACTCCTGTGGGTGTCTTCCGACTGGATACTTACATTACAGAAGGAGTTACATCGTTAAAAATGCCGACGGTCCAGTCCCGCAGAGTGGTCGTCGGCCCAGCCCCCGGAAGACCAACATCCCTCCTGACAGTCGCGCCACGCACCGCTCGGCACCGCTGTCTTCATCAACATGCAACCCTTCAACATCGAGAACCCAAGAATGAACGATACGAAGGCCCATCGTTCGGGCCAGCACATTATCATCCACACCGACGGCGCATGCATCGGCAATCCCGGCCCGGGTGGCTGGGCGGCAATCGTCCAATTGCTGGAAGGATCGAAGGAACTGAGGCGTAAGGAACTGACTGGATCAGCCCACAAGACGACGAACAACCAAATGGAACTGACGGCAGCGATTGAGGCGCTCAAACTGGTGAAGAGCGGCAAGCCCGTGGTTTTGCGCAGCGACAGCGAATATGTCGTGAAAGGCATGACAGAGCGGTTGCCCGACTGGATTGCCAAGGGCTGGCGGACTGCCAGCAAGACGCCGGTGAAGAACCGGGAACTTTGGGAAGAACTGAAGGCCGTTGCAGAAGCGCGCTCTGTGGCTTGGGAGTGGGTGCGCGGGCATAACGGCGATCCGCTCAACGAGGAAGCCGACAGGCTCGCCAACGAGGCCGCTCGGATGGCTTGCTAGGTCAAAGCAACGCATTACCAACCAACACAGACGCGCCCTACCATCCCCCTCGATGGCGCTCGGCGATCTGCTGGCGCCTAACGGATCACACGAAGGAGAACATCGAATGGCAGTCAATGACAGTGCAGCAAGGCTCTTCGACATCAGCGCGAATGATGTCTTGAGCCCGGAGTATCGGGAGCATGCTATCGACGGCAAGGCTGAAGCTGTGACGAACGCCGATGGCGTGATCGAGATGATACGGTCCTCCGACTCCCCGCATGCCCGCGAACTCTGGAGGAAATATCGGAAGGCCTTGGTAGAGCTTAGGAAGACCAAAGAGCGGCTCCTTCCCGAGAAGCTGCGTTCGGCAGCTTTGATACGGGCAATGCAGCAGAGTGGCGTTGAAATCCAAGCGATATGATGCTGGAGCCTTGCCAATAAGACACGGGGCTGGTACACAGCTCCTCATCTAGGCGATAAAAAGACAAATAAAAACAGATAGTTATGGTGCTGCTGGTCGAGTTCAATCCTCTCTCGCAGCACCAGCCTATCCCATTGAATTTGCTGAAGACCTTGACACACAAGGCTTCGTGTCCATTCTGACGTTACAAAAACCGTAACAAACCGGATGGGTCAGATGGCAGGCCGCGTTCGAAATCTTCTAAATCGGAACGGCCGCTATTTTGCCAGGCTTGTCATCCCGAAGGAGCTTCGTCCCTATATGGACGGAAGGACCGAGCTGCGAACAGCTCTCGGGCCCGACTACCGGACGGCCTTGAAGGCGCTGCCCGGTGATTCCCGATCTCCGTTCCGGGTGACAAGTGCAGGGATGGGCAGGTGAAAAAAGGACTGATCGGGTCGATGTCTACGTCTTCCCAGGTCTCAATTCCTGAGGCAAAGCGGCAGCGCACTATCCTCCGAGGCCGCAAGAATGTGGGACATTGACGGGGATCGATCCTAGGCGTTTGCCGTCGTAGCCTTGCGCCACGGTGGCTATCACTGCCGGGTTCCAGCCGTAACCACAGTGGGCGGTATCCGGGCGCTCCAGCAGCCCGAGGTAGGTCTGATCGTTTGAGACGATGACGTTGGTAATCTTCATGTCCGCCGGCAGATATGCTTTTGGGAACAGTCGGTAGCTCAATAGATCATTCGGATCTGTGAATGCGACAAAGCGGATGGAGCCGGACGGCTCGGCGACAAACGCCTTGTTCTTTCGAGATCGTGCGCTAGCGAACACGTCGAGGAGCGATCCGCTGGCTCGATCCGCCGATTTGTCGGCTGCAATCCTGGCTGCGCCTGGAGAATAGGTTGCGGCGTTCAGCAAAGGTATCTGGTTTGCCAGCAGGAAAACCATTTGGACATCGCCAAGGCGCTGGGCAATCCGCGACTGTTCCGATGCTGGCGCGGTTTGCCATATCGCGACGATCGCATCGGAGAGTATTTTGCTGCCCAGGCTTTCGGCGACCAGGACAGTCTTCCGCCGCGGCTCACTGTTGTCGATAACACAGCGGCCCGCGGCTGAAATATTGCCACCCAAAGCGTCACAAACTTCAGACCGCATCCAGGATCTGATGGGATCGCCAGCGGCGCCTGTGTAAATCACAGCGTCGGAGAAACAGTCGTCGATCAGCCCGTTTTTGAGATCCCTGTTCAGGCTTGCACGCTTAAGTTCATCATTGTGATCAAGCCCAATTGCGATTTTTGCATCGGCGGCGAGGGGTGACCAGACGAGAAAACGGAGTTCGAGTGAATGTCCGTTCACACTATGGTTGAATGTGACTCGCGCGGTGCGCCTTGGGCCATACACAGTGTTTCGGCTCGACGATCCAATTGGGATTGCTTGTTGGAGAAGGGCATGGCGATTGTCCGCCCAGTCTTCTTTGTGAGTGCACATCCCATGCACCCAGACGACCCGCAGGTCTTCTTGCTCAGCAAAGCTCATAATGCCGCCAAAACTGGATGCTTTGGTCAGGCCAGGCTCTTCAACCTTTGGGGGGACGTAAGGGGTAGCGCACCCCGAAATCAACAGTGCGGCGCCAAAGATGAATGCAAAAAATAGCCCGCACAACGGGTGCCTTAATATTGATGCCATCTCTCTTTCCCCCCCACTCGCTCTTCAGTGAAGCTGAGAACGGGATAAAAAGCGAGTCGATTCAACAGAAATCTATCTCATGTAAAAGATGTGCAGTTGGCATCCGGTTGTCGGAGCCGATGTGCCAGCCCGAGATTCGATCCGTTGCATCCCCCGATTTGCTGCTGTTGACTGTCCCTTTCTATGAAAAACGAATGGGGAACATACTAGGAGCAATTGAGTGCGAAGGGCATAGGTTTGGCCGCCGACCGAACTGCCTTGCGCAACCTCGGGAGCGTCATGACATACGACGAGATAGTGCAAAGACGCCGAAATCTGCATATCGACGGCTACTGCACTCTTGCTGAAGTCGGCATGGAAGGCGCCTGGGTCAGCCCGTATCAAATTTCGGCCCGATCTGTAACTGGTCCCGTGCTGCTCGCCTATCATTGGCTGGACGCGCCATCCGCAAGATTGAACCTGCCGGTCTTGAAGGCGCTTGGCTACCTTCCCGAAATGCCCTTCAACAAAGTCTTTGAGATCGTTCTCGCCAAGTTGCGGTTAAGGAGATCCGATCTTTATGTGACGCAGGCATTTCATTTGTTGCCGGCGAGCCGCTCGGGCAGCATCCGAGCATCTGACTTGGATGTCTGTTTTGACGCAGTGACGAAACATGAACTGGCCGGGCGGCGAGTGATTGCTCTCGGCGGAGCTGCCGCAAATGCGTGCCGGCGGCATGGCTACAAGCCCGTTGAGACTTGTCATCCAAGCGCCCGAGGCAGGACATATGAAGACAAGGCCAACGAAATTTCGGCCGCTATCAAAAGTTTCCTATAAGAGGCCCGATACTCGTCGCCCGTTGGCCTCTCGCAGCACCAGCCTTTTCTGTTGAATTTGCTGAAGCGCTTGAGGGCCAAAGGTCTGCGTCCGTCTTTCGCGCCGATTTCAAAGCATGGCTAGCGTCAAAGTCCGCGAGCACAGGGTAAGCGACTGTCCCACCCGTCGGGACGTTCAGTCGGGGGACGCCGAAAGGTTTCGCTCCGCGACATGGTCGAGCGAGAAAATGCCGGCGCCGCGCGTCAGCACGAGAAGCAGCAACGAGGCCCACAACAGGTGCTCGGCCCAGTTCTCCGGATAGACGAAGATCTGGATGACGGAGACGACGCCGAGCAGCATCAGGGCCGCCAGGCGCGAGAACAGTCCAAAAAAGATCAAGACCGAGCCTGTGATTTCGGCCGTTGTCGCCAATGGCGCCGCGATCGATGGATCGATGAACGGCAGGTTGTATTCATTTGCGAACAACTGCAGCGTCACTGGCCACGAGGCGAGCTTGCTTTGGGCCGATTGCCAGAAGACATGCGCCACCGCCACGCGCGCAGCGAGTTGGACCAGCGAAAATGGAATGTGTTCGGGCAGCTTGATGACGCGCCTGTAGAGGCCGACAAGGCCGGCCGGCATGGACGAGGAATGTTCTGATGCTGCGGTCATGACTGTCTCCATGTGCTTGAGAGGGAATTCGCGGCGACGCGCATGTTGGTGACAAGACCGTCGCCGAACAGACGCATAAGGGCGGAAACCAGATCGAAGGCAGGGTCGAGGGCCAACGCACGGCCGGTGGCATGCTCAAGGCCGAGACCGTGCTTCAGCGAATGCCAGAAGGCGAGGCTCGCACGGTCGAGCAGAGCAAGTCGCACGTTATCCCCCGACCGCCACAACGCCACGCGTTCGGGGCGCTTTGTGCAGGCGCTGTTCTGGTCGACGGGTCCTTCCTGCTGATGCGCAGTCCATATCGAGAGGATCGACCAGTGCGAAATGATCAGCCGCAACGAAGCCTGCAACACGATATCCGGCGACGGGCCGAGCTCGGTGTTGTCGTATTCGGCGAGGCTGCGGGGCTGCGACGAAGGTGCATCGAGCGCCTCGGCGATGGCCCATTCGAGCCGCGCCGTTTCGGCAACGATCGGCATGTCGGACAGCGTGTCGGTCGATTTGAGGAAGCGCGGGAAGCCGGCGCCATAGCGCGCCAGCCGCGATTCCGTTGGCGGATGGCGTCGAATGAACTCGCTCGCCGCATAGCGGAAGAAACGTTCGTCGACCAGGCGAACCGTGACCGGAAAGACCGCCATCAGCACCGCTGTCAGCGAGCTGCGGGTGTTGTTCTGGTAGATGCGCAGGCGGGCCAGCGGATCGGCCTTGCCCGCGGTCAGCAATCTCGCGGGCATCGTTGTATCCATGGCCAGCACCGAGCGCGCCATCGTGGTCTGCAGGTGCTCAAGCGGCAGCATGGTATTCCTCCTCGAGCGGAGGCAGCGCCAGGGAGATGGATGGTCTGGCGGTCCTGGCAGCCGCGAACGCCGCAAGGACGGGCATGCTGGTCGTCGTTTCGCCTTCGATCGGCAGGCGGATCGGCGTCGCGCGAGTTTCTGTCAATTGCTCGCGCCGCGCCGCCTGCTTGCGGCTGAACATGATCGATGCGGTCAGCATGTCGGCCCACATCGCTTCGCCCAGCAGCACGTCGAGAACGGGAACGTCGGTGTCCCACTCTATCAATGTCGGGCGCGGCCCAAACCGGTCCACGGCATGCTGGTAGAGCGCCCAGACGACCGGCGGCACGCGCGAGCCATGATCGTCGATCAGCACGGTGTCGGTTCCGACCTGGTTGGTCGCATGGCCGGCGAGATGGATCTCGCCGATGGCCTCTTCCGGCAGGGCGTCGATGAAGGCCTTGGCATCATATTGCAGGTTGTGCGCGGAGACCTGGACATTGTTGACGTCGAGCAGCAGGCCGCAGCCGGTCCGCGCCACGAGCGCCGCCAGGAACTCGGCCTCGTTCATCGAGGAGTCCGCGAATGCCAGATAGGCCGACAGGTTCTCGATCAGCACGCGTCGCTTCAGCGAGTCCTGAACCGTCTCGACGTTGCGGGCAACGATGGCCAGCGCCTCTTCGTCATAGCGCAACGGCAGGAGATCGTTGAGGTAGGCCCCGTCGGCGACGCTCCAGGCGAGGTGCTCGGAAACCAGATCGGGCTCAAAGCGCTCGCAGACCTTGCGCAGCCTTTCCAGATGATCGCGATCCAGGCCTTGCGCGCTGCCCAGCGATAGACCGACGCCATGCACTGAAAGCGGGTAGATCTGGCGCAGTCTTTCCAGCGCCTGGACGCCCGCGCCGTCGCCCATGTAGTTCTCGGCGTGGACCTCGAGCCAGCCTGCGGACGGACGCCGCGTCAGCATCTCCGCGATGTGGGGCGAGCGAAGACCGATGCCCGCCGATGCGGGGATTGCGAGTGGCGAAAACATATTGGACATCGGTCTCCTCCTTCTGATCTGATTGCTCGAGGTGGAAAGTCGGCTAGGCCTTGGGCTTGTCGCTGCCCCCGGAAATTTTCGCGCAGCTGCCGGCCGGCACGTAGAGCCAGGAGTCGGGCTGGTTGTCGGCGGTGGAAGTGCCGGCGCATGAATGCGTCGCAGTCTGGCAGTCGTTCTGGCCTGCCTTGACGACGCCGTAGCACTTCTCGAAGGCGAAGCCGGGCTTGGCGGCGGGGCCGCTATATGCCGCCGTGGCGGCGAGCGAGGTGGCGGCCGCGAGGGCCGAGCCGATAAGGGTCTTGGTGTTGATCACAGGCTTGTCTCCTGGTTGGCGTTTCGACGGAAAGACCGGCCCTGAGGCCCGTCTGCAGATCAGTTTCCATGATCGCCATGCCGAGCTGAAATGCTGTCTCGGCATGGAATTGATAAGCGGGCCACGATGTGCCGAGGGCGGCGCGAAAAGGCCCTCCGGCCGGGAACCGGAGGGCCTGGCGCCTGCATTCGGGAGTATGCGAAGCAGGCGCGGCTAGGCGGGAGGAAAGCGCCTAGGTGTATTGGCTTCTGCAGTCTTTAGCCGGGCGCTCGTCGGTGCTGGAAAGATCAGCAGCAAGCCAGTCTTCGGCACATTGCCGTCCCCTGTCGCGAATGTCAGTCAGCTCGCCCCAGTCGATCCAGGGCCTCACAAGCAGCGGAGCTCCAGCTCGATAGTGGCTGTCGAAGATGCTGTGAACCGGGGCGCATCCGGTCACGCATTGGGTGGCGCCGAAGCTGCGATCCGGACAGCGCGCCATGAATATCGACGGCTTGCCGCTGACCACAACACGATGGCAGGCTCCAATCGATGCCGCAGGCGGCAGTTGCGAGATGTCGCCGTCGCCCCAATAGAGATCGCCATCGATCTCAATGGCCGGCGAAAGGAACGGAACAGCGGCTGCCGCCACGATCACGTTTATCGACAACTGTTCGTCCGAGAATATCTTCACCGCATCTGCGCGGGCGTTGACGGCCACGACGCGCAGCTTCACTGGGCAGTTTTCGTCGCGGATAGTCTGAAGCTCGATCGACTGTTCCAGCATCGATCGAAGCAGGCTCGTTCTGTCGATGTCGAACATCGAGGCATGGCTGACGCGCCGCCAGAAATTGGCGAGTGCCGTCCGCGCGCCGCTCCTTCCGCCGACGCTCAGCCCGTAAGCAAAGACCGCCGCCTGTATCGCTGCAAAGCCCGACGCGGTAACGCCGCTCACGCTGCAGTTCGGCTCGTCCAGCAGCCGATCGAGCACACCCCAGACGAAAGCGGCATGCGCGTCGTTTGCCAGCACGATGTCGATCGTCCGGGCGGCCTCGGCATTAAGATCCGTCGCTGACGTGATAAGATCCGTCGCTGACGTGATCGATTGGACTGTGCTCACTGCGGACTGGGCAAGCATGGCCTGGTCTCCATCCCTAGGTCGCCAGCAAGGGCGATTGGAGAGAGACTGCCGCATCTTCTTGTTCTGCCGAAATGCCAAGGTGGCATGAAGTCCATAGGCAGATTGCATTGGCTGCCGGCCCTCGCGCGCGGCAATCTTCATCCCGATCAGGCTGGCACCGTTGCCGGAGCCGCGCCTGGAAGGGAGATGAATGATGAGAAGACAACTTGCCAGTGTGGCTCTGCTTGCCGTTTGTTTTGGTGCGGGCCCGGCGTCCGCCGACCCGTTCAGCGACCTCGCTGCATTCCCGACCTTCTATGCGGACGCCACGATGAAGACGATGAAACCGATGGCCGGGTTCAGGAAGGCCTGGTTCGCTCTGTCAAAGCATGACCGGGTCAGGATGACGAAGGCGTGCAACGACCCGGCGATGCGCAAACCCCACGCACAATTCTGCGCCAACGTGCTTGTTTTGGGCGGAGCCAATTAGCGGCGCACGCTCGGAATGCAGAACCGGCATAAACTCCATTCGCAGATGGCATTGGCCAATTGAGCGCCGGATGAAGCAAGGTCCACCTCGGCAAGCGGGAACAATAGAGTTCCAAAATGCTGCCGGTCATCAACGCAGTCGTCAAAGGGGCGATTGCACAACTCCGGAGAAGGATCCCACCATGAATATCAAAGCCATCTGCATCGGCGCATTTGCACTTTCCATGCTCGGCGGCGTTGCGTTCGCCGGCGCGCTCGACGAACCGTCCAACATGCAGCCCTTCTTCACCGACGCCAGCATGAAGACGATGAAGCCCAAGGCTGAATTCAAGGCCGCCTGGGACGCGATGTCGAAGGACAAGCAGGGCGCGATGATGAAGGAGTGCCAGGATGCAGCGATGAGCAAGCCGCACGCCGAATTCTGCGCCAACCTCCAGGCGCTCGGCGGCGCCAACTGAGCGCTCGACAACCGTTTCGGGCGACATCGGACGGCGGCATGATGGCGAGCAGCTTGCTCGCCATCATCCTTTTGAGAAAGCGAGAGCATTCGCCGGAAGCTCATCATGACCGATTGCTATCGACTTTATACCCCCCGTGCATTGGCGTGATGGAATGCATTGCGGCAGGGTTCGAGCCTGCAGATGCAGTTGAGGGACGACCCGCATGGACATTCATCACATCCGCTATTTCCTGGCCGTCTGCGAGACCCGGAATTTCACGCGCGCAGGCGAGAAGTGCAACGTTACCCAGCCGGCGCTCTCGCGCGCCATCCAGCAGCTCGAGGATGAGGTCGGCGGACTGTTGTTTCGCCGCGAACGCAATCTGACGCACCTCACCGATTTGGGCGCCTTGCTCCGCCCCCGGTTCCAGCAGATTCTCGACGAGGTGACGGGCGTGCGCCAGGAAGCGTCGAGGTTCCTCTGCCTGGAGAATGCGAATCTCAAGGTTGGCGTGATGTGCACGATCGGTCCGCGGCGATTTACCGGCCTGCTGACGGACTTCAACCGACGCCAGCAGGGCATCCAGCTGCAGCTTGTCGAGGGGGTGCCGGCATCCCTGTCGCAACTGCTGGAAGCGGGTGAGATCGATGTCGCCATCATGGCGTCGAGCAACAGTTTTCCGGAAAGATTCGAGGTTACGCCCCTCTATCGCGAGCGGTTCGTGCTCGCGTTTCCCAATGGGCACCGGCTGGCCCGAAACGACAATGTCGCCATCTCGGAGCTCGACGGCGAGAACTATCTCAGGCGCCTGAACTGCGAGTATCGCGACTATCTTGCGGGCCTTTGCAATGAACGTGGCGTGAAGCTCAGGATCTCCTACGCCAGCGAGCGCGAAGACTGGATTCAAAACATGGTCTCCGGCGGGCTGGGCATCTGCTTCATCCCGGAATTCAGCGCCGTCATCCCGGGATTGCAGATCAGGCCCGTCATAGATCCGGAGGTTTGGCGAGAGGTATCGCTTGTCGTCGTGGCCGGGCGCCGGTTCTCGCCAGCCACATCGACCTTCGTCAACAGTGTCAAGGCGCATAGCTGGCCGGAAAGCGGCATCGATCTATCGGTTAGAAAAACGGCTGCATAGCAAGTCGAAGAAAGAACCGACGCCATGATCTCTGTCGTGGCGCGCATTGCTGCGCCGGTATGATGATCCACGATAGTTTTCGGGTATCGATTTAAGAGCCAGTCAGCATTTCTCTTTCGAGGAGCCTCCGGTCACTCTCCTGGTCATGCCCCGCCTCCCGCGATTGGGCACCGACAAAGGAGAAATACGAGATGGCTACCAAGAAACTCAACCTTGCCTTCGCGCTGGGCATGCTGTCCGCGACCGCTGCATTTTCCGCGGCCCCGGCTTTCGCAGGCGACTGCCCTGCCGGCCAGGCCGCCACGACTGATATTCAGGAGCATCCCAGCAAGCCGGTCGGCGTGACCGACACGGTGCTTTCCGCAATCGATCTGAGCAGCAAGGGCGAGGCCTGGAAAGGCAACATGCTGCGCCTTCGCAAGCTCGTCGTTCAGCCCGGCGGCGTCGTGCCGTGGCATGAGCACAATGTCCGCCCTGCCAACATTATCGTCGTCGAAGGCTCGATCACTGAATACGCCAGCACCTGCAAGGTCGGCATCGAGCATCCGGCCGGCGACGCGACCGCCGAGTTCGGCCAGCTCGCCCACTGGTGGAAGAACAACGGCAAGGTTCCGGCCGTCCTCTATTCCGCCGACGTCCTGCCGCCGGCGATGCATGAAGACCACATGATGTAAGCCGCTCGTCGCGGTGAAGATATCCCGGCATCAGAAACCAAAAACCCGTCCTCGGGCGATTGCCTGAGGACGTGGCAACGGAGCCCGTCATGACGACCAGTGAGCATTCCGAACCGACGCGGCTCCGCATGGCGGCCGCGGATAGCTGGCGCTTCGGCCTGATCGCGCTGATTGCATTCCTGACGCTTGTCGATCTGTTCGCCACTCAAGCCATCCTGCCGTCGCTGGTGGTGAAATTCGGCGTCAGCCGCGCCACCATGGGCTTTGCCGTCAACGCCAGCACCTTCGGCATGGCAGTGGCCGGGATTGCCGTCGCTCTCTTTGGGCGCGGCATCGACCGCCGCAACGGCATCTGGATCAGCCTGGCCATCCTGGCGATCCCGACGACACTGCTGTCGCAGACAGACAATATTGTGGTCTTCGCACTGCTGCGCGTGGTGCAAGGCCTTTGCATGTCGACTGCGTTCACGCTCACCATGGCCTACCTGGCGGAGCATTTTTCGGCGCGGCAGACGACGAGCGCGCTTGCGGCCTATGTGACGGGGAATGTTGCCAGCAACTTTTTCGGCCGGTTGATGTCGGCGGCCGTCGCCGACACGTTCGGCATCTCCACCAACTTTCTGACCTTCGCCGCGCTTAATCTGCTCGGCGCCGCCCTTGTCTGGTTCACGTTGCAAAGGACCTCGGCAATGATGCGCGCCGACGCCGAAGGTCAGCCCATCCGCGCCGCCTGGAAAGCCCCGTTGCGGAACGTCGAGTTGCGTGCCTGCTTTGCGATCGGTTTTTTGATCCTGTTCGTCTTTATCGGCACGTTCACCTATGTGAATTTTCAGCTTGTCGCGGTGCCGCTTTCGCTGACCCCCATGGCACTTGGCGCAGTCTATTTCGTCTTTTTGCCATCAATGCTGACCACGCCGCTCGCCGGGCGCGTGGCCTCAGGCCTTGGCCCGAGAATGGGGGTGGGCGCGACGCTTGGGCTGGCGATCATCGGTTTGCTTCTGCTGCTCGCTCCCAGCCTTCCGGTAGTCCTCGCCGGGATGGCGCTGGTTGCCGTCGGCACCTTCCTAGCTCAGGCGATAGCCACAGGACATGTCAGCCGGACCGCGTCGCGCGATCGCGCCGCCGCGAGCGGCATCTATCTCGCGTCCTACTACGCGGGCGGGCTCGCCGGCAGCTTCCTCATCGGACAGATCTACGACCGCGTCGACTGGACCGCATGCGTGATCGTACTGGCCGCGGTTCTTGCCAGTGCGATCGCGATCGCACGCGTGCTGCAAACGCCGAAGGCCTGAGACCTAAAATCGAAACTTAGTTGTCCAACCAAGGAGACCGACATGACCAACCATCTCAAAGCTCTGTTTGCAGGCGCAGCCATGCTGATGTCTGCTGCCCTCCCGGCTGCGGCTTCGGACGGCGTCGTCACAGTCAAGAGCGACTATTCCGTCGCTGAAACCGTCGCCCGCATCAAGAAGGACGTGCTCAAGAAAGGCATCAAGTTCTTCGGCGTCATCGACCAGGCACAGCTTGGCAAGAATGCGGGCAACGACGTCAGGCCGTCGCGGCTCGTCATGTTCGGCAATCCGGCGCTCGGCACCACCTTCATCACCTCCAATCCCGAAGCCGGGCTCGACTGGCCTGTGAGAGTGTTGGTTTACCAGAGCGCCGACGGCTCGGTTTACGCCGCCTACAGCGATTTCGACTGGATCGCCAGGCGGCACGGCATCACCGACCGCACCGCGCAGTTCAAGATGGCGACGGAGGTCATCCAGTCGGTGACCTCAACCGTCAAGAAGAACTGAATGCGCAGAAGCATTGCTCGGACATGCAAAGCACGCTGCCTTGCCCGGCGACCCTATTCGGCGGCGGACAACGCTTTAACCCGCTCGCCGAACCATTTCTTCTGCGTGGCCTCTCGCACCAATGCGCCGACCGCGGGCGAATGCCTGCGGCCGCGCACCGTGACGAGATTGACCTCCCGCCAGAATTCCGGCTCCGTGATCGGCAGAGGCACCACGCCAGGATGTCTGGCGGTATGCTCGGGCATGAAGCCGAAGCCAAGCCCGGCAGCGATCATCGCCAATGTCCAGTCGTCACGATCGCTCCAGTAGACCGGACTGACCGTGACGCCTTGCTCGGCAAGGATGGCATCCGCGTAGCCCGCGAACTCGCAATTATTGCGGTGGATGTAGCTTTCGTTGCTCATATCCTTCACCCGCACCGCGCGCTGATTGGCAAGGCGATGGGTCAGGTGAACAGCCATCACCATCTGCTCCTGGAAAAGCGGCAGGGCGTGCACTTCTTCGTCGGGGGCGTCTGAAGGCAATGCATAGATGGCAGCCTCGAGCTCACCCTCGATCAGCCTTCTCCTGAGGCTCACCGCGTCCGCATCGCAAAGATGCAGCTCGACGCCCGGGTGGTGCGCGCGCACGGCCGCGATGAGTTCGATGATCTCGTCCGGAGCGATCGTGCTCATGATGCCGACCTTGAGCGGCATCTTCTTCAGGCTCACATATTGCTCGGCAATCTGCTTTGCCTGGCGAGAGTTCTCGAAGACTCCCTCGAGATAGGTCTCAACCATGCGGCCGAGCTCGGTGAGGTGAGTGAAACGGCGCTCACGGTGGAAAAGCGGCCCGCCGAATTCATCTTCCAGGAGTTTGATGGCGCGCGACAGCGCCGGCTGCGTGACATTGCACTGCTCGGCCGCCCTGGTGAAATTCAGTTCCTTGGCGACGGCCAAGAAGTATCGGACCTGGCTGATCTCCACTGCACGCTCCCTCACTGGACGTGCATACGGCACGGCCCGGGTGCCACGCAATCTTACTAGCTGCCCTTGCGTCAAACAACCCGACCGGTCGATCGACCTCCACGGCTTGAAGCCAACGATCTGACCGTCAGCTATCGAATCCATGTCTCAACGGCATTTCCGCAGCTTGCGGCGGTTCACCATACTCATCGTCAGATCCACAGACGGCCCGCACCCCGTCGCTCGTAGCGCAATCGGAAGGACAAGACGATGCTCAAAGGCAAGACAGCGCTCATCACTGGTTCGACCAGCGGCATCGGGCAAGGCATTGCCGAAGCCTTCGCGGCCAAGGGCTGCAACATCGTTCTGAACGGCTTTGGCGACGCCGCCGAGATCGAACGCCTGCGGGCCAAGCTTGCGGCCGATCATCAGGTCGCC
This sequence comes from Mesorhizobium sp. B2-6-2, assembly GCF_006440615.1. Classification (NCBI taxonomy): domain Bacteria; kingdom Pseudomonadati; phylum Pseudomonadota; class Alphaproteobacteria; order Hyphomicrobiales; family Phyllobacteriaceae; genus Mesorhizobium; species Mesorhizobium sp. B2-6-2. The sequence continues at coordinate 28,213 of NZ_VFUG01000024.1, read as the reverse complement.
GTTCGATACGACAATGCCGACATGAGCAAGGGCGACGCCATCACGACGATGATGGACAAGGCCATCGCCGAGTTCGGCGCCGTGGACATACTGGTCAACAACGCCGGCATTCAACATGTCGCGCCGATCGACGACTTCCCGATCGAGAAATGGGAAGCGGTGGTGGCGATCGATCTCATGTCTTCGTTCTATACGATCCGGCGCGCCTTGCAGCCGATGAAGGCGCGCAAATGGGGCCGCATCATCAACGTGGCCTCGGCGCACGCGCTCGTCGCATCGCCCTATAAGTCCGCCTATGTCGCTGCCAAGCACGGTGTCGCCGGCCTGACCAAGGCCGTCGCGCTGGAGGTTGCCGAACAGGGCATCACAGTCAACGCCGTTTGCCCCGGCTACGTGCTCACGCCGCTGGTCGAGAAGCAGATACCGGATACGGCCAAGGCCCGCGGCATCACCGAGCAGCAGGTGATCAAGGATGTTCTGTTGGCAGCGCAGCCCACCAAGCAGTTCGTCACGGTCGAACAGGTTGCCGCGCTCTGCCTGTTCCTGGCGTCGGACGACGCGGCCTCGATCACCGGCGCCGTCATGCCGATCGAAGGCGGTTGGACCGCTCACTAGACCCGCACGAGGAGCGAAGACGATGAACAAGATCACGCGAAATCTGTCCGCTCCGGAAGCAGGACCGGCGCTTGGCCATCAGGGCGAAGTCAAGCGTCAGACCGTTCTTGTCCTTCAAGGCGGCGGCGCGCTCGGCGCTTACCAGGCCGGCGTCTACCAGGCGCTGGTCGAGGGCGGCATCGAGCCGGACTGGGTCATCGGCACGTCCATCGGCGCCATCAACGCCGCGCTGATTGCTGGAAACGAGCCCGGCGAGCGTCTGGCCAGGCTTCAGGAATTCTGGGACGGCGTCAGCCGCAGCAGCCCATTCGACGAGTTTTTCCGGATGATGGTTCCGAGCAACGTCTTTGCCAATATGGGCACGGTGATGCGCGGCATCCCGGGGTTCTTCGAGCCGAACCCAAGCGCCATGTTCGGAGTCAACCGCGAGGTCGGTGTCGAGAACGCATCCTATTACACCACGGATCCGCTCAAGAGGACGTTAAGCAATCTGATCGACTTCGACTATCTCAACGGGCGCCACACGCGGCTGACGGTCGGCGCGGTCAACGTCAACACCAGCGAGCTCAGATATTTCGACACGCGCGAGATGATCCTGTCGGCGGCGCATGTCATGGCGTCGGGTGCCTTGCCGCCGGCGTTTCCAGCCGTCTGCATCGACGGCGAGCCCTATTGGGACGGCGGCATCTATTCGAACACGCCCATCGAGGTCGTACTGGACGAGCGCCCTCGGCGCGACGCGCTGATCTTTGCCGTCAACATGTGGCAGCCCCGCGCCAACGAGCCGAAATCGATCTGGCAGGTCATGGGGCGACAGAAGGACCTTCAATATGCCAGCCGCGGCCGGAGCCACGTTGCACGGCAGGAGCAACTGCATCGGTTGCGGCATGTCGTGCGCGAAATGGGAAGGCTCGTGCCAGAGGAGCGTCGCGAGGATCCGATGTTCAAGGAGCTCGCCTCCTATGGCTGCCCGTCGGTCATGCATCTCGTGCGCCTGCTTTCGCCGCGACTGGACGGCGAGGACCACACCAAGGACATCGACTTCACCCGCTCGGGCATACGCACGCGCTGGCAGGCAGGATACGAGCATGGGCAGCGCGTCCTCGCCGACAAGCCCTGGGAATGCGAGGTCGACATGCTGCAAGGCATCGTGATCCACGAATCGCAAGAGTGACGTGCCGCGCCGAGCAAGATACGGAGACCACCGATGCAGATCGTCACCCCCGGCATGCGGTTGATCCCGGAAGCCGTGCTCGCCAACAATGCTGCGCTGTTCCGCACGATCCCGGAGACTCCCTCACACGCGGACAAGTCATTGCACCGCTTGATCATTGTAGGCGGTGGCGCGGGCGGCCTGGAACTGGCGACGCGCCTCGGCCGCAAGTTCGGCAACCGGCGGCTTTCCGTCACGCTTCTCGACCGAAACCGCACCCATATCTGGAAGCCGCTGTTGCATGAGGTGGCATCCGGCGCCTTGAGCGCATCACACGATGCGGTCGAATACATCGCCCATGCCAGCCGCCACGGCTACCGATACCGCATTGGCGAGGTCGTCGGCATCGATCGTGCCAAACGCCAGGTTTTCGTTGCGCCTAGCTTCGACGATGACGGTCGCCAGGTCATCCCGCCGCGCGTTCTGGGCTACGACACGCTGGTCATGGCCGTTGGCAGCGTGACCAATGACTTCGGCACGCCGGGCGCCGCGCGCCATGCCATCTCGCTGGACACCGCGGAGCAGGCCGCCCGCTTCAACAAGCGCATGATCGACGCCTGTCTGCGCGCCAATGCGCAGTATGAGCAGCTTTCACCCGGTCAGCTTCATTGCGTCATCGTCGGCGCCGGCGCCACCGGCGTCGAGCTGGCAGCGGAACTTCACAAGTCGATGCGCGAGATTGCGTCGCGTAATCTCGACAACATCGATTTCGAAAGTCTGATCCGCATCACCATCGTCGAAGCCGGACCGCGGATCCTGCCAGCGCTGCCTGAGCAGATGGCGCGCGCCACGGCACGCTTGCTGATCAAGTTGGGCGTCGAGATACGCTGCGGGATCAAGGTCACCGAAGTGAGCGAAGACGGTATACGGCTCGGCGACAAGCTCTTTGTGCCTGCCGAACTGGTCGTCTGGGCGGCCGGTATCAAGGCGCCGGATTTCCTGAAGAGCCTCGATGGTCTCGAAACCGACCGCATCAACCGCCTGATCGTCGATGAAACCTTGCGGACGGTCGCGGACGAGAATGTGTTCGCTATTGGCGACTGCGCGAACTGCATGCTGCCGGGCGAAGAAAACGCCTTGCCGCCGCGCGCCCAGACAGCCCATCAACAGGCTCACCACATGGCCAAGGTGATTGCGGCGCGTCTCGCGGGACGGGTCCCGCCGGCATATCGCTACCGCGACTATGGTTCCCTCGTCTCACTCGCCGACTACGGTGCGTTCGGCAGCCTGATCGGGGGACTGAAGATCGAAGGTCTCGTTGCAAGGCTCGTCTATCGCGCGCTGCACAAGATGCATCTCAAGGCGGTGCACGGCCTGGCGCAGACAACGCTGACTTCGATCGGCGAGATGATCGTCCGGCGCGCCAGACCGCGCATCAAGCTTCATTAGAGCGGCGGAGGCGATGCGATGGAAAAGTATGATGTCGTGATCCTGGGCGGCGGCAATGCTGGAATGGGCGTGACGGTTGCGACACGCGCCGCCGGACTTTCCGTCGCCATGATAGAGGCTCGCGATCTTGGCGGCACCTGTCCAAATCGCGGCTGCACGCCGAAGAAGGTGCTGGTCGCGGCAGCCCACGCGCTCGACGAGATCGCAAGGGCCGGCGATCATGCAATAAGGATCGAACCGCCGCGGCTCGATTGGCGAGGCTTGATCGAGCGGGAAAAGCACATCATCAGAGACATCCCCTCCCGGTTGTCCGGTTTGATGGCCAAGCGAGGCGTCGATGTCATCTACGGCGAGGCCGCATTTGTCGCCAGCAACGCCATCCGCGTCGGCAGTCGAGAATTCGAGGCCAGGAACATTGTCATCGCCACCGGCTCGAAGCCGCGCCCAATGCCGATCCCGGGCTCGGAATTCCTGACGACATCCGACGATGTGCTGAGCGATCCGACGCTGCCTCGCGCCGTGGTGTTCATTGGCGGAGGCGTTATCGCTTTCGAGCTGGGTCACGTCTATGCGCGCGCCGGCGTCGAAGTCACCATCCTCGAGGCGCTGCCGCGGCTTCTGGGAAGCTTCGACGTGGATGCCGTTGCTCAGCTCCTTGTGGAGAGTGAGCGCCTGGGCATCAGCATCCATACCAAGGCCTGGGTCAAGAAGATCGAGGAGGTCGACGGGCGACTGCGGGTGAGCTTCGCGAAGGATGGCGCCGAATACCGGGTGGACGCAGATCGGGCCGTCAATTGCGCCGGGCGCGTTGCCAATGTCGAGGGCCTCGATCTCGGCGCCGGCGTCATCGTGCATCGCGAAGGCCGCATCGAGATCGACGATCATCTGAGGTCCCGTTCCAACCCGGACGTCTATGTCTGCGGCGACGCGGTCTGGAATTCTCCGCAGCTTTCGCCGATAGCGACCTACGAGGGCGGCATCGTCGGTCGCAATATCGTCGACGGCCCGAAACATCGGCCCGACTACAATCACATACCTGCCTCGCTCTACAGCATTCCGGCCGTGGCAATCGTCGGGTTGACCGAGGCCAAGGCGAGGGAACGCGGCTTCACCATCAACGTCCACTCGAACGACATGCAAGGCTGGCTTTCGGCCAGGACTTACGCCGAGGCGGTAGCGTGGTCGAAGATCATCGTCGAGGAAACGACAGACAGGATCCTTGGGGCTCACCTGGTCGGCCATGCCGGCGAAGAGCTGATCCACATATTTGCGCTCGCGATGAAGCACGGCATCACGGCACGAGAGCTGTCTGAGATGGTCTGCGCTTTCCCGACCTTCACCGCGGATATCAGGAACATGATGTAACGCGTCGCCTCGGGTCAGCGAAGAAGGACACAGATCTGGCACATGTCGATGCAGGTGGGGCATCAAATCCATGCAGGAAAAACATGGCAACTGCCGAGGGGTTACGGTGATAGGCTGTGTGCGACGTATGAAAGTGCAGACATGGCCGCCGACGACCAGGCAATGACATTCGAGCAGTCCGTCCAGGCAGCCATCGAACTTGATGCGCCTCTCAATGAACGGCTGGCGGTGGTTGCCGCGGCGGTCCGCCGCCTAAACTCGGAGTTCGCGGACGCTGTAGATCGGCTGGTGGAACGCCTGGAGAAACAGGGTGCCGGAGCGGCGGCGCCAAAGCCCGGCGATGTCATGCCGCCATTCCTGCTGCCTGACGACGAAGGCAGGCTGGTTGGTCTGGCCGACATCCTGCTCCAAGGGCCCGCTGTGATCACCTTCCAGCGCGGGCATTGGTGCCCTTACTGCCGTTTGAACGCGATCGGCATCGTCGAAGCGCAGCAGGAGATCGCGGCATTGGCCGGGCAAATCGTGGCGATCATGCCCGAGCGAGGCAAATTCGCCAGGGCGATGAAGGCCGCGGTTGGCGCAAGCTTCCCCTTCCTGACCGATATGGACAATGGCTACGCCCTGTCTCTCAACCTGGCAATATGGATCGGAACCGAGATGGAGCGGTTGATGGGCGTTGCCTACGACCTCCCAAGCTACCAGGGCAACTCCAGTTGGTTCCTGCCGATCCCGGCCACATTCGTCGTCGGAACCGACGGGATCATCACCGATCGCTTCGTCGATCCGGACTACCGCCGTCGCATGGACATCGACGACCTGATCGCGGCGCTCAGGCGGGCTCGCTGACGCCGAAGGATGACCAGTCGGCCGCTCTCAAGAGATTGAGCAGCGTCGTCGCGACAGGTGCGCGCTGCCTGCCGGCGACCGCATAAACCGAAACGATCCGCGAGACGTCCAGATCGCGAAGCTTGAGTCGGCGGATGTTCGAGGATCGCGGTGCAGTAAGCGAGACAAAGCCAACTCCGGCATTGGCCTCGAGCAGCGCAAGGAGATCCTGGTCGGTCTCGACTTCATGCGCGGTCCGGGGTGTATACCCTTTGGCGGAAAGACAACGCGCCAGTTCCTCGCTCGTCTCCCAATCGATCCGGCTGAGCACAGGTTCGGCGGCGAGCTGAGCCAGCGCGACATCAGCCTCATTTCGCCGGGCCAGCGGGTGATCTGAATTTACCGCGAGTTCGATCCCTTCCTGGAACAGAGGCCACACGTCCAGGCGGTCCCAAGCCTCTCCAAGGGGGCCGGCAATCGCCAGCTCTACTTCACCGCCCTTTAGCGCCTCGATTACAGCCGCCGGCGAGCCACGGTGGATTTTGAGATGCACACCGGGATAGGCCCGAAAGAGCTCGGTGAACGGCGAAACCAGCAGCGCAATGTTGATACTGTTCGAAATGGTCACATTGAGCGGCGCGACGTCACTGCTTTGCACAGCCTTGGCCAATGACTTGGCGGAAGTGGCCGCGTCATAGCATTGCTGCAGCAAGGGCAGCATCCGCCGTCCAAGTTCCGTCAGGTGCGAGTGCTGACGCTCTCGCCGGAGGAGCTCGCCACCTAGTTCCTCTTCAAGCGTCTTGATTGCGCGCGTAAGCGCCGGCTGAGTGACGTTGCATTCCTCGGCCGCTCTGGTGAAGTTCAACGTGTTGGACAGGGCCAAGAAATAGCGGACCTGCTGCATCTCCATGAATTTTCGCCCCCTCAGCGAAATTCGGTTTCTTCAGGAACAGCTAATTCGCGGCTATGCTAACGCAAGCGGAAATCCAAGCAAGGTCGAGGGGTGATTTGCTGGGGTTTGCCCGCAAGACAATTGTCCACCAGGTCATCTTGTCGGTCGTCGCAATGTTAGAAAGCATACTGTAAATTATTGTTTTTATTGAATTAGCTGAAGTTCAATCCTCTCGCAGCCCCAGCTTTCCGAAACATCCTGGTCGGCGTGTCGGGCGATCACGCCGGCTCAGTTGGTGACATGCGACAGCCGCAGGCCGGCTTCGTCCGGGGTCTCGACCATGCCTTCCTCCGCGAAGCGGAACATGTCCTCGAAATCCAGCTCGCGCTCGAAAATGACGCCGCCGACTTTGATCGCGAGCACGTCCTTGTCGCCTTTCGGCGCGAAATAGATCTCGCCGACCGTACCGCGAATGCGCTCACCGACGTCCTTGGCGTCCTCTTCGCTCGCGCCCGGCAGGAAGACGCCGAACATCGAGGTTCCGATCCGGCCGATCAGATCGTCCTTGCGCACCGCGGATCGGATGGCCGATGCGATCAGCCGCAAGGCCTCGTCGCCCCATTCGAGACCGAAGCGCAGGTTGATCGATGCCAGATGTTCCGGATGGATGACCAGAAAAGCGCCGGAGCGCGGGCCGGCTGGTTTCGCCGCCCTCCTGTCGACCATCGAGGTGAACACCTTGCCGTTCAGGCAGCCGGTCAGCTGATCGTAGGTGCCGGACTTCGTGAGTTCCTGCCGGTAGCGGCGGATCTCCACCTGTTGCCAGCCGAGCAGGGCAAACAACGGCAGACCGATGACGATCGGCACGATGATTGCCGTAATGGCCCCGCGGCCAAAGGGCGTGAGGCTGTCGCTGAAAAGCAGCAGGTAGTTCAACCCGAGCGAAAGCGCGACGCAGGCGGTGGTGCCAGGCACGGCCAGCCAGATAAGGTGCTGCCACGTGTGAACCGGCGCGGTCGGTGTTCTCGTGGTCAAGGGCCAATCTCCTGTTCGACGCATGGCTTACAGGAGGTCCGTTACGATTTCGGTGTCAGGGAAGCGTACAATTTGATGCAAGTCGCCATGTTCTCCACGCCAAGGTCCGGCACACCGGCGGCCGCGGTCCACGGCTGACGACCTGCAGGTCGTCGGCCCAGTCCAGGTTTTAGAAGTGCTGAACCGCTCTGACCATTCTGCTTTCGCGCAAGTGCGCGAGGGAACCGGCCGCCGGCTTTCGCGCAGCAGCGCTATTGCGGTGGGCCGAAAATGCCCATCCGGGCGGTCCTCGCCACCACCTCCGCCTTGCCGTAAATGCCGCTGGTAGCGGCCATCGCCCAGCCGTTGGAAACCAGCCAGGCGCCGACATCCTGCGTGCCGAGCGCGCAAGGCGCGGCGAGGGCAAAACGGTCGACGTCCGGCGGCAGGAGGCATTTCAGCGCCCGCCCGCGCAGCCAGGCGTTGAAGGCGGCCCGCGCCCGCTGGCCGCAGGGCCAGGCGGTGTCGTCGAACATGCAGATCCTGTCGGGGCCTATGTCGACCGTCCCGCTGATGGCGACGGTGCGTCCCATGGCTTCGACAACCGCCGAGGAGGTCGCGACGGGACGGAAAAGCAGCGTCTCGCGCCAATCCTGCGGCATCGGCGTCTGCGGCCGCGGCGCAAGTCCGAGTTCGCCAAGCGGAGGACGCGGTTCGATGCGCTCGATCCCGGATGGGTCGAGCGGCGGCGGCGCAATGAGGTCCTCGGCGATCTTGCGCGCCGGCCGGCCTGGCCGCGCGTCGTGGATCGGGCCATGGAAGGCCGGCTTCAGGTCGCCGGCGTCCTGAGCCGGTGCGATCGAAGCGGGCGGCAGCAGGCGGCCACCCTCGACGATCAGCACCATGCCTGCGAGCAAACCGAGACCGCCTAGAGCAATTCCAGGAAAAGTGTGAGCGGTTTTCCGTCCGGAATTGCATAGAAAATAAAGAGATAGGGCGTTTCGCCGTTTCCGTGAAACGGTGAAACGCGCTAGCGCGGACGCCAGCAGCGGGCGGCCGGACGGGCTCATCTCATTCACGCGCGGGCCTCCGCGGGGCCGTGCCGATAGCCGGCAGTGCAGCCCGAGCCCGACCCGTTAGCTCCTGTCGACATGGCGCCACCCCCGACCGCTGAACCGGACCATACATTAGATGTGAGCGACATTCCTTGAAAAGCAAGGTGTTGCGTTAAGTCTCGCGCAACCAATGCGGCCTAGAATCGGCCATCGGATGTCGAGGGGATGACATGATGCGCAAGCCGATACTGCTTTTTGCCTTTCCGGCCCTGGTGCTTATTCTGCTGGCGGCGGAGCGAGCGGCGGCGCTGCTTCTCGGCTTCTATCCGGCGAGCCCCGCTGCGTGGCACGCCTGGCTCGAGCTGCGGCCGTTCTCGACCATGTTCTGGCAGCAGGTGCACGCCTATCTCGGCGGATCGATGGCGCTCGATGCGGCCATTATCGTCTTCGCGGCGGGCGCTTGCTGGATGGCCAGCCGCTCAAAATGGTCCGCCGGCTTCTTCCTCGCCAATCACGCCGCGCTGATCTTTGCCGGCAAGATGATGGCGCTGAGCAGCAATGCGGAAACGGCGAGCACCATTGCCGCCTTCACCATACCGAACGGCTTGCGCTTCTCACTTATGCTTGATTTCAGCGCCGAGAATTGCCTCGTGCTGTGCCTCGGTCTCGCGGCATGCGCCTATTGCCACGTCGCGTTTCTGCGCGAGGCAAAGCTGCGCGCCGAAGCCCGCGCTGTCCGCATGCTTGCGCTGCAGCGCGATCTGTAATCTGCCGGTCCGGGCGGCGAAAACCCGCCTGCTCAGTTGATCTTCTTGTAATAGACCTTGCCGTCGGGCTGCTGGATGCGCTGGTAGGATGGGTTGGGTCCCGGAGGCGCGACCTTGCGCTTGAACGCGGGCTGCCCGTCTCCGGCGCCAGCGCCCTCATCGGCCGCTGACGCATCCGCCACCGTGGTGTTGTCGAGCAGGGCCGGCTCGGCCGCGCCGGGCGCCGGATCGCTGGCGGCGACGGGCTGGCCTTGCTCAAGCTTGGCGATACTGCCGTTGATCCGGCCGAAATTCGTTTGCAATTGATGGTCCAGCGTCTCGAACCGGCTCTGGAAACCGTTGTTGACGGTGTCGATGCGCGCGCCGATCCGCTGCTCGAACTGGCCGAGCTGCTCCAGCCGCGCCTCCATCGTCTTGAGGTCGTTCACGCCGCGATAGAGATAGATCGCGGCCGTCACGTTGACGGCGGTGACGAGCAACGCACCCACCGCCACGACTCCGATCAGCCTGGCCCGGCTGGGCTTTCCCGGAGCGGCTTCCCTGTGACCGAGTTCGATTGCCGGAACGTCCGGCTCGCTGATCATCGTCATTCAACCACCACCTTTGCGCCCACCGCGACGCGTTTGAAGAGATCGATCACATCGGTGTTCGTCAGCCGGAAGCATCCGGACGTGCCGTCGAATCCGACGCCCTTGGGATCGTTGGTGCCATGGATGCGATAGAGCGTGTCGCGCCCGTCGCGCGACAGATAAAGCGCCCTGGCGCCGAGCGGATTGTAGGGACCGGCCGGCACCATCGCCGGCAGTTCCGGCCGGCGCGCGCGCATTTCCCTGGGCGGGCGCCATTCCGGCCATTCGGTCTTGGAAGCGATCTTGACCGTTCCGGTCCAGCCGAAGCCGTCGCGGCCGACGCTGATCTGGTAGCGCAGCGCCTGGCCCTGGCCCGTCACCAGATAGAGCGCCTTCTCGTTTTTGCGGATGACGATCGTTCCGGGCTGCTCGCCGGTCTCGAAGGCGACCGCCTTGCGCAGGCTGGGGCCCATTGCCGGCAGCGGCGGCAGTCCCGATCCGGCTTGCGCCAAACCGCAGGCCGACACCAGCACCATGCCCGCCATAAAGGCGCTGGCCAGAAGCGCGGCAGTGAATCGGCTAGCGCTGGGCATTGTCCAGCCGCTCCTTGAACATGCGTTTCAAGTCCTTGTTGAAGCGCGCGCGTCCGTCCACCTCGGAAGGCAGGATGGCGCGGTTCAGCGCGTCGGCCAGAAGCGCGTTGTCCAGCGCCAGCGACTTGATGTGCGGCGCCTTGAAGATCTTCTCCAGCTCGCTGCGCGAGAAGTGGTTGCCGAACCATTTGCGCTTGTGTTTGTTGGCCACCAGCGTGATGCTGACCTTGTTGCCGCGCAATTCGCGGATCTTCTTGTAGAGCCGCTTGCCTTGCCTCAGCGAAGCGACGTTGAGCTCGAAGACGATGAAGATCTCGTCGCTCGTGCGCAGCACCGAATCGTGCCACGGCGTCTCGATGTTGGGCAGGTCGATGACGATGTCGTCGAAGCGGTAGGCGACGAGATCGAGCAGCCGGAAGACGAAATCGGAGCCGCGCGGCTCGAACGGCAGTTGCGGCCGCTCGAAGGAATAGAGCGTCAGGCCGGAAGGCCGCGACAATTTGATGACGTCCATCAGCTCGACGTCGAGCCGGTCCGGCTGGCCGATGATGCCGGAGAGGTCGAACTGGTTGAACTGGTTGAGATAGGCGCCGCAATTGGCGCTCTGGAAATCGAGGTCGACGAGGCAGGTCGAGGCCGCCCGCTCGGCCGATTTCGAGGCCAGATACTCGGCCGCCGAGATCGCCAGCGTGGTCGCGCCGGCGCCGCCGCTGGCGGCAATGAAGGTGATGATGCGGCTCTTGGTGCCCTGGCTGCCGGTGTCGTGGAAGGTGACGGCGTTGAGCAGCTCCTTGGCGTCGAGCGGCTTGTGCAGCCAGTCGGACGCGTTCATGCGCACCAGGACGCGCGTCTGTTCGGAGGTGAGCTCGTCGGAAATCGCGATCAGCGGCACCGACGCCCAGGCCGCGCGCGCCTCGACGATTGCCGGATTGCCGAGCAGCTCGCCATTGGCGAGATCGAGGATGATGATGCCGGGCCGGCTGTCGACAGGCGGTCCCTTCAGGAACTCCGCCGCGTCCGAGACCTTGACGTCATAGATCGCCAGCGCGTCGAGCCGCGTGGTGACGTCGCGCTTGAAATTCGCATCGCCGGAAAACAGCGCCACCTGCTTGCGTTTTGTGGGGAGGACTCTGGTGTCGATGGCGTTCATGGGAACGTACTCTTCATGTCTTCGCCCGTGACCGTGCTCAACATCGAGGGCATGGTGATGTTGGAAAATCCGAGCAATCCGCTCAGGAAAAAGAACTGGAATTGATGATTGACGATGCTGACCGTGATGGTCGGGACGGGACCGTTGGGGCGGGTCCAGTACCCCAAGCCGGAAGCCTGATACTGAATCTGCACCTCGGACTTAACCAGCAACGGCAGGAATGTCTGCATTCCAGGTTGGCTGCTGTTGCCACTGAAAATAAAGTCGAAGGCGGCCTGACTCGCGGTGAGGTCCTGGCACGTAGCCCCGGTTCCGCAGGTGCACGAGGCCGTCCCCGCCGCGCTGGCGGTGCAGACATAGTTGTACGTGTTGGCTGGAACTGACTTGCCGACGTCCAGCGAGTCGCTGGGCGTTTTTGCCTCCAGTGAAAGTCCGCTGGCGACCGGGCTGGAAATCTGCGCGAGCCTTGCGCCGGCTTGCACCGCCTTGTTGGCGGCATTCCATTGGTAGAAGGCATAGCCGAAGTCGACGAAGCCGAGCAGGAGTGCCAACAGCAACGGCATGGCGATGGCCATCTCGACCATCGTTGAGCCGGATTCGCTTGCCCAAAATCCAGGTCGCAGCCTCACCATCCGAAGACGCGCTCCTGATGGGAAACCGTGAGGGCGAGCTGACCACTGAAACCAAGATACGACCAGAATCCGAGATCGGGGTATGGATACGACGTGCTGACCTGCACGACAACGACGTTGGCGGTGCTGCTAAGGTAAAGTTCGGCACCGGTAGTGGGATCGATCGCTGGAGTGGATACTGCCGGGGTGATGGAGATCTGGCCTGTCGTCCATCCCGTGACCCTTGCGCTGCCGCCGGTGATGGCTCCATTTACCGCAAGGTTTGCCGCATAACCTGAACAAGTGTTCCAATCAGTGCTGCAGCGCGCCATATAGCGAGCCGCATCCTTGACGCCGGCGTCGAGGAGCATGCGTGTGTTCAGGATGTTCCCGAACTCAAAGACGCCCGCCGACAGCAGCAGCACGAAGGGCGTCACGATGGCTATCTCGACCAAGGCGGCCCCATCGTCGTCGCGCTTGAAATGCCGGATGATATGTCTGAGCGCGACCAGCATGGCTCTACCGATAAAGCTGCGCTTCGTTGCGCTGAAGTTTCTTCAACGTGCCTTGGCCGACCGTCGTGCTGATATCCTGGATTTCGCCATAGATGTCCGCATTCGGTGGACCACCGGCCGTTTCAGTCACGAATACACTTGCAAAAGCCTGCACTGGCAGAGTCTGGCCGCCGCCCTGGACATTATTGGCCACGCAGTCGACTATAGCGACGTAAAGCAAACGCCTATCCGCGATCTGCGTTGTGGTGTTGCACTGCGGCGGAGTTTTCTCTTGTCCGCTCTTCAAGGTGGGATTGTCGATTTCATATTTGTAGACACAATACCGGCTGGGACTTGCGCCGCACGCGGTCAGCACCCCAGCGGTGCTGGCGTTGCCATGGTTGATGCTCCAGTAACCTGCAAAGTCCCATGCGCCATTGCCAAGCACGCCTGCTTGCGTACAGGTACCTGAATAGAAGCAATTGTCCCTTGGCAGTGCCTCGTAATTATTTGCCTGTCCGCTGTTTGGTAGATCGTAGCTGCAACTGCCGCCATTATTCTTGACGACCATGCCCTTCCGAACATTGGGTGCAGGGGGCGCGCTTGAAGGGACCAGCTTCCCGCTGTTGCCATTCGGATAGATATCAAAGCGCGTGTTGATGCCGTCGTTGACCGGAGTGACATTTCCGGGGCGGGTCTTCACACCGTTCTGGCTGTAGCAAGCGGGCGGGCTCGTCACCGCGAACATTTCGGTGAGCTTCTGGGCGGATTTGTCGCCTTCTGGAGAAGACAGGAATCCGTAGTTGCCAGGCCCATACTGCGCGTTATTGCCGCCGGTCTGCTCCTTTAGCCAGATCATCGGCTTGCTAGTTCCCGAAACAGCCGTCTGAAGCGCGCCGAGGGAGGTGTAAGGATTGCAGATGAACATCGGCGTGAATTGGCACAATGCGTTGGTGAAGCCCGCGACGGCTTCAGCTCCGACATTGAAGCTGTTGGCCGAGCTTCCTGAAAGGTAAGAGACCGGGAACATGGCGGTGAAGCTCTCCGGTTGAGCCGTCACCTGGATAAGCTTGGTTGTGCCAGGCGATGCTGCATAGTTGGCCGAAGTGATCGGGTCGGCGTCGTTTGTGGGAATGCTCGCAAGGAAGCACCACGAGATCTGGCCTCTTGACCGGCATGCGGAGTACGTCGGATTGACCGTGGTGCTGCCGGTGCTTGGCAACGTCACGACACCTGCATCGGCGAATATGGTTTCGTTGGAAACCAGGTGAACAAGGGCGCTCTCAGCTCGCGTCCAGGCGTCCGAATTGCCATCAAGCTCTGCCGCGCCGGCAAGCGCCAGCGCATCGACACCTTTTTGCAGATCGCTGTGCAATCCGTTGGCGCGGCTCATGTCGAGAGCCAGCACTGCAAAGCCGACGAGCGCCGGCAGCATGATGGCGACAAGGATCATCGCTATGCCGCGCTGATCGCGCCAGAATTCACGAATGGTCCCCAACATGACCCTACTCTCCATTCGTGCCGGGTGTCCTCGCTCGCCCGACGCGCTTCATCCTTCTCTTTAGTTCGTCCCGATAGGCGCGCCCGACGGGCCGACATTGACCGTCATGTTGGTTGCCGGCGCGGACCCACTTGGCGGAAGCTTGTATTTCTGCACCACGGCGACTGACCGCGCGCCGTTGCCCTCGATCTTCGTGTTGTTGGAAGCCGGGTTATAGGGATCGACCGTCTGCAGCAGCTGATTGGCTTTCTGTGAGTCGCCGGAAGCCAGCGTCATCGTGTCGTAATTGTGCAGATAGTCGGCCGCGCAGCCGGCGAGCAGGCTGGTGCCGAAAAGGACGAGCAGGAGCTTATTTCTTGACATAGACCAGCTTGTCCTTCGATTTCACATCCAGCATGTGGCCGTAGGGGCCGGTGACGCCTTCGCCATGCTCGTACATGCGGATCATGTCCTTGCTGACTTCGAGCTGGCCGAGCAGCATGAGCTCCGGGTCGTTGGCCGGTTTCGTCTTGTCGAAAGGCGTCGCCAGTTGCTCGCCGGGCCTCACCGGCCGCACCAGATGCGGCGTGACGATGACGACCAGCTCGGTTTCTTCCTTTTGCGTGCTCGAATTGTGGAACAGCGCGCCGACGATCGGCACTTGGCCGAGCCAGGGCACCTGATCTTGCTGTATGGTGTTCTTGCTCGAAAGCAGGCCGCCGACCGCGAAGCTCTGGCCGTCGCGCAGGTCGACCACAGTCGACAGCTTGCGGTTGGTGAAGATCGGATCGCCTGCGGCGGTGAAGCCGGTCAGGTCGCTCACCTCGGGCGCCAGCTTGATGTGGATCTTGCCGTCGTCCAGCACCACCGGGGTGAAGTTCAAATTGACGCCGAACTGCTTGAACACGATCTCGACTTCGCCTTGCGCATTGACGCTGCGCACCGGCACCTCGCCGCCGGCGTTGAAGCTGGCCGTCTCGCCGGAGACAGTGGTCAGGTTCGGCTCGGCCAGCGTGCGAACGACGCCCTTGGCCTCGAGCGCCTCGATGATCAGGTCGACCTTGATATTGCTGTCGATGATGCGGGTGATCAGCGCCGCGAACGGATTTGTTTTCGACAAAAGCCCGCTGACCAGGTCGCCGGTTCCGAGCACGGTCCCGTCCTTGTCGACCGTAGCATCGCCGGTTCCCCAAACAGTTTTGCCGCTGCGGTTGGCGCCTCTGAACGAGACACCGAGATCGCGGCCGGCGTTGCGCTTCGCCTCGAGGATGCGCACCGACAGATTGACCTGCTCGCTGTCGTCGATCGTCACGGCATTGATGATGGAGTCGGGACCGTATTGCTGCGTGACTTCCACGATGGATGCCAGCGTCGCGGCGTCCTTGACGTGACCGCTCAGGCGAACCTTGCCGTTGATCGAGCCGATCTCGATCCGCGCCTTCGGCGCCACCTGGCGAATGGCCACCGCCATGTCGCTGACATCCTGGCCGACCTCGATCTGGATGGCGCCCAGCGAGCGCTTGTCCTCGGAAAAGAGATTGACGGTGGTGGTGCCGACAGCTTTGCCTATGATGTAGAGCGTCTTGTCGGTCATCGGCTGCGCATCGGCGATCTTCTCGTCGCCAACGACGATGTCGCCCAGGGTAGCGTTCACCTGGATGGTGGCGGATTGGGAAACCGGCACGAACACGCGATGCAGCGACGGGTTCGACACGTCGATGAAGCGGTCGGCCGCCGCAACCGGATAGCCGGAAATCGCCGATACGCCCAACACGGATAGCGCGGCCGCCGCTATCCTGACCCAAAACCCCTTCATTCCCCGTCTCCCCACTTGCTGCCCCGGGGCAGCCTCCGCCGCGCCGACCCTCGTCAGTCTTGTCGCGGCACTTCGTATGATTCCAGCTTGACGCCCCGGAACACCCCGACCGTCGCCAGCTTGGGCGGCTCCGGCTGCACGTATTTAACGACTTCCTTCACCGGTTGCGGCGCCGTGGCGACTGCCGGAGCAGGCTTTGCCTTGCTCAACTGGTCGAGTTGACTGCCGACCCGTTCCACCGCCTTGGCGAGGCCGTCAATCCTTTGGTCGGCCTGTTTGCGCGCCGCTTGCTCCGCAGCCTGCCTGTCCAGCTCGGCCTGGCGCTTGGCGACATCCTCAGGCGTGTCGGCGGTTAGATCCGCCAGCGTAACTCTTTCATTCGCCTCACCCTTGCTGCCGGCAGCCTGGCGAAGCGCCAGCGACAACTGGCCGGCGCCCGCCGCGAGCGTCAGCTTCTGCGCGTCCTTGGTGCTGACTTCGACCGTGACGGCTTTCACGACCTGCGGGGCATCCTTGCTTTCGTCGGCAACCTGGTCGACGGCGAGCACCTTCACGCTCTGCAGCAGCACGTCGACGAAACTCTTGTCGACGCCGTCGTCGCCGCGAACGTTCCGGGTCAGCAACACGTCCACCCTGTCGCCAGGAAAGACAAAGCCCGCAACGCCGAGCACGTCGTTGACGCGGATGGAGACCGCCTTCATGCCCTCGGCAAGCACTGCTGATAGCGTGGCGCGCTGGCCCGGGCCCGTGATCTTGGCGGCGAGAATAGGTTCATTGGCGCTGATCGATTGCAGCGCCTGGCGCGCGCCGCTGCCGGCCATCGCTTCTTTGACAGTTCCGAAGGCTCCCGCCGGCACGGCTCCCGCGGGCCACGCAATTTCGCGTAACTTGTCGGCGCTCAGCGCGTCGCCGAATTTCAGCGGCACCGCCGCGACCACGACCGTGCTTGCCTGGACGCCATTGGATTGCGCCATGGCGTTGCGCTGGCCCGCAAGCCAGATGTTGACAAGCACAACCGCCAGCACACCGAATATGCCGGCGAGAACGATCATGATCAACGTGTTGGCGCGCATGAGCGAAGGCCCCCTACAACGGAATGGTGTAGCCGATCCGAGGCCCGTTTCTACGCGGGCCTCGGATCCAATTTAACGGTCAGCAGGTAACCGTGTATCCAGTCGGCGAGTGGTTGCTGAGTATCGTGCACAAGTTTGTGAACTGGCCGGTCACAAACACGCCAATCCCAAGAACCGCGGTAATGGCAGCCGCTGCGATGATACCGATCAGGATGGAATATTCGACCATAGCAGCGCCGTTATCATCGTCGCGGAACCGCTCGGCTATCGTCATTAACTGTTTCATGCCAATTTCTCCTGTGAGACGTTTAAACCCGACGAGACGGAACTACCTAGCGCTTCCCGGTCGGGTTCATCCTTGGTCGCCCTTAGCAGGTGACCGTGTAGCCAGCCGGCGAGTGCCCGCTCAGCGTCGCGCAGAGGTTATGGAACTGGCCAGTCACAAATACGCCAATTCCGAGAACCGCGGTGATCGCCGCCGCCGCAATGATGCCGATCAGAATCGAATACTCGACCATAGCAGCGCCGTTATCGTCGTCGCGGAACTGCCGGGTCATCGTCATGAGTTTCTTCATGCCAATTTCTCCCTTTGGAGGTTTGAACCCGACGAGACAGAGCCAAGGATGAACCCCATACCCAAGCATCCCCCGTCACGTTCAATCCTAGGTCGCGCAAAAAAGCAGTGTCAAACGGATTAACGGAAGCTTAACCTTTCAATACTCGATTTGAAATCGTTTCAATTACGACAAGCGCTTGATTCGCCTCATTTTTCAAGTCATTTTAACCATTCATTCACAATTCCGCCACGGCGGCATCCCATTGTCGACGTATTAGAAATCTGACATAATTCATTATATCTAATGCCTTAGCAGACTTAAGTGCATTAGTCGCGGCAAAGGTCTTAGGACTTTGGTCTGTGTAGATGGGGCGAGTTAGACGCAGTTATACGGGGTTTGATCGCATTCTTAACTATGCCGCAAGTAATACATGGACTTTGGTTGGCGGGCGGCTTGTGCCCCTCGTGGTTAACGCTTAGTTTCCAGTTGGGGAAATAAAAAGGGGCGGGCGGCATGTTGGGTCGCTTCATCAAAGGGCCAAACGAGCAGCGGGCATCGCAGATGGCGCCCGCGGTTGCGGTCGTGAACGGAACAACTGCAGCCATTGCGGCGGAGGCCGAACTGCAAGATCTCGACTTCCTGACCTTGAAGGTCGAGCTGCATCGCCATCTCATCGATCGTTTCAACCTGACTGCGCTGGAAAGCGCGTCTAAGGATGAAATCCTGAATGAGATTCGGCCGATCGTGCGCGAGTTCGTGCGCAGCCGAAACGTGCCTTTGAATGCCCGCGAGCTCGATCAACTGACCAGCGACACCGCCGACGAGATGCTGGGCCTCGGCCCGATCGAACCGCTGCTCAAGGATGAATCGATCACCGACATCATGATCAACACGCATGAGCGGGTCTTCATCGAACGTCGCGGTATGATCGAGCAAACCGCGATTCGCTTTCGCGATGAGGCGCATCTGCTGCGCATCATTAACAAGATTGTTTCGGCCATAGGCCGCCGCGTCGATGAATCAGCGCCGATGGCGGATGCGCGCCTGGCGGACGGCTCGCGCGTCAACATCGCCGTGCGACCCGTTTCGGTCGACGGCCCGCTGGTCTCGATCCGCAAATTCTCAAAGAACCCGTATTCGCTGGAACGCCTGATGGCGTTGAATTCGATCCGCCAGCCGATGATCGATATGCTCAGGATCGCGGTGCAGGCGCGCAAGTCGATCCTGGTCTCAGGCGGCACCGGCAGTGGCAAGACCACGCTGCTCAACGCATTGTCGAGCTATATTCCGGTGAAGGAGCGCCTGGTCACCATCGAGGATGCTGCGGAGCTGCAACTGCAGCAGCCCCATGTCGGCCGGTTGGAAACGCGTCCGCCCAATGTCGAGGGCAAGGGCGAGATCCGCCAGCGCGAGCTGGTGAAGAATGCGCTGCGCATGCGGCCCGACCGCATCATCGTCGGCGAGGTGCGCGGCGAGGAAGCCTTCGACATGCTGCAGGCCATGAACACCGGCCATGAAGGCTCGATGACCACCATTCACGCCAACACGCCGCGCGACGCCATCTCGCGCCTGGAGCAGATGGTCGGCATGGCCGGGTTGCCGATGACGCATGAATCCATCCGGGCGCAGATCGCGTCGGCCATCGACATCATCGTGCAGACGCAACGCCTTGCCGATGGCGGACGGCGCGTTGTGTCCATCTCGGAGATCACCGGCATGGAGGGCAACATCGTGCAACTGCAGGAAATCTACCACTATGTAAGGCGCGATGTTGCCGCCGATGGAGCAATCATCGGCGATTTCCGCGCCACCGGCGTGCGCCCGCGCTTCGCTCCCGAGGCCGCCACGCTCGGCCTTCATTTCGCCAAGGATGCGTTCAACCCGCAGGTAGCGTTGTAATGCTCACGGGTCAGGCGCTTCTTTATTTCATCTATGTAGTTGCGGCCGCCTCGGTCATTCTTGCCGGCGAAGCTTTCTACCTGTCGCTGGCTGGCCGGCGTTCGCGCCGGCTCGCGGTCAATCACCGGGTACGCCGGCTCGCAGATGACGCTCCCGCGGAACACACATTGCGCAGCCTGCTGCGCGAGCGCGGCTTGACCGATTCCGGGGACTTCGTTTCTGGTATTGTTTGGTTGAATCGGCTCTATACCCAGTCTGGCGTGACAGGAAGCCCACTGACCTTCGCGGCGTCGTTTCTTCTGGCCGGACTGGCAATAGGGTTGCTGCTCTGGTTCTTTTTCGGCCTCGCCAAGCCGACCATTTTTATCATCTTTCTCTTGATAGGCTTCATCCTCCCGATCCTCGTGCTGCGACGTGCGCGCAGGAAGAGGGTGCAGATGTTTGCCAAGCAACTGCCGGACGCCCTCGACATGATCGTTCGTTCATTGCGGGCCGGCCACCCGGCAACGGTTGCGATTGGCCTTGTTGCGCGGGAGATGCCGGATCCGCTTGGGTCGGAATTCGGCATCGTCGCTGACGAGATCACCTTCGGGCTTAGCATGGAGCAGGCAGTACGAAAATTATCGGAACGGGTGGGCTTCGAGGGACTCCATCTGCTTTCGATTTCGCTGTCGATCCAGGCCAAGACGGGTGGCAATCTCACAGAAATCCTTTCCAATCTTTCGTCCGTTTTGCGCGAAAGGCAGAAGCTCAGATTGAAGATCAGGGCACTCTCGGCCGAGGGGCGCGCGTCTGCGTGGATCATCTCGCTCTTTCCACTCGCGATGTTCTTGATACTTCAACTTATCGCGCCGGCTTACTACGGGAAGGTTTGGGGAAATCCAATGATATGGCCTGTCTTCTTGACCTTCGGCCTCTGGGCACTTCTGGGTGACTTTATTATGTATCGGATGGTAACTTTTGATTTCTGATGGAGCGATAAAACTGATTTACAACAGCGATACTTTGGCTTTCTTGGTCTCGGTTGCCGTGTTCGGGGCGGCCGTTATGCTGTTTCTTTTTGCGGCGCTCGTGTTTTTGCCCGCAATGCAAACGCGGAAGCTGGTAGTTGATAATCTGGTTGGCGACGGGACCATAGATCGGCGCTCGATACTGGGACAGGACCAGCGGGCCAGGATCGAGGCGCAGAAGCCTGTTGAAGCCTATTTCAAGTCGATCGAGAAGGAGCGCAATGAGCCGAACGCCCTTGAGGCCAAGCTCTTCCGCGCCGGCTTCTATCGGGCAAGCGCACCTCTCATATACATGCTTTGCCGGCTGGGCGCCGTCGCCGTCGGCTTCCTGGTCATGTACACACTCTTGTCGAGGATTCTGCCGCCGCAAATACCCGGCTTCTTTGCTTTCGCTGCCGCGAGCCTAATCGGTCTCGGTTGCATCGTCATCCCCAGCATCATGCTTGATCGCTTCGAGAATAAGCAGAAGCAAGTCTATCGTCGCGCTTTCCCTGATTTCATGGACATGATGATTACCTGCGCCGATGCGGGCATGAGCCTCGAAGCGGCAGTCGAGCGCGTGAGTCAGGAGCTGGCCGGCACGCACAAATGGTTGGGCATCCAACTGTCGATCATGAATCTGCAGTTGCGGGCTGGTAAGCCGTTGCGCGAGGCCTTGCGCGAGCTTGCCGACCGCATCGGCCTCGACGAAGCAAAGGCATTGGCGGTGCTGTTCCGACAATCGGAAGAACTCGGCACCAGCCTCACCGATGCCCTGCGCGTCTACAGCGCCGAAATGCGTGGTCAGCGTATCCTTCGGGCCGAAGAGCGCGCCAATGCCTTGCCGGTCAAGATGATGATCCCGCTCGGACTCTGCATTTTCCCGGTGGTCATGATGGTCGTCATGTTGCCGGTGATCATCCGCATGAAAGGCATTTTCTTCTAGTGCATCATATGATTAGCTTCTAAAATAGAGTCGGGGACTCGTGGGACACACAATGACAAAGCGCCTCGCTGTCGCGGCCAGCCTGCTGCTAATCTTCCTGGCCGGTTGCCAGACGAGCGACTCCACGGGCGGCGTCGTGCGCACCAACGAGCCCGCCAAGGGCGACTATACCGCTTTCGGCGACGCCTTCGACGGGCTGAAGACGGTCAGCGACGTCGACTACTACGCCTCGGATCAGGCGGTCACCGAGGCCAAGACGCAGTTCCGTTCCGAAAATTACGGCAATGCCGGTGCGTTGTTCTACAAGGCCACAAGGCTGGCCCCCAATGACGGCGTCGCCTGGCTTGGCCTCGCCGCCTCCTGCGATCGCATCCGCCGTTTCGACCTTGCCGACATGGCCTATGGCCGAGCCTACCGGCTGCTGGGCGCGACACCGGAATATTACAACAATCTCGGCTACTCCTATCTGCTGCGCGGCAAGCTGCAGGACGCCCGCAGCAATTTCCTCAAGGCCTATGAATTGGCGCCCAACGATCCGACGGTTGCCAACAATCTGAAGCTGCTGTCGTCCAGCGTGCGGAACATCGAGCGGTCATGAGCCTTTTGCCGACCGCTTCGATCGTATTCCAGGGGCTGGCAATCCTGCTGCTCGGCCGTATCGCCTGGATCGATTTTTCCACGCAGCGAATACCAAACCGCGACGTGCTGCTGTTGCTTTGCCTAGGCCTCGGTGCTTTGCAATTCCAGGCACTTCAAATTCACTCCTGGCTGGGCATGGGCCTGAGTGCGTTCGGTGGTCTTGCTCTGTTCCTTGCGCTCTTTCCGTTCTGGCTCCTGCGCAAGATTGGCGCCGGCGACGTCAAACTGATGAGCGTCACACCATTTCTGATTGGTGGTGGCAATCTCGCCGTTTTTTCCATATTGCTGCTGACTTTCGCAGTGGCCACGACGGTTGTGATCAAGAATCCCTTCCTGCTGCCGGCGGGGATGTTTCGCCACTACGTGCAGCATATGGACCGTAAAGGAGTCGTACCCTTCGGTGTGCCGATTTCACTGGCCGCGATCTGTGCGCTGGCAATGCAGATGTATCATGCCTTGCTAGTGGCAACCAGTTCCGGGATTTTGGAGCAACTTAATTAGACGCCGACCAGACGTAAGTGTCAAAATCAAAAGCGCGTCGGTTGCCCCACGTTTCTCTGCTTATAAACCCGGGGAGCGGAATGAACCAGTCAATATCCCGACATCACGTTGCGATGGTAATTACCGTGACGTTAATATATGTGGTAGCAGATCTCGTGATGCTTCCGCAATCGCATGTGGTATTTAGCTATTCAAACGCAGTGTACCTGTTGAAGGCGGCGATAATAGTGGCCGCTTTCTTCCTGGTGGCGCGGACTTTAGCGGCATTGTGGCCTAAACTTCCACGAAGAATGCAAGGTTTCGTTGCCGGAACCGTCGAAGCTGTGGATAGCATCGGTGTTTTGATAGCGTTATTCGTCCCGCTCTCAATGGCGAGTCTCCTTTTCATGTATCTTGCGGCGAGCACGACGCGTCCGCTAATGGACGCCTACCTGGCTTCGTTCGATAAAGCACTTGGATTCGACTGGCTCCGAGCAGTCGAATTCGCCAACAAGTTTCCTTCAGCAGCGACGATAATGGTCTGCGCTTACGCAGCACTGTCCTTTCAGGTTCCAATGGTCCCGTTCTTTCATGCGGTCAGAAGGCGACGAGAACGGATGCTGGAGTTCATGGCCTTAATCGCGCTCTCAGGCCTTCTGACGGGCTTCCTCATGCTAACCATGCCCGTTGCAGGCGCCTACTCTTTCCACATGCCAAATGGCGGCGGTTTAAGTCACTTCACCACAGTCGGTTTTTCTCATCTTCCAACTCTGGCGCTGCTGCGGACCTCGGCTCCATTTACTTTTTTGATTACCAACACAATCGGAATTACGACTTTCCCATCTTTTCACACCGCACTTGGCATCATCATCACTTACAACTTGCGGCACACTGTCCTGTTTTTGTCGGCGGTTGCGGTTAACTCGGTCATGATCGTCGCTACGATCCCGGAAGGCGGTCACTATTTTGCAGACGTGCTGGCCGGGATCGCCGTCGCGCTGGTTTCAATAGCCGCAGTGCGCGCTGTAAGCGTCAGGCCGGTAGCCGAAATCAGACAACCCGCTGTGTCGAGCTAGTCTCAACACACAATGGGCGAGACACAATGGGCGAGGCGGTGTGATGAGGATGGCGGGGTTTGCCGCCCCGCTCAAAACCCCGACGTCGACTTCTCCACCAGCTTCAACCGCCCCTTCTCCACCCTGAAGAACGGCATCGACCTTTGGCTCGAGCCGTCGGCGCGGAAGCGGAACAGGCCGGTCGAGCCGCGGAAGCCGCTGGTGTTTTCCAGCACCTGCTTGCTGAAGCCGTCGGGGCCGGCGGAGCTCGCGATGCCCGCGCTCAGCGCCACCACGTCGTAGGCATAGGCGACGTTGACGTCCGGCTGGTAGTTGTAGGTGGCCTTGAAGCGGTCGGCGATCGGGCCGGTCTCGCTCTGGTCGAGCGTCGCGATATAGGCGCCTTCGTAGAGCGGATCCATCGGGCGCTCGAGCCAGCGGTCGGTGCCGATCAGCGTCACCGCCTTGCCCGGAATGCCTTTGGCCTTTAGCGCCGCGAGCACGGCGACAGGGCTGCCGTCGCCGCAGGCCACGACCACGGCGTCGGGCGCCTCGACCAGCGAGCCCATGTCGGACACCACCTTGGCGCCGCCGTCGCTCGCCGAATAGGGCAGCGTCACCGCAAGCGTGGCGCCATAGATGCTGAGCGCGTTGGCCACCCGGGATTCGATCGGGCCAGAGTCCGCGCCCGAAGGCACCAGCAGCACGAATTTCCTGGCGCCCTTGGCAGCGACCGCCGCCGCGCCCGCCGCGGCGCTATCGGCTTCGCCGAGCCGCACGGAATAGACGCCGGGGCCGCCGGCGAAATTGTCGGCCAGCGCCAGCACCGGCGGCCGCTTGGAGCCGGAGAGCTTGGCAAGGTGCTGCGCGGCCGCAAGCTCGGACGGCCCGATGACGACCTTGACCGGGCCGGACGTGATCGCCTTCACCGCGAGGTCCTTGGCGTAGCCGCTGTCGCCGCGCGTATCCTCGATCGTCAGCGTCAGAAGCTTGTCGCCGAGATCGGCCATCGCCAGCCGCGCGCCGTCATACATTTTCCGGCCGTTCTCGCCCGTCCTCCCGGGCGCCGAAAGCGGCAGCAGCATGGCCACCTTGGTCGGCCCCGTGCCGAGCGTCAGCTGGGCCTTGGCGGCGGCGGCCGAGGCCGGGCCGGCCGAGGTCGCGCTGGCCAAGGCCGGACTACCCAAAGTCTGGCCGCTTGCCTGCAGGGCGGGCGCCGCGGCAGTGCCCGCCTGGCCGGCGGGTGCCGCTATCGCCGACGGATCGAGCACGTCCGACGCGCCGCTCTTGGACTGGCAACCGCACAGCGTCGCGACGAGCCCGAGAGCGAGAGCCAACAGACGCGGATCGTGCCGCTCACATTTCATTTGATGCTTCCATCCCATCTGCCGCCAGTATTCGCCCCGGTCTGCCTTCACTTCTCTTAACGTTTGCCTGCCCGGTCGTCCCGTGATTCTTGCGTCATGGCTTTAGCCGTCGAAGAGCCGCGCTCTCAGCGCCTGTATCGTCCTCGCCTGCGCCGGGCTGCGATAGTCGGCGCATTTCATGTAGCGCGGCCCGGGCACGAACGATCGTCGCACGCAGACGCGTTTCTCCTGGCCGGCGGCGGACAAGCCGACCGTCGGGGCGTCGGAGAATCCGATCGTCGAGATGTCGGAGAATCCGATCGTCGCCACCGGCAGCGGCCCGGCCACATCGAGCCCTTCCCGCGCCAGGATCGCGCGTGCGCGCCGGCAGTAGTCGACAGAGCGGACCGAGAAGCGGGTTTCGCCGTGCCCGGCGCGGTATTTCATCACGGTGGTGCAAAGATCGCCCGCGGCGAGCCTGTTTGCCTGCGCCAGATATCTGACGCCGAGCGCGATGTTGGTGGCCGGCTCGCCAAGTTCGTCGAGCGAGCCGCGAAAGCCGAGCATCCGCGCCGTTGCCGGCATGACCTGCATCAGCCCGACCTCGCCGTCGGCGCCGCGCACGCCGGGATCGAAGCCGCTTTCGATCTCCATCACCGCATGCGCCAGCACCGGCTCGAGGCCGTAGAGCGACGCCTGGCAGGTGGCGAATGCCTTGAATGTCGCGCGCGTCCGCTCGGGCGCCGGGTCGCAGCGCACGGGCTGCGTCCCCGGTGGCTGCGGCCGCTCCAGCCAGTTGGCGTGGGCAGGTGTTTGCCCCAGGCCGAGCAAGGCGACCGCCAGGGCAACTCCAGGAAAACTGCGTAGCGGTTGGGCTCGGCGACTTCGCCGTAGCCTTCCGCTCGCAATCGCGTCAAGACATAGAGATGGACCGTTTCGCCGTTTCGGTGAAACGGCGGACCGGTCCAGCGCGATCGCCTTCGCCGATTCTCCGTCGGCCACCATCGCAGCCAGCCGGCGTCCGCTTGCCCGTCAGCTCAGTGCATATACTCGACCATGCGGTCGTGGAAGCACTCGCATTTGTTGAGCGTGTCTTCGTCCTTGTAGTTCGTCTTGAGGTAGCCATAGGCCATGCCGCAGGCGACCTTGGCTTCCGAGGCCCAGACGAAGGCGGGACGCGACGAGTTGATCCATTCCGGGCTGTTGGCGACGGCGACCGATTCGTCCATCAGCTTCACCACATGGTCCTTGAGCTCGACCATGTTGTCGGTCAGCACCAGGTCCGAGGTACCCACAGTGCGGCAATAATTCACCGCCGGCTCGCCAATGATATCGGCGGCGAACCCCGTCGACCCGGCCACCAGCAGCGCCGCGACTGATGCCAGCAATCTTACGGAATGTCTCATGTAAGCCCCTCTCCGAATTGCGAATTCATGCTTTGCTGATGTTTAGCATGGAAGCAGGCTTGCGTACTGTGCCACTTGCGCCACAGTCATCATCGTGAAGGGCTGTGCTCTTACTGGCTGGCTCGCCTGTCCGTCGCGTGCTTCAGCAAAACGTCTGAGAAATCGAAAGATAGGTTTAGGCCCGTAAACCAAGCTCCACTGAGGGGATATTCATAGCCCCTCGGCGGAGCCGGTTGTGCGTGCCGGCTTTATGGCGTTACGGGCACACTCGCTGCGTGGTGCGCGTCGTCGTAAACGATGTTGATTGTGCTTGATATACCCGACAACGTTGCTACCTCATAGGTTGTGTTGTTATGCGTAACGCTGATGTGGGTTTCTGTCCCATCGCTGGTCGCTTTGATGCTGTCGAGCGCATCCGAGCTGGTTTGGCCACCGCCGAAAGCGGCATCCAGGACTTTGCTCAGATCGATACTATCGCTCTCATTCGAGTGATAGTCGGTGATCAGGTCCTGAATGGCGCCGTGGCTGTTCCACGTAGCGGCGTTGATGACGAACGTGTCCGCGCCGACACCGCCGGTCATTGTGGTCTGGCCGCTGCCGGCGATCAAGGTATTGGCGTTGGCGTCGCCAACCAGAACGTCGCCATCATGCGAGGAGCCGATCAGGTTCTCTATTCCGGTCAACGTGTCGCCACTCGCTGCCCCGCTGTTACTGTGCGAGCCATCAAGATAGACCTGGACGGAACCTGACGCGTTCGAGAAGTCGACCGTGTTGTTGGTTCCGGTCGCCGTAAAAATGTCGTGCCCGTTCGCGCTTGCTGCAAAAACGTCGTCCGTCCCCGACAACTGATATCCACTGCCTGTGTGCATGCCGACCAGAGACACTGAGAGGTCCGTCGAACTCGTTGCCTTGTCGCCGTCAGCATCTGTGATGGTGGGAGTAAAGGTGAGCGTCGTGCTGTTGACCACTGCGGTCTCGTTGAAACTGACCCCGGTAATGTTGATCTTCGGATCATCACCGGCCGCGTTGGCCACATTGGCCACATCAACTTCGTAGAATGGCGCGAAGTTCCCGGTCACGACCGATCCCGCAGGCTGTCCCCAATGCGCGGCATCCACGATTAGCGCTTGGCCGTCGGGCAACGTTATGTTCTCGGTTGCTATGACGGTGCCTGAAGCATCCTTGAGCGTCACGAGAAAGTGCTCGGTCGTGGCATTATTGGCCTTGCCGATCCCGAAGCTCACCCCAGTCTGGGCGGCCGCGAACTTAAACATCAGGGTGCTGCCGGTATCGAGATTACCGTTCCCAAGCCCGATGCCATTGGCGTTGACATGCACCGTGTTTTGCGCGGCGTTTGGATCCGTCTTGCTCGTTGTGAAGCCGTCGATCAGCAGATCGTATCCGGAACTGGGATCGTTGCCGTTGCCGAATGTGGGGGCTGAGCCCACAAACTTCAGCCAATCGCCCGTACCCGACTTAAGTTTAGTGAAGTCGAAGGTCTCCGTCGATTGCAGGCTGTTGGACACCAGGTGGAAGTCATAGGTGCCACTGGCATTCATCGATAGCGTGAAGAACTCGTTCTGGCCGCTGGCATTTTGAGCGTCGGTTTGATTGGCGTAGGCGAACATCTCTGCTGTCTGGGCCGACGCATCGTAGTGCACATATTCGTAGAACATATAAGGCGTTGCGCCGCCGTTGACGGTGACTGAGTAGATCTCATCGCCCGACTGGGTGTGAGTGCTTGTGTCAGTTACGGTGTAGGTTACGCCGGCCGGCGCAGTCCCCATAGCGATGCCGATTGCCGAGGTCGAACTTGGCCCGTCCGCCCCGAAGACCGGCTGCCATGTGCCGTGGACGTCAGTATTGTTAACGTTCGGCATAATTGCGTCCTGGATGTTGCTGATCGCGGGACCGTCGTCGTGGATGGTGATCTGCGGTCCGAGATCGATCGAGGCCTTGGCGGTGTCGCCGTCAT
>NZ_VFUG01000023.1:0-74374 GCF_006440615.1 Mesorhizobium sp. B2-6-2 | reverse complement strand
CGCGAACCACCCCGACGACGGCGCGCCATCGCACATCGACCGCTAAGTTAGCGCCTATGGGGCTTGTCCCGAGGATCTACCGGCCCCTGAACTGCTCGCGCTATATCCACGTGCGACGGCAGATCCTCGGGACAAGCCCGAGGATGACGGCCTTGTGTTGGCCTTCGCCGATAAACCATATGCGGTTGCTCTGCCCTTGTGGGGAGATCGGCAGCTTCGGCGCCGGCGCTGCTCCCGTCCTTACCGTCGACGTTGACATCTGATAAAATAACAATCTACCTTGGCGCGTAATCGGTTACGTAACCGATTACGGCTCAATCAAGTGGAGGAGACTAATGAGCAAGATTTCGAACACGCATGGGCTCGGCCCGTTCTCGCGCCGCCAGTTCCTTAAGACCAGCGCCTTGGCCGCCGGCGCGCTGGCGCTGCCGCTCGGCCCGGCGCTTGCCGCCGACAAGCCGAAGGTCGGCCTGGTCATGAAGTCCCTGGCCAACGAGTTCTTCAAGCAGATGCAGGCCGGCGCGGAGGAGTATGCGGCGAAGAACAAGGACAAGTTCGATTTCGCCGCCGTCGGCATGAAGGACGAGCGCGACTTCGCCGCGCAGGTCGACGCCATCGAGAACTTCATCACCCAGAACTACAACATCATCGTCGTCGCGCCGGCGGATTCGAAAGCCATGGTCACGCCGATCGCCAAGGCGCTGAAAGCCGGCATCAAGGTCATCAACATCGACGTGGCGCTCGACGCCGAGGCCAAGAAGAAGGCCGGCATCGACCTCGCCTTCTTCGGTCCGGACAACCGCGCCGGCGCCAAGCTGGCCGGCGATGCGCTCGGCAAGGCGCTGGGCAAGGGCGGCAAGGTCGTCATCCTCGAGGGCAATCCCGAGGCCGACAACGCCAAGCAGCGCAAGCTCGGCTTCGACGATTCGGTGAAGGAGTACAAGCTGAAGCTGCTCGACTCTAAGACCGCGCATTGGGAAACCGAGGAAGCCAACACGCTGATGACCAACTTCCTCACCCAGCATCCCGACATCCAGGGCGTGATGGCGGCCAACGATTCGATGGCGCTCGGCGTCGTCAAGGTGATCGACGCTGCCGGCAAGTCCGGCCAGATCAAGGTCGTCGGCTTCGACAACATCCCGGCCGTCGGTCCGCTGCTGAAGGAAGGCAAGATGCTCGCCACCGTCGAGCAGTATGGCGCCAAGATGGCGGCGATGGGCATCGACTACGGCCTGCGCGAGCTAGCCGGCGAGAAATTCTCCGGCTGGGTCAAGACCGACGTCAAGCTGGTCACGGCATGAGGCGAGCCGGGGCGCCGGCACTCCCTTCCGGCGCCAGGCTTTGTCTCTCTTGTCACCGCCGCCGCCAATTGCGGCGGCGGTGACGGAGCGTCCGCGCCGCTATCGTCGCCGACGGGCACGGTTTAGGATTCTGCCGCCCATGGATGCGATTCTCTCCCTTGAAGGGGTCGGAAAGACCTTTCCCGGCGCCATCGCGCTGAGCGAGGTGTCGCTGTCGATCGCGCGCGGCGAGACCCACATCATCCTAGGCGAGAACGGCGCCGGCAAGTCGACGCTGATCAAGCTGCTCGCCGGCATCTACCAGCCGGATTCGGGCACGATCGCCTTCAATGGCCAGCATTACCGGCCGAAGACACCACATGACGCGCAGCAGAGCGGCATCCGCGTCGTGCACCAGGAGCTGAACCTGTTGCCCTATCTCAGCATCGCCGAGAATCTGATGCTGGAAAGCCTGCCGCGCCGTGCCTTCGGCATCGTCGACCGCAAGGCGCTCAACAGCCGCGCGATGGCGCTGCTCAAGGAAGTCGGCCTCGACATCGATCCGCGCATACGCGTCGAGGCGCTCGGCGTCGCGCAGATGCAGCTGGTCGAGATCGCCAAGGCGCTGAGCTACGACTCGAAGCTTCTGGTGCTGGACGAGCCGACGGCGACGCTGACGCCGCCGGAGATCGAGCGGCTGTTCTCCATCATCAAACGGCTCAAGGCCAAGGGCGTCACCATCATCTACATCTCGCACCGGCTGCATGAGGTGTTCGAGATCGGCGACCGGGTGACCGTCTTGCGCAACGGCAGGCTGGTCGCGACGCGTGACCTGCACGGCCTCACCGTGCCCGACCTGGTGCGCATGATGATCGGCCGCGACATCGCCGACGAATATGGTTTCGATGCCAGGGTCGTGCCCGGCAAGGTCGCGCTCAGCGTCGCCAATCTGAAGCGCGACGCCTCCACCCCGGAGATATCGTTCGCCGTGCGCCATGGCGAGATCCTCGGCGTTGCCGGCCTGGTCGGCAGCGGCCGCACGGAGGCTATGCGGGCGCTGTTCGGCGCCGACCCGAAGCTCGACGGCGTCGTCGAGATCGACGGCAAGCCGGTGGCGATCGCCGCGCCCAAGGACGCGGTGCGGCACGGCTTGAGCCTGCTCACCGAGGACCGCAAGGGCCAGGGCCTGCTGCTCGACATGGCCGTCGACAAGAACATCACCATCACCGATCTCGGCAAGGTTTCGCGCAACGGGCTGCTCAATCGTCGGGCGGAGGCCATAGCGGCCAACGATCTCGTCGGGCAGCTGCGCGTCAAGGCGAGCTCGATCGAGCAGGCGGTGCGCAATCTCTCCGGCGGCAACCAGCAGAAGGTGGTGCTGGCCAAATGGCTGTTCCGCGGCACCTCGACGCTGATCCTCGACGAGCCGACGCGCGGCGTCGACATCGGCGCGCGGCGCGAGATCTACCAGCTTCTGTGGATGCTGGCGGCGCGGCAGAAGGGCATCATCATGGTGTCGTCCGACCTGCCCGAATTGATGGGCATGTGCCACCGCATCATCGTCTTTTCGAAAAACAAGATCGTCGGAGAGGTGCCGCGATCCGAATTCGACCAGGAGCGCATCCTGTCGCTCGCCTATCAGGAGTATGTGCGGCCATGAGCGAGACATCCGAGATAGCCGTGGCGGCGCCTGTTTCTCCCGGCCGGGCGAAGTTCCTGCGCTTCCTGGTGCGCGATGCCGGCGTGCTCTTGGCGCTGGTGCTGATCACGCTGTTCTTCTCGGCCACCGCCCCCTATTTCGCCACCTCCGGCAACGCGCTGAAGATCTTCGTCCAGATCGCCATCAACACGGTGCTGGCGGCCGGCATGACCTTCGTCATCCTCACCGGCGGCATCGATCTTTCGGTCGGCTCGGTGCTGGCGCTGTGCACGGTCGTCGGCGCCACCGTCATGATCAACGAGAGCCTGTCGCCGGCCGCGGCAATCACGCTGGCGCTGCTTGCCTGCATGGCGACGGGTGCGGTGTGCGGCTTCCTCAATGGCTGGATCTCGACGCGCTGGAAGATCCCTTCCTTCATCGTCACGCTGGGCATGCTCAACATGGCCGCGGGCGCGGCGCGCGTCGTCAGCGACAATTCAACCATCACCGGCCTGCCGCAGAGCTTCGTCGATTTCGGCAACCTCATCATCGGCGGCTTCCTGCCGTCGATCTTCCTGGTCGCGGTGCTGGTGATCGCGGCCGGCTGGTTCGTGCTGCGCTTCACCGTCTTCGGCCGCATGATCTTCGCCGTCGGCACCAATGACGAGGCGGTGCGGCTGTCGGGCCACAATCCGGATTTCTACAAGGTCGCCGCCTTCACCATCAGCGGGCTCACCGCCGGCATCGCGGCCATGGTCTATCTGTTGCGCCTCAACATCGGCAGCCCGATCGCCGGCGTCGGCTACGAGCTCAACGCGATCGCCGCCGTCATCATCGGCGGCACCAGCCTCAGCGGCGGCAAGGGCTCGATCATCGGCACGCTGGTCGGCGCCTGCATCCTACAGGTGCTCTCCACCGGATTGCAGCTGCTCGGCGTCGGCGACAATTTCAAACCCATCGTGATTGGCCTTGTCATCGTGCTCGCGGTCATCCTAGACGCATACCGGGAGAGGCTGTTGCGGAAAATCCGCTGAGGGGAACGGGCTATGACGACGATCGCAGATGTCGCGCGCCATGCGGGGGTGTCCGTCGCAACCGTCTCGCATGTGATGAACCATACGCGTCACGTCGAGCCGGAAACGGCCGAGCGCGTGCGCGCCGCGATCGCGGCGCTGCGCTACAGCCCGAATTCGGTGGCGAGGAGTCTCAGGCGCGGCGAAACCAAGACCATCGGTCTTTTGCTCCCCGACAATTCCAATCCGTTCTTCGCCAGCGTGGCGCGGCAGATCGAGGATGCGGGCTTCGTTTCCGGCTACACGGTGATCCTGTGCAACTCCGACGGCAATGCCGAGAAGGAGGAGCGCTATCTCTCGGTGCTGATGGCCAAGCAGATCGACGGGCTGATCTTCGCCGGCTCGTCCGACCATGCGCGGGTGTTCGCCCGCCTCTTGCCCAGCGTGCCGGCGGTGCTGCTCGACCGCGAGATCCAGTCGGTCAATGTCGATTCGGTGCTGGTCGACCACGACCATGGCGGCTATCTCGCCGGGAAATATCTGGCAGGGCTCGGCCACAGGAAGATCGGCGTCATCGGCGGCCCACGCGATTCGAGCTCCAGCCCGGCCCGCCTGCGCGGTTTTGCCCGCGCGCTTGGCGAAGCAGGCGTGGAGCTGCCGGCGTCGTCGATCGTCGATTCCGACTATCATTTCGCCGGCGGCCGCCTGGCGATGGAGCAGCTTATGGCACAGGCGCCCGGCATCACCGCGGTGTTCGCCTGCAACGACCTGATGGCGATGGGCGCGGTCACCGCGCTGCGCTCGCGGGGCATGCACGTTCCCGACGACATGTCGATGATCGGCTTCGACGACATCCCCTACGCCGTCACCACCTGGCCGCCGCTGACGACGATCGCGCAGCCGGTGGAAAAGATCGGCACGCTGGCGGTGAGCCTGCTGCTCGAGAGGCTGGGCGAGCCGGAAGCGCCCTCAAGGCGCGAGGTGCTGGCGCCGGTCCTGGTGGAGAGGGAAAGCTGCGCAGCGCGGGGGTAGTGCTGTAAGGCGCTCAAGCGTCTTCGAGGCGATTGCCCGAAAAAATGCCGTGCCTGTCTCTGCAATTGCCGATGCCGGCGCTGCCCCTCATCTGCCTGCCGGCATCTTCTCCCCGTGAACGGGTAGAAGGGGCTGGCCGCCGCCTCGGCGCTTATCCTGCAACGCTGGCGATTGGCGAAATCATGCGCGGCAGCCCCTTTCTCCCCGTCCCCTATACGGGGAGAAATGCCCGGCAGGGCAATGAGGGGCAGCGCCGAGGCTGCGAGGATACTTTCAAAAGCTATCCAAGGAGGCCGTAAAGCGCTCATGTTCGACCGCTGCGCTGCCCCTCATCCGCCCTTCGGGCACCTTCTCCCCGTGAAACGGGAGACGGGAAAGACTTCACGCCGCCGGCTGCATGGCGGCCCTCTCCAGCATGCCGAACAGGTCGCGCGGCTCGTCGGGGTCGGCGAGCAGGTCGAGCTCCTCATAGAGGCCGGTGGCCTGGAGCTGGTCGCGGACGTAGCGCAGCGCGGAAAAATCTTCCGTGGCGAAGCCGACGGAATCGAACAGCGTGATCTGCTCGGCCGACTTGCGGCCCTCGGCTTTCCCGGTCATCACCTGCCACAGCTCGGTCACCGGATGATCGGCGTCGAGCTGCTGGATCTCGCCCTCGATGCGCGTCTGCGGCGGGAACTCGACGAAGATGTCGGAGCGCAAGAGGATGTCGCGGTGCAGCTCCGTCTTGCCGGGGCAGTCGCCGCCGACGGCGTTGATGTGAACGCCGGCGCCGACCATATTGTCGGTGAGGATCGTTGCATACTGCTTGTCGGCGGTCACCGTGGTGATGATGTCGACGCCTTCCACGGCATCCTGCCCGGTCGCGCAGATGGTGATATCGAACCCCTTGCCGGCGAGGTTGCGGGCACATTTTTCCGAGGCGGAGCGGTCGATGTCGTAGAGCCGCAGCCGGTCGATGCCGAGCAATGCCTTGAAGGCGACGGCTTGGAATTCGGACTGGGCGCCATTGCCGATGATGGCCATGGCTTGGCTGTTCTTCGGCGCCAGGTATTTTGCCGCCACCGCCGAGGTGGCCGCCGTGCGCAGCGCCGTCAGGATGGTCATCTCGGTCAGCAGCATCGGATAGCCGGAGCCGACATCGGCGAGCACGCCGAAGGCGGTGACGGTCTGGCGGCCCTCGCGCATGTTCTTCGGATGGCCGTTGACATATTTGAAGCCGTACATCTTGCCGTCGCTGGTCGGCATCAGCTCGATGACGCCGTCATGGCTGTGCGAGGCGATGCGCGGCGTCTTGTCGAACAGCTCCCAGCGGCGGAAATCCTCCTCGATATAGGCGGCGAGCTCGGCGAGGAAGCGCTCGACGCCGATGGCGAGCACCAGCTTCATCATGCGGTCGACGCTGACGAAGGGAACGATGGCGAGGCGCGAAGGCTGGGTCATGATCAGAGGCTTCCGGAATGGCTGCGGGTCGGGCGGTCCATGATGCGGCGGCCCATCAGGCTGGCGGCAAGGTCGACCATCAGGGTGGCGGTGCGGCCGCGCTCGTCGAGGAACGGGTTCAATTCGACCAGGTCGAGGCTGGAGACCAGGCCTGAGTCGGACAGCATCTCCATCACCAGATGCGCCTCGCGGAAGGTGGCGCCGCCGGGAACGGTGGTGCCGACGGCGGGCGCGATCGAGGGGTCGAGGAAATCGACGTCGAGGCTGACATGCAAGAGCCCGTTCTCCTTCTCGACGCGGGCCAGGAAGGCGCGCAGCAAAGGCGCGATGCCGTGCTCGTCGATGGCGCGCATGTCATGCACGGTGACGCCGGCTTCAGTGAGCGCGCGGCGCTCGGCCGGGTCGACGCTGCGCAGGCCGATGGCGCAGATGCGAGCCGGGTCAACCGCTTGCGGCAGATCCGGGAAATAGCCCTGGAAGCCGGTCTGGCCGCTGGCATAGGCGAGCGGCACGCCGTGCAGGTTGCCGCTGGTGGTGGTGTCGAGCGTGTGGAAATCGGGATGCGCGTCGAGCCAAAGCACGAAGAGCGGCCGGCCGCGCTCGGCGGCGCGGCGCGCCACGCCGGACACGGTGCCGGCGGAGATCGAATGGTCGCCGCCGAGGAAGATCGGCATGGCGTCCCGGGCGGCCGCATAGGCGGTCTCGGCGATCGCCGCCGTCCAGGCGGAGATCTCCGGCAGCGCCTTCAGCGCGAGATTGCCGTGGACCACGGGCCGCGCCGCGGCTTTCTCGACCGCGCCCCAGTCCTCGACCTCGTGGCCGAGCTCGGCCAGCACCGAGACCAGCCCTGCCGTGCGCAGCGCGCTCGGCCCCATTTCGCATCCCATCCTGCCCGCGCCGTCCTGCACCGGCGCGCCGACGATCCTGCAGCGCATTTTTTCTCACCTTGCGATTGATCGAAGGAGTGAACCATCAGCCGCTGGCGGTTTGAACAGCGAAAATTGGCATTTCGAGAAGACTAATCTATCATACTGGTCAGATGATTTGATCGAGATGGAAAGCCATGGACGCACTCGACGAGAAACTGGTGACGCTGCTGAGGCACGATGCGCGGCGCAGCGTATCCGACCTCGCCATCGATCTCGGCGTGTCGCGCGCCACGGTCAGATCGCGCATGGAACGGCTGGAAAAGTCCGGCGAGATCATCGGCTACACGGTGGTGCTGCGCGCCGACGCGGTCGATCAGAAGATACGCGGCGTGATGACGATCGAGATCGAAGGCCACGCCGCCGACCGCGTCGTCAAGGCGCTGGGCGGCCTCGCCGAGGTCTCGACCATCCACACCACCAACGGCCGCTGGGACCTGGTGGTCGAGCTCGGCACCGCCACGCTGACGGATTTCGACGCGGTGCTGCGCCGCATCCGGCTGATCCCCGGCATCACGGGGAGCGAGACAAGCCTGCTGCTGGCGACGCCGAGGACGACGCGGGCGCGGCTCACTTAGCAGCTGCGCCTGTCTAAAAGGGTTCGTCCAACCTCAGAACATACAAACGAACGGAATAGTCGATTTGTTTTATTGTTAAGATTAATTTTACCTGACGGCGTTGTTTGGGAGGGTTACAATGGCGAAGTCGATTTCGAAGTTGGACGCTAGAGGAAAGTCAAAATCCCAGAGCAAGCAAAGTGCTAGGATCGGAAGTCTCTTTCCGCGACCCAATGATGCGGTAGCATTGGTGTACGATATTTATGACAGCCGTGGGCGACTCGTTCCTCGGCATAAGGTGTATAAGACGGCCACAGAGAAGCGCCGTCGAGCTCCCGCCGAAGGGATTGGCAAGCAGGACAAAATCCGGGTTACTTCGGACGGCGACTCTTGGGTGAATATACTCTGGCCTCTGTCAGCGGCAGCCGGATACGACCACACCTTCTCTGACTTAATTGAAGCAGATCCACGCTTCTACGCAACGGGAACGGCGTATCCCGGGGATACATTCCAGCAGGTTCGCACAGAAATGGACTATCGGCAGCATGTAGCTTCTGAGTCTTTTCGCTATTTCGTCATGTCGGCGGGTGGCAATGACTTCATTGGAGGCGGGGCACTTTTCGATCTTCTCCGCTGGCGTGACGAAGGAGACGGTAGTGATCCGACAACCCATCTCAATGTGTCATGGCTTCAGATGAGTTTGGAAACCTTGCGCTCGGGATATCAAGAAATTGCCGACGATGTCCGCCAGATATCTCACGGTCGGACCACCATGCTAGTCAATACGTACGACTATCCGCTCCCTCGCGTGAACGGGATCTGGCTTGGAAAGCCGCTGGTGCGGCGAGGGTACAATTTGCAAGCAGACAAGGTGCTTATCGCAAAATCCTAAAGCACTTGATAGACTCCTTCTATACCACACTCACTCAGGTCAGGCACATCACTGTCGTTGATGTGCGGAACACTGTGAAAGCGGGCCAATGGACTGATGAGCTCCACCCCAAAGGCAAGGGTGCCGAGGCTGTAGCGAGAAAATTTAAGGTCGCTATGGGGATGAAAGAGGGTTAGTGGCCTTGAGTGAAAGCAGATAGCCAAGCAAAGCGGCCAAGCGACTTACTTGGTGGCGCTGCCGCGAACCGCCGTGCTGCAGCGGATAAGCTCGATCCCCGACGAGCCTGCTGCTGGCGACGCCGAGGGGTGCGATGTTGGGCTAGCAGAGCGGGAAGCATCGGTAGACGTGGCGCGAGCGCCAAGGCGTGAAGCGGTTCGGCGATCTTGCGAAACGCCGGGCCGCTTCAGGTCCTCAATTCGTGCGACGCGGGCCGAAGGCGACAGCGCCGGGCCGCGATCCAGCTTTCCCGGAATTGCTCCAGACTGCCGCTTCGCACCGCTCAGCTAATGCAGGGGTCAGCCGTTCGGATAATAGCCGCCGTCCGAGCCGTCGCCCATATAGGTCCCCTGGCCGGTAACGTTTCGGAGCCGCTGGTCCAGCTCATTGATCCGCCCGATCGCAGAACGGCCGCCGGCAGGCTGGATGCTATCGGCCTGCCGCATCAGGTCGCGGGCCTGGTCCTGCGAGATCTTGCCGGCCTGCCTGGCCGCACGGATACCTTGCTTCACGCCAAGCAGCTGCTGCGTCGCGGCTCTCGCTTCGGGCTCCGCCGGCACTGACGCCGTGGTCATTGTGTCGACCTGCGCCCTATGGTGGCGGTGCACGGCATAGGCGCTCGAAAGCGGTATGGCCGCGAAGATCGAGGCGGCCGCGATGAGTTTTGGGGTGAAAGAACGCATGATGACATCTCCTCGTGATGGAGGAAGCGGCAAGACCGCTTTTTCCGAAAACGGGCCGTCCGGTCGCGTCGTGTCGCGGTGCTGGCCATTCGCCGCCGGCGGATCTCGGCCCAGAAACGACATATAGAAAGCCGCCCCGGTGTTGAAACGGAGGGGGAACGCAAATGTTATCCGATGTGATCTTGGGTTGAATCGCCGATGCGCGGTCGGCGAGGCGGGTCGCCGAGGCCGGGCGTCTTCAGGCGACGCTGGCGAATGGGACCGGCCAATTGATGGCCTGCCCGATTGGCTCGGCATTGGCCTGGTCGGCAAGGTGCTCGGCTTCGCATTGCGTCAGCCCGATCAGCAGCCGGCCTGCTATCTCCGCCGGGAGATCGGAAACCAGATCGCAGACAAGCCAGTCGTCGCAGGGATCCTGTATCGCCGCGAACCTCATGGGCGCTCCTTGTTTTAGCGCAAGCTAAATTTCCGATGATGCCCAATCGTTCCATCGCGGGGCGATCAAATATCGAGAAAGAGGTACGGCCGAGCGCGGCACCGAGAGCAATTCATTTGCCTGCCCCGCGAGCTGGTCCGCCTCCTCGCGAGTCGGGCCAAGCAGCAACATGTTCGGTATTCGCGCCGGGAAACCGGACCGCAAATCGAACACCATCCATTGGCCGCACGGATCCTGTAAGGCTGTGAACCTCATGGCCGACGTCTGTTCTATCTTTGCTTTGACGCAATTCCGAACGGAAGACTACGGCGAAGTCGCCGGGCACAACCGCTCACACTTTCCTGGAATTGCTCCAGCTATG
Source organism: Mesorhizobium sp. B2-6-2 (assembly GCF_006440615.1). Taxonomy (NCBI): domain Bacteria; kingdom Pseudomonadati; phylum Pseudomonadota; class Alphaproteobacteria; order Hyphomicrobiales; family Phyllobacteriaceae; genus Mesorhizobium; species Mesorhizobium sp. B2-6-2. Next base: position 63,899 of record NZ_VFUG01000023.1, on the reverse strand, counting down.
CCCCAACGTAACGACTTGCGGGAATGCCTCCCGCTGCCCGGCCGGATTAATTCCAGCACTTTCATACAACATATAGTTGTCTGGCGTCCGGCAAAAGAGGCTCTACAGTCCCTTCGGCATGCGACTCAAGTCCGATGGGCAGCGGATACTTTCCGGGTGGCGAACGTGGCTGTCCGAAGGAAATATCGTGTGATCCGTCTGCTGGGTACCTTTTGCGGGAAAGATCCGTGGGGATGCGGCAATGCGTGTTGCCGACGGTCCAGACGTAACCCCGGCGCTGTGCTGGGGCGGGTTTCCCGCAAGCCACAAACGCGAAAAAGCCGCGGAGACCGCGGCCTTTCGTTTGCTTGATTCCTTGAAGGAAACTGGAGCGGGTGAAGCGATTCGAACGCTCGACCCCAACCTTGGCAAGGTTGTGCTCTACCCCTGAGCTACACCCGCTCGCGCGGCTTTGGGCCGCAAGCCGCGCCTATATGGCCGAAGAGCGCGGCGATTGCAACAGGGAAATAACGGTCTTTTTTGGCGCGAATTCTTCCCGCGGCGACATTCGCTTCAAAAGCATCGAAGCGATGCCAAACCGGACCGGTCGCAAATCCGCACGCGCCGCCGCCTGCTTTGGCCGCAATGGCGCCGGCGGCCTTGCCCCGACGCCACGGTTGGCCGTAAACGGCATGACCCCTTTTTGACCGCGCGAGGACCGATGCCGAAGACCGAAGCCGAGCTCAACGAATTTCTTGCCGATCTCGGCATTTCCGTCTCGACGGTCAGGCACCCGCCGCTGTTCACGGTCGCCGATTCGCAAGACCTGCGCGGCGAGATTCCCGGCGGCCACACCAAGAACCTGTTCCTCAAGGACAAGAAGGACAATTATTTCCTTGTCACCGTCGAAGAAGACGCCGTGGTCGACCTGAAGCAGATCCATCACCTGATCGGCGCTGCCGGCCGAGTGTCCTTCGGCAGGCCGGAGATGCTGATGGAGCTGCTCGGCGTCATCCCCGGAGCGGTCACCGTTTTCGGCCTGATCAACGACACGGAAGGCAAGGTCAAGATCGTGCTCGACGAAGCGTTGATGAGCCACGACGTCATCAACGGCCATCCGCTGACCAATGAGGCGACGACCTCGATCGCCGCCGCCGACCTGATCAGATTCGTCGAGGCAACCGGCCATGATCCTGTTATCCTGAAAGTCTCATGACCTTGAAAGTGCCCTTGCCTTGAACGCCTTATTGCCTTGAAACTCGGGGGCTGATCGCCACATGGAAGGCGGTTGCGAAATCCGACAATGACGCGCCGGGCGCCGACGCCTGAGAGCGCGACCGAAAGGGCGAGAAGATGAGTGACGAGAATCCGTATAGCGGCGCGTTTGGCGGCAATGGCGGCCAGTATGCCCAGACGGTGCAATATGGCGGTGGCGGCGACCGCGCCAAGGTTTCGCTCGGCGGCGCGCCGGCGGCGGCCGACCTGATCAAGGACACCACAACCGCGACTTTCGCCGCCGACGTCATCCAGGAATCGCGCCGCCAGCCGGTGCTGGTCGACTTCTGGGCGCCATGGTGCGGTCCCTGCAAGCAGCTGACGCCGCAGCTCGAAAAGGCGGTGAAGAACGCTGGCGGCAAGGTCAAGCTGGTCAAGATGAACATCGACGATCACCCCTCGATCGCCGGCCAGCTCGGCATCCAGTCGATTCCCGCGGTCATCGCCTTCAAGGACGGCCAGCCGGTCGACGGGTTCATGGGCGCGGTTCCGGAAAGCCAGGTCGCCCAATTCATCGAGAAGGTCGGCGGCAAGGGCGGCGGCGCGCCGCAGATCGCCGACGCGCTTGCCGCGGCGGCCGAGGCGCGTACGGCCGGCGACGTCCAGACCGCGGCCGACATCTACGATGCGGTCCTCGAGCAGGCGCCGGAGACGATCGAGGCGGTCGCGGGTCTGGGTGAGATCCTGTACGATGCCGGGGACGTGGAAGGCGCCGAGGCCGTGCTCGCCCGGGCGCCCGAGGACAAGAAGGACGCGCCGGCGCTGGCCGCGCTGCGCGCCAAGATGACGCTCGCCGCGGCAGCGGCCGCGCTCGGCAATCCGGCCGAGCTCGAGCGCCGGCTCGCCGCCGATCCGGCCGACCATCAGGCGCGCTTCGATCTGGCGATGATCCAGAACGCGCGCGGCGAGCGCGACGCGGCCGCCGACAATTTGCTGGCGATCGTCAAGGCCGACCGAACCTGGAATGACGACGGCGCCAGGGCGCAGCTGTTGAAGCTGTTCGAAGCCTGGGGAATGACCGACGAGGCGACGCTCGCGGCACGCCGCAAGCTCTCGTCGCTGCTGTTCTCGTAGAACGGTTTCGGCAATTCACAGAGCCGGCGAACCGCTTTAAGTTCGGTTCGCGCAATTCCGGACGGAAGGCTGCGGTGAAGTCGCCGAGCCAACTGCATACTTTTCCCGGAATTGCCGTGAATTTTTTTGCCGGCTGTCGCGGCCGGCAGGCTTGCGCAGCGGGACGTCAGCGCCAGATAAGGGCGGGGCCGGATGCAGATCGTGACGAATTTGCCGATGCGAGAGGAGATTGCAGCTTGATACGCTTGCCGGCGTTGCTTTGGGAGGGTTGCGGTGCGCGTCGGTAACGCACTTTACAGGCTTGCCAAGGATGTGCCGGCGGCAATCCCGGTTTTCCCGCTCGCCGGCGCGCTGCTTCTGCCGGGCGGCCGCATGCCGCTCAACGTTTTCGAGCCGCGCTATCTGCAGATGATCGACCTGGCGATGGCCGGCTCGCGGCTGATCGGCATGATCCAGCCCAGCCTCGACGGCGCATTGCGCGACGACGGCGAGCCCGAACTGTGCAGCGTCGGCTGCGCCGGGCGCATCATCTCGCTCGCCGAGACGGGCGACGGGCGCTATTTGATCTCGCTGCAAGGCGTGTGCCGGTTTCGCGTTGTGCAGGAGCTCACGGCGAAGGCGCCGTTCCGGCAGTGCAAGATCGCGCCGTTTCTCGCCGACCTCGAGGAGGATCCGGCCGGCGCCGAGGTCGACCGGCCGGCGCTGCTCAAGGCGTTTCGCTCCTATCTGCAGGCCAACGATCTCGAGGCCGACTGGGAAAGCGTCAGCCGCGCCGAGAACGGCATGCTGGTCAACGCGCTGTCGATGATGGCGCCCTACGGGCCGGCCGAGAAGCAGGCGCTGCTGGAAGCGCCGGACCTGAAGACGCGCGCCGAAACGCTGATCGCCATCACCGAAATGACGCTGGCGCGCGAGGATGATGAGTTTGGCTCGAGTCTACAATAAGTGCATTGATATTCAGGTGAGCCCGGCCTGCGAACGGCAGCTTCCTGCGCTTCCGGTGCTCACGTGCGTTAAGTACGCTCCGCTCCGGTTCTCGGAAGCCACCGCTCTCGACCCGGCCTGACCTGAATCTCAACACACTTAGACCGTGTAGTGGACAAGGGAGGAGTGCGATGGCGGCGGACGGACGGGACGGACGAAAAGCCACGGTCGACCCGAAGCTGCTGGAGCTGCTCGCCTGCCCGCTGACCAAGGGACCGCTAACCTGGGACCCCGAGCGCAACGAGCTGGTCTCGCGCGTGGCGAAGCTCGCTTATCCGGTGCGCGACGGCATCCCGATCATGCTGCCCTCGGAGGCGCGCACGATCTCGGCCGAGGACATGCTGACCCCGCCGCCGCGGCTCGGCGGGCCTTCGTGAAGCAGGGCTTGCGCTGTCAATGCGGCCTTCGAAGGCGCTTTTCGCCCCTGCTGCGTTCGCTATTGTGCTGGAAATCGCTGCTACTGGAAATTCCGCCCTCTGGGCATGACCTGTTGCGCGGCACCCGACAGGGCCTCGATCTCCTGATGGACCGGCTGGCCACGGCTTGCGGCGGCTCCAGCCGGCCGTTCGGCGGGATTATGCTCGATGAGCGGCCGATTGGCGGACTCCAGCAGCACGCTCAGCCAGGACGTCAAATCCTCGATCCGGTCGGCGACGATGTGGATGACGTCCGATTCATGCTGCAGCTTACCGGTGACGCGGATGAAGCGCGCGCCCATGACCACCGGGCGGAAGCGGTCGAAGACGCGTGGCCAGATGATGACGTTGGCGATCGACTTTTCGTCTTCCAGCGTGAGGAAAATGGCATTGCCCTTGCCCGGACGCTGGCGCACCAGCACCAGCCCGGCGACGGAAACGTGGCGACCGTCGCGCACAGACGGCAGGCGGGCGTTGGGGGTGACGCCGGCGCGATCCAGCCGTTCGCGCAGGAAGGCGACGGGATGCTCCTTCAGCGACAGGCCGAGCGAGCGGTAGTCGTGCACGACATGCTCGCCGAGCGGCATTTTCGGCAGCTTCGTTTCCGGCTCCAGCTCGCGCAGGCCGAGCGACGGCTGATCGAACAGCGGCAGTTTCTCGGCGGCGCTCTTGCCGTCAAGGGCGCGGACTTCCCAGAGCGCGGCACGGCGGTCGAGGCCGATCGAGCGGAAGGCGTCGGCTTCAGCCAATCTTTCGATCTCGCCGACATCGAGGCCCGAACGCAGCCAGACGTCCCTGACTGAACGATAGCCGTCGCCGCGACGGGCAACGACTATATCCATGCGCTCTTCGGACAGGCCCTTGATCTGGCGGAAGCCGAGACGGACGGCGTGAGCCGCCTCGATGACGCCGCGCATCGAGGCGTGGCGCTCGAGGATGCGGGACGGATCCAAGGCGGTTTCCTCCAGCGTGCAGTCCCAGACGGAATGGTTGATGTCGACCTCGCGCACCTCGACGCCATGGTCGCGCGCATCGCGCACGAGCTGGGCCGGCTGGTAAAAACCCATCGGCTGGGAATTCAGGATCGCGGCGCAGAACACGTCCGGATAAAAAGTCTTGAACCAGCAGGAGGCGTAGACAAGCAGCGCGAAGGAGGCGGCGTGACTTTCAGGAAAGCCATATTCGCCAAAGCCTTCGATCTGCTTGAAGCAGCGCTCGGCGAACTCCCTGGGATAGCCCTTCTTGACCATCCCCTCGACCATTCGCGTTTCATAGTTTCCTATCGTGCCGGTGCGTTTGAAGGTCGCCATGGCGCGGCGCAACTCGTCTGCCTCACCCGGCTTGAAGCCGCCGGCGACGATGGCGATCTTCATCGCCTGCTCCTGGAACAAAGGCACTCCAAGGGTCTTGCCGAGAATCTCCTCCAACTCAGGCTTGGGGTATTCGGCCTTCTCCTTGCCCTGCCGCCGGCGCAGATAGGGATGCACCATGTCGCCCTGGATCGGGCCGGGGCGCACGATCGCCACCTCGATGACGAGGTCATAGAAATTTGCCGGCTTGAGGCGCGGCAGCATCGACATCTGCGCACGCGACTCGATCTGGAAGACGCCGAGCGTATCGGCTCTTTGGATCATGGCGTAAACGCGCCTGTCCTCTTCGGGAAGGGTCGCGAGCACATAAGGCTGTCCAAACGGATCCCGCGCCCGCGGATAATGATCGGTGAGCAAGGTGAAGGCGCGCTTCAGGCAGGTCAGCATGCCGAGCGCCAGCACGTCCACCTTGAGGATCTTCACCGCGTCGAGATCGTCCTTGTCCCACTCGACCATCTTGCGCTCCTCCATCGCCGTCTTGACGATGGGCACGACCTCGTCGAGCCGGTCGCGGGTGATGACGAAGCCGCCGACATGCTGGGAAAGATGACGGGGAAAGCCCATGATCTCGTTGGCGCGTTCCAGCACCTGCCGCGACAGCGGATCGGTGCGGTCGAGGCCGCCGGCATTGGCTTCCCTTTCGCCGAGCTCGGAGGTCGACCAGCCCCAGATGGTGCTGGACAGCGCGCTGCGGACATCCTCCGACAGGCCCATGGCCTTGGCCACCTCGCGCAGGGCCGAGCGGCCGCGATAGCTGATGACGGCGGCGGCCAAAGCGGTGCGCTTGGCGCTGTATTTCGTATAGATATACTGAATGACCTCTTCGCGCCGCTCATGCTCGAAGTCGACGTCGATGTCGGGCGGCTCGTTGCGTTCCTCCGAGATGAAGCGTTCGAACAGAGTGTCGATCCGCTCGGGTCCGACCTCGGTGATGCCGATGCAGAAGCAGATGATCGAATTGGCGGCCGAACCGCGGCCCTGGCAAAGGATGCCCTGGTTGCGGGCGAATTTGACGATGTCATGGACGGTGAGGAAATAGCGGGCATAGTTCAGGCGCTCGATCAAGACGAGCTCGCTGTCGATGCGTTTCAGCACATCCTCGGGAACGCCGGCCGGATAGCGAACGGCCGCGCCTTCCCGCGCCAACCGTTCGAGCTCGGCCTGCGGTCCAAGCCCGGATTCGGTCGGCTCGTCCGGATAATTGTATTCGAGGTCGCTGAGCGAGAAGGTGAGCTCGTCGGCGAAGCGCAGCGTCTCGGCCAGCGCCTGCGGGTGGCGGCGAAAAAGCCGCGCCATTTCCAGCGGCGGTTTCAGGTGGCGCTCGGCATTGGCCATCAGCTCCAGCCCGACCTCGGAAACCGGCGTGTTGAGGCGGATCGCGGTCAGCACGTCCTGCAGCGGACGGCGATCGGCGGCATGGTAGAGCACGTCGTTGGTCGCCATCAGCGGGACGCGGGCATGCTCGGCCATCGCGGAAGCCTGCTCGATGCGGAAACGGTCGTTGCCGGCATAATCCGGCGCCACGGCCAGCCGGAGCGCCGCGCCGAAGCGATCCTTAAACCGGCTAATGAATGCCAGGTTGTCTTCCGCGCCTGCCGACAGATCGGGCAGGATCGCCAGCGACATCCGATCGCCCCATTCGAGCAGGTCGCTCAGCTGGAGCAGCGTCGCGCCTTTCTCGTTCTCGTCGCGCAGATTGGCTTGCGTGAGCATGCGGCAGAGATGCCCCCAGCCCTGGCGGTCGCGGGGATAGGCGAGGATGTCCGGCGTGCCGTCGCCAAACACCAGGCGGCAGCCGGGATGGTAGGCGAGCTTTTCCACCCTGGCCTGTTGCCAGGCGCGCACGACGCCGGCGACCGTGTTGCGGTCGGCAAGGCCGATCGAGGCAAAACCGTAGAACTTCGCCGTCACCACCAGCTCCTCGGGTTTCGAAGCGCCGCGCAGGAAGGAGAAATTCGAGCTTATGCCGAACTCGGCATAGGGGATGACGGTCAGCGCATTCATGCGAACACCCCATGCATGAACCAGCGCGGCGGCGCGGCCTGCGGCGCGCTGCTGTAGAGGCCCTGGCGGTAGAGCCAGTAGCGGCGCCCCTCGCTGTCCTCGATGCGGTAATAGTCGCGGGTCGGCGCCTCTTCCTCGCCGGGCAGCTGGCGCCACCATTCGGCGGCGATGCGCTCCGGCCCTTCGGCGCGGGCGACACGGTAGAGCGCGCGCCGCCAGCGGAAATTCATCGGCGGTCCCTCCGGGATCTCGGTCGCCGGCACCTCGATTGGCTCGGGCGAGCGGAACAGGCGCACCGGCCGCTCCGGCGGGTAGACGGTCATCGGTGGCGCTGTTCGGGGCGGCGCCGTCCGTCCGGCCGCCGGGGCGCGTCTTTGCGGCGCTTCGGCGAAAGGCACGGTCTTGACGGCGCGCTCCGGCAGATGGCTTTCGACGATCACCGGCTTCAGTACGGCGGCCTCGCCGAGACGGGCGCGGACGCGGTCGGCAAAGAGCGCGATGTCGGCGTCATCGTCGTCCGTCTCGCCGGTGAGGTCGCCCTGAGCCAAGTCGAAGGCCGCGACCGACAGCACGGACAGCCGCACGAGGTCGAAGCCGAAGCCGGCGTCGATGCTCTGCTCCAGCGCGGTGAGCCGCTCATGGAACAGTCTTTGGATCAGCCGCGGCTCGCGCATCGGGCGCGAGGTGCCGACGGCGATGCGGCTGACGGCGCCGTCGACGCGGAAGAGAAGCAGCGCCAGCGTCCTTGCGCCCTCGCCGCGGCGTTCGAGGTCGGTCTTCAAGGCGATCGCCAGCCGGCTCACCAGCCGCTCGATGTCGTCGGTGAGCACGACCGGCTCGGCAAGATGGCGCTCGACCGAGAGCGGCGCGACGGGGAGGCGCGGCGACACGGCCTCGTCGAGGCGGCCGAGCGCCTGGTCGAGGCGCAGAAGCAAGGTAGCGCCGAAGCGGCGGGCGAGCGGTGCGCGGGGGGCTGCCATCACCGCGCCGGCGGTGCGCAGGCCCACGCTTTCCAGGCTGGCGCGGGTCTCCGGCGCGATGCGCAGCGCCGACAAGGGCAGCGGCGAAAGCAGCGCCTCTTCCTCGCCGCCGGCCACGATGCGATTGCCATGGAAGCGCGCCGCCGCCCAGGCGGCGCCCGGCGTCGAGGCCAGCCCGGCGCGGACATCGAAGCCCTGCTGGAAGAAGCGGGCGAGGATCTCGTCCTGCATGGCACGCTCGCCGCCGAACAGATGCGTGCAGCCGGTGACGTCGAGGAACAGCCCGTCCTCGCCGTCGATCGCCACCAGCGGCGTGTAGCGGTCGCACCAGTCGGCAAGGCCTTCGAGCAGGCGGCGGTCGGCTTCCGGGTCTGCCTCGACCACATCGATCGAGGGATGCATGGCGCGCGCATCGGCGATGCCCATGCCGCGCTTCAATCTGAGCGCCTCAGCCCGCTCGTCGAGGGCTGCGATGCGCTGGGTGTTGTTGTCGCGATGGCTGATCACCAGAGGCGGCTGAGGCGACGGCAGGCGATGCGAGGGCCGGGAACGCCAGGACCGCCCCAGACGCTGGCGCAGGATCCGCTCCGCGGCCAGATGCGGGAACCACAGCGACAGAATTCTCTGTTCTTTCTGCAAAAGCGTGCTCATCGGGGTTCCACTCCAGTGTGAATTGTCCAGGCAGGGCCGTGCGGCTCTTGCCGATATCGACTTTGAAGGCGGGGCGGCCGATCGAGCCGGCGAGCGGCCCGGCGAGGGTCGCGCGGCTTGCCGCGGGCGCCGCCGAAACGATGAGGCGCACCGGAGCGGCGGTGGGATCGGCCTCGCCGGCCTGGCGCAGCAAAAGCAGCGGGCGGCCGGCGCTCCGGGCCCGCGCATGCAGCCGGCGCGTGGCGGTGAGGTCGAGAAGCCGCGGACTGCCGCGGATCTCGAGGATGACCGCGGCAAAGGCCGTCATACGGGCCGCTTCCTCCGCGATCCACAGCGCGTCGAGCAGCTTCGGCGCCTCGGAAAACAGCAATTGCCCCGGCTCGATGCCGAACAGGGCATGAAGGCCCCTGGCGTAGGGCATGCCGGCCTCGTGGAAGATTTCCGCCGTGCCGACCCAGAGGATCGGCAGACCTTGCTTCTCTCTGAGGACCAGGCTTACGAGCGACAGCGCGAAGCCGGCAACGGCGCCGGCATCGCGGGTCTCCAGGCCATGGATTTCGCTGAGCGCCGCCTTGGGCAGGCCGCCGCCAAGCGCGGCGTCAAGCCGATCGATGCCGGTGTGGAGGAAGGCGTCCGCCGAAGCCACGGCAAGGCCGCGCCGGACAATCGTCATGTCCGGCCCGGCGGCATCGTTGGATGTCTGGTTTTGCGCAATTCCGGACGGAAAACTGCTTCGCACTTTTCCTGGAATTGCTCCGGGCGCGCACCCCGAAGGCGCCTGCAGGCGCTCGGGCAGCGTTCCCTCGATCTTCGCGATCTGGCGGCGCAGGGCAAAAACAGTGTCCCGCGCCACGGCGCTCATCGCCATGACGTTCACTTCCAGCAGCAATTGTTCCTGTTATGTTCCTATAGATTCCAGAGGCGCCCGGAAGAGTCAAGCAGAGTCACAAGGAATTTATTCCTTCGTCTTTTACCTGAAAGCGAACACCCCAGCCGGTCCATTTGCCTCAATCGGCGTGAAAGCCTATATGCCGGGATTAAAGGACATTCCATGGCCCGCATCTACAAGACCCGCACCTGGCACGACCAGCTCTCGCCGTCGATGGACGAGATGGAGCTTCTGGCGCTGGAGGCCTATGCCCATCTGCCGGACGAGTTCCGCAAGCTCACCGGCGAGATCATCATCCAGATCGCCGAGTTCCCGACCGACGAGATCATGGACGATCTGTCGCTGGAGACGCCCTTCGACCTGCTCGGCCTGTTCGAGGGGCGCGGCATCGCCGAGCGCTGGAACCCGCAGACCGGCGAAGGTCCGAACCGCATCACGCTCTACCGCCGCGCCATCCTCGACTACTGGGCCGAGAATGAAGAAACGATGGGCGACATCGTCACCCATGTGCTGATCCATGAGATCGGCCACCATTTCGGCCTGTCGGACGACGATATGGAGCGGATCGAGGAGGCGGCGGAGCAGGCGGCGGCGGGGTGAGGGCGCACCTCGTCATCCGCATCGTTCTTCGCAGCGACTCCCCCTCATCCGACCGCTTCGCGGCCACCTTCTCCCCGCCGGGGAGAAGAGATTGGCGCCGGCGCCGAAAGTCTCCTCTCCCCTCGGGGAGAGGTCAGCCGAGCGAAGCGGAGGCTGGGTGAGGGGCGCTTTTCCTACCAGTCGCTGAGCTTGGTGTCCGGGCCGTAGTCCTGGCCTTCGACATCCTTCACCACGGCCTGGCCGCAACGCATCGACTTGGTTTTCTTGTCAAAGGCATAGGTCGGCGAGCCGAACAGGTGCCAGCCCTTGTTCAGGGCCGCCGTCACCTTGTGGCAGAAGGTTGAATCGTCCGGACCGGACAGAAAGCGGTAGAGTTTCATTTATCAAGCCTATCTTGAATACCGGCGCATCATGCGCCGATGATCGCGGCCTTCGCCAGAAGTTTCTCGGCTTCCGCCAGATGCAGCCGTTCGACCATGCGGCCGTCCATCGCAATCACCCCCTTGCCGGCATTCTCGGGCCGCGCGAACGCATCCTTGATCGCACGGGCCGCAGCCAGCCTCTCGGGCGACGGCGAAAAGGCGCGGTTCGCCGGCTCGATCTGGGCGGGATGGATCAGCGACTTGCCGTCAAAGCCCATAGCCGCCCCGTCGGCGCATTCGCCGGCAAAAGCGTCGAGATCGCGAAAATCATTGGCGACGCCGTCGATGACGTCGAGGCCGCCGGCCCGTGCCGCGAGCACCAGCTGCATCAGCCACGGCATCAGATAGCGCCGGTCGGACGTCGCCAGGATGCCGGTCGCCTTCATCAGGTCGTTCGTTCCGGTCACGAAACAAGCCAGCCTCGAGGCCGGATCGCGGCCGAGTTCGGCGATGGCGCCGATGTTGAGCAGCGCCTTGGGCGTCTCGACCATCGCCCATAGTTTCACGCTGTCCGGCGCGAAATTGTCGTCGAGCAGGTCGCCGGCCTCGAGGATGTCGCGCGGCGTGGCGACCTTGGGCAGAAGAATGCCGTCGGGCTCGGCCTTGGCCACTGCCAGCAGGTCGTGGGCGCCCCATTCGCTGGCCAAAGGATTGATGCGCACCACCATCTCGCAGCTTTTCTCGTGCCCGGCGAGAATGCCTGCGACCTTGTCGCGCGCCGCTTTTTTGCCGGCGGGCAGGACGGCATCCTCAAGATCGATGATGACGGCGTCGCAGGCCAGGGAGCCGATTTTGGCGAGCGCCTTGTCGTTCGAGGCGGGAATGTAAAGCACCGAACGGCGCGGGCGGTAGGGTTCTTGAGCCATGGCCGATCTTTGCCGGGTGAGTTCAAGCGAAGCAAGTACGCAGGCTATCTGCCGAAATGCCGGCGCTGCCCCTCATCGCCCTGCCGGGCACTTCTCCCCGTATAGTGACGGGGAGAAGGGGCTGGCCGCAGCCTCGCCGCTCTTCTTGCAACGTTGACGATTGGGCAAATCGGCGGCGGGAGCTTCCCTCTCCCCGTCACTATACGGGGAGAGGATGCCGGCAGGCAGGTGAGGGGCAGCGCCAATATCTGGCGATTGCCCCTGCACCAAATCTGCAAACCCTTGCTGAAAAGCTCCGGGATTCCGCCGCGCCGTTACCGCGCCAGTCGGCGAGAAGGCCGCCATGCGAACACCTCATAAATCCCGCTGGTCGCTGCCGCGCCGGCTCCGCAATGAAGGCTGGTGGCTCGTCGAGCCGCAAAGGCCATGCCATGAGGCAGGCATCCTGCTTTTCGCTCCGAGGTCGCTCCACATGGTGGGAGCGGACATTCCGAGGACGGCCCGGCGATGACGCTCTTTGTCAACTTGCCATGGGCTCTGCCCAGGCATGCGCAAATGCCCCGAAGCCTTTGTCGATTCATCTCCTTGTCCCGATGCAGCTCCGGACCGAAAACAATTTCGCACTTTTGCCTGGAATTGCTCTAATCCTGCCGTCACCTTACGCGCCGGGCCGCTGATTTCATGCCGCACAACATTCTCGTCGCCGACGACGACCCGCATATCCGCGAGATCATCTGCTTCGCGCTGGAAAAGGCCGGCATGAAGACGGCCGCCGTCGCCGACGGCGCCGCCGCGCTGCAAGCGGTCGAGCGCCGCGCGCCCGACCTCATCGTGCTCGATATCGGCATGCCGGAGATGGACGGTCTGGAGGTCTGCCGCAGGCTGCGGCAAAAGTCCGATGTACCGGTGCTGTTTTTGTCCGCGCGCGACGAGGAGATCGACCGGGTGCTCGGGCTGGAGATGGGCGGCGACGATTATGTGACGAAACCGTTCAGCCCGCGCGAGCTGGTCGCCCGCGTCAACGTCATCCTGCGGCGCGCGCGTCCGGCGCCGGTCGAAGAAGAAGCCGACGACCGTCAATTCACGCATGGCAAGCTCATGCTCGTCCCGTCAAGCCATGAAGCCAGCTTCGAAGGCAAGCCGCTCACCTTGACGGCGATCGAGTTCGCGATCCTGAAGGGCTTCCTCGCCCGCCCGCAGCATGTGCTTGGCCGCGACGCGGTGATGGCCAATGCCTATGCCTCGAACATCCATGTCTCGGAGCGCACGGTCGACAGCCATATCCGCAACGTGCGGGCCAAGCTCGCGGCGGTCGGCTGTCTCGATGCGATCGCCACGGTGCACGGCGTCGGCTTCCGGCTCGGCCGATGCGGTGGTTGAGCAAGGAGAAGTGGCGGCCCAGGCTTGCCACCGTCGTTGTCGTCATTCTCATCCTGGTGATGGCGCTGCCGCTGGTCGGGCTGTTCTTCTTCCGGCTCTACGAGAACCAGCTGATCCGCCAGACCGAGGGCGAGCTCATCGCGCAAGGCGCGGTCGCCGCCGCCGTCTATGCCCGGGAGGTGCGCGCTGCCGGCATTCCCCAGGAAAAGCTGGGGTCGCCGATCTCGGCCGATCCGGCAAGGGACAACAGCTATCCCTATGATCCGATCGAGCCGCGCCTCGACCTTGCCTCCGACGATGTCATGCCGACGCGCCCGGCGGCGCTTCCCGCCACCGCCGATCCGGCCTTCGCGGCAATAGGCGCGCGGCTCGACGGCATCCTCGACGAGACGCAGAAAACGACGCTTGCCGGCTTCCGGCTGCTCGACCCGCGCGGCGTGGTGATCGCCGGCGGCGACGAGGTCGGCCGGTCGCTCGGCGAGATCGAAGAGGTGCGGACAGCGCTTTCAGGCGCCTATGCCAGCGCGCTCAGGCTGCGCATTCCCGACCAGCCGCCGCCGCCGCTCTACTCGGTGAGCCGCGGCACCAGGGTGCGCGTCTTCGTCGCCCTGCCGGTCGAGCTCGACGGCCGGGTCGCGGGCGTCGTCTATCTGTCGCGAACGCCGAACAACATCGTCAAGCACCTCTATGGCGAGCGCGGCAAGGTGACGTTGGCGGCGATCGCCATCCTCGGCGGCACGCTGTTGATCGCGCTGGTGTTCATCCGCACCGTCAGCCGGCCGATCTACGCGCTGATCGAGCGGACGAAGCGCATCGCCGCCGGCGACCGCGAGGCGATCAGGCCGCTCGCCCATCACGGCACGCGCGAGATGGCGGCGCTGTCGGCGGCGTTCCTCGACATGGCGCAAAAACTGCAGGCGCGCTCCGACAGCATCCAGACCTTCGCCACCCATGTCTCGCATGAGCTGAAATCGCCGCTGACGGCGATCCAGGGCGCGGCGGAGCTGCTGAGGGATTCCGGCGGCGCGATGGACGAGGCCGAGCGCAAGCGTTTCTCCAACAACATCGTCACCGACGCCGGGCGGCTCAATCTCCTGGTGCGCCGGCTGCTTGACCTGGCGCGCGCTGAAAATCTGGAACCGAGCGGCGAAAGCACGACGCTTCATGCTGCGTTGGCATCCTTGCCGGTCGACACAAGGCTGGAAGCGCGGCTTGATGGCGGCGGCGATATCAGGCTCGGCATCTCGGCCGAGAATCTCGGCATCGTGCTCGCCAATCTCATCGACAATTCGGCAAGGCATGGCGCCCGACAGGTGGCGATCCATGCTTCAGCCGCCGGCGAGCGCGCGTCGGTCCAGATCGGCGACGACGGCGACGGGATCTCGGCCGCCAACCGCGCCAGGATCTTCGAGCCCTTCTTCACAACGCGGCGCGAGTCCGGCGGCACCGGCATGGGGCTCGGCATCGTGCTGGCCCTCCTGAAAGCGCATGATGGCACGATCAGGCTGGTTGACTCCGAGCGCGGCACGCGCTTCGAGATCGATTTGCCGGTCGTTTGAATTCAAGCGTGATCCTGTCCGAAAAAACCGGTGCCTGCGTCGCAGGATCATGCCCTAGAACTGGAGAGCCGAAAGCGTGCGCTACGACATCGTCATCATCGGCGGAGCCATCGTCGGGTCCTCGGTCGCCTACTATTTGCGCGAGGAGGGCTTTACCGGTTCCATCGCGCTGATCGAGCGCGATCCGCAATTCTCGCATGCGGCGACGACCTTGTCCTGCGCCTCGATCCGCCAGCAATTCTCGATCCCTGAAAACATCCGCCTGTCGCAGTTCACGCTGAAACTGTTCCGGCGGCTGAAGGAAACCTTCGGGGCCGACGCCGATATCGGCTTTCGCGAGGGCGGCTATCTCATCCTCGCCGGGGAGGCCGGGCTGCCGATCCTCAAGGCCAATCACGAGACGCAGGTCGCCGAGGGCGCCGACATACTGCTCGAGGATGCCGGGCAGCTGGCGCAGCATTTCCCGTGGCTGTCGACCGAAGGCATTGCCGCTGGCGCCTTTGGCCGCAGCGGCGAGGGCTGGTTCGACGCGCATGCGATGCTGATGCTGTTCCGCAAGGCGCTGCGCGACAAGAAGATCGATCTCATCACCGCCTCCGTCACCGGCATCGCGCGTGACGGCAACCGCGTCACCAGCGTAAGCCTCGACAATGGCGAGACGCTCGAAGCCGGCATTGTCGTCAACGCGGCCGGGCCGAATGCCGGCAAGGTCGCGGCTTTTGCCGGGCTGGCGCTGCCGGTCGAGCCGCGCAAGCGCAACGTCTTCGTCTTCGAAGCGCGCGACAAGTTCGCCGACATGCCGCTGCTGGTCGATCCGTCCGGCATCTATGTGCGGCCCGAAGGCTCGGTCTACATCACCGGCGGCGCCGAGCCGGAGGAAGGCGATCATGCGCCCGATCCGACGGATTTCGACGTCGAGTGGCCGCTGTTCGAAGAGGTGATCTGGCCGGTCCTAGCCACCCGCATCCCGGTCTTCGAGGCGATCAAGCCGACGCGCGCCTGGGTCGGGCATTACGACTACAACACGCTCGACCAGAACGCGGTGATCGGCCCGCATCCGGAGGTCGAAAACTTCCTGTTCGCCAACGGCTTCTCCGGCCACGGCCTGCAGCAGGCACCGGCGGTGGGGAAGTCGATCGCCGAACTCATCGTGCATGGCGGGTATCGGACGGTGGATTGCAGGGCACTCGGGTATGAGCGGGTGGCTGAAGGAAGGGCGTTCAGGGAGCTGAATGTGATCTAGCGCTGCGAAATTTCTCTTCGACGCTGGCGGGACAGCGCCCCCCTCTGTCCTGCCGGACATCTCCCCCACAAGGGGGGAGATCAGATGTCACCGTGGCTTTCGCCAATCGCCAACTTTGCCGGGATGAGCGGGGCGCCCGAACTGCCAATCTCCCCCCTCGTGGGGGAGATGCCCGGCAGGGCAGAGGGGGGCGCGAAGGAACGCGGCGTTTCTTACTTAAGCCGCCTGTAGTCCGTCACTAAAATATCCCTGCAGCCACCCAAGCACCCGCGCCCACCCCTCGGCATGTTCCGCCGCGGCGTCCGGGAAACCTGCGAAGCCGCCGTGGCAGATGATGAGCCGCGTGCCGCCGGCGATCGGCTCCAGCAGATAGGCGAGGGTCGTTTCGCGCCGGCCGAGCGCCGGATGATCCCAGTCGTAGTGCCGCGTCTGCACGATCCGGCGCGGCATCTCGATTTCGAGAAACTCTCCGCCGGCGGGCAGGCGCCTGCCGTCGGCGGTTCGCACCGTGACACGCCAGCTTCCGCCGACGCGCAGATCGGCGTTCCAGCCGGTCATGCGGTACGTTTCGGGCGAACCCCACCAGCGCTCGACCTCGCTGGTTGTCAGCGCCGCGCCAACCTCGTCCGGCGAGGCGGGAAGCTCGGCCGAGGCCATGACCGTGTCCGCATTCGCCATGGCTTGCGGCAAGGATAATTGAAGCATCGAATCCACCTCTGCCGAAAATTGTCTCGTGTCCGAAACGAACCTTTACTCTTTCGACGGCGGGTGCTCGAAACCCTTGCCGGTCTCGAGCAGGCTCTTGAGGCTCGCCAGCACCAGCGGCCAGCCCTTGGAGACGTTCTGGATCAGCTTGTGCGGGCCGTCGGCCTCGTGGGTGACGGCAAGCTTCATCAATTCGCCGTCGGGCTCGATGATGAAAGTGCAGCGCGTGTAGCCGTCCTCCTTCACCTCGGGCATCCATTCGTTGCGCCATTTGATCACCAGGCGCTTGGGCGGATCGATCTCGAGGATCTCACCGGAATCGGCGACGCGCCCGTCTGGGAAGACCAGCTTCCAGCTCGAGCCGACCTTCCAGTCGCTCTCCTGATGGGAGCTGAGGAAGAACTGCCGGTTGAATTCCGGATCGGTCAGCGCCTGCCAGAGTTTTTCAGGCGTGGTGCGGATGTAGGTGACATAGACGAAACTGTTCTCGCTCACGGCTCTTCCCTTTCAAGGCGTTGCTTCAGGTCGCTGAGAGCGGCAAGCCGCCCCCGCTCGAACTTGCCGATCCAGCGCTCGGCGATCTCGTTGATCGGAACGGGGTTGAGGTAGTGCTCCTTCTCGCGGCCCCGCCGCATGGTGGTGACGAGGTTCGCCTCCTCGAGGATCGCCAGGTGCTTGGTCACCGCCTGGCGCGTCATCGCCATGTGCTCGCAGAGCGCATTCAGCGTCTGCCCGTTCCGGGCATGGAGGCTGTCCAGCAATTGCCGGCGGGTTGGGTCGGCCAAAGCGCGAAAGACGGCATCCATGCTCATGGCCTTAATATGCAACCATTTGGTTGCATGTCAAGCGGTGGCAAAAATATTCTGCCGCCTGATGACTGCCTGCCTAAGTTTCTTGCCGGATTGTGCCTTGAGGTGGCTTCGCTTTTGAGCAGCGCCTTCCCCCACTCCGTCGCTGCTTCGCAGCGCCACCTCTCCCCCTCCGGAGGGAGAGGAAGGGAGCCAGGGTCGATCTGGCTCGCCGGTTCCAGGCAGAAGTCGGCTCCCGATATCGGTGGCGGTTCAGGTCAGCGCTTGCGGGAGAACCAGAAAGCGTCGGTCATGCGCGTCATGCCGATGCGTTCGTAGAAGCCGATGGCGTCGGGCACCGAGATCAGGCCGATGGCGACCGATGGCCCGAGCTGGCGGCGGGCCTCATCCATCAAGCCCCTGCCGACGCCGAGACCCTGTGCCGAGGCGGATACGGCGAGCTCGGAGATGTAGCAAACCCAGGAAAAATCGGTGATGCCGCGCGCGACGCCGACCAGCGGCTTGCCCTCGATATCGAGCCGCGCTGTCAGCACCAGATTGGCATTGCCGAGCATTGTCTTCAGGCGCGCTTCGTCGTCGACGGGCCGTGTTGCACCGAGGCCGGATTCGACCAGCACACGGCGGAATTCGGCGACATCGAGAGCGGGCTCGCTGGCGTACAGGATTTCGGTGGGCTCAACCATCCCCGCCAAATTGCCTCAGCCATCCGCGTTTTGAAAGCCATTGGTCCCGATCTTGTGTTCAATGGCCCGAACCCAACCGCCAATACCTGACTTTCATTTGCCCGGCGCTTTGTGTAAACCGTGCCCCTGCCACCAAGGAAAGACGGGCAAGATCATGGATAAATTCACCAAGCTCACCGGCGTCGCCGCGCCCATGCCGATCGTCAATGTCGACACCGACATGATCATCCCCAAGGATTATCTCAAGACGATCAAGCGCACCGGGCTAGGCACCGGCCTGTTCGCCGAGATGCGCTACAATGAGGACGGCTCGGAGAATCCGGATTTCGTGCTCAACAAGCCGGCCTACCGCAAGGCGCAGATCCTGGTCGCCGGCGACAATTTCGGCTGCGGCTCGAGCCGCGAGCATGCGCCCTGGGCGCTGCTCGATTTCGGCATACGCTGCGTGATCTCGACCTCTTTCGCCGACATCTTCTACAACAACTGCTTCAAGAACGGCATCCTGCCGATCACCGTCAGCCCGGAAGACCTCGACAAGCTGATGGACGACGCCTCGCGCGGCTCCAACGCGACGCTGTCGATCGACCTCGAGGCCAAGGAAATCCGCGGGCCGGATGGCGGCGTGGTCAAATTCGACCTCGACGATTTCAAGCGCCATTGCCTCTTGAACGGCCTGGACGATATCGGGCTGACCATGGAGAAGGCCGGCGCCATCGCGTCCTTCGAGAAGAGGAATGCCGAGCAGCGCCCCTGGGCCTGAACGGGCCTGAGCACTGAATGGATAGACCCGGCTGCAAGCGGCCGGGTTCGTGGCGGCTGAATGGAGGCACAGTCATGACACGCTCGCTTCTGGCCGCCGGCGCCTCGGTGGCAATCCTTCTCGCCACGGTCAGCTCCCATGCGCAGACCACCGCGCCGGCCACGCAGCCGGCGCCGGCCGCGTCCGACCAGCCGGCGACCGATCAAGGCGCGGCCGACCAGGGCAGTGACCAGGCTGTGTCGGATGACGACAAGCAGGCGCCGATCCCGTTCGAGGGCGGCCAGCTCACCATCACGCAGCTGGAGCAGGATGGCGAGAAGGCGCTGTCCTATGACGGCAAGCAGCTGGCCAGCAATTACGACGTCTTTTTCGACAAGATCGTCAAGATCGGCGACGTCAACGTCGCGCTGGTCGATGTCGGCGACGGCGGCAACCAGTGCGGGCCGGCCAAGGTCATCGTCTGGAAGCCGAAGGACGGCGAGATCCAGACCACTACGGTCGAGCAGGACGAATGCGGCGCGCCGCCGGCCGCAGTCTCCGACAGCGCCATCTATTTCGTGCCCTATCTGCTGCCGGGAGAGACACGGCCGGCGCTGCAATGGTCGCCCTCGGAAGGGCTGACGACCTCCGGCACCCTGACCTACACGCCCGAACCCGGCACCGACTGGAAGGATGTCGACCCGTCGAAATTGGACAACATCATCGACGCCTTCCACAACGAGGCCGTCTACAAGGCCGGGCAGGCGTTGCTGGGCAACGACATGCCCGACATGGCGACCAGCCTTCTGGTCGGCGGCGGCACCGAAAAGACGGCGTCGGGCGCCTTCTATGCCACCGGCTGCGTGCCGCACGACTGCGGCGGCAATGACGGCTTCATGGCGCTCGACCCGGCCAAGCAAAAAGTCTATTTCGCCCGCCGCGGCGACAATGGCGAGCCGCAGGCCTGGCCGCCGGTGAAGGATTGGCCGGACGACATCAAGAAGGCCTATGACGACGCGCAGGGGAATTAGGGTTCGTATCGTAACGACCATCCGCGGCTTCGTCATTCTAGGGCGGAGCGAAGCGAAGCGGAGCGCAGACCCTAGAATCCATGCCGTGACCGTTGCCGTAGGGTGCGAGTGCCCAGAATTCTGCATTGTTGGCGGCGCTTCGGCGTAACGGCATGGATTCCAGGGTCTGCGCGCGTCGCGTCGCTCCTTGCTCCGCCCTGGAATGACGACGGGAGGACGGCTATCGCTAATCTCCAAGGTTGGCGCTTGCTTCGTGACATGCTTCGCATTCGTTGGCTCACGACCAGCCGCACCCCTTTTGCTAGATGCAGGTCGAAACAACCCAACGAGGCACCTCATGCGCAAGCTCATCTCCACCGGCTCCCCCTTCGAGAAGACCGCGGGCTATTCGCGCGCGGTGGTGCAGGGCGACTGGTGTTTCGTCTCCGGCACGACGGGCTATGACTATGCCACCATGACCATGCCCGACACGGTCGAAGCGCAGACGCGCAATTGCCTCGCCACCATCGCCAAGGCGCTGGCCGGGGGCGGGTTCGACATGGCCGATGTGGTGCGAGCGCATTACTACATCACCGACCAGGCCTATGTTGACGTCGTCTTCCCGATCCTCGACGAGGCGTTCGGCGACATCCGCCCGGCGGCGACGATGATCGTGTGCCAGCTCAACAAGCCGGAGATGAAGATCGAGATCGAGGTGACTGCGCTGAGGCGCACGGCATAGGCTGCCGGCACTGGGAAGCGCGCAAAGCAGGGGTCAGCCTATGGTGAAAGTCGAGCGCATCGTCGCCAACATCGCCACATCCGACATTGCCGCGGCCAAGCGCTTTTACCAGGGCGTGCTCGGCCTCGATCTGCTCATGGATCTGGGTTGGATCGCCACCTACGGGTCCGAGGAACGGATGCAGGCGCAGGTGAGCTTCATGGCGCAAGGCGGATCCGGCACGCCCGTGCCGGACCTGTCGATCGAGGTCGACGATGTGGATGCGGCGCTTGCGGGCATGAAGAAGGCAGGCTTCGCCGTGGAATATGGCCCGGCCGACGAGCCCTGGGGCGTGCGGCGCTTCTATGTGCGCGATCCGTTCGGCAGGCTGGTGAATATTCTGTCGCATCGGTAGCGTCACGGTTTCTTGCGAGACGCTGGCGGGACAGCGCCCCCCTCTGCCCTGCCGGGCATCTCCCCCACTTGGGGGGAGATTGGCTATCATTCCGGCTTTCGCCAATCTTCAACGTTGCAGGATTGAGATGGCCGGCAGGCCAGAGGGGGGCGCGACGGATCGCGGCGATTGGTGCTTCGCAGCAGTCATCCCCTTGCGCCGCAATCACTTGGCGTTTAGCAAGGCCGCGGTTTCTCCAGATACTATTGGGACGGTTCTCCATGGCTTCGAAAAATCTCTTCCTGCTCGCCGGCGACGGCATCGGCCCCGAGGCCATGGCCGAGGTGAAGAAGCTGATCAAGGCCATGAACGACAGGCTGGGCAGCGGCTTTGCCACCGACGAGGGGCTGGTCGGCGGCTGCGCCTATGACGCGCATGGCGCCGCGATCTCGGATGCCGACATGGCCAAGGCGATGGCAGCGGACGCGGTGCTATTCGGCGCCGTCGGCGGTCCGAAATGGGACGCCGTGCCTTACGAGGTGCGCCCCGAGGCCGGCCTGCTGCGGTTGCGCAAGGACATGGAGCTGTTCGCCAATCTGCGGCCGGCGATCTGCTACCCGGCTCTCGCCGCTTCCTCCTCGCTCAAGCAGGAAGTGGTCGAGGGCCTGGATATCCTTATCGTGCGCGAGCTGACCGGCGGCGTCTATTTCGGCGAGCCGAAGCAGATCATCGATCTCGGCAACGGCCAGAAGCGCGGCATCGACACCCAGGTCTACGACACGTTCGAGATCGAGCGCATCTCGGGCGTTGCCTTCGAGCTCGCGCGCACACGCAAGAACCACGTCACCTCGATGGAAAAGCGCAACGTCATGAAGTCGGGCGTTTTGTGGAACGAGGTCGTCTCGCAGACCCACAAGGCGCGCTATTCCGACGTCAAGCTCGACCATATGCTGGCCGATGCCGGCGGCATGCAGCTGGTGCGCTGGCCGAAGCAGTTCGACGTCATCGTCACCGACAATCTGTTCGGCGACATGCTTTCCGACATCGCCGCCATGCTTACCGGCTCGATCGGCATGCTGCCGTCCGCATCGCTCGGCGCGCCGGATGCCAAGACCAAGAAGCGCAAGGCGCTCTACGAGCCGGTGCACGGCTCGGCGCCCGACATCGCCGGCAAAGGCATCGCCAACCCGATCGCCATGATCGCGTCCTTCGCCATGTGCCTGCGCTATTCCTTCGGCATGGTCGCCGAGGCCGACAAGCTCGAAGCGTCGATCGCCGCCGTGCTCGACGACGGCCTGCGCACCAAGGACATTTTCTCGCCCGGCATGAAGGAAGTCGGCACCACCGAGATGGGTGACGCCATCATCGCCAAGTTCCTGGGATGATCGTATGACCGTCGACATTCGCTGGGCGAGGGTCGACGACGCCGAAGCGCTCGCCACCGTGCTTTGCGCGATGGCGGCGCATTACCGGCAGGCGCCGCTCGACCACGGGCGCGCCACGGCCACGGCGCGGCAATGGATTGAGGACGAAAGCTCGGCCTATCCGCATTTTGCTTTGGCCTTTGCGGATGGCGAGGTGGCCGGCCTCGCCTCGGTGGCCATTGCGCACCCAGGCATTGATCTCGAACGGCTGATGTTCTTGAAGGATCTGTTCGTGCGCGACAGCGCCCGAGACAAGGGCGTCGGCCGCGCGCTGGTCGGCTTTCTCGCCGGCTATTGCGTCGGCAAAGGCATCGGCCGCATTGATCTGACCACGGAAGACTGGAACGAAGGCGCGCTGCGTTTCTACGACCGGCTCGGCGCAGAACGCCACGGCCAGAAGGTTTTTCTCAGGGTGTCGGGCGACGCGCTGAACAGAGCCGCTAGAATCTGACGCCGGCCTGTGTCGGCGCGAAGCCGGGCGTAGCAATGTAGAGCAGGCCAGCCGGTCAGCCCGACGCAGCGAGCCGGCAGCCACCACGCCTTCGTCATTCTATCGCGGAGCAAGGAGCGAAGCGACGCAGCGCAGACCATAGAACCCATTCCGTGGCCTATGAGCGTCGCAGCGGTTCAGAACGGCTCCCTGTTCTGCGTCGTCCCTATTCTTCGCGCGAGGTCACGGAATGGATCCTCGGGTCTGCGCGTCCGCTTCGCTCCCGCTCCGCCCGTGGATGACGAAGTTTGGAATGCTTCGGCCAATCTCGAACGGTTGCGATTTGCCGCCGAAAGAGAGCGCCGAGCATTCGCCGAGGGCCTGCCTCCGCGTTCCGTCGCGATCCTACGCTGGCCGCTTCTTCTGCTTCTTTCGCTTTGCCGGCTGGTCGGATTTCGGCCCGTCGAACTTTGGCCCGTCGAATTTCGCCTTGCCGGGTTTCTTCGCCCAGGTGTTCAGCGCCCCGGCAGGCTGTCGTTCACCCGGCGGCCGCTTCTCGAATCCGGGCGCGCCCTGGTCGAAAGACCGCTTGCCGCGATGCAGCTTTTTCTCCGGTCTCGGCGGCTGGTAGCCGGCCCGCGACAGGTCCGGCGTACCGTCGATCCGCCTGACCGCGATGTTGCCCTGCAGCTTGCGGTCGGGGCCGATCGCCTCGACGAAGCGGTCGGCCCAGTCTGCGGCGATCTGCACGAAGGTCTCTTCCGGCTGCATCTTGATGGCGCCGATCTCGCGCTTGGACATGCCGGCGGTGCGGCACAGCATCGGGATCAGCCAGCGCGGCTCGGCATTCTGCCGGCGGCCGACCGACAGCGAGAACCAGACGCTGTCGCCGAAATCGTCACGGCGGCCCGTTGTTTCTTCCCCGCGGCCCGACATTTCTTCCCGGCGCGCGAACTTCTCCTTTGATGGCGCGAAGGGCGCGACATCGATCAGGTCCTCAGGCGCCGAGCGGCTTGCCCGGCAAAGCCGCACGAAAGCGGCGGCCACCAGTTCGGCGCCATGCCGTTCGAGAAGCGCCGTGGCGAAGTCGCGCTCTTCGTCCTTCACCGGCTCGCCGAAGGAAGGATCGGCCAGGATGCGCTCGTCGTCGCGCCGCAGCACCTCGTCGGCCGAGGGCGGGCTCGCCCAGGCCGCGGTCAGGCCGGCATTGGCGAGCAGCCGCTCGGTGCGCCGGCGTGCATTGCCCGGCACGATCAGCGCGCTGACGCCCTTGCGCCCGGCGCGTCCGGTGCGGCCGCTGCGATGCAGCAGTGTCTCCGGATTGCTCGGCAGGTCGGCATGGATGACGAGATCGAGATTGGGCAGGTCGATGCCGCGCGCGGCGACGTCGGTGGCGATGCAGACTTTGGCACGGCCGTCGCGCATCGCCTGCAGGGCGTGGCTGCGCTCGTTCTGGCTGAGCTCGCCGGACAGCGCCACCACCGCAAAATTGCGGTTGTTGAAGCGCGCTGTAAGATGGTTGACGGCGGCGCGGGTGTTGCAGAACACCATCGCGTTGCCCGCTTCGTAATAGCGCAGCACGTTGATGATGGCGTTCTCGCGATCGGCGGGCGCGACGGAAAGCGCCCGGTACTCAATGTCGAGATGCTGCTTTTCCCCGCCGCCGGCCGAGATGCGCACGGCGTCGCGCTGGTAACTCTTCGCCAGCGTGGCGATGGAGCGCGGCACGGTGGCGGAAAACATCAGCGTGCGGCGCCCGGCGGGCGCTGCGTCGAGGATGAACTCGAGATCCTCGCGGAAGCCGAGATCGAGCATCTCGTCGGCCTCATCGAGCACCACCGCTTTCAGCGCCGACATGTCAAGCGCGCCGCGCGTGATGTGGTCGCGCAGTCGGCCCGGCGTGCCGACGACAATATGAGCGCCGCGTTCCAGCACGCGCCGCTCGGTGCGCATGTCCATGCCGCCGACGCAGGAAGCGATCTCAGCGCCGGTCAGCTCGTAGAGCCATTCCAGCTCGCGCCGCACCTGCAGCGCCAGCTCGCGCGTCGGCGCCACGACCAGGCCGAGCGGCGCGCCGGCATCGGCAAAGCGCTGAGCGCCGCCAAGCAGGGTCGGCGCCACGGCAAGGCCGAAGGCGACGGTCTTGCCGGAGCCGGTCTGCGCCGACACCAGCGCGTCGGCTTCGCCGAGCTCCGGCCCAAGCACCGCCTTCTGCACCGGTGTCAGCGCGACATAGCCGCGTTTTTCCAGCGCTTGCGCCAGCGCAGGAACAATCGTTTCGAAACTGGACATTTTCTTCTTTCGGAATTCGGGGTTCTGCGCTCGTCATGGAGCACAAGGCCGGCACTGCGCCAGCCAACGGTATTTGGGCCGTTCGTACTTCCTGCAGCCGCCATTGTACAGAGCAGGCGGCAGCGCCTTTCCCTTCTCCCGCAGGGGGAGAAGGAGGCGCTGCGCCGATTGACTCTTCTGCCAAACCGCGTAAAAGCCCGCTTCGAACGGGATCATCCTCGATGCGCGGCCTTTTAATGGCTCTTCTTGCATTCGATGCCCCCAGCCACGATGTGAACCATTGGGCCGGGCGTTCAGACGCGTCCGTCCGTTCAAGCAAAACCCCATTCTTGGCCAAGAAAACCGGCAAAACCAGCACCAAAACGGTGTGATTCCCTTGGCCTAACCACCCTCTCCCGGGTCCGGCCCGGGGGACGGAACCCGCATGAGGCCGGCGGGTTTCTCCAACAACCAAGCGGAGAGGGACAGGAGATCTTATGAGTTTCAAGGTTGCGGTAGTCGGCGCCACGGGCAATGTGGGCCGCGAGATGCTCAACATTCTGGACGAGCGCGGCTTCCCGGTGAGCGAAGTGGTGGCGTTGGCGTCGCGGCGCAGCCAGGGCACCGAAGTGTCCTTCGGCGACCGCACGCTGAAGGTCAAGGCGCTCGACCAGTATGATTTTTCCGACACCGACATCTGCGTCATGTCGGCGGGCGGCAATGTGTCGAAGGAATGGTCGCCCAAGATCGGCAAGCAGGGCTGCGTCGTCATCGATAATTCGTCGGCCTTCCGCTACGATCAGGACGTGCCGCTGATCGTGCCGGAAGTGAACCCGGACGCGATCTCGCTGTTCACGCGCAAGAACATCATCGCCAACCCGAACTGCTCGACCGCGCAACTGGTCGTGGCGCTGAAGCCGCTGCATGACTTCGCCACCATCAAGCGCGTCGTCGTCGCCACCTACCAGTCGGTGTCGGGCGCCGGCAAGGAAGGCATGGACGAGCTGTTCACCCAGACCCGCGCGGTGTTCGTCGCCGACCAGGTCGATGTCAAGAAGTTCACCAAGCGCATCGCCTTCAACGTCATCCCGCATATCGATGTCTTCCTCGATGACGGTTTCACCAAGGAAGAGTGGAAGATGGTCGCCGAGACCAAGAAGATGCTCGACCCCAAGATCAAGCTGACGGCGACCTGCGTGCGCGTGCCGGTGTTCATCGGCCATTCGGAAGCCGTCAACATCGAGTTCGAGAAGCCGATCACGGCGGATGAGGCGCGCGAGATCCTGCGCGAGGCGCCCGGATGCCAGGTGCTCGATAAGCGCGAGAACGGCGGCTACATCACTCCGCTCGAATCGGCCGGCGAGGACGCCACCTTCATCTCGCGCATCCGCGAGGATTCGACCGTCGACAACGGCCTGTCGATGTGGGTCGTTTCCGACAATCTGCGCAAGGGCGCGGCGCTCAACGCCGTGCAGATCGCCGAGCTCCTGGTCGAGCGCGGCCTGATCCAGCCGAAGAAGAAGGCGGCCTGACGGCGGTTTGTTTTCGCTCACGGGCCGTACCGCCGCTTCCGCGGCTGGCCCTGCGCGGGCGCGCCGGACGACCGGCGGCCTGCGGTCGCAGGCTCGGCCTTCGGGCGTTTGGTTTTCGCTCACGGGCCGCACCGCCGCTGCCGCGGCTGGCCCTGCGCGGGCGCGCCGGACGACCGGCGGCCTGCGGTCACAGGCTCGGCCTTCGGCCGTTTGGTTTTCGCTCGCGGGCCGTATCGCCGCTGCCGCGGCTGGCCCTGCGCGGGTGCGCCGGACGACCGGCGGCCTGCGGTCGCAGGCTCGGCCTTCGACCGGGGCGCTTCTTCCTTCTCCCCTTGTGGGAGAAGGTGGATCGGCGCGAAGCGCCGAGACGGATGAGGGGTGTTCCAGCGTAGTGAGACGCCGGCGACCTCTACCGCCGCACTCAATGCTGGCTTAAGTCCGTGTCAAGCTGGAACACCGCTCTGGTCGCCCTCTACGGCCGTCTTATGAACAACGGCAAGGCTCACAGGCAAGCCATCATCGCCTGTGTCAGAAAGCTCCTCATCTTCGCCAACGCCGTCGTCGAACGCGGCACTCCGTGGAGCAAAAGTCCACCCGCAAAACACACCGCCTGAGCTAATGGTTGCGCTTCTCCCACAAGGGGAGAAGGGGGAACCGCGCTAGGCCCCCATGATCGGTCCAGAGCCCTCAAATATCCTCCTGCGTCCGGGAAGGCTTGCCGGATATTCTCTATGAACTCAGGCGGTGAGCCAAGTCGCCGCTTTCCACCGCCAGGTTCCGCAAAATAGCCAGCGCCTCCTCCGCCCGCTCCGCCGGCACGAACAGATGGTCGTGATAGAAGGCCGAGACGGGATTGACCCCCATGCCGGCTGCGGCCAGCCGCTTGGTGATGGCGGCGAGGAAGCCGACGGCTTCCAGCGAGGAGTGGATGTCGAGCGTGATCATCCGGCAGCGGAACGTTCCGGCAAGGCCGGCAGCCTTGGCTTCATCTTCGGTCACGATCAGGGTCAGGCCTTCGCGCTCGCGGAACTGCATGACGGGATCGAGCCCATCCCGCACGGCCGAGTCCGGCGCCAGCGTCGTGAAGACATAGACGTCGGTAAGCAGTCGCGGCGTCATCGACGCCAACAGCCTGCGCAGGTCGGTCTCGCCGGTCATCTTGTCTCCTCCGTTCCATTCACTGAACCACGCTTTTGAAAAAAACGCACCCGACCCGTAGGATCGCCGTGTGGTTCTCCGTCCTTGGTTCGAAGCTGGCAGAGAGCCAGCCCTTGAACCATCAGGAGGGAACATCCGTGAGCATTTCCGAAGCCACGCCTGTCTCGAACGGCGCCTTGTGGACCGGGCGCGTGCTCAGCGCCGCCGTCGTCCTGTTCATGATCTTCGACGGCATCATCAAGCTGCCGCCGCTGGACGTGGTCACCCAGACGATGGCGCAACTGGGTTGGCCGGACGATGTCGGCACGGCGCGCCTGCTTGGCGTCGTCGGGCTGATCTCGACCGCGCTCTACGCCATCCCGCGCACCTCGGTGCTCGGCGCCATCCTGCTCACCGCCTATATGGGCGGCGCGATTTCGACCCATGTGCGGATCGGCAATCCGCTCTTCTCGCACACTCTGTTCGGCGTCTATCTCGGCATCGTCCTGTGGGGCGGGCTCTACCTGCGCGACCAAAGGCTGCGCGCGCTGATCCCGTTCTCGCGATAGAGGAGCAAAGAGATGTTTGCCACCATCCTCATCATCCTGGTCGTCATCATCGTCGCGATGCTGATCTATGCCGCGACCCGGCCGAACGATTTCGTCGTCTCGCGTTCGGCCAGCATCAAGGCGCCGGCCGAGACGATCTTCCCGCTGCTCAATGATTTCCGGCGCTGGCCCGAATGGTCGCCGTTCGAAAAACTTGACCCCGGCATGAGGCGCACGCTGTCCGGCGCCGAAAGCGGCAAGGGCGCGGCCTATGCCTGGGAAGGCAACTCCAAGGCCGGCAAGGGCCGCATGGAGATCACGAATTCGGTGCCGTCATCGCTGGTGTCGCTCAAGCTCGACTTCGAAAAGCCGTTCAGGGCCAACAATAGTGTCGACTTCACCCTTTCGCCGTCCGGCGAGGGCACGACCGTCACCTGGGCGATGCGCGGGGCAAGGCCCTTCATCGTCAAGCTGATGGGCCTGTTCATGAATTTCGACAGGCTGATCGGCAAGGATTTCGAGGCCGGGCTCGGCAATCTGAAGCGCCTTTCGGAGCGCTGAAAACCACGAAGTTTCAACAAGTTGGCGTTCAGTGCCGTAAATCCGGCCGGCGCGTAGCCGGCCAATCTTCATCATTGCCGGGATCAATTTAGCTGTTTGTGAGTTTAAGGCATGGCGGCGAGGACGGCGCTTGAGAGAGGAATAGCGATGAAGAAAGCAATTACCATCCTGGTGCTGACCATGGCCTTGGGCGCCTGCTCGCAAACGGAAAAGGGTGCTGCGATCGGCGGGTTGGGCGGTGCGGCTGTAGGCGCTGCTGTGGCCAACAACCCGACCCAAGGGGCCATTGTCGGCGGCGCTGTCGGCGCGGTGGCCGGCGCGCTGATCGGCCATGCCAGCGAAAGCGGCCAGTGCCGCTATCGCGACCGCTACGGGCGTGTCTATGTGGCGCGCTGCCCGTCCGGCTATTGAGGTATCGGATCGAAATCGAACAAAGAAAAACGGCGGGCCGATGCCCGCCGTTTTCATAGGCGACGAAGAACCGTGGTTACTCGGCGCCGGCCGCTTCAACCTCGGCCGGTGCGGCGCTCGCCGCGGCAGCCGCCGCAGCGGCGTCTTCCTGGGCCTTCTTCAACAGGGTAGCGCGTTCCTGCGCCTTCTTGCCGGGCAGCGCCTTGTTCGGATTCGAGCGGGCCTCGCGCTTGGCAATGCCGGCCTCGTCGAGGAAGCGCAGCACGCGGTCGGTCGGCTGGGCGCCATGCGACAGCCAGTGCTTGACGCGGTCGGCGTCGACCTTGACGCGCTCGCCGTCCTTCGGAAGCAGCGGGTTCCACGAGCCGAGCGACTCGATGAAACGGCCGTCGCGCGGCGAACGGGCGTCGGCGACGACGACGTGGTAGTAAGGACGCTTCTTCGAGCCCGCACGGGCCAGTCTGATCTTCAGTGCCATTTCTTTGTCTCCTAAAAGCTCTGATTTCGTTGATGAGTTTTCGGCTGGTTTCAGCCGGTTTTCGTCACGCCGTTGGCAGCGGCGATCTGTTCGTGGTGCCGGATCACTTCGCGGACGACGAAGTTGAGGAATTTCTCCGCGAAATCCGGGTCGAGATGCGCATCCTTCGCCAGCTGGCGAAGGCGGGCGATCTGCTGCTGCTCGCGCGCGGGGTCGGCGGGCGGCAGGCCATGCTCGGCCTTCAGAACGCCGACCGCCTTGGTGCAGCGGAAGCGTTCGGCCAGCATATGGATGAGGGCGGCGTCGATGTTGTCGATCGAAGCGCGGTAGCCGGCCAGGATGGCGCGTGCATCGGCCATATCTTTCTCCTCGTTCATCGCCCCTTCACTTCTTCTTGCCCAAACCGGGGAGCCCGCCGCCGCCGAGGCCGGGGAGAACCGGAAGCTTCATGCCGCCTGGCAGGCCCGGCAGTCCGCCACCGGGAAGTCCGCCGGGGAGGCCCTTGCCGAGGCCGGCGGCCTGCGCCTGCTTCTGCAGGGCCTCGAGCTGCTTGGGATCCATCTTGGAAAGATCCGGCATGCCGCCGCCGGGCATCATGCCGCCCAGCCCCATTTTCGAGGCAAGGCCGCCCATCATGCCGCGCATGAGGCCGCCGCCTTTGCCCTTGCCGCCCATCGCCTTCATCATGTCGGCCATGCCGCGATGCATCTTCAAGAGCTTGTTGATCTCGGCCGCGTCGGTGCCGGAACCGGCTGCGATGCGCTTCTTGCGCGAGTGCTTGAGGATGTCGGGGTTGGCGCGCTCGGCCTTGGTCATCGAGGAGATGATGGCGAGCTGGCGGCCGAACATCTTGTCGTCGAGGCCGGCGGCGGCCAGCTGGTCCTTCATCTTGCCCATGCCGGGCATCATGCCCATGATGCCGCCCATGCCACCCATCTTGGACATCTGCTGAAGCTGCTGGGCGAGGTCGTTCAGGTCGAACTTGCCCGACTGCATCTTTTTCGCCATCGCCGCCGCCTGCTCGGCGTCGATCGTCTCGGCGGCCTTCTCGACTAGCGAGACGATGTCGCCCATGCCGAGGATTCGGTCGGCGATGCGCTTGGGGTGGAATTCCTCCAGCCCGTCCATCTTTTCGCCGGTGCCGATGAGCTTGATCGGCTTGCCGGTGACGGCGCGCATCGACAGCGCAGCGCCGCCGCGGCCGTCGCCGTCCATGCGGGTCAGCACCAGGCCGGTGATGCCGACGCGCTCGTCGAAGCTTTTGGCCAGATTGACGGCGTCCTGGCCGGTGAGCGAGTCGGCGACGAGCAGGATCTCGTGCGGGCTCGACACCTTCTTGATGTCGGCCATCTCGACCATCAGCGGCTCGTCGATATGGGTGCGGCCAGCGGTGTCGAGGATGACGACGTCATGGCCGCCGAGCCGGGCGGCCTGCACGGCGCGCTTGGCGATATCGACCGGGCTCTGGCCGGCGATGATCGGCAGCGTCGCGACCTTGGTCTGCTCGCCGAGCTGGCGCAGCTGCTCCTGCGCGGCGGGCCGCCGCGTGTCGAGCGAGGCCATCAGGACCTTCTTGTTCTGCCGCTCGGTCAGCCGCTTGGCGATCTTGGCCGAGGTCGTCGTCTTGCCGGAACCCTGTAGGCCGACCATCATGACAACCACGGGTGCCGGCGCGTTGAGATCGACGGCCACGCCTTCGGCGCCGAGCATCTCGACCAGCTCGTCATGGACGATCTTGACGACCATCTGTCCGGGCTTGATCGACTTCAGCACCGCGGCGCCGACCGCCTTCTCGCGCACCTTGTCGGTGAAGGAGCGAACCACTTCCAGCGCGACGTCGGCCTCGAGCAGCGCACGGCGCACCTCGCGCAAAGCCGCCGAGACATCCGCCTCGGACAGCGCGCCGCGACCAGTCAGGCCGTTCAGGATGGAGCCAAGACGCTCCTGGAGGGATTCAAACATCTGCGGTCCTTGATCTCGGTGAGGTTCGACCGAGAGGTAGTGCGTTCGCGCCGGGTCGCCAAGCAAAAGCGCAAAGCCAAAAAGCACCCGGGGGCGCATCGCGCTGCCGGGTGTTGGCCTCCAGGATCTCTTTACAGCAGCCGCCTCAAAGAGGCTTCGGCGTCCTGGTCGGCTTTCGCGAAAGAAAACTCGTCGCGGAATTCAGCGGCTCTAGACAGGAAATCGGCCGCGGAGTCAAGGCCAACGCATGTCGCGCAAACTGCGCAGCGGTTTTGCGGCAACGACATGCGTCAAGAA
The DNA here is from genome assembly GCF_006440615.1 of Mesorhizobium sp. B2-6-2. NCBI lineage: Bacteria > Pseudomonadati > Pseudomonadota > Alphaproteobacteria > Hyphomicrobiales > Phyllobacteriaceae > Mesorhizobium > Mesorhizobium sp. B2-6-2. Next base: position 32,095 of record NZ_VFUG01000023.1, on the reverse strand, counting down.
ACTATGCTGGAATCCCGGCCAAAACGCCGCCGTTGGGGCGTCTCATAGCGGGCTTTGCCGGGTCGCCCCGACCCGCAGCGGCGAGCGCCGGTGCAAAAGCAGCAGCATCGTCAGAAGCGTGCTGACGACGCCGATCGCGGCGATGAGAACGGCGTCCAGATGGGTCCAGCCGGGACCTTCGAGGGGCTTGGCATTGAGCAGCGCGAAGGAATTATAGGCCTCCTGGTGCGAGATCAGCAGGAAGCCGGTCAGGTTGTTGCCGAGATGGGCGCCGAAGCCGGCGCCGAGATTGCCGGTCACATAGACCAGGAGCGTCAGCAGCAGGGCGAATGTGCCGATCGAGATGAAGACACTGGCATTGATGGCCAGCGTCGAGGCCGTATTCCAGTGCAGCGACGTGAACAGCAGGCCGGGCAGCGCCGCCCAGACCAGGGGGCTCCTGAAACGATGAGCGAGGGCGCGCAGCAGATAGCCGCGAAACAGCATTTCCTCCGACGAGGTCTGCAGGAAGGCGAGCAGCGCGATCGGCACCAGGAAGAGCAGCCAGGACGAGAGGGCGATCGGTCCGCGCGCGATCTCCGGCTGCAGCCAATAGAGCAGCACCTCGGAAAACAGCGAGGTGATCAGCACCGCGACCAGGCCCTTGAGAAAATCGCCGCCCGCGATGCGGCGGCCGACGCCGAAGAGAGCCGACAGCGGCTCGCCATGCACCAAGCGCATCGCCACCCACAGGCCGACCCAGATGCCGGCAAAGGAGCTCAGCGCGCTGAGGATGCCGACGGGCGATGCCACGAAGTCCTGCATATACTGCCCGGTCGAGGGGCCGGGCAGGCGCCAGACGAGATAGACATAGGTGCCGGCAAACAGCACGACGGCCGTCGCCGCCATCCAGAAGGCAATGACGATTGCCGTGCCGAAAAACAGCCGCAGCAAAGTGGTCTTTTCGTTCGGCGAGCGGCGATAGCGCTCGAAGGCGGTATTTTCGATCGTCACGCGGCTCCCCTGCCGAAGGCTTAGGCTGTGTTGTGTAGGAGGTCGGTGGTTACCGAGCGATTACCTTGCTTTGAGCCGGGACTGACTGGATCGCGTTGAGGGCACGAACATCGAATTCGTACCACGGAACAGTAACGTGCGATCACGACGGTGGGAGATTAGCTGGAACGCCCATCTCGTCGTCATCCACGGGCGAAGCAAGGAGCGAAGCGACGCGGCGCAGACCCGAGGATCCATTCCGATACTTCCGAGCGTTGCCACAGCGCAGAATTCTGTTCCGCTGCGCTCTTCGGCCAAGGTAACGGCATGGATCCTCGGGTCTGCGCGTCCGCTTCGCTCCCGCTCCGCCCGTGGATGACGAAGTTCGGACGGTTCGGCCAATCCCGAACGTGTGCGGTTATGCGGGATTGCACCGACGCAACCATGAGCGACCAGCACGCAAGCAAACGGCCGCCATCCCGGCGGCCGTTTGTCTCTTGGCCACAATCAGCGCATCACATAGACGATGCGCCGCGTGCCGGGGTCGACCAGCGCCGGCTGGTTGTTCACATAGACATAACGATACCGGTAATCGGGAATCTCGCGCAGCTCGACCGTGTCGGGCAGCGTGGCTCCGGTCACCACCTCGCCCTCGAGATAGACCGGATCGACCCGGTGCGTGGTGACATAGGTGCCGACCTCGGCCGGCGGTCTGCCGATCGACTCGATGGTGTCGTCGCCGGGAACGATGGCGCCGGTGTAGCTGTCCGTGGTGTAGATGTTATCGGTCGGCGGCGACACGACGGCGATGCCGGCATTGGCCGGCCGGCGTGTCAGCACGACGCGGCTGCCGCCGAAATCGCCCGTCACATAGTCGGAATAGACCCAGCCATTGCCGCCCGCTTCAGCGATCGTGCACCATTTGCTGTTCTCGATGCAGCCGGTGAGCGTTGCCGACTGGCCGGCGGCCAGCACGCCAATCACGGGATATTGCGGGCCGGGGCCGGCGCGCACATTGAGATCGGCCACCGCCGAGACGGCAGTGTCGGCCAAGGCCGCGCCCGACATGGCGAACAGCGCGCCGGCAAGCGCCGGAAACAGTACGCGTTTCATGGTTTCACTCCGTTTTTCCACTCTCCCTCGCGGTCGGAAACGAAACCAAAGCTTATGCGTTCCGGCTGAAGCGCCTTTCGGCCACTCACGAATTGTTCCACGATTTCTCGGGGTTCCGGTCAAAAGGGCGTGAGCGGGCGCAAGGCGCTTTAGCCGCGGCAAGTCCCGTCGGACCGGCGCCAATGACCACGACATCGACGTCTTTCATGAGGTAAGCCCGCCACACCTGATGGCCGATCGCAGGCAAATTGCCCTTCTTTCGCCAGTGTCGGGTGTCACGTCCCCAGCGAGGGCGGTGACAACCGGGCGTTTCGCTGGCAAATTCGCCACCGGGACGTGATTCAAGGCAACTAGGAGAAGGACATGGCATTTTTTGCCAAAAGAAGGATTTTCGCGGGCGCCGCGGCGGTGGTGGCGATGCTTGGGCTGGCGACGGGCGCTGAAGCCGCGGCCAGCTGCGGCAAGAACGGCGCCGGCTTCGACGCCTGGAAGCAGGACTTTGCCGCCGAGGCCAAGGCCGAAGGCGTCGGCCAAAGGGGGCTTTCGGCGCTGGAGGGGGCGACCTACGCGACAAGGACGATTTCGGCCGATCGCGCCATCCACAAGGCTTTCAGCGGCTCGGTGGAGGCTTTCATGAAACGCCGCGGGGCGTCCGCGATCATCTCGAGAGGCCGCGCGCTGAAGAAGGCTAACGCGGCGATGTTCGCGAATATCGAGCGGACCTATGGCGTGCCGCCGGGCGTGCTGCTCGCCATCTGGGGCATGGAAACCGGCTTCGGCGCCTCGATGGGCAACCAGAACACGGTGTCGGCCATCCTGACGCTCGCCTATGACTGCCGCCGCCCGGACTATTTCACCCCGCACGCCATCGCGGCGCTGAAGCTCGTCGATCGCGGCGCGCTGAGCGCCTCCTCAGTCGGTGCCATGCATGGCGAGATCGGCCACACCCAATTCCTGCCCGGGAACGTGCTGAAATATGGCGTCGGCAGCGGAAACCTGCGCGACCGCAACACGGCGCTGGCTTCCACCGCCAATTATCTCAAGGCGCATGGCTGGCATGCCGGCGCGAGCTACGAGGCCAATATGGGCGCGATCGCGGGCTGGAACTCGGCAAGCGTCTACCAGCAGGCCATCGCCCAAATAGCCGAGGCGATTGACGCGGATTGATAATTCATCCCTGGTGCAGCAGTTCGGCGTCTGATCGCTGAACTGCTGTAGAGCGTTTCACGGAAACCGCTCCATCTCTTTGTGCGCAATTCCGCCGCTGTGAACTTTTACTGGAATTGCTTAGCTTTCGGCCTGTCTTTTCCCGATTTCATCCAAGGCTCGCAGCCTTTGCTTGTCATCCGGGATACGGGAAGCCTGCGAGCGCATGGCCCCCCAGAAGGCACGCCAGGTATCACTGTGGACGTTGAGTTGCGGATCGTATGTGCTGCTGAACCTGGCGGCCTGCGCGGGCGAAGGCAGGCGAACGTCCACCGCGAGCAAAAAGAGTTCCTCACCCCGCAATTCAGGCAGTTTCGACATCAATGCCCGCATTTCCGCGTCAAGCAGAGTAAGTCCGGCCATTCTGGCGTAGGAGACCAAGCGACGACCGTTCGATGGGTCGTGCGAGGCAATGATGCTGGCGAACAATTTCTGGCGGTGCTCCCTGAATGGCGTGGCGACGTACATCGTTGCGGTCAGAAGCCCGTCATATTGCCATTGCTCCAAGTCGGACGTGTTTTGGAAAGCGTCGATGGCTCGCTGTCCGAGATCAGCGGAACTAAAAAGGAATGCCCGGCACCTGCATGCCGCAGGCGTCGTGAGAATTCGAATGATCTCATCGTTCAGAACGTTACGCTGTCGCACGTTCAGCTTGTCGGCGAATTTGTCCAGCTTGGGCAGTCGACCGCCGGCAATGTCACTTTTGATTTTGAAGATGGCATAGGCGGCCGCCTTGACCATGTTGTCATCGAGATAGTTCTTCCGGTCGAGAAGGGCGACGATGTTAAGGGCGGCGCTGAGGTCGCCGCGAGACGCGAGCGCGAACGCCTGTTCAGCCAAAACTGCCGGGTCGGCGGTGTTTGGCTTAGGGGGAAGGGACGGGTCGAAGCGATAGATCGCTGCCGCCATGGCCTGCGGTGTCAGGTCAACGTCGCCATAGTTGACCACTTCGAAAGGTCCCGAGCGCGTTTCCCAGATCGTTTGCGCCTGGTCGAACGAGCCCATGCCCATCCTGAACAGCGGAAGATAGGCCGGCACACGCGCGGAGTTTCGGCGCCACTGCAGGACTTCAGTCTCCCGGCCGTTGTCGGCGACGACCGCCGTGAGTTTGCCTGGCTGGCTTGGGCCCCAGTGATAGTCGGCCGGATGAAGAATGCGCAGCCCATCCGGAACGGCCGGGAGCATCGTTTGCTTGAAACATTCGTCGGTCCGGCCGACAGCCCGCAATTGTGCGGATCGTGCCATGTCTTCATCGGTACACTCTGGGCCGCTGGCAAGCGTCGTCTGCCGAACGGAACTGATCGGGTTGGCGGGATTGTTGTCCTTGTGCGCGATCTCCACCAGCTGATCGACGACGCTCTCCGAAACGAAGGTGCGGCTGGTGTTGAGAAAATCGTCGACGACCAGGGTTTTGATCTTCGCCAGGTCCGGGTCGATCGCCGGGGACGTCACCTTGGCCGCTTCAAGGGTTAGGTAGCCGCGCATCGCCACCGAAACCAAGGCCCAGCCCACGAAGAACACGAGAGGTGCCCATTGATAGCCGGGTTTACCGCTACGCGTTCCGCGCCAGAAAACAAATGCCGCTGCCAGCAAGGGCAACATGACACTGACGAGCTCGCCGACGCCGCCGAGGAAACCCATCGTGATCACGGTAATTGCAGCGCCGGTATATGCACCGACCCAGCAAGCGCCCGCGACGATGATAATGCCGATCAGGAGCTGCGCAGCCTTCGGCATGGTGGGTTAGGCCTCCTTTGTCAGTTCACGATTTACCAGCCGCCGGTTGCGGCCGAATTAATCGCGACGACTAATGGAGCGTTTACATAAGGCGGCCTTGTGCGTCGGGTTTTTTGTTGGCGAAGCCGGGCAAGCGGGAATCTCCCCCTTGAGGGTGAGATGGCCGGCAGGCCAGAGAGAGTCGCCTCGCACAAAGCGCCAACGCCTTTCGCGACGAGAGACGACGCCGGGGCCCCATCCGCGGCGACCTCCTCTGTCGCCTTCGGCGACATCTCCCCCTCAAGGGGGGAGATCAGCAGCTTCAGCCTTTGCGGTTCCTTGCCGCCAGTGTCCGCAGCCGAAGCCCATTGAGGCGAATAAAGCCCTCGGCGTCCTTCTGGTCGTAGGCGCCGCGGTCGTCCTCGAAGGTGACCAGCGCATCGGAATAAAGCGTCTTCTTCGACTTGCGGCCTGTGACGATGACATTGCCCTTGTAGAGCTTCAGCCGCACCGTGCCTTCGACATCGTCCTGGCTCTTGTCGATCATCGCCTGCAGCATGACGCGCTCGGGCGAGAACCAGAAGCCGTTGTAGATGAGCTCGGCATAGCGCGGCATGAGCTCGTCCTTGAGGTGGGCGGCGCCCCGGTCGAGCGTGATCGATTCGATCGCCCGGTGGGCGGCGATCAGGATGGTGCCGCCTGGCGTCTCGTAGACGCCGCGCGACTTCATGCCGACAAAACGGTTCTCGACCAGATCGAGGCGGCCGATGCCGTTGTCGCGACCAAGGTCGTTGAGCGCCGCCAGCATGGTGGCCGGCGACAGCTTCTTGCCGTCGAGCGCGACCGGATCGCCCTTGAAGAATTCAATCTCGATCTCGGTGACGACATCGGGCGCATCCATCGGCGAGACGGTGCGCTGATGCACGAATTCCGGCGGCTCGCTCCACGGATCCTCCAGCACCTTGCCTTCGGAGGAGGAGTGCAGGAGGTTGGCGTCGACTGAGAAGGGCGCGTCGCCGCGCTTATCCTTCGGCACCGGGATCTGGTGCTGCTCGGCGAAATTGAGAAGGTCGGTGCGCGACTTGAACGACCAGTCGCGCCACGGCGCTATCACCTTGATGTCTGGGTTGAGCGCGTAAGCCGAAAGCTCGAAGCGGACCTGGTCGTTGCCCTTGCCGGTGGCGCCATGGGCAATGGCGTCGGCGCCGGTTTCCTTGGCGATATCGACCAGGTGCTTGGAGATCAGCGGCCGGGCAATCGAGGTGCCGAGCAGGTAGGTGCCTTCATAGACGGCGTTGGCGCGGAACATCGGGAAGACGAAGTCGGCGACGAACTCCTCGCGCACGTCGACGATGCGGATGTCCTTGATGCCCATCATCTCGGCCTTGCGGCGCGCCGGCTCGAGCTCACCACCCTGGCCGAGATCGGCGGTGAAGGTGACGACCTCGGCGCCCAGCTCGGTCTGCAGCCATTTCAGGATGATGGAGGTGTCGAGGCCGCCGGAATAGGCGAGCACGACTTTCTTGACGTTCTTGGTCTTGGACATTTTTGGCGGTTCCGCGGGAAAATAGCTTCGCGGGCGAGGTATCACGGCCTTTCCGGGCGGCGCAAGAGATGAACGGCCGCGTGCTATGGCTTCAGAGGCTGCAGTTAGAAATCTTTGGACGTTTGCGCCGCCCCTCATCTGGCTGCCGCCATCGTCTCCCCGTGAACGGGGAGAAGGGCGCTGTCATCGTCGCTTTCGCCAATCTCCAACGTTGCAGGAATGACGCCAAGGTAGCGGCCGGCCTCTTTCTCCCCGTAAACGGGGAGAAATGCCCGGCAGGGCAATGAGGGGCGGCGCCGACATCAACGATTGCCTGAAGAAAGCGTCCTGGAGGCTGGTTGTTGCCAATGCTGGACCAGAGGCTGCGCCGACCAGTCGCTGGCATCGGCAAGGCAGCTGCGTTATAGAAACCAGTCTTCCCGCAGGGGCTCCCCTATGTCCTTCATTCCCGACACTTCGACGCTGATCCAGTTCGCCATCGCCACCATCATCCTGGCGATCACGCCGGGGCCGGACATGACGCTGTTCGTGTCGCGCACGCTGAGCCAGGGCCGCGCCACCGGCTTCGCCTCCATGGCCGGCGCGCTCTGCGGCACACTGATCCACACCACGCTGGTGGTGGTCGGCATCTCGGCGCTGATCGTCGCCTCGCCGATGGCCTTCTTCGTCTTGAAGATTTTTGGCGCCGGCTATCTGGTGTTCCTGGCTTTTCAAGCGGTGACGAAAGGCTCGGCCTTTTCGCCGGAAAAGAGAACGGGACCGCAGGTTTCGCTGTTCCGTAGCTGGGCGGCCGGGCTCGGGGTCAACCTGCTCAACCCGAAGATCATCCTGTTCTTCATGACCTTCCTGCCGCAATTCGTCTCCGCGCACGATCCGAATGCGTCCGGAAAGCTGTTCTTCCTCGGCGTGATGTTCATCGTGCTGTCGATCCCGGTGACGGCGCCGATGGTGCTGGCGGCGGAGAAATTTTCGGCGGCGATGAAGGCAAGCCCGCGGGTGACGCGCGTGGTCGACTATCTGTTCGGCGGCGTGTTCTCGGCCTTCGCGCTCAAGATCCTGACCGCGCAGGCGAAGTAGGGCGTTAGCCATCGCGTAAAATTCGCCGGCGCTGTTGCATTGCTGCTCTTGCCCCCAGGATTCTGCCCACCTAGAAGATTCGCTAGGGCATATTGGGGGACTAATGAAGAGCTTACTCTTGGCATCCGTTGCCGTGATCGGGCTGGTCTGCGAGGCCAGCGCGCAGGAGGCGACCTATAACTGGTCGGGATCTTATGTCGGCGTGGAGGGCGGCTATGCCCACTCCTCCGTCGATTTCGATGCCGACACGACAAACTTCGACGGCAGCCATCAAAAGGATGGTTATCTCGGCGGCATCTATGCCGGGCACGATTGGCAGAGCGGGAACTTCGTTTACGGCGTCGCCGGCGATTTCGATTTCGTCGGCATGCACGACACAAAATTCGGCCACCTAGACCTTCTCGGCAAGGGTGAAGCCTATACTTACGACGTCGACTGGGTCGCGACGGCGAGGCTGAGAGCCGGTTACACGCCGACCGACCAACTCCTTGCCTATGTCACCGGCGGCGTGGCTGCCGGGCATTTTCAGGCAACTTCCTATGACCGTCCCATTTTTGCGCCAGTCGGGTCGACTGCGGATTTTTCAGGTGTGAAGGTGGGCGGCGTGATCGGCTTGGGCGCGGAGTATGCACTTGCGCCGAACTGGTCGCTGAAAGGGGAATACCTCCACTACGCATTCGACAAGATCGAACCTGGGCCGGGCGGCACGGCTGGCGCGAGCTTTCGACCGTCCCTCGATACAGTAAAATTCGGCGTAGCGTATCGTTTTTAGGGCAGTTTTTGGGTCGGGAGACCAGGGCCGGCGAAGGGTCGAACCATGCCGGCCGCCTCCAAGGCGCGAACGCGTTCGTCATATTCTTCCAATGTCAGCGCGTAGAGCATCTGGTCGAGGCGCTTGCCGGTCCGGCCATCTATGCGATGGGCCCGCAACGTGCCTTCCAGCCGCAATCCGAAACGTTCGCACACGGCGATAGCCGCGGCGTTACGCGCCAGCGGCTGAAAGGTCACCTTCTCGAGCTTTCGCTCGCGAAAGAAATGCCTGAGCAGAACGGCAGATGCCTCAAAGGCAACATTTCTACCCCGGTTCTCCGGATCGCCGATAATCAAGTGCAACGAGCCGAGCCGGTGCCGCAGATCGACCTCCATGACGGCCAGGCCGAGCGGCTGGCCGTCTGGCAGACCGAGGATCGTCATGAGATTGCGCTTCAGATTATCGAAGCTGGCGACATAGGCCCGGAAGGCATCGAGGCCCATCGCTTTTTGCGGCGCGTTCAATCCTTCCATGACGGCGGGATCGACTAGCCAAGCTGCGATCTCGGGTGTCACATCCGCCGGCCTGAGCGTGCGGATTCGGATCTTGTCGCTCCAGCGGTCGACAAAGACGGGTCTCAATCCCTGTGCTGCAAGGGGCGTGACGAGGGGCTTGGCGCCCGGTTGCGGCATCTTCGGCATGGTCCAGTGATGCGGGAGCATCGAACCGGGGTCAAGCCGGAGTTTGGCTCAGTTGATCCGGGTGCAGTCTACCGCTCCAGGTCGGGCAACGCCTCGCGGCGCCAGCTTCCGGCCCAGCGGCCGGCGGAAAGCCAATAGAAGATGCCGCCGACCATGCCGGCGCCGATCACCGCCAATCTGGCATTGGTTTCGGTGACGTCGAAATTGGTGTCGCCCACATTATGCACGAAGCCGAGGAAAACGACGGCGATGACGGCGCCGCCCAGCGCGTAGAACAGCCAGTCGCGGCGGCCGAGCACCTCGGCGATCAAAATGACGACAGCCGCCGGCATGAAGGCGAAATAGGCGACGAACAGCGCCACGAAAGGCACCGAGAAATAGAGCGAGGCCGTCGCCGTCGGCTCCGGGTTGGCCGGCGTGTAGCCCAGATGCGCCAGGACCAGGATGTTGAGGAAGGCGCTCGCCGTCATCGAGGCGACGATATAGCCGACTAGGATGACGGCGAAGCGGACGAGGTAGGCGACGATGCGCCTCACGCCTCGCCGTGTCCCGCGATCATCATGGCTTCGAGCGCCAGACGGTCGACCTTGCGCATGCGCTCCGATTCCGACTTCAGCTGGCCGCAGGCGGCGAGGATGTCGCGGCCGCGCGGCGTGCGGATCGGCGAAGCATAGCCGGCATTGTTTATGTAGTCGGCAAACTTCTCGATCGTTTCCCAGTCCGAGCACTGGTAGTTGGTGCCGGGCCAGGGATTGAACGGGATCAGGTTGATCTTGGCGGGAATGCCCTTGAGCAGCTTGACCAGCGCCTTGGCATCGTCGAGCGAATCGTTGACGTCCTTCAGCATCACATATTCGAAGGTGATGCGCTTGGCGTTGGAGAGGCCGGGATAGGCCTTGCAGGCGGCGATCAGCTCCTTCAGCGGGAACTTCTTGTTGATCGGCACGAGCAGGTCGCGCAGATCGTCGTTGGTGGCGTGCAGCGAGATCGCCAACATCACGCCGATCTCCTCGCCGGTGCGGAAGATTTCCGGCACCACGCCGGAGGTCGACAGCGTGATGCGCCTTTTTGACAAGGAAAGCCCGTCGCCATCGGAGGCGATCAGCAGCGCCTTCTTCACCGCCTCGAAATTATAGAGCGGCTCGCCCATGCCCATCATGACGACGTTGGAAACTTTTCTGCCCTCGGCCGGCACGATGGCGCCGTCCGGCGTGTCGCGGTCGGGGAAATCGCCGAGGCGGTCGCGCGCGGTGAGCAGCTGCGCCAGGATCTCCTCGGCGGTGAGGTTGCGCACCAGCTTCTGCGTGCCGGTGTGGCAGAAGGAGCAGGTCAGGGTGCAGCCGACCTGCGAGGAGATGCAGAGTGTGCCGCGGCCTTCCTCGGGAATGTAGACGGTCTCGATCTCGACGGGACGGCCGGCGCCGCGCGGCGGAAAGCGGAACAGCCATTTGCGCGTGCCGTCGGCAGAGATCTGCTCCTCGACGATCTCGGGCCGGGCGACGGTGAAATGCTTGTCAAGCTCGGCGCGCAGGTCTTTGGAGATATTGAACATATGTGCGAAGTCGGAAACGCCGCGCACATACATCCAGTGCCAGAGCTGCTGCGCGCGCATTTTTGCCTGGCGCTCGGGCACGATGCCGGCGTCGACAAGCGCCCCGCCGAGCTCGGCGCGGGTCAGGCCGATCAGCGACGGCTTCTCGGCCGGTGCTGCGCAGCGCAAGGCATCACGTGCGCCCTCGGCGGTAAGATCAAGCGAAACGGTCATGGTGGCGCCAATATAAGCGATTTGCGGCCGATTTCAGCACCGGCCGCCAGGAAGCGCGGCGCATAGCACAGCTCGGCGCCGGAGTCATGCGCCCCGCTTTCCTTCTCCCCTTGCGGGAGAAGGTGGCCGAACGAAGCTCGGTCGGATGAGGGGTGCTCCAGCGGAGTGAGGCGTTGGTGTTCCCTGGAACACCCCTCATCCGTCTCGGCGCTGCTCGTCGATCCACCGCCCGGGTGAGCCACGGATCTCGCCCGTCCTTCGGACCCCGCTAGCGGGAGAAGGAGGGGCCGCGACTGGCGATGGCCCTCAAAAACCGATCACATCTTCGTGTTGGCGTAATCAATCGAAACGCGTGCGCGAACCTGAAAGGGGCGACCATGCCCCTCAACAATGGGAGTTGTTCAATGCACTCGATCAAATTCGCGCTTATTGCCGGCCTCGCCGGTCTTTGCGCCTCGCAAGCCCTTGCCGAGGACACGATGGGCGCCATGACGATGATGAAGGGCGGGCAGGTCACCGCGATCATGCCGGACGGCCACATGGGCACCATGATGCCGGACGCCAAGATGAGCGCCGAGATGATGAAGATGGCCAAGCCGATCAAGCATTGCATGATGATGATCACTGACGCCAAGGGCAAGGCCTACATGGTCGACACGTCGACCAAGAAGGCCCAGGCCGAATGTGAAAAAATGGCGATGTGACCTCGCCGATCCTGCGTGCCGACCTCCCCGCCGGCCGGTGCGCCGGCGGGTTATCCGCCATCCGGCATGCCCTGTGCCGCGACTCATGAGCACCGCTCCCTGACCTGATTGAGATAGCTTCGGGCTCGCCCTCGCGGGTTGATCGGCCCGGCGAGTGTGCTAGGGCGGGTAACCATCAAGAGGACGGTCATGGCCGGCATATCGCGAAAATCCCGCATGCTGCGGCGTTCCCACGCCATGTGGATGTCGCGGCGCGTCTGGCAGCCGCGCCTCGTCTTCTGGGCCGGCGCCATCTCGATCGGCCTGATCAGCGTCCTGTTCGCATTGCTCGCCGACCGGGCGCAAGGCCTGTTCCATGTCATGACGGGCAATGACGGCGGCTGGCGCTTCTACCTGCCGCTCGTCGTGACGCCGCTCGGTTTCGTCTTTTGCGCCTGGCTTGCGCATTCCTTTTTTCCGGGATCGCAAGGCAGCGGCATTCCGCAGGCGATCGCGGCGCGGCATCTGCGCGACGAGGACGATCGCAGCCACATCCTGTCGCTCAGGCTGGTGGTGGGCAAGATCGCGCTGACCATCGTCGGCCTCGCCTGCGGCGCCTCGATCGGGCGCGAGGGCCCGACAGTGCAGGTCGGCGCTTCGCTGATGCTGCAGGCGGCGCGCTGGGGCGGCATGGCGCAGGCGCGCGGCCTGATCCTGGCAGGCTCCGCCGCCGGCATCGCCGCCGCCTTCAACACGCCGCTTGCCGGCATCGTCTTCGCCATCGAGGAAATGGGCCGGGCCTATGAGGCGCGCACCAACGGGCTGGTGCTGACGGCGGTGATCCTGGCCGGCCTCGCCTCGCTCGGGCTGCTCGGCAACTACACCTATTTCGGCGTCGCCAGGGACACGGTCGCCTTCGCCACGGACTGGCCGCTGGTGCTCGCCTGCGGCGTCATCGGCGGCGGTGTCGGCGCGCTGTTCTCGCTCTTGGCGCTGAAAGTCATGCGCCGCATCCGCCGCTGGAACGCGCTGCAGCCATTGCCGCGCGCGCTGGTCGTGGCGGCTGTCTGCGGCCTGGCCGTCGCCGCGATCGGCATCGCCTCCGGAGGATCGACCTTCGGCACGGGCTACACGCAGGCGCGCGGCGCGATCGAAGGCACGCCGCTGCCGGCCTTGTTCTTCGTCGAGAAATTCGCCGCCGGGCTGCTGTCGATGGTATCGGGCATTCCAGGCGGCCTCTTCGCGCCGTCGCTGGCAGTGGGCGCCGGCTTGGGCAGCACGCTCGGCCTGGTCTTCGGCACGGCCACGGGAACCGCGGCGCTGCTCGGCATGGCCGGCTATTTCGCCGGCGTCGTGCAGGCGCCGATGACGGCCTTCGTCATCATTCTCGAAATGACCGGCAACCACGACAATGTGATCGCGCTGATGTGCGCGGCGATGCTTGGCTACGGCACGGCGCGGCTCATCTCCAACGAACCGCTCTACCACGCGCTGTCGCGCGTCTTCATCGCCGAGGCGATCCGGCGGCGACGGGCGGAGACGAGCGAAGCGGTGAAAGCCTAGTGCGTTTCACGGAAACGACGAAACGCCCTATCTCTTTGTTTTTTACGCAATTCCGGACGGAAAACCGCTCACACTTTTCCTGGAATTGCTCTAGCAGCTTCGAAGGTGGGTCGTCGTCACAAGACCCAACGGAACGCGCGCCTGAGCTCGGCGGTGCCGTCTTTGTCATACCACCGGCCATGCGCGATGATGACGCGTTCCGGCTGCCAGGCGAGCATCTGGTCAACCGCCGCGCGTAAGGCCCGACGACGGCGAAAGAAGCTCAGCCGCATGTCGATGGGCGCCTTGCCGTCCGGATCGGCCGCGCCGGCGAGCCTGACGAGGAGCCTCAGAAACCAATTGTGAATCCGGCTCGGTTCGAAGTTCTCGATCAGATCGGTGAGGACCAGCGTTTGCGAGGCGCGGTGAAACAGCACCGCCTCGGTGAGGACGTCGCCGCGCACCACCAACAGGTCGACCTCGGCCGGCCAGGGTGAGCCGCGTCCCACCAGCAGCCGGTCCACCGCGATCGGACGCTTCGCCCGCTCCCGCAGGCCGCGCACGGCGAGAACCTCCGCGCCGGGAAAAACGGCCTTCCAGTCGGGAAGCCACCAGTAGTGAAGCGAATTCGGCGCAACCAGGAAGCGGACCGGCCCCAAAAGCTCAACCGCGGACCGGAGCGCGGGCGTCAGCGCCACGGGCGAATGCAGGATCAGGTCGCCATTGCGAAGCCGCATGACCGTCATGCGGGTGGTGAAGGGAAATTCAAACGGTCCGACGCCGAAGCCGATCCGTGGCCCGTCCACGATCCACAGATCGGGAGCGACGGGTTTCAGGACGTCGATCGGCTCGTAAAGTTCCAGACTGGACCGGTCAGAGAGATGTTCCTGGGGCATGGCTGCTCGCCGATAACTCGAAGCGCGGTCCGGTCAGCAGAAACGGTCCGGCGTCACGGAGCCATATGGCGCGCCTTCGTCGGGAGGGAAGCGCGCGGCTTCACGCTTTGCCAGCCACTCGCGAAGCGCGATACGGATCACATCCATGCGAGCGAGCTTCATGCGCGCCGCGATCGACGACAGCATCATTTCGGTGGCCGGGTCGAACGCCATGGACGCGAAATCGCGCAACATCGCCGCGGCGCGAAAATCGGCGCGCCGCGCGTCTTCGGCTGGACCGGCTTGCCCTTCGCCCGGATTTGCATTCGCCGTCGCCAGCGGTTGTGCCGGGCCCGAGACGATGTTGCAGTCCCGGATCGCGACAAGGTTGTCGCCTTTGATCGTGGCCAGGACGAGGCTCGACCCCTGCGGATAATATCTGGGCAAGGCAGCGGCCTGACCGGCGAGGTTGGCGCCATTCCATCCACACAGCTCGCCGCCGAGCAGCCAGTTCTGCTGCTCGCCATTCGTCATCATGGCGATGTATTCCCCGTCGCAGGGATAACCGATCAGTGCGATTTCCTCGTAATCTTCCAATCTGCGCATTGCGGTCGCCTAGCTCCTGGCTGGATGGGCCCCGGAATCGGAGCCGGCTGTTTCCTCTTTTCGCGAAAACGGCCCGCCAAGCCGAGATGCCGGGCCGTTGGGGAAGCGTCCGCGCGCAACCCTTACCGGGTCACGTCCCCGGGTCACGTTCCCGAATCGCCTGGGGGCCGGCGACCTGCGGCAGCGTCTCGTTCGCGCAGGCGATCAGCGGGACGGTTGAAGCCCGCAGCCGCGCTTGCGACAGCCACAATTGGCGATGCTCCGGTGACAGGCCCTTCATCGCGGTGCGAGCCGCTGAGGTGATCTCGAATGCCCCGCAGGCGGCACACTGGAATTCCACCTTGCGCACGGTGACCTCGGCTTCCAGGGACACTCCGGCGCAAACCGGGCAGGTGGACGGATAGTATCTCCTTTCGAACGACAGGACGTTCATCGTGCGAACCCATCCGACAGCATGCGGGAGGGGCGGGCTTTGAACTCCAGCATCGGGCGCATTCTTTTCCCTTCTGCAACCGGCGGCCGCCATCAGCCTCTTATCTTCGGCGCAACGCTGCGACGCGTGGCGACCTCGATCTGCTTTGCTTCCACCTCGAGCCGATCCGGCGCGGCAGATCCCATCAGCGCGTAGGCCGTGCCCCCAGACTGCCAATAGACGGTCGGCACGCGGCCGTCGGTGGCGGGCGTCGGGGGAACGGCGCCCTCGCCGTTCATCGGAGCGGCGACAAGCGTGATGCGCCCGACGCTTGGCGTATCGGCTGTCACGACAAGGCTCTGCTGTCCATTCCAGGGCTGCACCTGGACATCCTTGACGGCCCATGACGCTGGCAGCGTCGGCATGCTGACGTTGACGGCGCCAACCAGCCGCTGGATTTTGTCCTGCTTGAGCTCGACACCCTTTTCGGGACCCGCATTGAGCTGCGCGACGCGCAGCGCATCCCGCGCAGCCAGGATGAAGGTTTCGTCGGCCGTCTTGCCGCCCTGGCGAAGCGGCACGGTCAGCGAGTTGGCCGACCACCCGATCGCGACCAGCGCGACAGCGGCGGCCTGAAGCCTAAGCATGGCGAACATCCGCCTGCGGCGAAGCGCCTGTTCCAGCTGTCTCGCCTTGTCGACGGTCGCGCCGGGCGGGAACAATCGCCGGGGCTGGGAATCGCGCAGCGCTTCCATGCGCTGCGCATGGGCAAACACCGCCGCCGCCAGTTCGGGCTCGCGGGCAAGCTGGGCCTGCAGCTCGGATCGCTGCGACGGCGACAATTCGCCATCCAGCAAGCGGCCGATATCCTGTTCGGAAACGCGATTATCGGGCCACATCACGCCCTCCAATGATCTTCAAATGACGGGAAGCTGCGCTGCCCATATTTTCCATGTTGTTCTTCAAGGCCGTGCGAGCCCGGCTGAGGCGGGACATCACGGTTCCTGTCGGCACGCCCAGCAGTTCGGCCGCCTCGGCATAGGTGAAGCCCAGAACGCCGACGAGATGGAGTATTTCGGCCTGGTCGGTCGGCATGCGGGCGAGGGCCCTGGTGACGTTGGAGAGTTCGGCGCTGTGCTCCTGCGGCGGCGGCGAGGCCGCATCCGACATGTCGGCGATGGATGCGAGGCGCCGCCTGTCGGCATCGGCACGGCTGGCGCCGGTGAAGAAGGTGTTGCGGACAATCCTGATCAGCCAGGGCAGCAGCGCCCGGGAGGGATCGTAGCTGCCAGCCATCGAGAGCGCGCGGGCGAGAGCTTCCTGCACCAGGTCATCGGCATCGGAATCATTGCCGGTGAGCACCCTGCCGTAACGCCACAAATCCTCCAGATGCGGTATGACGTCGAACTTCGCTTTCATCCCATCTCATGCCGCCCGTCTCGTGTCGCCCGCTTCAAGCCGGATTGGCGCAAGCCGGGCCTATCTTGCCTGCGCTGCCCGGCCGAAGCCGGCGTGAAAGACGGCCCAGCGGTCAGGGACAGGGACAGGCAACCGCTGGGCCGGATGGGAGCGTGCTCCTCCCGACTGCAAGCCCTGAAAGACGCTCGTCCCCAGTGCTTGTCGCCGCTCCCTGTTTCGACGTGGCCTTGCGAATGGCGGCCATTTCAAAGAGCGTTCTCCTCTTTTGCCCCATCTACCGGTCTCGGCCGGAAACTATTCCGTCCACCGTGCAATTTTTTGAATGATGCCCGCAGGCGCTCGCCGGAGCGCGGAATCGACCGACGCCGACGCAAGGACAAAACCGAATGGCAAAAGGCCGGACCTGATGGCCCGGCCTTTGCATCAAATCCGGATGTCGGCTTGGCTTATTTGCACTTGGCGATGGAGGCCAGCGCGGCCGAGATGCCCTTCAGCGAGAAGACGTAGGAAGTGGGGTTGCCGCGGCCGGACTTGGCCTGAACCTTCATGTCGGAGCCGGTCTTCATGGCGGCGATCAGCACCGGCTCTTCCGCGGCGTTCTCGACCCAGGCCGACTTGCCGCGGGTGAACATCGAGAAGCTCTTCTTGTCGATGGTGACCGTGGCCTTCGAGCCTTCCTGGAAGTTGTAGCCGGCGATGAATTGAGGCTCGTAGGAGACCTGCTGTCCGGGCCGCTGGCTGACGAAGAAGAACATGTCGCCATGGTCGAGCGACGGGGGCTGCTTGTCGGTGGGCACGGTCAGCACATAGCAGACCTTGCCGGCGGCCGACTGATAGCTGTAGGTGCCCCAGGCGTTGTGCTGGCCGATCTTGGTCGCCTGCTGCGCCAACGCCGGCACCGCCGAGGCCGCCAGGACCAGGCTGGAAACTATAGCAATCAATCCGCGCATCGTTCTTCCCGTATTCCAAATGGTGCGGAGGCGGGCCGCGTGGCGTCCTGCCGTCGCTTCATTTTGATTTAATCAGGGTTACCAAACGGTGAATTGTCCTCGAAGAAAAGGAACCCACCCCAGGAAACCGCCACCATCCGCGCCGCCATCGTGGATTGATGCCGGCGCGACGTCCCGGCGCGGAGTTGGATGCCAGGAAAACGGCAAGAGTTTGTCTTTTCGCCAGCGCCGATTTGCGGCCTGAAGCGAGCCGGGATCAGCTCTTGTCCGCCAGCGCGTCTTTGGCCGCCTGCCTGTGGGCCGGCGTGATATGGGCGCTGACGGCCGTGATCGCCGCGGTCAGCACGGCAAGGTCGTCGGTGAAGCCGAGGCCGAAGATGAAGTCGGGGATGAAATCCACCGGCAGGACGAAATAGCCGAGCGCGGCGAGCAGGATACCCTTGGCGCGCAGCGGCGTGTCCTTGTCCATGGCGCAATAATAGGCGGCGACAACCTCGTCCATGAACGGAATCTGCCGCGCCGCCTTCTTGGCGGTGCGCCAGAATTTTTCGCGCACCTCACCCTCGCCGGCAAGCTTGTCGCCGAAGCCGAAGAAGTCGAAACCGGTACCTTGCGCCATCAGTCGCTCCTTGGTGGCCGCGTCCTCGCACGCCGGCCTGCGGCGACAGATGTGGTGAAAGCGGGGGGCTGCTGCAAGAGTTTGGGGGTGCGCCGACCTGAGAATCCAGTTTGGCAGCGCTGACAAGTGTGTAAGCCGAGTTGGCAATCGCAACGCTGGAGATTGGTCGGAATGTTCCTCCCGTCGTCATTCTATGGCGGAGCAAGGAGCGAAGCGACGCGCGCAGACCCTAGAATCCATTCCGTGACATATGAGCGCCGCTCACGGTGCGGAATTCTGCTCCGCCGCGCTCTTCGGCCAAGGTCACGGAATGGATCCTCGGGTCTGCGCTCCGCTTCGCGTCGCTCCGCCCGTGGATGACGAGGTTAGCTTCGGCCAATCGCGAATGGTCGCCGCTATCTGGACTGTCCCGACGCTTGTACGTCACGACATGGCAACTGGGTCTGCGCGCGTCGCTTCGCTCCTTGCTCCGCCCTGGAACGACGAAGTCCGCTCGCCCTCAGCCGAAATACACGTTCATCCGCTTGGCGAGCTCGATGTCCAGCGCTGTGACGCCGCCTGCGTCATGCGTGTTCAGCGTCACGTCGACGGTCTTGTAGACATTCGACCAGTCCGGGTGATGGTCCATCTTTTCGGCCGCCAGCGCCACGCGCGTCATGAAGGCAAAGGCCTCGGAGAAATTCTTGAAGACGAAGCTGCGCTTGATGGAGGCGCCGTCGGCGGCGAGCGACCAGCCGTCAAGTTCCGCAAGCGCGGCGACGATCGCTTCCTTGCTGAGTTTTTCCCTGTTCATGTCCGGTCCCTGTGCTGTTCGCAGATGATCCAACCATAGCGCCGGATCGATGAGCGCAAAGCCCATAAATTCCATTCTGTTCGTGTGCCTTGGCAATATCTGCCGCTCCCCGTTAGAGCGCCGCGCGTCCTACGGACGCGCCAAGGACGCTCTAACACTTTGAATCGGCGCATCGTGCTTTTCCGAAAATCGATTCCGATTTTCGGGCCGATGCGCTGGCCGAGGGCGTGTTCCGCGCGGTGCTTGCCGAGCACGGCAAAGACCTTGTGATCGATTCAGCCGGGACGGGCGGCTGGCATGCCGGCCAGGAGCCGGACCGGCGCTCGATCGCGGTGGCGGCAAGGCACGGCGTCGACATTTCAGGGCAGCGGGCGCGCAAGGTGCTGCAGGAGGATTTTTCGCATTTCGACCTGATCCTCGGCATGGAAAGGCGAATGTACGCGACCTCAAGGCGCTGGCGCCGCATGCCGCGCACGACCGCATCCATCTCTATCTGGATTTTGCCGCGGGAAAGGCCGTGGACGTTCCCGATCCCTATTACGACGGCGCCGAGGCCTTCGCCTCGGTCTACCGCATGATCCGCGAGGCGTCGGATGCGCTGGCGATGCGGCTCGGGGCCAGCGCTTCGCCGACCAGCGGCCAGGCTTCCTCGACGATGTAGGGGCCGCCTCCGACCGAATCGCGCGACGACATCAGGACGAAGCGGCCGACGCGGAAGGGCAATGCCGCGAAATTGCCGCGCGCCGAAAGATATTGCGCGACGTCGAGCGGGCTCCCATTGCGCAGGCGCGCCAGCGTCACATGCGGCGAAAACTTGCGTGGGTCGGCCGGCAGGCCGAGCCGCTGGCAGATGCGGTCGATCTCGCCCTGCAGCGCCGTCAGGTCAGGCGAGGCCGACACGCCGGCCCACACCGCATGCGGCTTCTTGCCGCCGAAGGCGCCGACGCCGGCGAGCGTGAGCTGGAAAGAGGGGCGGTCGACGCGGTCGAGGGCGTTGGCGATCTCGTCGGCGACATGGCCCTCGACATCGCCAATGAAGCGCAGCGTCAGGTGGTAGTTTTCGACGTCGATCCAGCGCGCTCCGGGCAGCCCGCCCCGGAGCAGGGACAAAGAGAGAGCAGCATCACGCGGAATTTCGAGGGCGGTGAAAAGACGTGGCATGTGAAGCCTCCTGTCCTCGAATCGAAACTCTCGTTCCTAGCGAATCATCGATATTGGCGCGGGGCAAGCGGTTTGTTATCCACAAAGTTTCCCCAGCGGAAAGCGTGGCATTACGGACTCATGACGGCCCCCCATTGTCGGCGATCGCCTTTTCCACCACAGGCAGGATCCGCTCGACCATGACGTCGACACCCCGGGGATTGGGGTGCAGGCCGTCTCCCAGCTGCAGGTCGGGGTGACCGTCGACGCCGTCGAGGAAGAACGGATAGAGCGGAACGCCGTATCTCTCGGCAAGCCTCGGATAGATGGCGTCGAAGACCTTCTGGTAGTCGGCGCCGAGATTGGGCGCGGCGCGCATGCCGGCGAGAAGCGCCGGGATGTTGCGCTGCTTCAGCTTGCCCAGCATCGCGTCGAGGTTCTTTTCGGCGATCTCGGGCGAGACGCCGCGCAGCATGTCGTTGGCGCCGAGCTCGAGGATCACCAGCCTTGTGCCGTCCGGCACCGACCAGTCGAGCCGCGCCAGCCCGCCGCTCGAGGTGTCGCCCGACACGCCGGCATTGGCGACGGCGACGTCGAGGCCCTTTGCCTTCAGGGCCGCCTGCAGCCTGTCGGTGAAACCTTGACCCGGTCCAAGGCTATAGCCAGCCATCAGGCTGTCGCCGAAGCCGACTATGGTGAAGGTTGCGGCGCGCGCCGGCGAGATGGCGACGCAAAGGCCGAGGAAAAGGATGAGGGCTGCGGCAAAACGGTGTTTGAAAGCCATGCGGCGAGCCCCATATGACCGGAACAACCCAAGGGAGGAGACAGCGGCCGTCTCCTTTTTTCACATATAGGGCGCTTTCATTGTGACAGAAGCCGTCATCGCGCTGAGGGACATATCGCTGAGGCTCGGCGAGGGCGCGTCCTCCGTCCATGTGCTGAAAGACGTGAGCCTCGACGTGGCGGCTGGCGAAGCCACCGGCATTGTCGGTCCGTCGGGCTCGGGCAAGTCCACGCTGCTGATGGTCCTTGCCGGCCTGGAAAGAGTCGATTCGGGCACCGTCCGGATCGCAGGCGAGCTGATCAATGACAAAAGCGAGGACCAGATCGCTTCGTTTCGTGGGCGAAACATCGGCATCGTCTTCCAGTCCTTCCACCTCATCCCCAACATGACCGCGCTTGAGAATGTGGCGGTGCCGCTCGAGCTTGCCGGCCATTCCGATCCGTTCGGCGTGGCCGCGCGCGAGCTCGCGGCCGTCGGCCTGAGCGACCGCGTGACGCACTATCCGGGCGAGCTCTCCGGCGGCGAGCAGCAGCGCGTGGCGATTGCACGGGCGCTGGCGCCATCGCCGCGCATTCTCATCGCCGACGAACCGACCGGCAATCTCGACCAGGTGACGGGAAAGCAGATCGCCGATCTCCTGTTCGCCAAGGCGGCGGAGCGCGGCATGACGCTGGTGCTGGTGACGCATGATCCCGCGCTGGCCGGGCGTTGCGCGCGCCAGGTCTCGATGCGTTCAGGGCGGATCGAGGATGCGCCTTTGCTCAAAGTGACGGCATAGAGGCATGGCGGCCTCCTGGCTTCGAACCCTGAAGCTCGCCATCCGCTTCTCGCTGCGCGAGATGCGCGGCGGCCTGTCCGGCTTCATGATCTTCCTGGCCTGCATCGCGCTGGGCGTCGCGGCGATCGGCGGCGTCAATTCGGTGGCGCAAGCGATCTCGGCCGGCGTCGCCAATCAAGGCCAGACGCTGCTTGGCGGCGATTTGCGCTTCCAGGTCAACCAGCGCAGCGCTTCCGATGCGGAACTCGGCTTCATCAAGGGCCTCGGCGCGGTCTCGCTCAATTCCGGCATGCGCTCGATGGCACGGCTGGAGGACGGCTCGGACCAGGCGCTGGTCGAGGCCAAGGCCGTGGACGACGCCTACCCGCTCTTCGGCGCCCTGGAAACCGATCCGGCGCTGCCGAAGGAGCAGTTGTTCGGCGAAAGGTCCGGCGTGTTCGGCGCCGCCGCGCCCGACCTGTTGTTCGACCGGCTCAATCTTCACATCGGCGACAGGCTGAAGCTCGGCAGCGCCATTTTCGAACTGCGGGCGAGGCTGGTCAGCGAGCCCGATGCGGTCTCGGACGGTTTCGGCTTCGCGCCGCGGCTGATGATTTCGCGCCAGGGCCTTGCCGCATCCGGCCTTGTGCAGCTCGGCAGCCTGGTCGAGAACGCCTATAAGGTGCGGCTGCCCGAGGGGACGTCCGAGGTGCGGATCAAGGACATCCAGGCTCAAGCCGCGAAGGATTTCCCGCAGGCCGGCTGGTCGATCCGCACGCGCAGCAACGCCGCCCCCGCGCTCTCCGCCAATATCGAGCGCTTCTCGCAGTTCCTGACGATCGTCGGGCTGACGGCGCTGGTGGTCGGCGGCGTCGGCGTGGCCAACGCCGTGCGCGCCTATCTCGACGGCAAGCGCGGCGTCATCGCCACCTTCAAGAGCCTCGGTGCCTCGGGCGGCTTCGTCTTCACCGTCTATCTGGTACAGATCCTGTTGATCGCGGGCATCGGCATCGTGCTCGGGCTTGTCGTCGCCGCCGCGATGCCGTTCGTGGCGAGCGCGCTGCTGCAGTCGGTCATCCCCGTGCCGGCGCAAGGCGGCTTCTATCCCGGCGCGCTGGCTCTTGCCGCGCTGTTCGGCCTGCTGGTGACGCTGGCTTTCGCGCTTTTGCCGCTCGGCCGCGCCCGCGACGTGCCGGCGACAGCGCTGTTCCGCGAAATGGGCTTTGAAAGCCGGGGCTTGCCGCGCCTGCCCTATACGGGCGCGGCGCTCGCGATCGTGCTGGCGCTGGCAGCGTTGGCGATCCTTTCGGCCAATGACTACCGCATCGCCTCGATCTTCGTCGGCGCCACGGTGTTCGCCTTCCTGGTGCTGCGGCTGGTGGCGGCGCTGGTGCAATGGGCCGCAAAAAAGAGCCCGCGCGTGCGCTCCGTTCCGCTGCGGCTGGCGCTCGGCAACATCCACCGTCCCGGCGCGCTGACGCCATCGGTGGTGCTGTCGCTCGGCCTCGGGCTGACGCTTCTCGTCACCCTGGCGCTGATCGATGGGAATCTCAGGCGGCAGATCTCCGGCAGCCTGCCCGAGCGGGCGCCGAACTTCTTCTTCGTCGACATCCAGAGCAGCGATGTCGACGCCTTCGCCTCCCTCGTCGGCAAGGAGGCGCCGCGCGGAACCCTGGTCAAGGTGCCGATGCTACGCGGCCGCATCATGGCGCTCAACGGCGTCGACGTCGACAAGGTGAAGATCCCGGCCGACGGCGCCTGGGTGCTGCGCGGCGACCGCGGCCTGACCTATGACGCGAGAAAGCCGGACAACGCGACGCTGACCGAAGGCGCGTGGTGGCCGCAGGATTATTCCGGCGAGCCGCTGGTGTCGTTTTCGGCCGAGGAGGGCAAGGCGATCGGGCTGAAGCTCGGCGACACCGTCACCGTCAACGTGCTCGGCCGCAACGTCACGGCGAAGATCGCCAATTTCCGCCAGGTCGAGTGGGAGACAATGGGCATCAATTTCGTCATGGTGTTCTCGCCCAACACCTTCGCCGGGGCGCCGCATGGCTGGCTGGCGACGCTGACCGACAAACAAGCCACCACGGCTGACGACGCAAGGCTGCTCAACGCCGTCACCCGCGCCTTTCCGGCGGTGACGACGGTGCGCGTCAAGGACGCGCTCGACATCGTCAACCGGCTGGTCGCGCAATTGGGCACGGCGATCCGCGCCGCCGCCGGCGTGGCGCTGATCGCCTCGGTGCTGGTGCTCTCCGGCGCTTTGGCTGCCGGCAACCGGGCGCGCATCCACGACGCGGTGGTGCTGAAGACGCTCGGCGCGACGAGACGAACGCTGATTGCCGCATTCTCCCTGGAATACATGCTGATCGGCCTCGCGACCGCGCTGTTCGCGCTCGTCGCCGGCGGCATCGCCGCCTGGTTCGTGGTCGCGCATATCATGACGCTGCCGTCGCATTTCATGCCGCAGGTGGCGGTGGCGACGATCCTGGTTTCGCTGGCTGTCACCGTCGGCATCGGCCTTGCCGGCACATGGCGGGTGCTCGGCCACAAGGCGGCGCCGGTGCTGCGCAACCTCTGACGGAGGGCACTCGAGGCCGCCCGCCCACTTAAACCTTTGTAAGCCCGGTTAAATTTTCGTAAGAATGCCGCCCGAAAGACCCGAAAAGCGGCCTTTTGTCATCTCACAAAGCGTTGCGCCTCGTTACCGTCTTGTTCTTGACGTCGAGAACGCTCATATTTTGCGTCAGGCATGCTGGAGCCCCGCCAGCGGCGCCTGGTCTCAAAAGACCTGTCACCGGACGGGGCAGAAGCAACAGAGGATTTCCAATGGCTGATCCCATTCGCAACTACCAGACGTCCGCCGCCCCCGGCGCGCGCGTCGATATCGATCAGGGCCTGCGCGCCTATATGATCAAAGTCTACAACCTCATGGGGCTTGGCCTTTTGATCACCGGCCTTGCCGCCTGGGGCGCCTTCCAGCTCGCCATCACCGGCGACGGCCAGCTGACCGCCTTCGGCCAACTCATCTATGCAAGCGCGTTCCGCTGGGTCGTCATCCTGGCGCCGCTCGCCGCCGTGATGTTCCTGTCGTTCCGCATCCAGTCGATGAGCGTGGGCGCGGCGCAGGCCACGTTCTGGGTCTATGCCGGCCTTGTCGGCCTGTCGCTGTCGACGATCTTCCTCGTCTACACCGGCACCAGCATTACCCAGACCTTCTTCGCCACGGCCGCGGCCTTTGGCGGCCTGTCGCTCTACGGCTACACGACCAGGCGCGACCTGTCGGCATTCGGCTCGTTCCTGATCATGGGCGTGATCGGCCTGCTGATCGCGATGCTGATCAACATCTTCCTGCAGTCGTCGGCGCTCGCTTTCGCGATCTCCGCGATCGGCGTGCTGGTGTTCGCCGGCCTGACCGCCTACGACACGCAGAAGATCAAGGAGATGTATTTCGAAGGTGACGTCGCCGACGTCGCCGGCCGCAAGGCGATCATGGGCGCGCTGCGCCTCTATCTCGACTTCATCAACCTGTTCATGTTCCTGCTGCAGTTCATGGGCGACCGCCGCTAAGGGCGGTTACCCTGGTTTCAGTGGACCATAGATTTGCGAAAGGGCGGCCCAACGGCCGCCCTTTCTTTTCGCGCAGTCCTCTGCTGTTATCGAGGCAGCAAAGAGAACTGCACAAATTATGAGCACCATTGTCATCAGACCTGCCATCGCGGCCGACCTCGACCGAATCACCGAAATCTATGCCGATGCGGTCGCGCACGGCACGGCAAGCTACGAGCTGGAGCCGCCGAGCCGCGCGGAAATGGGCAACCGATTCGACAACCTGGCGGCGGGCGGCTTTCCTTATCTGGTGGCGGAGAAGGAGGGGATCGTGCTCGGCTATACCTATGCCGGGCCGTTCCGGCCGCGCCCCGCCTACCGATTCGTCATCGAGGATTCGGTCTATGTCGCGCCGGAGGCCAAGGGGCAGGGCGTGGGCTTGCTGCTGATGCGGGCGCTGATCGAGACGGCGCGCGCGGCGGGCTTCCGCCAGATCATCGCGGTCATCGGCGACGGCCACGCGGACAGCGCCTCGGTGCGGCTGCACGAGAAGCTCGGCTTCCGCCATTCCGGGCGCCTGGAAGGATCCGGCTACAAGCACGGACGCTGGCTGGACACCGTGTTCATGCAGCTTTCGCTAAATGGCGGCGCGGAATTGCCGCCCGATCCGGATTCGCTGCCGGAGCGAAGGTTTCGGGGGCTCAAGGGGAACTGAGGAACTGAAGAACTGAGGAACTGAAGAATTGAAGAATTGAAGAATTGAAGAACTGAGGAACTGAAGAAGAGGCGCTCAAGGTCCGCTGGAGCCACGGCTTTCTTGCTCAGTTCCTCAATTCTTCAGTTCCTCTTCTCACGCCTCGACAACCTTAAGCTTGGCATCGAAGACACCAAGCACGCGGCCGAGTTCCTGGCCTCGCTTGAGGATGCGGCCGCCGGCGGCGATAACGGCGAAAGCGCCTTGCCGGCGCGCCAGCCTGGGGTCTTTGACGATCTGGAACAGCGGCACTTCGCTGGCCCGGCGGAAGACGGAAAAGACAGCGCGATCAGTGAGATGGTCGATCGCATAGTCGCGCCATTCATTGGCCGCCACCATGCGTCCGTAAAGCCTCAGGATCTGGTCGAGCTCGCGCCGGTCGAATCGCACCGGCTGGTCGAGGCGTGCGTTGCGCGCCTCGTGCAACGGGATCAATATTCCGGATGCT
This sequence comes from Mesorhizobium sp. B2-6-2, assembly GCF_006440615.1. Lineage (NCBI taxonomy): Bacteria > Pseudomonadati > Pseudomonadota > Alphaproteobacteria > Hyphomicrobiales > Phyllobacteriaceae > Mesorhizobium > Mesorhizobium sp. B2-6-2. Next base: position 5,917 of record NZ_VFUG01000023.1, on the reverse strand, counting down.
TCCCCATCCTCCGTCCCGCCGCTGTGATCGGTCATGCCTCGATCCTTCGATTGAATCATGCGCCGGCCAAGGTTCGCGCTTTCATAAGGGAATTGCAAGGGCGCGATGGAATTGCAGGCCGGCCGAACACGCGCGGGGTCGCGCGTTTTCCCAAACGTCCAGTCACGTTTGCGAAACACATGTTGGAATTGGTGATGCTCCGCCACATTCTCGCCACAAATAATCCGCGCTCATGCCCCAATGTCCGACGAATTTACGGTCGTTGCCTGAGACGGTTCGGTCCGGCACCGGCTCGTAAACCCCAAGCCCCCCGCCCACGGGTCAGCGTCGGATCGAACCAACCTCGGTTTTTCCTTGGAAAAATCAGGTGCGACGATCCCAAAACCTGAATGACCGGCGTCAGAAGCAAGCTGACGCCGGTTTTTTATTGCTCGGCAGAACTCTCCCTTCTCCCCTTGTGGGAGAAGGTGGCCGCGAAGCGGCCGGATGAGGGGTGCTCCAGGGAACGCCAACGTCTCACTCTGCTGGAACACCCCTCATCCGTCTCGGCGCTGCGCGCCGATCCACCTTCTCCCACAAGGGGAGAAGGGGTTTATGGCTTGCGGATGAAGGCGGCGCCGAGGATCGGTCCCGGCATGCCGTCCTTGCCGACCGACTGCAGCAGCACCGCGCAGCCGCCTTTCCCTTTCTTGGAAATCTCGGTCATCGGCAATTCGTAGCGCTGCGCCTTGCCGTGCCACATGCCGGCGGTCTGGATGTCGGAAACGGCGTTCCAGTAGGTCAGGCTGCGGCCGCTGTTCTCGCCCTGGCCGATCTTGACCATCTGCGGCGGATCGAAATAGACGATCACCACATGGGCGTCGGTCGGGCCGTTGCCGGCATCGCCAGCGTCGATCATGACGCGGTCGCTGGTGCGGCTCACCTTGATGCCGACCCGCATGCCCTCGCCGGTCCGGTCCATCCGGGCCAAGGCGCCGTCGACATCCTTGCGGCTGGCGCCGTTGACGTGGCTGCGGCCATTGATGACGGCTTGCGGCGTGTAGACCGAGCGGCTGCCGAAGGCGCGCATATAGTCATATTGGCGCTCGGTGTTCTCCTTGGTGCTCAGCGTGTCCTGCCAGCCGAGATAGTCCCAGTAATTGACGTGGTAGGCGAGCGCGATGATGTCGTCCTTGCCGGCGAGCTCGGCGAAGAGCTCGTCGGCCGGCGGACAGGAACTGCAGCCCTGGCTGGTGAACAATTCGACCACGCCCAGGGGCTTGTCGATTTGGGCGTTGTCGGTCCGCGGATTATCCATCACGGCCTTTCCGGGCTCGGCTGCAAGGGCCACGCCGCCCAACGCCGTGAGGGCCAGCGCCAGTGCCGCAAGCCGCAATCGTCCTTGAATTGCCATGACTTTCCAATTCCCGCCGGTGACGCCGACCTTGTTCTGATTGCTAAAATGTGTGGCAGAAGCGCCAGTCAACGGGAAGTCACGTTGCGGTGAAATTTTTGCTGTTGCAGCCACAGGCAAGCGCGCAATAGGAGGGCGGTTGCATTTCAAGGCGCGGTTCGATTCGGGGGCAGCATCCTCACCATGTGGCAAACTCTCCTGACGCCTGTCGATCTCTATTGCGAACGGACGGGGCCTGGACTTTGGGCGGAGCCGGCCAATGCTTTGACCAACCTGGCGTTCATTATCGCGGGACTGTGGGGCGTCTGGCAGGTGCGGCGCTACAAGACCGGCACCTTCGCCGAAGTGCTGGCCTGGTGGGTCGTAGCGATCGGCATCGGCTCGACCCTGTTCCATACCTTCGCCAGCAAAGGCACGATCTGGGCCGATATCCTGCCGATCGCCGGCTTCACGCTGGCCTACACGCTGTTCAACCTGCGGCGCTTTCTCGGCATGGAGTGGCGTAAGGCGTTCCTCGTCTTCGTTGCCTTCTATGTCGTCGCCGGCCTTATCACCTTTGCCGTGCCGGACTGGCTGCGCCAGGCTTCGAACGGCACGACGAACTACCTGCCGCCTTTCCTGGCGCTCGCCTTCTTCGGGGCGTGGGTGGCGGCCACCGGCAACCGGGCCGGCTGGTACAATCTGACCGGATCGGCGATTTTCGTCGTCTCGGCGATCTGCCGTATGATCGATCCGCTGGTCTGTCCCAGCTTCCCGCTCGGCACGCATTTCCTCTGGCACGTCTTCAACGCGCTGATGCTGGCGGTGCTGCTGGCGGCGACGGCGCGGTTTGGGGAAAGGTAGGCAGTAGGAGTAGGGGAGTAGGGGAGTAGGGGAAGCAGATCGAGCGGGCAACCTGCCCTACTCCCCTATTCCCTTACTCCCCTATTCCCTTACTCCCCTACTCCCTTGCTGCTGTTAAGCAGCGAGATCGCGCAGCACGTATTGCAAGATGCCGCCGTTCTTGAAGTAATCGAGCTCGTCCAGCGTATCGATGCGGCAGACGATCGGCACGTTCTTCACCGTGCCGTCGCCATAGGTGACCTTGGCGACCATCTTCTGGCGCGGCTTGATCGTGTCCAGGCCGTCGATCTCGACCAGCTCGTCGCCCTTCAAATTGAGGGAGGCCCATGAGGTGCCGTCCTCGAAGACGAAGGGGATGACGCCCATGCCGACCAGGTTGGAGCGGTGGATGCGCTCGAAGGACTGGGCGATGACCGCGCGGACACCAAGGAGATTCGTTCCCTTGGCCGCCCAGTCGCGCGAGGAGCCGTTGCCGTATTCAACGCCGGCGAAGATCACCAGCGGCACGCCTTCCTGCTTGTATTCCATGGCGGCGTCGTAGATCGACATCTCCTCCTTCGAAGGATAGTGGATGGTGTAGCCGCCTTCGCGGCCGTTCTCGCCCAGCATGTGATTGCGGATGCGGATGTTGGCGAAGGTGCCGCGCATCATCACCTCATGGTTGCCGCGCCGCGTGCCGTACTGGTTGAAGTCGGCGACGCCGACACCATGCTCGGTGAGATACTTGCCGGCCGGCGAAGCGGCCTTGATCGAACCGGCCGGCGAGATGTGGTCGGTGGTGATCTTGTCGCCGAAGAGACCGAGCACGCGCGCGCCCTTGATGTCGCCGATCTTGCCGAAGGCGCGGCCCATGCCGGCGAAATAGGGCGGGTTCTGCACATAGGTCGAGTGGTCGTCCCAGGCGTAAGTTTGGCCTTCCGGCACCTTGACCTTCTGCCAATAGGCGTCGCCCTTGAAGACGTCGGCATATTTGCGGGCGAACAGCTCGCGGGTGACGTTCTTCTCGATGAACTCCTGGATCTCGGCCGATGTCGGCCAGATGTCCTTGAGATAGACAGGCTTGCCGTCGCTGCCTTCGCCGAGCGGCTCGGTCGTCAGATCCCTGGTCACCGTGCCGGCCAGCGCATGCGCCACGACCAGCGGCGGCGAGGCGAGGTAGTTCGCCTGCACGTCCGGCGAGACGCGGCCTTCGAAGTTGCGGTTGCCGGAAAGCACGGCCGCGGCGATCAGGCCCTTGTCGTTGATGGTCTTCGAGATCGGCGCCGGCAGCGGGCCGGAATTGCCGATGCAGGTGGTGCAGCCGAAGCCGACCAGGTTGAAACCGATCTGGTCGAGCTCCTTCTGCAGGCCGGACTTTTCGAGATATTCGGCCACCACCTGGCTGCCCGGTGCGAGCGAGGTTTTCACCCACGGCTTCTGCTTGAGGCCGCGCCGGTTGGCGTTGCGGGCCAAGAGGCCGGCGCCGATCAGCACGCTCGGGTTAGAGGTGTTGGTGCACGACGTGATGGCGGCGATGACGACGTCGCCATGGCCGAGATCGTGATCGGTGCCCTCGACGGCGTAGCGCTTCGAGATCTCGGCTGCCTTCTTGTATTCGGTCTCCATCGCCTTGGCGAAGCCGGCGGGGATGTCCTGCAGGGCGACGCGGCCCTCGGGACGCTTCGGGCCGGCCATCGACGGCACCACGTCGCCGAGGTCGAGCTCGAGCAGATCGGTGAAGACCGGGTCGGCCGAGCCTGTGTCACGCCACATGCCTTGCGCTTTGGAATAGGCCTCGACCAGGGCGATGCGGTTCTCCTCGCGGCCGGACATGGTCAAGTAGCGGATGGTTTCGGAGTCCACCGGGAAGAAGCCGCAGGTGGCGCCATATTCCGGCGCCATGTTGCCGATGGTGGCGCGGTCGGCCAGCGTCATGTTGGAGAGGCCGGGGCCGAAGAACTCGACGAATTTGCCGACGACGCCCTTCTTGCGCAGCATCTGGGTGACGGTGAGCACCAGGTCGGTGGCGGTGACGCCTTCCTTGAGCTTGCCGGTGAGGCGGAAGCCGATCACTTCCGGCAAAAGCATGGAGACCGGCTGGCCGAGCATCGCGGCCTCGGCCTCGATGCCGCCGACGCCCCAGCCCAAAACGCCCAGGCCGTTGATCATGGTGGTGTGCGAATCGGTGCCGACGCAGGTGTCCGGATAGGCGACCGTCTCGCCGTCCTCGGCGTTGGTCCACACCACCTGTCCCAGATATTCGAGGTTGACCTGGTGGCAGATGCCGGTGCCGGGCGGCACGACCCGGAAGTTGCGGAAGGCCTGCTGGCCCCATTTGAGGAACTTGTAGCGCTCCTCGTTGCGCTCATATTCCAGCTCGACATTGCGGGCGAAGGCCATCGGCGTGCCGAACTCGTCGACAATGACGGAGTGGTCGATGACGAGATCGACCGGCACCAGCGGATTGATCTTTTCCGGGTCGCCGCCGAGCGCCTTGATGCCGTCGCGCATGGCGGCGAGGTCGACCACGGCCGGAACGCCGGTGAAATCCTGCATCAAAACGCGGGCCGGGCGATAGGCGATCTCGACACCGGCGGTGCCCTTGTCGGCCAGCCAGGCGGCGACCGCCTGGATTGATTCCCGGGTAACCGAGCGGCCATCCTCGTTGCGCAGCAGGTTCTCCAGCAGCACCTTCATCGAATAGGGCAGCCGGGCGATGCCGGTGAGGCCGTTCTTCTCGGCCTCAACGAGGTCGAAATAAACATAGTCCGCGCCACCTGCGGTCAGGGTGCGGCGGCAATTGAAACTGTCGAGGGATTTTGTCACGGCGATCCGTCCTTGTCTGTTCAGCCTGAAAGGGAACGGACGCCGTTGGCATGCAATCACGCGCAAAGGTGCGGGTACGGCCATTTCCGCTGTCCGCTCCCAAGCAACCCGAGCCGTTCAAGGCGGCGCGTGCGCTGGTTCGGCGCTAATTCTGATCCCGCGCCGACCGCTGGCACGGATGAACCGCATATAGAGAATTTCCCGGAATAGTTCTAGACAGTCGAAAGACGAATTTGCGTGAGGCGGCGAGCGCCGCGCAACGGTGCTTTCGGGACGGGCAAGAATGCGGCTGATCGCCGAAAATCTGGGCGGCGAGCGCGGCGGCGAGACGGTTTTCTCCAACATCGGCTTCACGCTGGAAAAGGGCGAGGCGCTCATCGTCACCGGGCCGAACGGCGCGGGCAAATCGACGCTGCTGAGAATCGTCGCCGGGCTGCTGCCGGCCGCCGGAGGCAAGGTGCTTGTCGAGGGCGGCGGCGAGACTTTCCCGACGGTCGCCTCGGCTTCGCATTATCTCGGCCATCTCAACGCAATGAAGACGGCGCTCAGCGTCGAGGAGAATCTCGGCTTCTGGCGCGCCTTCCAGGGCGAGCCGGGGCTGGACGTCGAAGAGGCGCTGGAGACGGTGGCGCTCGGCGGTCTCGGGCATCTGCCCTTCGGCTATCTGTCGACGGGGCAAAGGCGCCGGGCGTCGATCGCAAAGCTCCTGGTCAGCCGGCGGCCAGTCTGGCTGCTCGACGAGCCGACGGCGGGGTTGGACAAGACCTCGGAGGAGCGGTTCGCGGGGCTGATGCGGGGGCATCTGGCGGAAGGAGGGATCGTGGTGGCGGCCACGCATCTGCCGCTGGGGCTGGAGGGGGCGAAGGTGTTGGGGAT
>NZ_VFUG01000022.1:0-74811 GCF_006440615.1 Mesorhizobium sp. B2-6-2 | reverse complement strand
CTTACGGGGCATGCACATGCGGCATTTCGATTCACCCAACACTTTCCCCGGACAGCCCTGCCCACGAGGGGGAGATTGGCAGTTCCGCCGCCCTTCGCCAATTATCAACGCCTTGGCGTAACCCAATCCGGTTCGTGCCCCGCACTGCTTCGTGCTAACAGAGCGCTTTCAGCAAGGAATGGATCAGCGACATGGCAGGCGAGAAAGTAGCTTTGGTGACGGCGGGCGGCAGTGGCATGGGCGCAGCGGCGGCCAGGCGCCTGGCGGCGGACGGATTCAAGATCGGCGTGCTGTCCTCTTCCGGCAAAGGCGAAGCGCTGGGCAAGGAACTCGGCGGCTTCGGCGTCACCGGCTCCAACCAGTCGAATGACGATCTGGAGCGCCTTACCGACGGCGCGGTGGAACGCTGGGGCCGCATCGACGTGCTGGTCAACAGCGCCGGCCACGGGCCGCGCGCGCAGATCATCGAGATCAGCGACGAGGACTGGCACAAGGGCATCGACACCTATTTCCTCAACGCCGTGCGCCCGACCCGGCTGGTGACGCCGGTGATGCAGAAGCAGAAATCCGGCGTCATCATCAACATCTCGACCGCCTGGGCGTTCGAGCCGAGCGCGATGTTCCCGACGTCGGCGGTGGCGCGCGCCGGACTTGCCGCCTACACCAAGATCTTCGCCGACACTTATGCCGCCGACAACATCCGCATGAACAATGTGCTGCCGGGCTGGATCGACAGCCTGCCGGCGACGAACGAGCGCCGCGACAGCGTGCCGCTGAAGCGCTACGGCACTTCGGAAGAGATCGCCGCGACGATCTCGTTCCTCGCTTCAGACGGGGCCGCCTACATCACCGGACAGAACATCCGCGTCGATGGCGGCATCACAAGAGCCGTATAAGCCGAACGGCCGAGGGACGGCGCCCGGCATAGCCGGGCGACACGTCATTTGCTGCGGCGACGATGCAGCAGCAAAAGAACACCCAGCAACGCAACGACGGCGACCAGGTTGCCCACAACGTTGTTCCAAAAACGCGCTGGGTCGTCCGCACACGAAATCCAGCTGAGCCTTCCCCGGATCTCTCCGGTCTTCAGGCCGTAAGCAAGGTTATAGATCGCGAAGGCGGCGAGTGCCGCCACCACGACAAAGACGGCGTCGTTTCTGTTGCGATCCATGGAGCGCGTCTAGCTGCGTTCGATGAAATTTTGATTATCGCGTACGTGCAAAGAAAGCGCCGGCGCAAGTCATCCGGGTCTGCGGGAATTGAGCACCCACAGAAAGGCTATCGAAGCCACCAGGACGATCGAATTGCCGACCACGATGTTCCAAAAACGTGTCGGATCGTCCGCCAGAGCGACCCAATGCAACTTGCCGCGGACCTCGCCTGTCTTGATGCCGCAGGCAATGTTGTAGATCGCGATGGCGGCGAGCGCCGCCATCAGGACAAACAGGTCGTTGTTCTTGTTGCGATCCATGGAAGCGGCTTTTAACAGCACTTGGTGAAATTTTGCTTACCTCGGGTAAGGCGGCGGCCGGAAAACCGACCGCCGCCCGCTCTCATCTTGACGCAATTCCAGAACGTTACGGCGAAGGTGCCGGACCTACGCACTTTTCCTGGAATTGCTCCGACTTACTGGTTGATCTCGGGCTCGACGAGCTTGGCCAGGTTGCGCAGCGATTCCTGCCAGCCGAGATAGCAGGCCTCGGCGGGGATAGCATCCGGGATGCCGGCCTGGGTGATGTTGATCTCGGTGCCTACCGAAACCTTCTTCAGGATCACGGTCACCTCGATCTGGCCCGGCAGGTTGGGATCGTCGAAGCGGTCGGTGTAGCGCAGGCGCTCGCTCGGAACCAGCTCGACAAATTCGCCGCCGAAGGAATGGCTGTCGCCGGTGGTGAAGTTGCGGAAGGACATCTTGTAGGCGCCGCCGACCTTGCCCTCGAACTCGTGGACCGTGCAAGTAAAACCGTTCGGCGGCAGCCACTTCGCCAGCGCATCGGCCTCGACGAACGCGCGGTAAACCTTCTCCGGCTTGGTCGCCAGGACGCGGTGCAGTTGAATGGTGCTCGGCATGTCTCGATATCCCTTTCGGTTTGGCTGATCGATGGCCCAAGGACGGTTGGACTCCGGCCTATCCGACAGAGGCTGTCAAATTTTTTCTGCCCGCCTCTACCGTGCGCCTTCCAATGCAGGAGCGGATATTAAGCTAGGATCAGGCTGGGCGTCGGCGGCGCGGGCTGGCCGGGCGGAGCCATCCCAAGCGCCGCTTCAGGCCGGCGTCGTTCGCGCGCAGCGTGAGCGGACCAAAACCTTGCAAAAATTAAGTAAAATTGAGAACGGCTCGCCTCATAATTGTATTAGGCCTCACTTATTCTATCTGCATAAAATATCGATAAAAATACCGGCAATTTTCACTGTACTAAATGCTTGTTTTCGGGAACGATAGCCCGTGCTGCAAGTTGGTTCGGGTCAGGCACTTGAACTTGCAACGAGCCATCCGGGCGGGGCAGCGCGGAAGGAGTGTCCGATGAGTTTCGTTGTCAACGCGGTAGGCGTTCCTCTTTATTATAGCGGGGCTTCCAATCATTGGTTTTCGGCAACGTCCGGACCGACATTCAACGGCAGCAGCGGCAACGACTCAATCTGGGCCTCCAGCGGCGTCAACGTCACCATGTATGGCGGCCAAGGCGACGACATCTATTATCTCTATTCGGCGGGCAACAAGGTGGTCGAGTACGCCGGACAGGGCATCGACACGATCAACACATGGATGAGCTACACGCTGCCGGACAATGTCGAGAACCTCGTCGTCACCAACGCCCACAACTATGCCTTCGGCAATGCGCTGGACAACATCATCACCGCCACGGCGGGCGGCCAAACGATCGACGGCGGGGCGGGCAACGATGTGCTGATCGATGGCGGCGGCGGCGCGGATGTTTTCATCATCGCGAAGGGCAACGGCAGCGACTCGATCGTCAATTTCGCCTCGAACGATGCTGTGCGGCTCGATGGCTACGGGTTCACATCGTTCGCGGCCATCCACCAGAACATGATCCAAGCGGGATCCAATGTGGTGCTGAACCTCGGATCGGGCGAAATCCTCGAATTCAAGAACACCACGATCGACAAATTCCAGCCCAACCAGTTCCAGCTGCCGATCGACAAGTCCGGCATGACGCTGTCCTTCGGCGACGAGTTCAACACGCTGAACCTGCACAACAGCCAGGGCGGCACCTGGGACACCAACTTCTGGTGGGGGGCGCCGAACGGCAGCACGCTAACGCGCAATGGCGAGCTGCAGTGGTATATCGACGCCAATTACGCCCCGACCAGCTCGGTGCATCCGTTTAGCGTGCAGAACGGGGTCCTCACCATCACCGCGGCGCAGGCGCCGGCCGACATCAAGCCGCTGATCAACAATTACGAATACACCTCCGGCATCCTGACCACGCATGACTCCTTCTCGCAGACCTATGGCTATTTCGAAATGAGGGCCGACTTGCCGGAACACGCCGGCGCCTGGCCGGCCTTCTGGCTGCTGCCGGAAGACGGCTCCTGGCCGCCGGAGCTGGACGTGATGGAGATGTACGGACAGAAACCGAATTCGCTGCTGATGACCGCGCACACCAATGAGACGGGCCAGCACACGATGGTCGGATCCACCGTGAACGTCATGGACACCGCCGGCTTCCATACCTATGGCCTCCTTTGGACCCCGGACAAGCTGGTCTGGACCTATGACGGCGTGCAGGTCGCGCAAGCGGCGACGCCGTCCGACATGAACAAGCCGATGTACATGCTCGTGGATCTCGCGATCGGCGGCCAAGCCGGCGCGCCGCCCGACCATCTCGCCACGCCGGCCCAGATGAAGATCGACTATATCCACGCCTATACGCTGGATGAGCTGCAGCAGACCCATTTGAACGTCACGGGCGAGCACGCAGCCTAGGCGGCCGGGATGATGTCGAGGGAGCGAGCTCCGGATGCGATCAGGCAGGCCGGCCTGTGGCCGACGCACCTGCGCAAGGTGTTCCGTCGCGCCATCGCCGATGTCGGCCTGTTCTCGCTGCTCATCAACCTTCTGCTCCTGGTCATCCCGCTCTACTTGCTCCAGGTCTATGACCGGGTGCTGCCCTCCTCCAGCGTCGAGACGCTCGTCTATCTGTCGGTCATCGCGGTCGCGGCGCTCGGTTTCCTCGGCTTTCTCGACGCCGTCCGAGCCGTCTACACGCAGCGCGTCGCGGCGACGGTCAATGACAGGCTTGGCGCCAGAGTGTTCGCCGCTTCGCTCGGTTCCGGCAATGCGCAGTCGCCGCTCACCGACCTTGCCTCGGTCTGCGCCTTCATTCGCTCGCGCGGTGTTTCGGTGCTGTTCGACCTGCCCTTCGCGCCGGTCTTCCTTGGCCTGCTCTACCTTATCCATCCGCTGCTGTTCTGGGTCACGCTCGGCGGCGCCACGCTGCTGGTCATCCTGGTCGTGGCCAACCAGCTTGCTATCGGCAGGAACGATGCGCTCTCGGCGGAGCGTTCGGCCTTGGCCAGCCGGGCCGAGCAGGCCTTCGCCCGCAACGCCGAGACGCTGCGCGCCATGGGTATGGTGGGGAACGCCGCGCGCGCATGGGGCCGGCATGTATCGGAGGCGCTTGCCCTACATGACCGCTCGGCCGGCGCCAACGCGATCTTCAGCGGCGCTTCCAGGGCACTGCGCATGATGCTGCAGCTGGCGATCCTCGGCACCGGCGCCTGGCTGGTGCTCAAGGGCCAGATGACGGCCGGCATGATCTTCGCTTCCTCGCTGGTGTCGTCGCGCGCGCTGCAGCCGCTCGACCAATTGATCGGCTCCTGGCGGCAGCTCGGTGAGGCCAGGCGCGCGTGGACGCGCCTGGGGACCGCGCTCGCTACGCAGCCGGCAGAGACGCGCAAGCTCGTCTTGCCCGACCCGGCCGGCGCGATTTCGGCGCAGGATCTTTTCTTCATCGCGCCAAATGCCGCCTTTGGCGCCGAACCGATTCTCAAGCGATTGAGTTTCGCGATTCAGGCCGGCGAAGCGGTGGCGATCGTCGGCCCGAGCGGTGCCGGAAAGTCGACGCTGGCGCGGCTGCTCGTCGGTGCCGCCCAGCCGAGCGGCGGTACGATCAGGATCGACGGCGCGGAGCTCAGGACATGGGACGAAAACCAGCTCGGCCGGCATATCGGCTATCTGGCGCAGGAGGTCGAGCTTTTCCCCGGCTCGATCGCCCACAACATCGCCCGCTTCGACGCGCAGGCGGACGACGCCGCGATCGTGGAAGCGGCAAAGCGCGCCGAGGCGCATGAGCTGATCCTTTCGCTGCGTGACGGCTACCAGACGATGATCGCCGGGACCCTGTCGGGCGGCGAACGGCAGCGGATCGGGCTGGCGCGCGCTTTCTACGGCAATCCGCGCATCCTGGTGCTGGATGAGCCGAGCACGCATCTCGACGGCGCCGGAGAGACAGCACTGGAAGCGGTGCTCGCGGCGGCCCGCGCCGCGGGCGTGACCACGATCGTGATCACGCATCGCCCTTCGATCGCCACCGCTTGCGACCGCGTGATGGTCTTGCGCGGCGGCGTCATCGAGGCATTCGGACCGAGCGCCGAGGTGCTGCGCCAGCCGGGCAAGCAGCGGAACACGGTGGTCACAGGATCGTTCGCGCCGACCATCCGCGCCTCGCACAGCATCGCCACGGGTCCTGGACGATGACGCAGAGCCTCATCCTCGAAAGCCGCCCGCGCGCCGACTTCCGGCGCACGGCCGTCGCCGGCTACGCGGCGACCACGCTGATGGTCGGCGGCTTCGGCTTTTGGGCGGCGAGTGCGCCGCTGGCAGGCGCAGTGATCACGCAAGGCACGATCGCGGCGACCGGCGGCAACATCCTGATCCAGCATCGCGAGGGCGGCATCATCAGGCAGTTGCTGGTGCATGAAGGCGACCGCGTGCGGGAAGGCCAGGACCTCATCCTGCTCGACCGGACCGCCGCGGAAGCCGATCTCAACCGGCTGACAAGACAATGGATCGCGCTCAAGGCCAGCGCGGCGCGGCTGGAGGCCGAGCGCGACGGCCTCGCCACGCTGGCGCCGATCGCCGAGCCCGCGCCGGCGCCGTTCCAGCAGGAATTCGAAAACCTCATCCGCGAGCAGCAGAAGGAATTCGACGCCAGGCTTGCGCGGTTCCGGTCGGAGCAGTCGATCCTGGCGCAGCGCGTCGCCATGCATCGCGAGTCGGTCAAAGGGCTGAACGCGCAGAAGACGGCAATCGAGCAGCAGGCCGAGGTGGTGAAGAAGGAGCTCGGCATCAAGACCGACCTTCTGAACCGAGGCCTTACCGACCGCAGGGAATATTCGCAGCTTTTGCGCTCGGAGGCCGACCTCGTCGGCCAAGCCGGCGCGCTGGAGGCGGACCTCGCCTCGGCCAGCACGCAGATCGTGGAAGCGGAGGCGCAGACCGAACGCGCGACCACGCAGCGCGTCGAGGAGGCGCTGACGAAGCTCGACGATGTGCGCACCAACCTCGCCGACATCGAGGAGCGGATGCGCGCCGCGCAAGCGGTGCTGAAGCGCACGACGATCACCGCGCCGGCGGCGGGCATCGTCGTCTCCTCGACCTACAATTCGCAAGGCAGCGTGGTCGCGCCCGGCGAAAAGATCATGGAGATCCTGCCCACGACCTCGGGCCTGGTGGTCGACGCCAGGCTGCGGCCGAAGGACATCGACCAGGTGCATGTCGGCCAGCAGGCAAAGCTCCGGCTGTCGGCCCTCAACGCGCGCCTGACGCCGGAAGTCCCGGCCACGGTGAGCGAGATCTCTGCCGACCGGTTGATCGACGAGGCCACCCACGAACCCTATTTCCGCGCCAGGCTGAAGATCGCTGATGCCCTGCCCCCCGGCGTGAAGGCGGACCAGCTCTATCCCGGCACCCCGGTCGACACCTTCATCAGCACCGGCAACCGGACCTTCTTCGAATATCTGGTGCGCCCGATGATGGATTCCTTCGCACGGGCGTTCAGGGAAAGGTAGGGCAGCCCTTCCGGTCGCCTCGGAACGACCGCTTTGCGCCGGAACCGTCCTCGCTTCGGCACCTAGGAGGAGGAAGTGATGACGAAGAAGATGCGGGCGAGCCCCTGCTTGTGCTCCTCACTCCGGCCGATACAACTCATCCATGGTGAGCTTCGCCATCTCAGTGAACGGCGCCTGTTTCTTCACTCTACCATGCTCCAGGATCACCAGGTCGTCGCAGAACGAGATCGTGCTGCGGTGGTGGCTGATGACGATCGTGGTGCGGCGGCCGGCGCGCGACTTCAGCGTCTCGACGATCGCCGCTTCCGAAAGCCCATCCACCGCGTTGGTGGCCTCGTCGAGGATCAATATGTCGGGGTCGCGTACAAGAGCGCGGGCGAGCGCGATGCGCTGCCTTTGCCCGGCCGAAAGGTTCACCCCGCGATAGCCGACCACCGTCTGATAGCCTTGCGGCAGCGTTTCGATGAAGCCGTGCGCCTCGGCAAGCTCGGCGGCGCGGCGGGCCTCCTCGAACGTCGCCGTGTCCTTGCCATAGGTGATGTTGTCGAGAATCGTACCGTCGACCAGCTCCAGCTCCTGGCTGGCGAGAGCGATGTGGCGGCGCCAGTCGGCCGGGTCGATCTCGCCGAGCGGCGCACCGTCGACGAGGATCTTGCCTGCATCCGGCTCGACGAAGCGACAGAGCAGGTTGACGATCGTCGTCTTGCCGGCGCCGGAGCGGCCGATCAGCGCCGTCGAGTGCCCGCTCATGATGTCGAAGCTCGCCGCGTGCAGCACCGCCGCGCGCTGCTCCTCATTGGCATAGCTGAAGCTCACGCCCTCGAAGGCGATTTTTTTGGTTAAGGTGGCGAACTGCCGGCTGCCCTCGGGCGGCGGGGGCTTGCCATCGGGATCGAGCAGCCAGGTCACCTCTTCCAGCGAGCCGGAAAGACCCTGCAACTGGCTCCAGGTCATCTGCAAGGCTCTGACATGCGGCTGCAGGCGGTAGAGCAGGATGAGGAAGGCGGCGACCAGCGGGAAACTCAAGCCCGCAAGCCAGGCACCGATCACCACCGCCAGGAACAGCATGGCGTGCAGAACTTCGGTCAGCGGCCCCAGCGCGCCCTGGCGGTTTGAGAGCAGGAAGGCCGCGCGCCGTACGCCGTCGGATGCCTTTTCGAACGCCGCCTTCTCGCGCGCCTCCTGGCCGAAGATGCGGATCAGCCGGCCAGCATGGACGAGATGCAGCATTTGCGAGGCCAGGGCGCTGTTGCGCGCCGAAACATTGCGGCTGGGCGCCCTGAGATGCGCCGACAGCGCCATGTGCGCCGCTTGCACCAGTGCCAGCCCCAGCATCACCAGGAGCGTCATCGGCCACGAGAGCAGCAACAGAAAGGCGAGCAGGATGAGCGCCGCCGAGGCGCTGACGATCGCGCTGAGCATACCCTGGATGGCATCCGACGCCCGCCAGGATTCGCTGGAGATGATGTTGAGCAAGCGGCCCGGGCTTTGCCTGAGAAAGAAGGGATAGCCGACATTGAGCAGCCGCTCGGCCAAGGCGCCGCGTATCGCCTGGCTCGCCTTGCCGTAGATATGAGCGGTCAGCACCGAATTGGCGAAGGCGAGGAGGTTCTTGAGCAGGATCGAGCCGAGGATAGCGGCCGAAATCGCAATCAGCCGCTCACGCTCGCCTAGCCCGGCGCCGACCTTCTGCAGGAGGGCGGAGAGGCCGGCCATGCCGGTCGTCTCGCCATGGCCCATGATGATGCCAAGCAGCGGGATAATCAGCCCGATGCCGAGCCCTTCGAGCGCGGCACTTGCAAGTCCGAGCACGACGACGACGGGCATCAGGCCGAGCTGACGCCGTCCGAGCGCGCGCTGCAATATCGACAAGATAGGGGCTTTGGGTTCGATCATCGCGCGCCGGCCTCGGCCCTGGCCTCGGTAGTTTCCTGGGCGGGCCGCTCCTGCCGGTCAGGCCGCCCGGCCAGCACCAGGGCCATGAACTTCGCCGCGCCCGCCAGGTTCATCAGCACGATCGGCCAGTGCGACAGGCTGAGTTCCTGGTCGAAGCGCGGACCGCCGAAGAGCTCGCGCGTGGCCGCCCGCGTTGCCCAGTAGAAGTGACGAAGCAGCCACGGGGCGCGGCGCATATGTTTCAGGCAGAGCGCACCGTTGCCGAAATGATAGTCGCGGTGCAGCCGGTCGATCGCCCTGCGGTCACGCCTTCCATGATGGTGAAAGATCGTCATATCCGGCACATATTCCACCGCGATGCCGGCCAGCATGGCGCGCACCAGATAATCCGTATCCTCGGCCGAGCGCAGCGCTCCGCCGGCCCCGAAGCGTTCGTCGAAGGGACCGATGCGGGCGGCGACGTCGTGATGCATGGTCATGTTGCAGCCGAGCACGAAGCCGCCCGGATGGACGGCGCGCGTCAGCCGCTTGCGCTTTTCGCAGCGCTTGATGGTGAAGGGCAGGTCCCCGGCGTCGCCGATCTCGACGCGGCCGCCGCGGATCAGCCATTTCTCGCCGCTCGCATAATGCCGCTCGAGATCGACGAGATAGTCGCGGTCGAGCCGGCAATCGTCGTCGACGAAGACCAGCACACGCCCGCGCGCCCGCGCCATCCCGGCATTGCGCGCCGCCGCCAGTCCGGGCCGTGGCTCACAGATAGCCGTCAGCGCTATATCGGACGCCGTGGCGATCCGTGATAGGTAGTCGGCCGTGCCGTCGCGCGAGCCATTGTCGACCACCACCAGCTCAGCGGCGAAGGCAGGATGCGTCAGGCAGGCGGCGCGGATCGAATCGATGCAGGACTTCAGCACCGCCGCGCGATCACGCGTGCAGACGATGAAGGAGACCTCAGGCCGTTGGTTCGGGCCGGGAGGCGAGCGTAGATGCTGCAGCAGCGGATGGCGATCGGCGTTCATGCCGCCCCCATCCGATAAGGCGCAAGCACGGACGCCGCCGGCGCGGATTTGAAGCGATAGGCGACCCAGTCCGCGCGTTTGCCAGCCCACATCGAAGCCTGGCTCAGCCAGGGCGCCCAGGCGCCGGCGCGCAGCGCGTATTTCTCGCGGCGGCGGATGACGTCCCACTTCGCCGTCAGCGTCAGCAACTCATGCGCCAACGCCGGCCGCTGCCGGTCGTTGACGAGCTGGTAGAGGAAATAGAACAGGTTCAGCGCGCCGGCCTCGAAGCTCGGCCGCGATGCGGCCGGCAACTCGGCGATCCGCTCCTCCAGGCTGCGGATGAACACGGCCGCGCGGCGCACGGTGTCGAACGAAACGCTGTCGCCGATGGCGCGCAGATCCCGCGTTTCGTCCGCCAGCCCCTCGCGCTCGAGATTTTCGCCGACAATCCGGAGGTGCGTGCGGCGCATCTCGCTTGCATGCAAGCTGGTCACGCTGCCGGGATGCAGGCGGTAGACGAGCAGGCTCTCCGGCATCAGCGCCGCCGGATAGCGGTCGGCAAGCCGCCGGAAGAGATCGAAATCCTCGGCATGCCGGTAGCGGCCATCGTAATGCAGGTCTGCCTCGCCGATGACCCGGCGGTTGTAGACCACCGTCGGGTGCATGAAGATCGTGAAGAACTTCGACAGCACCGGGAGGAGACCGACGCGGAACACCGGATCCAGCCTGCCCTGCGCGACGCGGCCGTGCAGCAGCGTGTCGACAAGCGAGCCGCAGAAGCCGAGTTCGGGCCGCGCGGCAAACAGCGCCGCCTGGCGCGACAGGCGCCAAGGATAGGCAAAGTCGTCGGCATCCATCCGCGCCACCAACTCGCCCCGGGCTATTGACAGCCCCTCGTTGAGGCTGGCGACGAGGCCGCGATTCTCGCGCGAGATTATGGATACGCGGCCGTCCGCCTTGCGGAAGCGCTCCAGGATTTCCAGAGACCTGTCGGTCGATCCGTCATTGATGGCGATGACTTCGAGCCGGTCGTAGTCCTGCCGCAGGATCGATTGGATTGCAGCGCCGACATAGAGCTCGGCATTGTAGACCGGCAGCACGACGGAGATGAGCGGGCGTATCATTGTCAGCTCCGGTCCGTCGGCTGCAGATCGAGCGCCGCTTTTGCGCCGGGATATGTGGCGCCGAACCGCCGGGTCTCGCTCGGCGCACGAGCGCGTGGCCGCGCGATATAGGGGAAATAGCGCTTGAAGCTGTTGAGCGGCTTTTCGAACAGCACCCAGGACAGCGTGGCGACAATCAGCGTGGCGGCGCCCGCGACCAGGAAGCGGCCCGGCCCCTCCTCCGAGACGTTGAGCGGGATCCACGGCTGCGCCTTTACGGTGTAAGCGAGGAGGATCGCGTGATAGAGATAGACGCCGTAGCTGATGCGGCCGAGGAAAAGCAGCGGAGGCAGTTCGGCCAGCCAGCCGAGCGTGCCGCGAAGGCCGTTCGAGCACATCGAGACGATCGCCACCAACGGCACCAGCGGCAGCACCTGCACCAGCAGCCAGCGCGGCCATTCCCATGTCGAGTTCGCCGGCCCCGGGTCGGACAAGACGACGAGTAGGAAGAGCGCCACGAAGGCCGGCCAGCCGAACCGCATCCAACGCGGCACGCCGGCGCCCCTGGCGCGACGTACGGCAAGCAGCGCGCCGCAGGCAAGCGCATCCATCGAGGCCGGCGGCAACAGGTCTCGGGCCAGCGCCGGGTTGGCGGCGATCGGCCAGTAGAAGCGGTAGGCGAGCGAGAAGCAGATGAGGCCAATGGTGATCGCCTCGATGCGCCTGCGCGGCGCCAGGAGCACGATCAGCGGCCAGGCGATGTAGAACTGCTCCTCGATGCTGAGGCTCCAGAAATGGCAAAGCAGCCAGGGCGTCCAGTCGTTGCGATGCGCGTACCAGAAGTTCGACAGGTAGAGCGCGTGCCAGACGAGCGACGATCCAGCCTGTTCAAGATCGGTAAACCAGACGAAGGCCAGTACCGCGAAATAGGGCGGGAATATTCGGATCGCGCGCCTGGCATAGAAGGAGCGCAGCGCCGATCCAGCCGCGAATTGGTCGGCGTCGCGCGCCTCCAGCAAAAGCCTGGTGATCAGGAAGCCGGAAAGCACGAAGAACAGCCGCACTCCGAGATGACCAAGGAAGGACGTGCCGCCGGGCGCGAAGAAATGCGAATAAAGCACAAGCGTGACGGCTGCAGCCCGGAGCGCGTCAAGCTGGAGGTCGCGACCGCCGGGCATCATTCGCAGCCGCTGGTGCTGACGACATGGCCCGGGCCGCCGGCCGCAACATCCGTGCCGGTCAACGGAAAACGCAAGCGTGCCGACTCCTAAACCGTATATTCGCCTACGCTAAAAGGACTGCGGCACAAAATGGTGCGGTGCAACACAGAATAGTTATCAGACTGAATGAAAACGTGACCGTTTGTTCCAGGAAATGACACGTATATGCCGCTATTCTGCCTCTTTTGGCGAAGCGGCAGGCTCCAACCAATGCGGATGCATTAAGCTCCTCGAAGCTGCTGGAGAAGCGCTCAGACAACGCCACAATGTACCCCGGCGACACGCCAAAAGGGGTTACCCTCCTCGCTCCCATCTCTCTGGCTCAATCACCGCCTGTAGACATCGCGGCGGCAATGAAACAATCTTCACTGCGGGAACATAAGCGCGTCGAAGAAGGCGCCTAGCTCCGGGTGCGCATGAAGAATCGCTGGACCTTGTACGATCCGCGCCTGGCCTGGATGCTGGTTGCACCGGTGCTCTTGCTGCTGATCTTCTTCCTGGTGCTGCCGATCGCGGTGATGGCGGCCTATACGTTCTTCACCTTCGTCACCGCAGGCGTCGAAACCAGCGCGTTGACCACCGCCAACTGGCAGGAATTCTTCACGGACAGCTATTATTCCGGCTTCCTTCTGAAGACGTTGAGGGTCGGCGCGATCACCGCGCTGCTGTGCGGCGTGCTCGGCTATTTCCCGGCCTATTTCATCTGGGCGACGAGCTTCAGGCACAAATGGCTGCTCTTGCTCCTGCTCATCGTGCCGTTCTGGATCAGCTTCACCATCCGCACCTTTTCCTGGATCAACATCCTTGGCGAACAGGGCGTCATCAATGTCGCGCTGCTCAAAATGGGCATCATCAATGCGCCGCTGCCGATGCTCTACAACGAAGGCGCGGTGATCCTGGGGCTGCTGCATTTCCTCCTGCCCTACATGATCCTCAACGTCTATGTCAGCCTCGAGGGCATTGACCGCACGCTGATCTCGGCGGCCCGCTCGATGGGCTGCACCAGTGCGCAGGCGTTCCGCGAGGTGACACTGCCGCTGTCGTTGCCTGGTCTGGCGGCGGGCCTGCTGCTCTGCTTCGTGCTGGCGGCCGGCAGCTATGTGACGCCGCAGCTCTTGGGTTCGGGCCGTGACGCGCTGTTCGGCAATTTGATCTACGACACCATCATGAGCGAATTGAACTGGCCGATGGGCGCAACACTGTCGATCGTGCTGTTCCTCGTGCTCGGCTTCTTCGCCGCGATCTACACCCGCTATATGGGCATGTCGCAGATCGTCAAAGGGCTTGGCGGATGAAGGCTGCGCGACCGAACAGGGAAGGCAGATGGGCCTGGCGGCTGACCGGCTTCGTCACGCTCTGCGTCTACATTTTCATGTTCGCGCCGATCGTGGCGACCGTTATCCTGTCGTTCAACGCCTCGATGTTCGGAGGCTTCCCGATGACCGGCTTTTCGCTGCAGTGGTACGCCAAGCTGATGGGCAATGAAGCGGTGCTCGCGGCCTTCCGCACCTCGCTATGGATCGCGCTGGTCACCGCAGCCGTCACCACGGCAATAGGCGTCGTCACGGCCTTCGCGCTGGCGCGCTTCGACTTCCGCGGCAAGCAGGCGCTGAGCACGCTGGTGATCCTGCCGGCGCTGGTGCCGGAAACCATTCTCGGCGTCGGCCTTCTGGTGCTGATCAAGGCAATCGACCAGCCGCGCACGATGCTGCTTCTGGTGCTCGGCCATATCCTTTTAGCCGTGCCCTATGTGGTGCTAATCGCGCAGGCGCGCATGGTCGGAATCCGGCGCGTCTATGAGGAGGCGGCGCTTTCGCTGGGCGCCTCGCGCTTCTCGTCCTTCCGCGAGATCACGCTGCCGCTGCTCATCCCGGCGGTCGTCGGCGGCGCGCTGCTCGCCTTCACCATCTCGTTCGACAACACGTCGGCCAGCCTGTTCTGGCGGCCGGCGGGCGTCGAGACCATGCCCACCCAGATCCTTTCCATGCTGAAAATCTCGATCAGCCCGGAGATCAACGCGCTCGGCACCGTGATGATTGTGGTGACCGTCGGCATCCCGTTGATCGGCGGCCTGCTGATGCAAAGCCTGACGAAACTGAGAAGACGCGGCGAACCCAAGGAGGAAGCACGATGAAACTGACCACCACCAAGCGGCTGGAGCGGCTGCACGACCGCTATGTCAACGGCGATCTCAGCCGACGGACGTTCCTGAGCCTGACCGCGGCTGCCGCGGCCTCGGCCGGCCTCTCCATGCCATGGATGAGCCGGGCGCTTGCCGCGGTCGAGCAGGTGCGCTTCGACGGCTGGGGCGGAACGGTGCAGGACGCGATCGACAAATATGCTTTCCAGCCCTACACGGCCAAGACCAAGATCAAGGTGGTGCAAGGCACGTTCGGCGACGAGAACGAGATCATCACCAAGATCAAGACGGCCAAGCCCGGCGACTTCCAGATCGTCCATTCGTCCGGCGTCAACTACTACATCAAATATATCAATGCCGGGATGAACTCGGAGATCAACGAGGCCAACATTCCCAACATGGCGAATGTGCTGCAGCCGATGATCGAGCCGTTCCGCAAGCTGACGCCGAAGCTGTCGGCCGTGCCTTACGATTACGGCACCACCGGCATCGCCTACAACACCAAGGTGATCTCGCCGGAAGAGGCCAAGGAAAAGGGCGCCGCACTTCTGCTCGACAAGAAATATGCCGGCAAGGTCGGCGGCTATTCCGACATGACGACGCGCGTCTGGTACGCGGCTCTCGCCACCGGACAAGATCCCAACAACCTCAAGGACATGGACGCGATCTGGGCCAAGGTGCGCGAGACGCGCGACCTCGCCAAGAAGTTCTGGAGTTCCGGCGCGGAGCTGATGGACCTGCTCTCCAAGGGTGAGATCGTGGTGACCGACGCCTGGTCGGGCCGCGTCGCGGCGCTGCAGGACCAGGGCCACCCGATCGGCTATCTCGATCCGGCCGGCTCCTATGCCTGGATGGAGGACATGCTGATCCTGAAAGGCTCGCCGATGGCCGAGTGCGAGGAATTGATCAACTTCATGCTCGATCCGGCGACGTCGATCGCGGTGGCCGAAGGCCAGAGCTATCCGCCGTCGCTCGACCCGAACAAGGTCAAGCTGACCGACAAGATCGCGAAGCTGCCGGCTTTCGATCCGACCGGCACGATGAAGGCGTTGACCTTCGCCGATCCGGTCTATTGGGCGACCAACGAGGACGCCTGGACCAAGCAGTGGAACAGGATCTCGAAAGGTGCCTGAGGGCCAGGACACGAAAATCCATCCCCGGCCGGCCTCGGCCGGGGCGGAAGGCGCGAGCGCGGCCGCCGGGGCGAACAACCCGGCGGTCGAGTTCCGCAACATCGACATAGCCTACGGCAAGTTCGTCGCGGTGCGCGATTTCTCGCTGTCGATCGGCAAGGGCAGCTTCGTCACGCTGCTCGGCCCTTCGGGCTGCGGCAAGACGACGATCCTGCGCTCCATCGCCGGGTTGGTCGATATTTCGGCCGGCCAGATCATGATCGGCGGCCGGCGGGTCGACGACGTGCCGATCTACAAGCGCAACATCGGGCTGGTGTTCCAGAGCTATGCGCTGTTTCCGCACAAGAGCGTGTTCGACAATGTCGCCTTCGGGCTGAAATACCGCAACGTCGCCAAGCCCGAGATCAAGCGCAAGGTCGGCCAGGCGCTCGACATGGTGCGGCTGCCGGGCAGCGAGAAGAAACTGCCCTCGCAATTATCGGGCGGCCAGCAGCAGCGCATTGCGCTGGCGCGCGCCATCGTCTTCGAGCCGCAGGTGCTTCTGCTCGACGAACCGCTCTCGGCCCTCGACGCCAACATGCGCGAGGAGATGCGCGTCGAGATCAAGAAGATCCAGAAGGAAACCGGCATCACCGCCATCTTCGTCACGCACGACCAGGAAGAAGCGCTGTCGATGTCGGACCGCATCGTGGTGATGAATGCCGGCTCGGCCGAGCAGGTCGGCACGCCGGAAGAGGTCTATGAGCGGCCGGCCACCGCCTTCGTCGCCGACTTCCTCGGCAAGGCCAATATGCTGTCAGGCACGGTGAGCAGATCCGACGGGCCGACCATTGTCACGCTCGCTAGCGGCCAGACGATTAATGTCCTGTCACCCATGCCGCTGCCGCAGGGAAGCGCCGTCATCGTCGTGGTGCGGCCGCAAAAACTGTCGGTCGGTGGAACGAGCGCCAACCGGTTGCCCGGCCAGGTCGTCTCGGCCTCCTATCTCGGCGGCAGCGCCATCTATGAGGTCGACATAGGCGGCAAGGCGAACATCCGCGCCAACGCCCCGATCGACGGCCGCGTGCTACGCGAAGGCGAAGCGATCGAACTCGGCTTCGACGCCGACGACTGCGTCTTGCTGGACGAGGCCGGGCTGCGGATTTCCTGAAGGCCGCGGCCGCCTTTCCGCAGGCATGGGCGATTTCCGTCGGTCGCGGTGCCTGGAGCGGTTCACCGTTTCTCCGAAACAGCGAGCGGGTCCATGTCCTTGCTTTGACGCAATTCCGGGACGGAGAACCACCTTGGCGGTCCGTAGGTCTGCCGTGTAATCAGTACGATCCTTGACGGCTATTACAGCTCATTTCTTGGAGAGAAACGCCTTGCAGGCAGGAGTGAGCTCACTGATATGCTGTTTAAGACAGCTCAACCCCTTTGCATTGTCGACCATCTTGCACAGTCGTTGGGCATCCGCCCTGCATGGTGTTTTGTAGGCGTCTTTCGCTAAAGCGGCGTCGGCGAGGAAAAGCGATATAGAAGCAAGAAGCGCCGGTCCAAGCGATTTCTGTTTGCGCATGATTTAATTCCCCTCTGAAAATGAGCATAGTAACGCAGCCTTATATACGCGACTCCTTATATAAT
Source organism: Mesorhizobium sp. B2-6-2 (assembly GCF_006440615.1). Classification (NCBI taxonomy): domain Bacteria; kingdom Pseudomonadati; phylum Pseudomonadota; class Alphaproteobacteria; order Hyphomicrobiales; family Phyllobacteriaceae; genus Mesorhizobium; species Mesorhizobium sp. B2-6-2. Next base: position 57,666 of record NZ_VFUG01000022.1, on the reverse strand, counting down.
GGGAAGGCAAACAACTTCGTGACGACGCGATGTCAATCAAGGCACGTGCCAGCTCGTTCACGCCTTTGCCGGAACCGGCCTCGACTTGATCGCCGTCGCCAGCACGACCCCGACCACGATGAAGGCCGCGCCGAGCAGATCGTAATCGTGCAGGCTCTCGCCGAGCAGCAGGTAGGCGAGCACGGCGACGAACAAGGTCTGCAAATAGAGCAGCATGCTTGCCCGGCTAGCGCCCAGAGCCTCCACGCTTTGATTATAGAGATAGTACATCAGCGCGCCGCCGGGACCCGCTAGATAGGCAAGCGCGAGCAGGCCGTCGGCATTCAAGGCGGAGCGCTCGTCGTTGAAGATTTCCCAAAGGTGGAACGGCAGCGCCACCAGCGCGCCGGCGCCGAGCAGAAGGACCACCAGCGGCAGGAGTTCGAGGCCGAATTTGGAGCGGCGCAGCAGCACGGTGTAGAGTGCCCAGCAGAAGGCGCTGCCGACGATCCACAATTCGCCGATGTTGAAGCGCAGTTGCACCAGCGCGTCCAGCTTGCCATGCGCGACAATCACCAGCATGCCGGCAAGTGCTGCAACCGCGCCGAGCGACTTCCAGAGCCCGAGGGGCTCGCCCAGCACGAGACGCGCCAGCACCATGGTCATGATCGGCGACATCGCCATGATGATGCCGGCCGTGGTGGCATCGGTGTCGTTCAGACCATGGTAGATCATCCCTTGGCAGAGCGTCAGGCCGATGGCGCCGACGGCAACGATCTCCAGCGGCCGCGATTTGAGCAGCGCCAGCACGGCGCCGTGATGGCGGTGCACGATCGGCAAAAGAATGGCGCAGGCGAGCGCCAGCCGCCAGAAGCATAGCCCCCAGGGCGGCATTTCCGGCGCCACCCACTTTGCCGCGATATAGACGCCGGCCGAAAGCAACCAGCACAAGGCAGCGGCGGGATAACCAGCCAGTGACGGTATCGCTCGGGCGACGGGCGCTTCCGCCGGATGCGCTATCGGTATCGCCTGCATCGCATGTCCCCCGCTCCATGAAGGCCAGCCCAGTCGCAGCCGACAGTCTACCTCATGACGGGAGCGTCACATAGCCTGCCCGGCAAAAGCGCCACGCGACAGGGATCAATGCGACGTGTCGCCGGCCATATGCAAAAGATCCCATGCCGAGCCGACGCGACCGTGGAACTGCGATGCGAAGCGTTTGGCTTCGACGTCCTCGAGGCCGTCCTCGACAAGGGCCTCGATGCTCCGCCGCAGCAAGGCGAGCTGCATCTGCCGCGCATGTCTTGCGTCGGTTTCGCGCATGATGGCCGTGACGTGATAGGCCACGACCGGCTGGCCGAGACAGGACAGGAGCGCGCTCGACCCCGCCGTCGCTGCAGTGACCGCTTCCTCGATATTCATTCCGGCGCTCCCTCATCTAAGATGCTGGGCGCCTCCCCGGCAGACGGCGACGGTATCCGCCGCTCTTTTCTAATTTTCGGCAGTCGCGAGATCATCGCTGGCGGCCAAAACTCAGTATCCTCCAGAACCCTATTAAAGGCGACCGGATAGTTAATCGATGGTTAACGGGAACGCTCGCATCTTAGGGGTCCGATCATCGGATTGGCCGTGAATGTGCCGCCATGTGGCAGCGTGGTCTTGCCTGCGGTCGGATCGAACACCGCCGTGACATCGGCGCGCCCGCCGACGGCACCCGCCGGGAAGCCGCCGCCGATGATCTTGCCGGCGCGCCGTCAGGCCCTGCCGTCACAAGTTCTGCCGCGAAACGATCGACATGAGGTTTAGTCCATTTGGATGATGCTTCCTGGGCCTGAAAGCGTATTTGGTATAAGCGGCCGGAACGGTTTCGAAAAATACAGATTATTCAGCGGTATAAATCAAAACGGAGCGAACTGTTACAACCAGAACCGCAATTCATGCACAGAGCCGCTATGACACGTTTTTGAGCATCGCGAGGAATGCCCAGTAGACAGAGGACCGTGGCCCGTGACGTCCATACATGGATCTTACGAGGAGTTCGAAGACGACCCGCGCCCGGCATGGGTTCGCTTCAGCATGCGCCACTGGAGGTGGAGCGCCGTTCCCGGATGCATCCTCCTCTTGGCGGCGGTATCTCCACCAGACAACGGCGCCGAAATGCAGCAACAGATCGCGGCGGCGCGAGGCGAACTGGCGTCGACAAAAGCGCAACTGGGCCTGAGTCAGGATGCCGAGCGCACAGCAAGCGCCCGGGCAAGGCTGTTGGCCAGCACCTCCGCGGAGCAGACAAAGGCCCTGAGAGAGGCGAACCAAAGCAACGGAACCCTCAAGCTCGATCTGGAAGCGGCGCAGCGCGTCATCAAAGACTTGAAGGCACAATTGATTTCTACAAACGAAGCACGCAACGCTGTGGACGTGTCCCTGGCCGAGGCAAATCAATCGGTTGCCGAAGAGCGCTATAAGGTCGAACAATTCGAGCACGAACTCGCCATAGCTCGCCAGGCCGGCGAGGCCGATCAGAAACGCGCAAATCTGGCTGCGGCCCAGCGGGCCACCGCCCTAAAGGACCTCCAGCTGGCGGTTGCTGCCGCAAAGCATGTCGACGAGGCATTGGAACTGGAACACACGCGCGCGGTTTCGGCCGCAAGCGATGCCGACGACGCCCGTCGGGAAAGAGACGCTGCGAAGCAGGCATCTGCCGACTTGAGCGCGGCGCTGGAGCAGGAGCGCCAAAAACTGACCGACATGTCCGTGTCCCTTACCGCCGCGCGAAAGGCGATCGATCTCGTCAAGGCGCAAAGTGCGCGCCGCACAGCGCAGATGGAGCGCGCGCCCGGGACGCGTTCCGCCGCGGTTCCACTTGCCAGCCAGGATGGCCAAGCTGTCCGCCGAACAGGCTTGCAGGATAAGAACAGAGCGAAGATCCCAAGATCGCCGAAACGGGTTCTGGTGGCGACGACGATCACTCTCCCCGACGCGTTGCTTCCGACCCCGCCTCGATGATGATGGTCAGGAGTACATTTGGATTGGCACGAACGCATGCCCAGGAGGGGTCCTGAAATGGGCAAATACGTGGCGGTCGCCTTGATGATCGCAGCCGCTACCGGACCGGCGGCCGCTCTTGATGTCGGCGGTGGCGGCAAGGTCGGCGGCATTGGCGTCGGCGCTGGAGTGAGCGCCGGATCACAAGGTGTCTCCGCTGGCTTGGGGGCAAGTGTCGGCGGCTTGGGCGGCGCAAGCGTTGGCGCGTCGGTGAGTTCAGGCGGCGTCAGCGTTGGCGCGTCGGCAGGCGCAGGAGGGGCAAGCGTTGGCGCGTCCGTGGACGCTGGCACCGGATCGATCGGCGCGAGCGTTTCGACGGGTGACGCTGCAGGCAGCACAAGCGCGGGCGTGTCGGCGGGTGCCGGCACCGCAACGTCAGGCACCGGGGACAGCGCGCCCCCCGACAACCCCACCGTTTTCTCTGCAAAAAGCGCAACAACCGCGATCAGCCTGCCATCCATCCTCAAACCTTCCAGCGCACGTGGCGGGGAGTTCGGGCGATTTAGAGCGGGCTATCCTTTTGCGCCCCTTGTATCGCTGAAAGCGAAGCCAGGCACGCCGCCCAAAGTCGTGAGCGCTTGCCGCGCGGCGATCATGTCGGCCGCGGCGCCGCTTGGTGCTGTGCGCGTATACGCGGTCAGTGCCGGTCCGATGCGCCAACGCAGAGCCGGTCTGGCGGCGCCGATCGAGGTGCGAATAAACTATGCGCTTCCAGGCGGCATCCAAGTGCGACAAGCGAAAGTTCTGTGTCGCCTTGGTGCGACGGGGAAGGTCGTCGCGGTGACATAGAAGCCAGCTTGCCGAGGTCGTGCGCAGGGACCGCTATCTGGCAACGTCACTCGCCGCCGCCCGGTTCGGATGCCTCAGATGGGTCGGCGTGATGCCGGCCTGCTGGCGGAAGACGCGGCTGAAATGGCCGGCATTGGCAAAGCCGCAGCGATAGGCGATCTCGCCGATCGCGAGGTCGCTGCCTTCCAGCAGCGATCTGGCATAGTGAACCCTGAGCGCCAGATAGGCGGCCATCGGGCCGATGCCGAGCTCGGCGCCGAACAGGCGCTCGAGCTGGCGGCGCGAGCAGTTCTGCCTGGCGGCGATCTCGCCGATCGGGATCGGCTCCTGAAGATTGCTTTCCATCAGGAGCAGCGCCCGCTTCACCGCGCGGCTTGCGGCCGATGGAAAAAGGTCGCCGACCGGCTGCACGTCGCGGCTGGAGCGGATGCGGTCGAGCACCAGTATCTTGGCCGCCTTCTCCGCTGCCTTCCGGCCGATGAACTGCGAAACGAAATAGCCGGCGAGGTCGGCTGCGCCCGTGCCGCCGGCGCAAGTGGCGCGGCCGCGGTCGACGGAATAGAGGCTGTCGGCGTGGGCGTTCACATCGGGGAACTCGGCGCGAAAATCCTTGATATGGAACCAGCTGACCGCGGCGCTGTAGCCGTCGAGCAGGCCGTAGCGCGCCAGCACGAAGCTGCCGGTGCAGAGCGCGGTGAGCGGCACGCCCTTCTGCGCGGCGCGCAACAGGAACGCCTCCTTTTCCGAACTCAGCTTGCGGCTGGTGTCGAGCAGGCCGCCGACCACCACGACATTGTCGAAATCCTCGGGATTGCCCATCGCCCTGGTCGGCAGCAATTCGACGCCGCAGCTGGCGCGGATCGGCAGGCCGCGCTCGCCGACGATCTCCCAGTCGAACTCGATCCTGCGGCTGCGGTCGCCCTCGTCGCCGGCGAGCCTCAGCGTGTCGATGAACAGCGACAGCGGCGATAAAGTGAAATCGCGCACCAAAAGAAATGCGAACTTCTTGGCCATGCTGGGAACCGTTACCCGGGTTGCGTGGCGAGGCACTATCGCGGATGCGACCGATTTGGCGCGGATCCAGCAATTTGGACACCAGGAGGCGGAGACGAGTAGTCGAGGCGGAACGACGCAATCTATAATTCAACTTAATAGATTCTCCTTTTTTCGCATCAAATATCTTTAAATAAATACTTCCCGATTCTCCCTCCATATTTCTAACCACGATTTAACCTATAACTTCGCGGCTCCAATAGTTTCGCCATCTGCACGCACCTAGATAATTCAAATACTTATGATGAAACACTTCAATTTTGTCCACACCCGACGTTCGGGCGGTCTAGAAAGCTCAATACTGTGATCTTCACATGCGCTTCAAAAAAACAATAGACAATGAGTTTACACTCTACTAATGTACCGATTGGGGACATAATAGATTCCTGCCAAGCAGATGAACGCGACCGTTATGCGGCCCGCGATCGATCGTTGACGCCCGACGAGACAGAGGGGAGGCTGTTTCTATGAGGCTAACACGCTTTACTGTTACAGCGGCATCTTGTTTTGCACTTAGTTCGTGTGGGAAGTATATCCCAGGTCAACGTGACTGGCCTCACACAAGCACGGAAGAAGTGGCGGCCATGAACACCACACTCGTGCGCAGCATCGTCTGTGAGTTGAGCTATGCCGTAACGCTCGCCCTCGGAAATGACCTCGATCAGGCGAGGAAAAGGCCGAATCGTAAGACCTACGCCGATTTCATGCTGAATTGGGGCGTAGAGGTGGCGACCGACCTAACCGTATCGGAAAACACGAAGATCAATCCGACGGCAGAGTGGGGCCCCAAAACCCCCGTTTCGGCACTTCTTACCCTCGCAGGAGGAGTAAACGTCGGATCGACGGCAACCGGCGAGGATGCCCAAAACATGTTTTTCGCGGTGTCCGATCTATACCATCCCGAACTGTTCCGGCAGGGCAGCACCGAGCGGCCGTGTCGAGACCCGACCCATAACAAGGAAGGCTCGCCGCTGGTCGACATCGATCTCCAGTTATTGCCGCTGTTGGAGTCCAAACTACACCCCATCGAATTGCATCTGGCCGGGCCACCGACGAGAAATGTGCTCTTAGCGGATGGCAAGAACGTTCTGACAAAGACGGTTTCCATCAAAGAGGAAATCTCCGGCGATATTAGCCCATCGTGGAAATTCACGACGGGAGCGGTCAACTCCTCCGGCACATTCTTGAGCGCGGGGCGAGAGCGCACTCACCAAATCGTTTTCACGTTTGGCGAGCTGAGCGAGACCAAGAAGGAACTGTCGACGGTTGCAGAGGCATATCATCAAAATGCACTGATACGTGCGGGCTATCGCACCAGTTTGGCAACACAATAAGGAGGGGCCAATGAAACCGCCAAAAGCAACGAAATCTCCCCCAAAGCCTAAATCATCGAAGGCAAAGAAGTCTCCGGCGACAACGGGCGCCGCGAAGCCGGGGCGTGACATCAAACGCATCATAGCGGATCTCGATCTGCCGACGCTTCACGAAGACGAGATTGCAGAGCTGATGCATCACGCTGCGTCGAGCTTGAAAAGTCGTACGGCTCTCAAACCGGCTGTCCTGAGCAAGATCGAACCGAATAGTCTCTGCTACACGAAATCAGGAGATAGCTCGACAGTTAGCCTGTGGAGCAATGGTTTCAAACAGGGGACCACCTCCGAACAAGATGCTTTGGCCAGAGGCATCCGCCCTTGCGGAGGTTGAGCGAAATTTCATCGTCGTGCTTTTTAGTCGGGCCGACACTGCATCCCTGCTCTTGCCCAGGAATGGCTTTCTCGGACGTTTCACGCTGCTCAAGCACGGCCGATAGGTCGGGAACTTGCCACTGACGGGTTTGAAGGTGTTGCTGGAAGTGCTTAGGAGGCTTAGCCGAGCGAGCAGGCGACGATATCCACCGATATCCTTTCGTCGCAGCTGCACGTTCGGCGGACAATCATCGCCTACGAAAGCCTGAACCAGCTTGGCCAGCGGCGCGAATAGGCTGGACCTTGCTTGAATATCGATTCTGACCGTTGGATGATTCCTTGCGCGCGTTTTCGGAGACCGCCGGGCGTCGCAATCCGGCACGGCGCCGTCTTCGCAGGACCTTCATCGAAAACGGCGGAGCCATCGGGCGATGACGACCATCCATCAATTCACTGTGTCGGAAGGGCAGGAATGGGTGCTGCCCGTCGACGACAGTTTTTACGAGGAGTTCTTCGGCCTCGATGGACGCTCGCTGGAAGGCTGGGAGCCGCCGGTGATGCGGCGTGTCGAGGAAGGCGAACGGCTCTATTCCGATTTCCGGTGGCTCGGCGAGCATGCCCCGCTTTTGCGCCGGCCGGCCGTAGACGCGCTGGCGGCGGCGCTTCGCCCCTACGGCGAGTTGGTCCCGCTGCGCGGCGAGAAGGTCTGGCTGCTCAATGTCACGCATGTGATCGACGCGCTGGATGAGGCGCGGTCGCAGATCGTGCGGTTCGAGGACGGCGACATATTGGCGATCGAGCGCTACGCTCTCGACGCGGAGAAGATTGGCGGGGCGGAAGTGTTCAAGCTGCCGATGCGGGCTTCCCCGGTCTTTGTCGACGACATGTTCGTCGAGCGGGTGCGCAAGGCAGGACTGCGCATGGTATCGTTCAAGCCCGTATGGACTTCGGTCACGGCAGGTTGACACTTGACTGACCGAGCGCCGCTTGGAGCGCGGCGGGCAGGCATGGTATCGCAATGCCGGGAGGCGGCGATGCGTGTGATTTTCCGATGTGATCCGATGCTGGCGGAGCATTTGCCGCGCCCGGTGCCGGCGCGCGGCGTGCTGCCGGACTGGCTGCGCACGATGCCCGCCACCGCCTATTCGGCGATCCACGGCCGCGATATCCGCACGCTCAAGCAATGCCCGCCGGTGGTCGACGCGATGACTTACGGCTTCATGATCCTGCTGCCGTGCGACGTCATGGTCGACCAGGGCAAGTTTTCGTGGGACTGGAAGGTTCCGGAACCCGCCACCGGAAACCACCCGCGAGCGCCGCTGAGCTTCCACACGCCGGGGCAGCTCGCCGGCAGCCCGTTCGCCGCGCCTGGCCAGGCCGCGCTCAAATTCAACAGCTTCTGGACCATCGAGGTCGAGGATGGCTGGTCGCTCTATGCGACGCACCCGGTCAATCGCGAGGACCTTCCCTTCAGGCTGGTGACCGGCCTGGTGGATTCGGACCGGTTCAGCGATGGCGGCATCAATTTCCCGGCGATCTGGAAGGAGCCCGAATTCTGCGGCGTGCTCAGCAAAGGAACTCCGGTCGCGCAATGCTTCGCGGTTCCGCGGGCCGCGCCGCGGCTGGAATACGAAGTGTTCGACGAAAAACGCCAGGCCGCCTATGAACGGACGGTCGCGGATGTCCTGTCAACGCCGGGCGTCTACCGCAAGCGGTTCCGCGCCAGGCGCGGGCACTCCACCAGCGAGTGAATGACGCAGCGCATCCTCGTCGAGCCAGAGCCGGCCGCATGGCGCGGAGGTGAGCGCCATGGCGATGACGCCGAAGGTGGACGGGGCGAGACGATAGGCTCGCGAATAGGCCGCCATCGCCCCGTCGAGGTCGCCCGTTTCCTGCAGGACGACGCCGAGATTGACCGCGGCTTCCGCGGCATCCGGGCTCATCTCCAGCACATGCCGGTAGGCCTCGGCGGCGGCGTCGAACTTGCGCATGTCCTGGCGCACCAGCCCTAGGTCGAACCATTGCGCCGGATGCCCGCCGCCGGCGACGGCGCGTTCGAGGAAGCCTTCCGCCTCGGCAGGCACGCCGCGTTGCCTGGCCAGGCGTCCGAGGCGCGCCATCGCCTCCACGGATTTCGGATCGCTTTGCAGGACCTTTGTCCAGGCCGCGCCCGCGGCGGAAGCATCGCCCGCCTGATCGAGGGTGCGTGCCCGCTCGAGAAGGATTTCCGCCTGGGACGACCGCCTCGCGGCGCGATCCAGGAACTGCAACGCAGCATCGAACCGTCCCTCGGCCCGGGCGATCCTGCCTGCCAGGATCAGGGCGGGAACATTGTCCGGACGCGTGGCGAGGCTCGCCTCGATGCGTGCCCGGGCTGCCGGCAGGTCCGCCCTGGCGAACAATACAGCCGCCAGAAGGTGGCAAAGCGCGGAATCACCCGGATGCCGCTTCAGGCCAAGCTCGCACAGGTCCATCGCCTGGGCGTGGTCGCCGGAATTGAAGGCGGCCACGGCGCGGCGAACCAGATCCTCGCTGCTGGCTTGACCGGTGCTGGTCACTGAATTTGAAGCTCCTCTATGGTGGCGCGGACGCCCGGCTCAACGCAGGCGAGTGGTTTCGGCCCAGGTCTGGAAGATTGGGCCAGGAATTAGGGCCAACCTGCCTGACTTGGATGGTGCAATGCACGAACGGGATGGCCATTATAACCAGACGCTTTATAACGGGCGATCCGATTATGACCACCAAGGGGAGACGATGCGTTACATACGTCCGCTTTCAATCGAAGATGCCGTTGGCGAGCTCGCCAAGGCAGTAGGCCCGGCCGCGATCCTGGCCGGGGGCAGCGACCTTTTGGTGAGGATGAAGGGCGGCTTCATCGAGCCCGAGCTGATCGTCGACATCAAGGCAATCGGCGGCCTGGCCAATATCGCCGAGACGGCCGACGGTTTCCGGATCGGCGCCGCGGTGCCCTGCGCGGTGCTGGGCGAGAACAAGGCTCTCAAGCAGGCATGGCCCGGCGTGGTCGAGGCGGCCAACCTGATCGGCTCCAAGCAGGTGCAGGGACGCTGCACCATCACCGGCAATCTGTGCAACGCCTCGCCCGCCGCCGACAGCGTGCCGGCGCTGGTCGCGGCCGCGGCACAAGCAGTCGTCGCCGGCCCTTCGGGCAAGCGCACGATTGCCGTGGAAACCGTGCCGACCGGACCCGGCCGCACGTCTCTGGCCAAGGGCGAGATGATCGAGGCGATCCTGCTCGACAAGCGGCCTGAGCATGCGGGCGACGCCTATCTGCGCTTCATTCCGCGCACCGAGATGGACATCGCGGTGGTGAGCGCCGGCGTCAACCTGACGCTGGACGAGAAGGGCGCGATCAAGACCGCCCGCGTGGCGCTGGGCGCCGCGGCGCCCACGGTGCTGCTGGTCGAGGAAGCCGGGCAAGTGCTGGTCGGCTCGAAGCTCGACGAAGAGACGCTGGAGCGGCTGGCGAAGATCTGCTCCGGCGCCTGCCGCCCGATCGACGACAAGCGCGGCACCATCGAATTCAGACGGAAAGTCGCGGGCGTGCTGGCGCAGAGAGCCGCAACGACCGCCTACAAGCGTGCGGGAGGCAAATAATGGCCGGTATAGCTGTATCAACCACGATCAACGGCGACGCCGTCGAATATCTGTGCCAGCCCGACGAGACGCTGCTGGACGTGCTGCGCGACCGGCTGGGGCTGACCGGCGCCAAGGAAGGCTGCGGCACCGGCGACTGTGGCGCCTGCAGCGTCATCGTCGACGGCAGGCTGGTCTGCTCCTGCCTGGTGCTGGGCGCGGAAGCCGAGGGCCGCAAGGTCGAGACCATCGAAGGCATGGCGCATGGCGACCAACTGCATCCGCTGCAGCAGAAGTTTTTGGAGCACGCGGCCTTGCAATGCGGCATCTGCACGCCGGGCTTCCTGATCGCGGCCAAGGACCTGCTGGAGAAGAACCCCTCGCCCACCGAGGAGGAAATCCGCTTCGGGCTCGCCGGCAATCTCTGCCGCTGCACCGGCTATGACAAGATCGTGCGCGCCGTCCAGGATGCGGCAAACGTGATGAAGGGAGCGTAATCCATGAACTTCGATCCGCGCTACTCCGGACGCAATTTCTCTTCCGTCGGCACGCGCCCGATCCGCCCCGACGGCGTCGACAAGGTGACGGGACGCGCCCGCTACGGCGCCGACTTCAACATGGCCGGACAGCTGGTCGGCCGGATCCTGCGCAGCCCGCACGCGCATGCGGTGATCAAAAGCATCGACACCTCGAAGGCGGAAAAGCTCGCCGGCGTGAAGGCGGTGATCACGGCCAAGGACCTGCCGGACCTCACCGACGGCGATGCCGCCATGTACGACATCCTCGACAATTCGATGGCGCGCAAGAAGGCGCTCTATGACGGCCATGCGGTGGCCGCGGTGGCGGCGATCGACGCCCGCATTGCTCGCCAGGCGCTGAAGCTGATCGAGGTCGATTATGAGGTGCTGCCGCATGTGACCGATGTCGACGAGGCCGCGCACCACCACGCGCCGCTGATCAACGACCAGGTCTTCACCGAGGGGCTGGAGGAAAAGCCGGCAAAGCCCTCCAACGTCACCAAGCGCACGCAGTTCGGCCATGGCGATGTCCACAAGGGTTTCGCCGAGGCCGATTTCATCGTCGAGCGCTCCTTCAAGACCGAGCAGACGCATCAGGGCTATATCGAGCCGCATGCCTGCGTGGCGAGCGTCAACCCGGACGGCACGGCGGAGCTATGGGTGTGCACGCAGGGCCATTTCGTCTACCGCCAGCATTGCGCCCAGCTGCTTGGGCTCGAAGCCTCGAAGCTGCGCGTCACCTCGTCGGAGATCGGCGGCGGTTTCGGCGGCAAGACCCATGTCTGGGCCGAGCCGGTGGCGCTTGCCTTGTCGCGCAAGGCCGGCCGCCCCGTAAAGCTGGTGATGACCCGCGACGAGGTTTTTCGCGCGTCGGGCCCGACCAGCGCCACTTCGATCGACGTCAGAATAGGCGCGAGGAAGGACGGCACGATCACCGCGGCGGAAGCGACGCTGCGCTATAGCTGCGGCCCCTATGCCGGCTCCTGGGCCGAGATCGGCGCGATGACGGCGTTCGCCTGCTACAAGCTCGAGAACGTCAAGACGGTCGGCTACGAGGTGCTGGTCAACCGGCCCAAGACCGCGGCCTATCGCGCGCCCTCCGCGCCGATGGCGGCCTTCGCGGTGGAAAGCGCGGTGGACGAGCTCGCCAAGGAGCTCGGCATGGATGCGGTGGACTTCCGCATCAAGAACGCCGCGCAGGAAGGCACGCGCTCGTCCTACGGCCCGGTCTACGGGCCGATCGGCATCGGGCCGACGCTGGAGGCGGTGAAGAGCCACCCGCATATGAAGGCGCCGTTGAAAGCCAACCAGGGGCGCGGCATGGCCTGCGGCTTCTGGTTCAATTTCGGCGGCCAGACCTGTACGGATCTGAACATCGGCATGGACGGCACGGTCTCGCTGGCCGTCGGCACCGTCGATGTCGGCGGGTCCCGCGCCTCGCTGTCGCTGGTGGCGGCGGAGGAGCTCGGCATCGACTACGGCAATGTCAAGGCGATCGTCGCCGACACGTCCTCGCTGGGCTACAACGACATGACCGACGGCAGCCGCGGCACCTTCTCCTCCTCGATGGCGACGATCTCGGCCGCCCGCAACGCGATCAAGATCCTCAAGGATCGCGCCGCGCAGATGTGGGACATCCCGGTGGAGGACGTGACCTGGGAAAAGGGCCACGCCATCGCCAAGGGTGAGAAATACGGCAACCTGTCGCCGCTGTCGCTGAAGGATATCGCGGCCAAGTCGGGCACGACCGGCGGCCCGATCGCCGGCCATAGCGAGCTCGTCGCCGACGGCGCCGGCGTCTCCTTCGCCACCCATATCTGCGACATCGAGGTCGACCCCGAGACCGGCGCGACCAGGGTGATCCGCTACACGGTGGTGCAGGACGCCGGCAAGGCGGTGCACCCGACCTATGTCGAGGGCCAGTACCAGGGCGGTGCCGCGCAAGGCATCGGCTGGGCGCTCAACGAGGAGTATATCTACGGCAAGGACGGGCGGCTGCAGAACGCCGGCTTCCTCGATTACCGCATCCCGGTCTGCTCCGACCTGCCGATGATCGATACGCAGATCCTGGAAATCCCCAACCCCAACCACCCCTATGGCGTGCGCGGCGTGGGCGAAACCTCGATCGTGCCGCCGCTGGCGGCGATCGCCAACGCTGTGTCGAACGCGGTCGGCGTGCGCATGACCCATATCCCGATGTCGCCGCCGCGCATTCTCGCGGCGCTGGAGGCGGAACGAGAGGGCTGATGCCGAAAAGCGTGAAGCGGTTTTCGGCTCACATCCCCGCCCGATGAGGAGCCGGGCCTAATGGTCGAAGTCACCCTCTGGGGCTCGCTCAGCGCCGTCGCCGGCGGCAAGGCCAAGCACGAGATCGAGGCCAAGGACATCAGGGAGCTGTTCCGCAAGCTGGCGGAACAGTATCCCGGGATCGAGCCCTGGATCGACCGCGGGATCGCGGTGGCGATCGATGGGACGATCTACCGTGATACGTGGAGCAAGGAACTGCCGGAGGGGGCGGAGATATTTTTGCTGCCGCGGCTGGCTGGAGGGTGATGGGGACGCGCGTCCCCATAGGCCCTGCGCGCGGGAGACCAAAGCGTCCTCCGTTCGGATGGCTATAATTTAGCGTAAGCTGATATAACAATGTCAGCCGGCGCCCTGCGTCTAGTCCGTCCCCCCGCCGGTCAGGCCCGGCTCGTGGGCACCCCCCCGCTTTCGAGCTGGGCCGCTCATGATTATCGGGCGGCTATCGGTTTGGCCGGTCTTCGCGCACAACGTTGTAGAGAAGAAGCCCCGCGGTCAAAGACACAATGGCGCCGACCATGTCGTGGCCGGTCAGGCCCGAATAATACACAAAAGCAAATGCCAACTCGGCCATGATTCCACCTGAGTGTGTGATCCTTGCTGAGAGAACTTTTAGGGCACGCTAATGTTCCCATAGACGGCCATCCGATCGTTACGGTTTGCCGCTGTGCTTGGAGCCGACTATCGCCTCCAGGATCGCCTCGTATGCGCTTCCGACTTCCTCTTCAATCTCCTCCTCGGCGATACCTGCCGCCCTGGCATCGGCGAACAGCTTGGTCGTCAGCTCGGCAACCGAGACGACGTCCGCGCCCACATTGCCGCGCATCACATTATCGGTGATCCATCTGCCGAAGAACTCCGCGCCACGCTCGCTCATTTGCCCTGCTCTTTCAGAAAATGAGCTTCGCGAAGGAGCGACCCCCAGTCGGTTCCGATTGTCTCGATCAGCTCGCCGGCCTGCTCCTGGGTGATGCCGGTTTCCCTTGCCAGGCGTCCTGCAAGCAGTTCGAAGACAGCTTGGTCGCTCTCCCCCAAACTGCCTTCGCGATGCTGCAACGCCTCGAAGATCACCTCGAAAACGCTGTCGATTTCTTCGTTGATCTCGCTGGCCGCGATGCCTTCGCACTCGGCCGCCTTGATCATTTCGTCGGCCAGATCGGCAACTGCGACGGGGTCATCCGTCATCACGTTTGGCAGATGCTCCGCGATCCATCGGTCGAAGAAGTCGAGACCTCGCCTGCTCATGTGGCCATAAGCGCGCGGCCAACATTAGGTTCCGCTGATGAGGCCCTCTCTCCGACTGAGGTCCCATTCGCCAGCGCATTGGTCCGTCGCGTGAAACATAAGCCCTGCGATCTCATTAGGGCTGCGCTGACGAGCAATCAGTCCCTTCATCGTCAGTTGGCTGGATCGCCCGCCACCTGCTCCCAGGTGGTGGGCATCCGAAGAAAGAACAGGGGCTGGGGACAGAGGTGGACAATGTCGATTTCGGAGGAGTTGCGGGACGTGAGTCTTCGCTATGAATGCCCCAATTGCCGCCGGCCGATCATCAGGAACGGTTCATGGTTCAAGTCGGTGAGCACCTTCCGGTGCGATGCCTGCAAGACCAAGCTCAGGCTTGGCTATTCGGCCAAGCTGGCGCTTTTCGAACGCCACGGCAAGGCGGCGTTTTCGGGGGGTGTGTGACCTATGCGGATGAGTTCCCGCGAACCTTTTGGCGAGCAGCAGTTTCCTTTCCGAGAGCGGTGGGAGATGCCCCCGACGGCCGTAAACGACAACAGCGCGCTCCATCACCGCGATCTTTCCAATCTCGTCCCGGCCGATGACGGCCTTGCAAGGATCGCCGCGAAAGCGGAGCGGATGGGCATTGCGGCGGCCGTGGGCATCAGCCTTTTCATCGGGCCGGTCGTGTTCACGTGCCTGATGCTGAGCGTGTGGAACGCGGCGTTGGACAGCAACGGAGGCAAGCATGATCGAGACTTCCAGGATCCTGGAAACCAAGGTGGCGGGCTTGCAAGACAGGCTGAGGGAAGCCAAGCTCAGCATGGATGACATGCTGGCCTTTCAAAAGGTCGCGGACGTGCTGGACAATGGCCATGGCGGCATCGACGTCGACGACCTGATCGCGCTTTCGTTTGTGGTGGAGGAGGAAGGTTGAGGGCGTCACAGGGCTCGGTCCAAGCTGGCGGAAGTCATCCTCTGGGGCTCGTTCGGCGCCGGCGGCAAGGCCAAGCACGAGATCGAGGGCAGGGACATCCCGGGACGAGCCGTGGACCGATCGCGGGATTGCGGTCGCGATCTATGGGACGATTAATCGGGATACGTGGGGGAGGAGTTGCCGCCCGGGCGGAGATTTTTCTGCTGCCGAGGTTGGCGGGGGTTATGGGGGAAGGAGGCCGCCGTCAAGAAGCTTCGAGAGAAATAGGCGACGTCAGAATTCGAATTTCGGCGACGATGCCCGTTCTGCGCGTCGCCTCTTCTCGCGCTTTACATCCGAGTCAGTCACGGCGACGATTGGAGCAATGTATTTGTTGACATAAGACTGCGGCAAATGGTGCTCGGCGGCGCCTTCCTCGACGAAGTCCTTGTACCAAGTGTACGGGCTAAGTTTTTCGTCGATGGCATCTTCTGTCGCAAAGTAGGTCACGGCCTCTACGACGGAGCTATCCAAAGAAATGACGTTTATCATCGCGTCGTCATAGCCTTTTCCGAGACCCTCGGCAGTATCGAGGTCGGTCTTCTGTGAGCGGCGTATGCTATACAGCACGCCCACAACGACATCATCAGCATTCCCGGTAGCGTACGCGTTGCACTTGGAAGACTTATCGATACTGACCTTGTGAAACCGAAGTGCGTGGCCGACCAGAGTTGCAACGCCAAGCGGTCGGCAACTGGAAACACGGAATCGGAGTCGTTCCGAGGACATGTTCGACCCATATGCGAAATAGACGAAAGTGGCGGGATCGCCCATCATCTCATCCATCTCGCCCTCCTGTTCACGATATCTATGCAACGTCCGTGTCGGCGCGTCGTACTGGACCGAGGCGATGCGGTGGACGATCATCGAGTTGACGTCCAAACGAAGATCAGGCGCCATATATGGGAAGAAACCCGTCTCATCACCGGCACTTGGCGAGGCGATTAAAGCCGCGAAATCGGGAAGGTGGCTTTGTGCCTTTGGCTGGGGCTTCGGAATGGCTGTCTTCAGTGGCGGCCGCTGCGTTGTCTCCCACACAGAAATCCCATCGTCGAAATCGTCGTCAGTGGACCAACCCAGATGAACTTGGACTGTTGTACCCGCTGGAAGATCATACGGCTCAACATTCGCCGCTCGATGAAAAAGTACCAAGTTATGGCCGTTCGGCTTTTGCGCCGAGTCGAACAGGATTCCATCCAGTTGCGGCTTTACACTGGAGGCAAGGAACTCGGCGACAGCTTGCGTCACGAGATATTCGTCCTCCTCGTCGCGCGGCATAACGGGTCTACTGATTTCCTGGACGAGCCGTTCAAAGAACCGAGCTCGCCCCACCATTAAGTCAAAGCGCGGATCAAACTCGCTGACGGATGTATAGATACTAGCGAGGCGATTAAGGTCCAGCACGCGGAATTCGCGCAGCATTTGAAACCGGCCAATGACTACCTGACTGCCAACTGGCGCGCGGACTTCGGCTAGGCAGGTTTCGTCCTCGAGCGCTCCGTAGAGTACGGAGATGCCTTTGGCGTTCATGCGTCCGGCGCGGGCCACAGCTGTCGGCGGCGGGCCGAGTTGCGCAACTGGCTCTTTGAGAATTGTTTCGAGCTCGGCCTCGGAGAAGGCGATACGCCCGCGGTAGACGCGGTCATTTTGGTACCGGTGCCAATAGTTTGGATGACGGGCTCGCGCGACCAATTGGTCAGGGTCGTTAGATCGCCGAAGATCTCTTGGAGAGCATGGCGTGCTGTTTCGCTGAAATAGCGCGACCGGCTTCGAATCTCACTCCGGAAGAAACCCCAAGTTTCTTGGAAATTATAAATATCGGCCGGCCGCTCGATATAGCAGGTCTCGCTCCCGAACGGGTCGGAATAGCCGCCGTCATGCGCTGCCCATGCCGTCGTCTGCGAGATGTGTGCTCGAACGGCTTCGGCAATTGATTCCTCACAGTCGAGGAGATTGAGGATCAGGTCAACGACAGGCTGTCCATCGTCTGCACCATATTCGTCTTGGTGCGGACTGTAGTGGCTCTCAAGGACATCGCGAACACGTTGAGAGAGTGCATCGAGGGTGCACGCCTGGCGCCTCTTGCCGCAAAATTCGCAGAGTGCGCGTTTGGCTTCAGTACGAATCTCGTCGCTGAGATAGCTATCTCCGATGCATTTGTAGCAGACATTCACTATACGACGAGGCCCCCGATCGTACCGCCGCTGCCGGGGATCGCCAACTCGGTGTCGAACCCGGTGGACGTGCGCATGATCCACATCCCGATGTCACCGCGCCGAGGCGCAAGAAAGGTCTATACTTGCGTCGGACAGAACTGCCCGTAGAACTGCTAGACAACTTTTCGGGTGAACGTAGAGTCTTTGATCTTAAAAAAGACACGCGCCTTGTTGGTTGGGTTTCGGACTATGCGTACGTGGTGCTGGCCATTCGGAAAAAGCGCGGGCTCTAGCTGATTGTTGCCGAGAAAGCCCTGCCGGCGCTCGATCTTGTCCAAGATTTCCTGTCTATACCTCGTGATGAGCATCGACTCATGAATAACCAGAGTGTCTTTGCCATCGTAGCGACCGAGATAATCGATCAAATAGGTCGGAAGGGCGGATTCCCCAACAATCTTTTGAATGAGAAGCAGTGTCGCGACAGAGTGGGGTGCCGCGTTAGCCAGTGAATCAAGGGTGACGTCCCAATCGAACATGGAAAACGACATTTCACCCTTGTCCACCTGAACCGTGGTTTGGTCTATGCTAGAAGGCGCTGCTACGGCGATGCGCCGGTCGCCCACCCACGCCGGTGCCTCCATCCTGTTCTCAATCGATTTCAATGAGAGCCTATGGAAGACAAAGCAACGCTGCCAATCGTTGTAGAGATTTTGGGGAATAGATAGCTCAAAATGTTCAAGATATTTGTTTCTGGCGCCAAACATTCTAGCGCGCTGGATGTATGTGTCCTGCTGAAGCTTGTTTGCCACGTCCCGTGTAAAGAACATCGCTAGCAGATTGTCAAATGTCACTCCCCGCGAAACAACGTTCCCGCCCACGTAAAACGTAAAGGGTGAACTTGGCTTTGTCGCACTACCAGTCAAGGCGTTTCTATCCCTAGTACTATTGAGGACGAAAAGCCGAGAGCGCGAAATGTTAGTGACCACGTACTTGGCCAAAGCGTTTGCAGAATCTTGCGGATAGAGTTCTCGAGCGACGTCGAACGCTTCCTTTGCCAGCGCTTGGAAAATCGGCCCGCTGTTAGCACGGAGATCCTGTATTAGCCTTTCGATTGTCGCCGTATCCACTTCATGTTGCGCCTTCTTACCACTGGTGTGGAACAACATTGAATAGTTGCCTTGGGTATCGCCCAGGTTGAGATGGGCTACCGTTACGCAAAACCGAATTATGGCCGTGCGCGCCTCCGACTCTACGCCGCCATTTGCAAGCCATACCCTGCGGTATCCGACTGGCGCCTGCAAATTCTCAGGGAAAAAGGTGTCTTGCCCGGTATAATGGGAGTGGGCTGGGAATCGGACCCAGTGCTCTGGCTTGTTGTCGAATGTGTGGTTCAGATTCAGGCGCGCGGGCGTCGCCGTTACACCGATATAGATACCGTTCTGGCCAATCAGCGTATCGATGTATTCGTTGATCGGTGTTCTACCACCGCTGTTAATCTTGGAGTTTGGTGAGGCAAAATCGGCCTCGTCGTCAATAATCACAAGCGACTGTACACTCTGACCGTTTTCGCGGGCGTCGTCGATGGCCTCGAGCAATTTGGCTAGATTGCGACCATTTTTCTTGCAGAAGATGATGGCTTCGCTATCGAACACGCCCTTCTTGATTGCCTCGACCGAGTTCATGGGAGCCGGGGAAAGCCCAGACGATCCAAAGCGCTCAAGATTTTGAGCAAGGAGGTCAACGCTGTCGTTCATAAGATGGACTATGATCTTATGGCCGGTGTCTAGCAGCTTTGCTGTTAGGCAGATCATCATCTCGGTTTTGCCGCTTTGCGGATCCCCATAGATTACAAACGCGGTCTTTCCGCCGCTAGCAAGTTTTTTTAGAGCATCCTCTACCGCAGCTTGGACAAATTTTGTCTCAAGGCCTTTGTCCCGCATGATCTGCAATTGGTTTTCATAGCGGTTTTTGAGGGATGCGGCGTCAGTAATTGCCCCTAGGTCGAATATTTCTCTGTCCACAAAAATCCCCAATTAAACCCCGAATCACTTATTGATAGATTGATCCAAGTTTCTAGTTATATTTCATTGCGGCAGCATACGTCGGCAATGCTCCATACAGATCGACAATTAGTTAAGGTGCTGCTTGTGAAAAATCAAGATGACCTCTCGCCTCATACGCTTCCCAAGCTGATCAGAAGTCAGTGGCAAATATCGGTTTGCGTCTGGTAGGTCTCGCTCCAAACGGCTCTCAACCAACAATCCGGATTGCTTCCCAGCCTTCATCACGGCGCCTGCGTTGTCGATGTAGACACCACGCAGGCATGAATTACCAATGACGAATGTCGCCTGCCCGCCCGGTTTCAGCACACGCGCAACCTCGGCCATCAGGCGACGTAGGTCCTGAACATACCGATCTATCATGTTGCTGAAGCGGGAAGGCAACTGCTCGGTCGTTCCAATTGCTGCGCGGATGCTCATGAATTCCTCTGCGCTGTCCGATTGATCCGGACGACGCTCTGCACCGATGCTGTTAGACCGGATGCCTCGCAATTCCGGCAGCGAATGTCCCAGCCAAACGAGGGCCAACCGGTGGCCGCGCAGGTAGTCAATGGCATTTAAATATGGCGGTGAGGTAAATACCGCGTCGACCGTCTGGTCGCCCACAGCGGCCATCGATCGAGCGTCTCCGCGAGACACATCGACACCACCCTTCGGTGGCTCAGCCTCGAGTTTCTTGGTGATCGAGTTTGCGGCAAGTTCAAAACCACGCCAGACATCGAAGCCGGATGTCTCGGAGACCTTGTGCGGACGACTATGAGAAACGTCCCGGGCAAGGGAGGCACCGTTGTCCTTCGTCACAATGATACGGCTGAGCGCTAGGCTGGCTATATCCAATGCTGCTGCATCATTTCCGCTGAGCCTCTGCTCGCGATAATGATGAAGGACCGCAGCTATTTTTCGCAGATGACATCTCTGCCGATCTGCGAACCAAAACCGGGTAAAGGCTTCCGTTTCGGCGTCAGCATCGATCCAGTCCAGACAAACGTCCTCTGAAAGAGTGCGTGCTTCAGTAATCACTTCTGTGACCAATGCTCTTGACACATCGTTCGCCTGCGGTGACGTCCAGGTGCGGGTCATCAATACGGCCAAAGGATCCATGTCCAAACCAATCGCTCGTAGCCCGTTGTCCGATGCCTGCCGACAGACTGTCCCCGACCCAGTCATTGGATCGAGCACCACGTGCCCGTGACTCAATCCCGAAAGGCCATGCAAGGCTAGTTCAGGTGCCATGCGGGCAGGAAATGGATGTATCGTTTTAGCCACCACGAACCCCGAATCTGTTTCGTCTCAGATTTAGTTTGATCACAAGTTATTGAAATTCTGAAGTATTGCCCGGACGAAATTTGAGATCAAGTCGGGATCGGTTGGGCCGACTATCCATAGCAACAACCGACCACAGGTAATTGGCCAGCCGACGACGCGTAATGCAGGCGCCGGACCGTGCATCATAACTTCCTTAGCCAAGGGACGGCTCATGCAATCCCTGAGTGTTTTTGCAAATGTTCTGTTCAGCCGCGGCAACGCCCATGCCCCTCTTCATGGCATAGTTTCGCCTCATCATGATATGCACAGTGCCGCCACATTTACGGGGAACTCGGGTTTCCCGGTCACCCAAATGCCAATATGACCATTGCCCAGTCCTCTGGCGGTCTACCGACCTGCCTCGCTCATCACCACCCCTCACACCCCCAGCGTCGGTTGCGTATTCACCTCCAGCGCCTCTTCCGCCTTGTCCTCCTCGCCAAGCACCTCGCCCTTCACCGGCAACGCCTGCCCTATCCAGATCGGGTCGATCAGGTGGTCGCGCTTGGGGTTGGTGGTGTTGGGGTGGATGAGGATGCTGAGGCCGCCGTGGTTCAGCATCAGCCAGGGGACGAGCGTGGCGAAGATCTCGGTGGCGAAGGAGACCTGGTACATGGCCTGCTCGTGCGGGCCGACCGGCTCGTCGCGCCAGTTGCCGAGGCGCACGCGAAAACGCTCGCCGATGCGCTGGCGCAGCCATTCGGCGTGCCGGCGCTGCGCCTCATCGCCGTAATAGATGTGGGCGTGATAGCTGGCGATTTCCGAAAGCGGTCTCGGATCGTGCGGCCTGGCTTGGTTCATCGCGATGCTCCCCTCGATGGTCCCAGTCTGTCGTGCGGAACTCTAGGCGGTTCTTCGGTTCATGGAAACGGCGAGCCGCTCTACAGACTGTTCAGTGCGGGCGCGTTTGGCCGTAATCGCAGACGCTGGCCCCGCCCCGTCTCGGCTTCGCCGATCCACATTTCCAAGCGGCTGGCCTTTGGCGATAGCGTGCATGGAAGCTTGGCGCATGCATTGTCTTATGGAGCGCTGGTCGACCCCCACTCCGTCTCGGCTTCGCCGAGCTCCCCCGATCGACGGGATAGAGGAAAGGCGCCAAGCTTTTTGCGTCAACGCTCGTCCAGCAACGCTCCCTTCCTTTCCCTCCGGAGGGGGGAAAGGTGGCGCTGCGAAGCAGCGACGGATTGGGAGCTGGCAATCAAGCCTCGGCCTGATCAGGCGCGCCAGTCACAGAAGATGTGCATAGCGTAGCCCATTTTGTGGGGCGAGGAACCCAGGCTTGCGAAGGCCGCGCTTGGCGATTGGCGGAGCGGGGAAGCGCCGCTGGCGATTACGCACAACGTCAGAGTGCCCTATCCCTTATCGCCACCGCTGCCCCACAGCGCGCGCTGCAGCAGGCCCGGCGCGCGCTTCCTCGGCGCAAGCTCGACATCGCTCACCAGCCGCGCCCCGCCCTCACGTCTCTCCAGCGTGATCTTTCGCGTGTGGAAGGCTTCCAGCTCGGCCCGGTGGGCGACGCTGATGATGGTGACCTGGGGCAGCACCTTGATCACCGTCTGCATCATCTTGTCCTGGCTCTTCTCGTCCAGCGCCGAGGTCGCCTCGTCGAGCACAACGATGTCCGGCGCGTGCAGCAAGAGGCGAGCAAAGGCGAGACGCTGCTTCTCGCCGCCCGACAGCGTCTGGTCCCAGGGCGCCTCTTCCTCCAGCCGGCTCTTCAGATAGTTCAGGCCGACCTTGTCGAGGGCCGCATTGATCTCTTTCGTCTTCCAGTTCTCGGCGGCGGCGGGATAGGCGGTGGCGCGGCGCAGTGTGCCGGACGGGATGTAGGGGCGCTGCGGCAGCATGAAGAGGCGCTTGCCCGGGTGGAAATCGACGCTGCCGCTGCCCCAGGGCCAGAGGCCGGCGATGGCGCGCACCAGCGTCGACTTGCCCGAGCCGGATTCGCCCGAGACCAGCACGCGCTCGCCGGGCTCGATCTCCACCTCGGTTTCCTTGACCACGGCGGTGCCGTCGTCGAGCGTCACGGAAACATTGTTGAGGCTGAGCATCGCGCCGTCCGCGGTCTCGCCGCGCTGGATGCGGCCGAGCTTGTCGTTCTCCTCGGCGCGCTCCAGCCCGTCCAGCGACATCATCAGCGAGGCGATGCGGTGGGCCGAGGCGTTCCAGTCGGCCAGGCGCGGATAATTGTCGACCAGCCAGCCGAAGGCGCCCTGCACGATGGCGAAGGCGGAGGCCGCCTGCATCACCTGGCCCAGCGTCATCGAGCCGTCGAGGAATTTCGGCGCGCACAGAAGCACCGGCACCACCGGCGCGAACAGGCTGGAGCCTTGCGAGACCAGTGCCGTGCGCATGTGCTGGCCGGTGAGCCGCGCCCAGCGGCCGAGCACGCCGGCGAAGGTGCGGTCGATGCCGGCATTCTCCTCCTCCTCGCCGCCCAGCAGCGCGATGCTCTCGCCATTCTCGCGCACGCGCGTCAGCACGTAGCGGAACTCGGCCTCGGCCTGGTTCTTGTCCTCGGAAAGCTGGACGAAGCGGCGGCCGATGGCGAACATCGAGGTCGAGGTGATCGCTGCGTAGATGACCGCGGTGACGACGAGGAAGCCGGGCACGGTGATGGTGGAACCGCCCAGCGAAAAGCTCAGCGCGCCGCCGATCGTCCACAGCACGACGATGAAGGTCGAGGCCGACAGGAAGGCGTTGAGGACGCCGGCGATGAAGTCGACCGGCGATTCGGTGGCGATGCGCAGGTCCTCGGTCAGCCGGGCCTCCGGGTTGGCATGGTCGCCCTTGACGAGGTTGAGCTGGTAGTAGCGGCCGCTGGCCAGCCAGCGCTGGATGACGGCCGTGGTCAGCCAGGAGCGCCAGCGGCGCTGCATTGTCATGCGCAGGTACACTTGCGCGACCACCAGGCTGATGCTGCCGGCGACCAGCGGCAGGAAGACGGCGCTCAACCAGTAGACGGTATGCGCGTCGCGCAGCTCGATGGCATCGAAGATCGCACGGTTCCAGCGGTTGATGCCGTATTGAAAGCCGACATTGACGCAGATCAGCGTGAGCAGCCCGATCGTCAGCGGCCAGGCCAGCCTGTCGCCGCGCAAACCCCAATAGCCGCGCCCGCTGATCCAGAAGCGCCGCAGCAGATATCTCTTGCGCGCCCGCACGGCCTCCTCGGGCGAAAGCTCGGGATCCGGCTCGATCGCCTCGGGCGGCGGCGACCCGGCATGGCCGATGGCTTCCGGCGCGGCGTCGGCGGATGCCTTTTCTTCGGCCTCGCCGGCCTGCGGCTTGCGTTGCTGTGCCTTATCGTCTTTCAGCCGGTCTTCGTGCCGTGTGTCTTCCCGCGGCCTCTCGGCGCGCGGCTTCGGGGCGCCGCGCGGTTCCGACTGGCGCGGCTTGTCCTGGCGCGGCGGCGCCGAACGCGGCTTGCTTGCACCGCGCTGCGTGGCGCTGTCGGCCGGTTTCGGTTTGTGCTTGGCCGGGGACATCGCGCCACAACGGCCCAAAAATCAAAAGGTTTCACGCGTGCCGGCAATCGGCTAAGGCGGCGCTGCCCCCTCTCAGTCTCGGCTCCGCCGAACCACCTCTCGGGGGCAAGGAAACCTGCGGTCTTCCCGGCGGCGCCCGAGACATAGGTTCGGGAATTCGTCGATGGACCATTTGAATTGATCGGCATGGCACGGCGCGAGAAAAACCCTATCGTGTTTGGTGTGACCCGCAAGCCGATCGGAGCGCCAACCCATGACCCTGACCAATCGAGACATCGTCGAGCTCACCGAATGGCGGCGCAAGCTGCACCGCCAGCCGGAAATCTCGAACGAGGAGGAAAGGACCGCGAAAGAGGTGGTGAATTTCCTCGCCGATACCGGGCCGGACAAGGTGCTGACCGGGCTCGGCGGCCATGGCGTGGCGGCGGTCTATGACAGCGGGCAGGCCGGCCCGACGGTGCTGTTCCGCTCGGAGCTCGATGCGCTGCCGATCGAGGAGCTTTCGGGTGTCGCCCATGCCTCGCAGGTGCCGGGCAAGTCGCATATGTGCGGCCATGACGGGCACACCGCGATCCTGGCCGCGCTCGGCCGCCAGTTCGGACGCGAGAGGCCGGCGCGCGGCCGCGTCGTCTTGATGTTCCAGCCGGCCGAGGAAACCGGCAATGGCGCGGCCGGGGTCGTTGCCGACCCGCGCTTTGGCGAGATCCAGCCGGACTTCGCGTTTTCGCTGCACAACCTGCCGGGCGTGCCCTTCGGCGAGGTGCGGCTGAAGGCCGGCACCGTCAACTGCGCCTCGCGCGGCATGCGCATCGTGCTCGAGGGCAAGACGGCGCATTCCTCAATGCCGGAGACCGGCGCCTCGCCGATGCCGGCGATAAGCGAGCTGATGCCGGCGCTGCCCGCGCTCGGGCGCGGGACCTTCACCGACGAGGATTTCGGCATGGTGACCGTCACCCATTGCGCGATGGGCGAAGCCGTGTTCGGCATCGCGCCAGGCTATGCCGAAGTGTGGGCGACGCTGCGCACCCGCCGCGACGAGCGCATGGCCGAGCAGGTCGCCGCGGCGGAGGCGCTCGCGGCAAAAATCGCCGCCAGGCACGGCCTTGCCGTGCGTTTCGACTATCACGAAATCTTCCTCGCCAGCGTCAATGCGCCGGACGCGGTCGAGCATCTCAACCGCGCGCTCGACGAGGAAGGCATTGCGCGCAGCGAAGCGGCGCTGCCGATGCGCGCCTCGGAGGATTTCGGCATTTTCGGCCACAATGCGAGGTCGGCGATGTTCTTCCTCGGCGCCGGCGAAAGGCACCCTTCCCTGCACAACCCCGACTATGATTTCCCGGATGATCTTATCCCGATCGGCTCGCGGATCTTCATGCGCGCGGCGCGCAATCTTTTGGGCTGAGCGGACGCCGACGATGACCTGTCCGAACGACGCCGATCGCCATGCCGCCTAGTGTCGGGTCCGATTTCTTTGCCCGCGACGCGGTTGTCGTCGCGCGCGCCCTGATCGGCGCCAGGCTTGGGCTCGCCGGCGCCGGCGGGATCATTGTCGAGACCGAGGCTTACCGGCCCGACGACCCCGCATCGCACAGCTTTCGCGGCCGCACGCCGCGCAATGGTCCGATGTATGGCGCGCCTGGCACCGCCTATGTCTATCGTTCCTACGGGCTGCATTGGTGCCTGAACGCGGTGTGCCTGCCGGGCAGCGCGGTGCTGATCCGCGCCATCCAGCCGCAATCCGGCATCGCCGCGATGCGCGAGCGGCGCGGAACGGATGACGACCGGCTGCTCTGCTCCGGTCCCGGCAAGCTCTGCCAGGCGCTGGGCATCGACGGTTCGCATAACCGGCTCTCGCTTACCGCGCCACCGTTCGAGTTCGCCCGTTCCGAGGCCGACCCGGCCGCGATCCTCGCCGGTCGCCGGATCGGCCTCACCAAGGGCGTGGAAGCCGAGTGGCGATTTGGCCTCGGCGGATCGGCCTATCTCAGCCGCAGGTTCTGAGCCGCAACCTTATCCATTCCCTGTCCCCGTCACGGATCATTCGCGGCCAGCGCGCGTTTGAAGACAGATGACGGAGGATCGGACAATGGCGACCGACAAATACGAACGCATCAAGCGCCGCGCCTACGAGATCTGGCAACGCGGCGGCGAAGCGAATGGCCAGGACGAGGAGCACTGGCGTCAGGCTTGCGAGGAAATCGAGCGCGAGGACAACGGCTTGGGCGAACAGCCGGGTGCTGCGATGCCCGGCGCGGTCACGATACCGGCCGGCCATCCGGACCGGTCGGCGGCCGAGGCGCTGGCGCGCAAGGCCCTGGCAAATCGTCCGGACAGGCCGGCCGCCGACGATCCGGCGCCGAAGAAGCGCAGCCGGCGCAAAGGCTGACCCGGCCATGGTCAAAAATGTCGAACAGGCATTGGACGACGCGTTGCTGGCCATGCGCATGCTGCGCAAGTCGATCGTCGATCACGGCCATCTGGAAGCGATGGCCGATCTGGATGCCGTGATGGAAACCGCGATTGCCGCCGCGGAGCAAAAACGCATCGACATCGAGCGGGCAAAGTCGACATGAGCAGCGATGCGGCCGCGGGTCTCGGCGGACCGATCGTCCTGTCTCGGCCGCGGGCTCAAACTTCCCTGCTGTCGAAGAGGAACATCTGGATGCCCGATTCATCGGGCGCGTAACGCCGGCGGTCCGCCCCGGCCGCCTTTCCCTGCGGGCTTGCGAACGCCTTTTTCATCGCTTCGAGATCGTCAAAATAAAGCGTCCCGATCAGGTAGACATCGGATGGTCCGGCCACCACCGTGATCGGCCCCTGGCTGACCTCGTATTTCCTCAGACCCGGGATCTTCTTGGCCAGCGGTATGTGCGTCTCGAAATAGTGCTTATCGAACGCCTTGGCATCAGCCGGCTGCTTGTAGATGACGACCATTCCAGCCATTGCGGTTCTCCTTCTTCGTTGGAACGGAACCAAGGACGAAATGGTGGGGGCAAACGGAACGGGACGTTGAAAAAAATCTCGGGAGCGCCGAAGGTCGACGATGGCGGCTGTCCCGCCCTGCCCGTTGCTTTTCGCCGCTATCTCGGTTGTGCGAAGGAGCCTTCTGTGTTCTCTCCGCCTTGAATTAGCAGGGACTCAAACGATGAGGATTGCGGTGGTCGTGGCGCTCAGCGCGGCAGCGGCGGGATGCGTGTCCTCTGCCGCCGATAATGGCGCTTCGCTGTCGCAGCAGGATCCGAAATGGGCATCGCCGGAATGCCGGCAGGCCTGCGCCGCGGCATCGGACTATGCCCAGCGCGAGAAGGACCATCCCGGCTGGGGGTTCGGTGTGCTTCTTGGCCCTTACAGCATGGCGATGGTGGCGGCGGTCAAGGAGCATGAGCACCAGCAGCGACGGCTTCTTGCCCGCCAGATGCACCTGCAATGCTCGAGCCAGCCGCTGCCGAAGGAACTCGATTTCGATCCGGCAAGCTACGCGCCGAAAAAAACGCATTATCCATAGAGGAAGGACCTCGGGTTCCGGTTATTCTGGCCGCTCCGCCGCGGCCTTGCCGTCGAATGCATAAGTGAGGATCGCCACACCCGTCGCGGTCGCGATCTGGCCGGACAGCTTCAGCGTTGAGGGCGCCTGACCCGGCTCGAAAAGGCGCGAGCCTGCGCCCAGCACCAGAGGGTGGACCATCAGCACCATCTCATCGACAAGCCCGTGCCGCATCAGCGCGCGCAGCAGCTTGCCGCTGCCGAACACAATCAGCGCCTTGTCGTGACCTTGCTTGAGCGCGCGCACCGTCTCCCCGGCATCGCCGGCAAGCAGCGCCGAATTCTCCCAGCGCGGCTGATAGCTGGCGTCATGCGAGGCGACGAACTTCCGTGCGCCGGTCAGCGCCCTGGTCATCGGGCTGGCCGGCTGACGAACAGCCCAGGCTTCGTGAAGATCCTCATAGGTCGTGCGGCCGGCGAGCAACGACCAGCCGCCGGCCATGGCGCGGCCAATGACTTCCTGCATCTTCGGGTCGCTGCCTGGATTGCCCCAACCGCCGTGCGCAAAACCATTGCGAGTGTCCTCGTCGGCGCGCCCCGGCGCCTGGAAGACGCCGTCCAGCGTCACGTGCTCGATGGCGACGATGCTTGCCATTTCAGCCTTCGTTCCAGGCTTTCAGCAGCGGCCCGTCGCCGCCGAAGAGCGGATCGTTGTCGGGCCGGCCGACCTTCGGGATCGTGCGCAGCGCCTCGGCGTGCTGTTCGGGGCTCCGGCATAAATCATAGGTGCCGAAGGGCGGATAGGCGCCGACGACCAGAAGATCGGCCGAGCCGGACAGGCGCTGATGGCCGGTGCCGGCCGGCAGAACCGCCACGTCGCCCGCCTTCACCTCCAGCACCTTGCCCTTGTCGCCGCCGAAGCGGACCTCGGCGGTGCCGCGCGCGATGCCCAGCACCTCGTGAATGCGCGAATGATAGTGGACGAAGCCGTAGATGCCGTTGCGCCAGCTGTCGCCCCAGCCATTGGCGCCGAAAATACCCTCGAGGACAGCAGCCGGATCGCCCTCGTCCGGCAGCTGCACGGCGCCGGGATAGACGAGCATGGGCCAGCGCGGATGGTTGGGCACCAGGCCGTCATCGGTGAAGCGGAAGGCGAGCGGTTCCTGTTTGTTGACAGATTGTGCCATCCTTGCGGTTTCCTGCATGATCTTAATCGGACCTAACGGTTTCCCGCGGGTTTTGCTCCGGCCAGTCTGAGGAGGTCACAATGGCTGCATTTCGTCTTTCGGCAATCGGCCTTTTTGCATCGGCACTTGCCTTTACCGCCGTAGCCGCCGGCAACGCCAAGGCGGCGCCTGCGACCGCAATCGCGGCGCCTGCGCAGGACCTCCACAAGCTATGCCGCCAGGTGAAAAACGACGACACCGTCCGCCCCTATTCGCATGCGCTTCACGCCGGCACCGTCAAGGCGTTCAACAAGCTGTTTCCGCAGGCCAAGAGTGCGCCGCAGGAATCGGAGCTTGCGACGCAAGCCAACTATCGCTGCATGAACGGCGAGCTGCTGGCCTGCTTCGTCGGCGCCAACCTGCCCTGCGCGAAGATGAACGCCGCGCGCGACAATCCCGGCGCGGACGAGTTCTGCAGGACCAACCCTAATGACGACGTCGTGCCGGCTTTCGCGACGGGACACGACGCCGTCTACGCCTACAAATGCGTGGATGGCAAAGCGGTGATCACCGGCCAGCCATGGGTCCTCGACAAGCGCGGCTTCGCCAAAAAATTGTGGGCGGTGGTTCCGGAGCGCTGAGACGGTTCAGCGCCCGACCGGCGCCTAGGGCCGGATGATTTCAGGTCGAGTCGACCTGAAATCATCCGGCTCTAAATCAAAGAGATAGAGCATGATGTCGTCCGAAAACCGCTCCACACTTTTCGGCATCATGCTCTAGACCTCGAGCATGACCTTGATGGAGCGGCGCTCGTCCATGGCGCGGTAGCCTTCGGCCACCTCGGCCAGCGGCAGCTTGAGGTCGAAGACCTTGCCTGGCTTGATGCGGCCTTGCAGCACGCGCCCCATGAGGTCGGGCAAGAAGCGGCGTACCGGCGCGGGGCCGCCGAGCATGCGCTTCTGGCCGAAGAAGAGTTTCTGGCCATCGAAGCTTACGCCATGCGGCACGCCGACATAGCCGATCGTGCCGCCGGGCCGCGAGCAGGCCAGCGCCTGCTCGAAGGATTCCGCCGTCCCGACGCATTCCAGCACCGAATCCGCACCCACCCCCTTGGTGAGCTCCTTAATGCGCGCAACGCCTTCCTCACCGCGTTCGGCCACGATGTCGGTCGCGCCGAACTCGTGTGCGAGTTTCTGGCGGCTCGGGTGGCGGCTCATGGCGATGATGCGCGCGGCGCCCATCTCCTTGGCCGCAAGCACGCCCATCAGGCCGACGGCGCCGTCGCCGACGACCACGACCGTCGAGCCTTCGCGAACCTCGGCGGCATCGGCGGCGTACCATCCGGTGCCGAGAACGTCCGACACCGCCAACAGGTCGGGAATAAGCTCGGCCGGCGGAACCTCGGACGTCGCCACCAGCGTCCCATCGGCCAGCGGCACGCGGGCGTAAGGCGCCTGAGCACCGCTCATGAACTCACGCTGCTCGCAGGACGACTGGAAGCCGAAGCGGCAATGCGGGCAGGTGTTGTCGGAGAGGCAGAAGGAGCCGACGACGAACTGTCCGGGGCGGACATTGCGCACCTCCGCCCCCACCTCGACCACGATGCCGCAATACTCATGACCCATGTGCTGCGGCCCGTCGACCGGCTGCAGCCCGCGATAGGGCCAGAGGTCCGAGCCGCAGATGCAGCTCGCCGACAGCTTGATGATGGCGTCCGTCGGACGCAGGATTTTCGGGTCGGCGATGTCCTCGCAGCGGATGTCGCCGGGCTTGTGTAGAATGGTTGCGAGCATTTTTGCTTTCCTTTCGTCGATGGGATCAGGCGCCGTAGTCGGCGTCGCCGACATGTTCCAGCCAATCCACGACCTTGCCGTCCTTGACCTCCTGGAGGGCGAAGTGGGTCATGGCGGTCTCGGGGGATGCGCCGTGCCAGTGTTTTTCCCCGGGCGCGAACCAGATGACGTCGCCGGGCCGGATCTCCTCGACCGGGCCACCCTCGCGCTGCACGCGGCCGAGGCCGGAGATGACGATCAGCGTCTGCCCCAGTGGATGCGTGTGCCAGGCGGTGCGGGCGCCGGGCTCGAAAGTCACCTGCGCCCCCTGCACCCGGGCGGCATCGAAGGGATTGAAGAGCGGGTCGATCCGCACCGTGCCGGTGAACCAGTCGGAGGGGCCCTTGCCGGAAGGCCGAGAGCCTGCGCGAAGAATGTTCATGGTGATCTCCTTTGCGTCGTCAGATGCGCTCTATGTGAAGCGGGAACTCGCCGCGCACATGCAGCGCCTGTTCGCCCTCGTCGAAGCGGCCGAGCCTGATCAGCCCGGGATGGCGATAATCGGCGTAAAACATCGCCAGATTGCCCCAGGGCATGAAGTAGCAGAGGTCGTAAGGCTGCTCGTTGCCGAACGGACCGCTGCCCTCCTCGGTCAGCTTGCGCGGCAGATAAGCGATCTTCTCGTTGTGGGCGTAGTCGCTGACGATGAGATGGAGCGGCAGCATGGAAAAGAAATCCCGCGCCGACGGGTTGTTGTAGAGCGTGGCCGTCATGATACGGCCGTCGAAGGCCATCCTGATCCGCATGTCGGTCGGCTCCTGGTTGGCCGGGTCCCTGCCCTGTTGACTGTTGGCCGCTCCCGGCGGGACAATGGTTGCAAGCGCGGCACAAAGCAGCGTTCGTCGGCTGATCGGTCGTCGCTTGGTCAATGGCGGCCCCCGCTTTTCGTCGCCGCGAAGGCCAAGAGCGCCGAGCCGAGAAGAAGGAATGCGCCGAGCGCGAAGGGGCTCCACCAGCCGGCGCTGTCGAACAGCAGTCCGCCGGCGAACGCGCCGAAGGTGATGGCGAACTGGATCAGCGCGACCTGCAGTCCTCCGCCCGCTTCAAGATCGTTGGGGATCGTTTTGGTCATCCAGGTGTTCCAGGCGACGGGGACCGGCGTGCTGAACAGGCCCCAGACGACCAGCAGGGACGCAGTCGCGATGGCGAACGGACCGAGCGCGATCAACGAAAGCGCGATGATCGCCAGGACCGTCGGCAGGCCGATCAGCACCGCGCCGAGATGCGTGCGAAGAATGAAGCCGACGAGCGAGGTGCCGACCAGGCCTGCAAGTCCCAGACCGAGCAGGAGCATCGACAACGTGTTCACGTCGAGGCCGGTGACGCCTTCGAGGAACGGGCGCAGATAGGTGGAAAGCGCGAACTGTCCCATGAAGGCGAGCGTGG
The DNA here is from genome assembly GCF_006440615.1 of Mesorhizobium sp. B2-6-2. Lineage (NCBI taxonomy): Bacteria > Pseudomonadati > Pseudomonadota > Alphaproteobacteria > Hyphomicrobiales > Phyllobacteriaceae > Mesorhizobium > Mesorhizobium sp. B2-6-2. The sequence continues at coordinate 25,629 of NZ_VFUG01000022.1, read as the reverse complement.
TGGCGGCCATGCCTACGGCGAACATACGATTGCCGAGCAGGCCAAACATTTTGCCGACCGACGCCTGCTCATTGGCGGGCATCTTGGGCAGGACGGCAAGCTGCCAGACGATCGCGAAGAGGCCGATCGGAACGACGACGAAGAAGGCGCCGCGCCAGCCGACCAGGCCCCCGAGAAAGCTTCCGAGCGGCGCAGCGATCACCGAGGCGAAGGCGGTTCCGCCCTGCAGCATGGCGATCGCCCTGGGCAGGTCGGCGCCAGGCACGATGCGCGCCAGGACAGCGGTCGACAGAGACCAGAAGCCGCCGATCGAAACGCCGATCAGTGCTCTGCCGAGCATGAAGACCACGTAGTTCGGCGCAAAGGTGACCGCCAGGCCGGAGACCACGAGGACGGCCGTGTAGAGGACAATGACGGTCCGCCGGTCCAGCCGCGACAGCAGCGCATTGCCGAACAGGCTGGTGAGGACCGCGAAGATGCCGGAGACGGAGATCGCCTGGCCGGCCTGCCCCTCGGAAATGGCGAGCTCATTGGCGATGGGAGTCAGCAGGCTGACCGGCATGAACTCCGACGCCACCAGCACGAAGGTCAGCAGAGACAGACACGCCACCGCCCCCCAGGCGCTCGGTTCCTTCACCAGTTGGGCTTTCGCCAATTGGCTGTCGTAGGTCGTATCCATGGGCTGCGGCTCGTCGTCGAGCCCTCCAGTCATTTCGCTGGCGGCTATATAAATCACCGGCACTATCCGGATTAGCCGTTGCAATCTGCATGGACTTATCCATTCTTGATATGAATTGACGAATGGTGGCCTTGAGACGCCGCGGCTTGAGCGAGCGGCTGAGCCAGGATGGAACCCATGCAGCGCGAGGATCTGAAGGATTTGCTGTGGTTCCTGACGGTGGCCAGGGAGCGCAGCTTCACCAGGGCGGCGGCCGAGTTAGGCACGTCGCAATCGACGCTCAGCCATACCATCAACCAATTGGAGGCACGGCTCGGCGTGCGTTTGCTCACCCGCACGACGCGCAGCGTGGCGCCTACGGAAGCCGGTGAGCGGCTCTACCAGTCGCTCGTCCCGCGGTTCGAAGGCATCGAGTCCGACCTGTCGAGCCTGGTGGCCTTCCGCGACAGGCCCGCGGGCACGGTGCGCATCACGCTGTCCGACCATGCGCTGCGGATGATCGTCTGGCCGAAGCTGCGGCCGATGCTGCGCGACTATCCCGACATGCGCGTCGAGCTCTACAGCGACAACGGCATGCGCAACATCGTCGAGGAGCGCTTCGACGCCGGCGTGCGGCTCGGCGAGAGCGTCGACAAGGACATGATCGCGGTGCGCATCGGCCCCGACTGGCGGCTGGTAGCCGTCGCTTCGCCGGACTATTTTTCGCGCCGCCCCATCCCGAGGACACCGCAGGACTTGGTCGCGCATGACTGTATCTGCCTGCGGCAGACGACGTTCGGCGGGCTCTATGCCTGGGAGTTCGAGAAAAAGGGGCGCGAGCTCAGGGTCCGGGTGGAGGGCCAACTTACCTTCAACACGACCATCCCCATGGTCGATGCCGCGCTGAACGGATACGGCATAGCCTATGTCCCGGAAGACCTCGTCAGCCAGCATGTAGCCGAGGGCCGGCTGAGACTCGTGCTCGACGATTGGAGCCTGCCCTTCCCGGGCTACCACCTCTACTACCCGAGCCGGCGCCAGCTCTCGCCGGCAATGGCGGTGATCGTCGCGGCGCTTCGGCATCGAAGCTGATCTGGGCCTGCCGCAGGCACATTCAGCCCGTAGCAAACCGCCACGTGGCGCGTCGCCCATTGATAGATTGCGTTCGGCTTCTAACTGACGTATAGATGTCGTGCGTAATCTAAATGGAGATCGACGATGCGCGTGAGCCGCATTCAGGCTGAGCAGAACCGGCAAACCGTGATCGATGTCGCAAGCCGGCTTTTTCGGGAGCACGGCTTTGACGGTATCGGCCTTAAGGATCTGATGAAGGGTGCCGGGCTGACCCAGGGCGCTTTCTACAAGCAGTTCGCATCAAAGGAGGACCTTGCGGCGCAAGCTTCCAGGCGTGCGATGGAGAGCGCTGCCGACAGATGGACGGCGGCGACCGCAGCGAATCCCAGCGATCCGCTTGGGGCGGTGATCGAGTTCTACCTCAGCATGGGCCATCGCGAGGAAAGGATGGACGGCTGCCCGGTCGCGGCGCTCGGGTCGGATGCGGCCAGACAGGGGACCGAGGTGAAAGCGTCGTTCGAAGTGGGGATCAAAGCATACCTTGAAGTGCTCGGCAGGATGATTGCCAGGACTGAGATCGAGGAGACCGGTGAAAAAGCCATGGCCGTCCTCTCGACGATGGTCGGTGCGGTGGTTCTCTCGCGCATCGTCAATGATCCCGCCCTCGCCCAGGCCTTTCTGGATGCAGCGGCCGAACAGGTTCGCGACACCGTCACCGTTTGACCGGCGCGGGCTGGTCACTCAGATCGATAGGAGAATAGATGCGACGGATTGTTGTCACGGGCATGGGCGCGGTCACGCCCCTTGCCGCAAATATCGAGACGTCGTGGTCGCGTCTCCTGGCCGGCCGCTCGGGCATTCGAAGGCTTCCTGAGGACATGGTGGAAGCCCTGCCGACAAAGATCGGCGGAACGGTTCTTTCCCTGGAGGAGGATCCCGAAGCCGGCCTCGATGCCAATGCCTTCCTGGCGCCGAAGGATCAGCGCAAGATCGATCGCTTCATTCTTTTCGCGCTGGCGGCGGCGGAAGAGGCGCTTGCCCAGGCGGGATGGAAGCCGGAGTCGGAAAGGGATCGGCTTCGCACCGCGACGATCATTGCTTCAGGTATCGGAGGGTTCCCCGCCATAACCGAGGCGGTACGGACCGTCGACCAGCGCGGCGTTCGGCGTCTTTCGCCGTTCACGGTGCCGTCTTTCCTGGTGAACCTCGCCGCCGGCCACATCACGATCCGTTACGGCTTCAAGGGCCACATCGGCGCGCCGGTGACGGCGTGCGCCGCCGGCATCCAGGCGATCGGGGACGCGGCGCGGATCATCCGCGCCGATGAAGCCGACATCGCCTTGTGCGGCGGCACGGAAGCCTGCATGAACGTCGTCAGCCTGGGCGGCTTCGCCGCGGCACGCTCGCTTTCAACCTCCTTCAATCACCGTCCCGATCAGGCCTCGCGCCCGTTCGACATGACACGGGATGGTTTCGTCATGGGCGAAGGCGCGGGCATCCTGGTCATCGAGGAATTGGGCCATGCGCTGGCGCGCGGCGCGAAACCCCTCGCCGAGGTCGTCGGCTACGGCACGACGGCGGATGCCCATCACGTCACGTCCGGTCCCGAGGATGGGGATGGCGCGCGCCGCGCCATGGAGATCGCGATCGCCCAAGCCGGCATTTCGCCGCGCGAGATCCGCCATCTCAACGCGCACGCGACCTCCACGCCGGTGGGCGATCTGGGAGAAATCGAGGCGATCAAAACCGTCTTCGGCACGGATTTCTCCATAGCCGTCAGCGGAACGAAGTCGGCGACCGGACATCTGCTCGGAGCCGCCGGCGGGATTGGCGCCATCTTCACCATCCTGGCGCTGAGGGACCAGGTGGCGCCGCCGACCCTCAATTTGAGCGCCCCCGATCCGGCCGGCGACGGAATAGACTTCGTCGCAAACCGGGCCCGGCCGATGGAGATGGACTACGCGATCACCAACGGCTTCGGCTTCGGCGGCGTCAATGCCAGCGTGCTGTTCCGGCGCTGGGACGGGCACGGCGTGAACGGGTCGAGCCACTCGTGACTGACGCTCTTTGCTCCAGCCTTTCCTGCTTTTCCAGTCCAACCCAAAGAAAGTGATCTCCATGAACAGGACCAATCCTGGTGTCGCCATCGTCACAGGGGCATCCAGCGGAATCGGGCACGCAACGGCCAAGGCGCTGCAGAGCGCCGGCTTTCGCGTGTTCGGAACGAGCCGTCGCGCGGTCTCCAAGAAAACCGACGGCATTACCATGCTGACCTGCGACGTGACCGATGACGCGTCCGTGGCGAAGCTGGTCGATGAGGTGCTGGCCGATGCCGGGCGCATTGACGTGCTGGTCAACAATGCCGGCATCGGCCTGCTCGGCGGCGCGGAGGAATCCTCGACTGCACAGGCCCAGGCTCTGTTCGACGTGAACGTCTTCGGTGTCATCCGGATGATTACCGCGGTTCTGCCGATGATGCGACGTCAAGGAAAGGGCAGGATCGTCAACTTGAGCTCAGTGCAAGGTTTCATCCCCGCCCCCTATTTCGCGCTTTATTCGTCGACCAAACATGCCGTTGAAGGCTATTCCGAATCGCTTGACCACGAAGTGCGGCCGTTTGGAATTCGAGTCGCGTTGGTCGAGCCGGCCTATACCCGGACTTTGTTCGAAGACAATCTGGCCAGGCCGGACCAGGTGCTCGATGTCTATGACGCCGCGCGCGCCGGCATGACCACAGCCGTGCGGAAGGCGATGGAAAAAGGCGATACGCCCGAAGTGGTGGCCAACACCGTTTTGGCGGCCGCGACCGATCCCGCTCCGAAGCGGCGCTATGCGGCGGGAAAGACGGCGCGCCAAGTCAGTTTCCTGCGCCGTTTCGTCCCCGCATCCGCATTCGACAAGAGCCTGCGAAAGCAGCTCGGGCTGCCGGCCTGACAACGGAGCCTTTCATTCCAGCCACCCTGCCTCAAGGTCAAAGCGCCGGCGGCAGCGAGCGCCGAGAACTGGTGGCGGCCGACTGATCCGCGAATTCGCACAACAGCCGACTGCCGCGGCCGATCGCATAAAAGTTCAGGAAATTCGAGCAATGCCGATCCAGCCAACGCCGGGAACGCGTATCGCGGGCCAAACTCGACGATGCGCCGATAAAGACGCTTGACTCACCCTCCCCCTTACGGACAAGTTGCGTTGTCAGACATCTTACATACGAGAGGGAGGTTTCGTGAGGAGATTTATCGCTTGTTTCGCGCTGGCTGCCGGCGCGCTCGCATTTGCGTCGGCAGCGTGGGCGGGAGAAACCCTGGATCGCGTCACAACCAAGAAGGCCATGGTGGTCGCGACCAACAGCGGCTGGCCACCGCAGAGCTTTCTCGACGAGAGCAACCAGTTGGTCGGCTTCGACATCGACGTCTCGAAAGAGATCGCCAAGCGCCTCGGCGTCGAGGTCAGCTTCGAGACGCCCGATTGGGCGACCATGACCGGCGGCCACTGGCAGGGCCGCTATGATCTTGGCGTCGGCTCGGTGACGCCGACCAAGGCCCGGGCCAGGGTGATCGATTTCGCCGGCATCTATTATTACAGCCCTTATGTCTATGTGGTCCACAAGGACAGCAAGGCAAAATCGGTGAACGATCTGAACGGCAAGGTGATCGGCGTCGAGACCGCCACCACTTCGGAAGATTTCATCCGCCGCCAATTGGAGATCGACGCTCCCGGCCTTCCGCCAATCGAATACAAGCTGAAGCCTGGCGAAATCCGGACTTTCGCCGATTCCATGCTGCCCTTCGACGATTTGAGACTTGGGGACGGCGTGCGGCTCAACGCGGTCATCGCGCCCGAGCAGACCGCTCAAAACGCCATCAAGAACGGTTATCCGCTGCGCATCCTCGAGGGCGACTACGCCTTCCGGGAGCCGCTGGTGGTGATCGCCGACAAGGGCGATGCCGAGTGGACCACCAAGATCGGCGGCATCATCGACCAGATGAAGAAAGACGGCACGCTCGCCACGCTGACCACCAAGTGGTACGGCAAGAACTACAGCGCCGATTGACGCTCATCGCGGGCGGCCCCTCAAGGCCGCCTGCTTCCGTCAGAACCTATCATGACTTATCCCGATACCTATTATCGCCGTACACTTGCCGACGAGAAGGCCAGACCGCCGCTCGCGGGTCCGGCCGAATGCGACACGGTCATTGTCGGCGGCGGACTGGCCGGTCTCACGACGGCGCTGCAGCTGGCGCGCGCCGGGCAGCAGGTCATGCTGCTCGAAGCCGAGAGCATCGGCTTCGGCGCCTCGGGCCGCAACGGCGGCTTCGTCAGCCCCGGCTTCGCGACCGGCAGCGACAAGATCGCCGCGATGGCCGGCGCGGCGGCGGCACGAGACCTGCATCGGCTGTCGATCGAAGGCGTCGATTTCGTGCGGCAGACGATCAAGGATCTCGACATCACGGCAGCGAAGCCTCGCTCCGGAATCATGGGCGTGCTGCGCCATGACGGCGGCGCCGAACTGAAGGCTCATGCAGAGAAACTGGCGCGGGATTTTGACTATCCGCTCGAATATCTCGAGCGCGACCAGGTGCGCGCTGTGCTGCGTTCCGAGCGCTACTACCAAGGCCTACGCGATGGCAACGCCTTCCACATGCATCCGCTGAACTATCTGCGCGCCATCGGGGCGGAGATCGAGCGGCTGGGCGGCAGGATTCACGAGGGCTCCAGCGCGATCGAGGCTAAACTCGATGGCGCGCACAAGACCCTACGCACCGCAAGCGGCGAAGTACGCGCGCGGCAAGCGGTGTTTGCCACCGGCGGCTATACAGGACCGCTGGTCGGTCGGCTGAAGCGGGCCATGTTGCCGATCGCGACCTATGTGATGCTGAGCGAGGAAGCCCCGGATCTCATCGCCGGCGCTATCGCGACGACGGATGCCGTCGGCGACAACCGCCGGGCCGGCGACTACTACCGCGTCGTGGAGGATGGAAAGCGGCTGCTCTGGGGCGGGCGCATCACTACGCGGGCCGCTTCGCCGGCGGCGCTGGCCAGGGAATTGCGCCGGGAGATGGCTGGAACCTACCCTCAGCTCGCTGCGCTCAAGACCGAACTCGCCTGGTCGGGGCTGATGGCCTACGCCCGCCATCTGATGCCCCAGATCGGGCAGCTGCAGCCAGGCGCCTGGTATCTCACCGCGTTTGGCGGGCACGGCATCAACACGACGGCCATAGCCGGCAAGGTGGTCGCCGAGGCGGTACTCGGCCAGTCGGACCGCCACCTTCTGTTCGCGCCGTTCGGACTGGCCTGGGCAGGCGGACCGGTGGGGCTTGCCGCGGCGCAACTCACCTATTGGAAGCTGCAGGCGCAAGATTGGTGGCGCGAACGCCCCCGCTAACCAGAAGGGATATCGACAGGTGATCGGCAGACTGCTGCTCAACTATCCGGACGCCACGCGCCGCATCGGCGTGTGCCTGGCGCTCGCCGCTTTCGCCGCGGGCCTCTACGGTCTCGGCATCAAGGCAGACTGGATCGGCAAGCTGATCCCGAGCTCGATCGAATGGCTTGCGGCCAATCCCGTGGTGGCGCGAGCCGTCTCGGCGGTGCTGATCGCGCTGATCGTGGCCGCCAACTGGAAGGCGCTGCAGCAACTCGGGCGCAAGCAGCAGATCGTGGCGGTATGGATCGAGCTGTTCGTGCTGCTGATGCTGTTCTTCTATTCCTTTGACCTGTCCTTTTCTTTCATCGCCCGGAAGATCGGTTTCCTCATCTCGCAGGGCGTGGTGACCACGCTCTACATCTCCGCCATTTCGATCGCCATCGCGACGGTTATTGCCTTCATCGGTGCCATAGCCAAGCTCTCCAAGAACGGCATCGTCTATGGCCTGGCCACGTTCTACACCTCGCTGTTTCGCGGTTTGCCGCTGCTGATGCAGATCTACATCATCTATCTCGGCCTGCCGCAGGTCGGTTATGTGATCGGGGCCGTGCCCGCCGGGATCATGGCGCTGTCGCTTTGCTACGGCGCCTATATGACCGAGATTTTCCGGGCCGGCATCGAAAGCATTCCGCGCGGCCAGACGGAGGGAGCTACCGCACTTGGGCTCAGCCCCAACCAGACGATGTTCCTGGTGATCCTGCCGCAGGCGATGCGCGTCATCGTGCCGCCGACGGGCAATCAGTTCATCGCGATGCTGAAGGATTCCTCCCTGGTCTCGGTGGTCGGGGTCTGGGAGATCATGTATCTGGCGCGCACGCAGGGCCAGACCGAGTTCCGGCATATCGAGATGCTGATCACCGCCTCGATGATCTATTGGATTTTGTCCATCGGGCTCGAATTCCTGCAGTCCCGCATCGAGGAACGGTTCGGCCGCTCGCTCAAACGCTGAGCTTCAATGCGGCATCCCCTCCTGGGGAAAGCCGCCGAGATGGCAGCAGGCCAGAGCGGCATGATCGCGGCCGCTTTCGAGGCACAGCAAGAGCGGCTTCCTCGCCAGCCAGGCATGCAGGAAACCGGCGATGAAGCTGTCGCCGGCGCCGGTCGTGTCGACGACCTCGACCGGGCGGATGCCGGTCTCGGCGCGCTCGCGGGCCGTCAGCGCCATCGACCCCTCGGCACCGCGCATGACGACGGCGCAGCCTGCGCCGCGCGACAGGAGATCCGCGGCCATCGCTTCGGCCGCGTCGCGATGTTGGCCGGTCGAGCAGAAAACTATGCTCAGACCCGCCACACCGAGATCGGCGGGATCGGCGTTGACCGAGATATCCTGCGAGACGCTGACGCCTGCCCGCGACAGGCGCCTGCGTAAAGCGCCGCCGTCATCCAGCCAGCCGATATGGACGTGATCCATCGTCCCCAGGATCGCCAGTTCGGCCTGGTTCGGCGCATAACCGGCGCAGGCGCCGAAATCCTCGGCGGCAATCAAACGCTCGCCCGACGGCAAGACTTTGATGTCGGTCCAGGCGGTGTTGCGCTGGTCTACGCGCAGGTGCTTGACCGCCACCCGATTGGCTTCGAGCACAGCGCGGGTGCGTTCGCCCCCGGCGTCGCGGCCGACCGCGCCGAAATAGAAGCTGTTATGGCCAAGCCACGCGAGCTGGACGGCAACGTTGAGCGCGTTGCCGCCGACCAGCGAGCGGCCGATCGGCGCTCCGAGGCGGTCGATGCAGTTGTCACCGACGGCGGCAAATCGAAGGCTGCTCATATCCTGCGCTGCACGATCAAGCTGACGCCGAGAGCTAAGCTCAATAGGCAACGCGCTTATAGTAGCGGCGCGTCGTCAGCGGGTGGTTACGGATCACCTCGAGATGCGCGCTGACCCGTTCGAGGGCGGTCGCGAGCACGATCGGCGAAACCAGCGCGCGCACATCCGGCGAAATGCCGGGCAATTCAAAATCGGCGGTGTCGAGCACCGTCAACTTGTCCGTATAGGTAGGGGTGAATTTCTCGACGCGATCGGCCAGCGGCCGCGCGCTGTCCTCGCCCTTGAGGAGCACCACGCTGACATCTTTGTCTACCAGCTCCAGGGTGCCATGGAAAAAGTCTGAAGCATGCACGGGGCGGGTCCGGATCCACTGCATCTCCTCCAGGATGCACATGCCGTAATACCAGGCCTGCGGCCAGACATTCCCAGCGCCGGTTATGATGTGATAGTCGGAGGCGGCCAGTTTTTGCGCGAAGCCGGCGGCTTCCTGTTCATAGTTCTGCTTCACCTCCAGCAACAGTCGCGGCAACTGCTCCAGTTCGGCGAAAATCCGTTCGGATTCGGCGAGCTCGCCGCGATGCTTCAGCGCTGCAAGCGCGATGAAGAGCGACTGGAGATAGAAGGACTCGCAGGACGTGTCGTCCTCGGCGAAGTTGACGAAGACATGGTCCCCGCCCTTGCCGAGCGGCGTCTCCTCATGTCCGACCAGCGTGATCACCGTCGCCCCGACGTCCTTGATCCGGGACAGCAGTGCCACGCTTTCCTTCGTGGTGCCGGAGAGCGAGGGCAACACGACGATCGATTTGTCGGTCAGGTGCACGGATTGGACAAGCTGCAGCTCGGCGGTGATGTCGACGAAGGCCGGAAAGCCAGATCGGCGCTGCAGCAATTGCGCCGCCGGATGCATCAGGATCGCTGCACCGCCGGTGCCGAGAAAGAAGATGTTTTGCGCCTCGGCGGCGAGGCACTGCGCCACAACGGCTTCAATGCGCTCGCGCAAGGCCACCGCCCCCGATTGGATGCGCATAAACCGGGCTTCATCGAAATTGAGCATCGTTCCCTCGATCAATTCAGTTGTAAGACAACTGACATCTGCAGCAGCACATTTCAAGAGAAATTTTGCGGATGGGTTCGCATGCGTTGCCTATACGACATGCGATCGCCACGGCATGCCTCCGCTTGACCTGAGCGCGATTGTCCGACAACAAAAGGAGAGTTGGCACAATGGGGAAGAGGGACTTGGACGAGCCGCTTCGGGACGCGCGCACATTGGCGGTTCAGCTGCGCGACCGCATGGCCGACCTCATAAGGACCGAAGGCCTCAAGCCCGGCGACCGGCTGCCAACGGAATCCCAGCTGACGCAGCGCTTCCGCATCTCGCGCCCTGCCCTGCGCGAAGCGCTGAAGCTTCTCGAACAGGACGGCATCATCTCCGTCACTCATGGTCTCGGCCGCTTTGTGACCGCGAACTCCGCCGTCCAGGTCGACCGTCCAATCACGGTGTTCGAAAGCGTGACCGACATGTCGCGCCACTATGGCTACAACACCGTCAACAAGGTTCTTTCCATCGCCGAGGAAACGCCCGATCCATTGATCCAGCAGCAATTGCGGTTAGCGGACGGAGAGCGCGTCATCCGGCTTGAACGACTGCGGTTGCACAACGATCTGCCCCTCATCTATTCGCTCGACTACGTACCGCGCAGCCTTTTGCCGGGGCGCCTTTTCGACATCGAATGGAGCGGCTCGCTGCTCGCCCTGCTGGAAAAGCACCGCCATCAGCCGCGTATGTCGGCCGCCTCCGTTGCAGCCGTAACGCTGCCCGACGAAATCGTGCAGCGCAACGACTTGCGCGACTTTGGGCCAGCCCTGCTCATTACGGAAACCTGTTTCGATGGGACCGGAACCCCGGTCGTCCATGCCGCCGTCTATCACCGCGGCAGCCATTTCACCTTCAGCTTCGCACGAAAATGAAAGCTCAAATGGTGGCGATGACCAGTGTCAGGTGCCATGCAGATATCGAGGGCCGCGACTAGCGCGGGAGCAGTCGGGAGACCTTGAGCCGCGGCGCGAAGAAGCAGCGCAGATAGGGCTGGTTGGTTATGACGTAATGGTTCTCGCAGATATGGTATCGGCCGTCCGGCGATTCCTGCACGCGGTCTCGCGGGATGTTGAAGCCATCGGGAAGATAGACATAGCCGCCGTCGGCCCCGGATTGCACGGCGGACTCGGGGATGGGGCGGCAATCCGTGCCGCCGCAACATTTGAAGTTGGTTACCGGGTCGACCTTGTTTTCGTACCAGTCATGAGCATCTGCGCCTGTCGCGGCGACAATCCACATGGCTGTGACGATGACCCTTCGCATGGCGTTCCTCGACGGTGCGGAGGCGCTGCTCATTCGAGCATCATCTATATTAGCGTTCCGCTGGAAACGCCATTGGCCGGCGAAAGTGTGGAAGGCGGCGCCCGGCCTTTTGGGTGGCAATAGGTGAAGCCGGAACCTTCAAATCGAGGTCCGGCTCTACCGCTCACACCAGCCTTTGCCCGCCGTCGATGTGGATGGTCTCGCCGGTCATGAACTCGTTCTGCATCAGATAGAGATAGGCCGGCGCGATATCGGCGGGCCTGGCGATCTTTCCAGCCGGCAGTCGGGCGCCCATCTGCTCGAAATAGCCTGATTTGGCGACGCCGACGATCTCGTCCCACATTTCGGTATCCACCCACCCGGGCGAGACGATGTTGACGCGGGTTGGCGCAAGTTCCAGCGCCAGGGCCCGGGCGAAATAGGTGAAGGAACCGGCGACCGCCGAAACGACCGAGCCGCCGGGGACCGGCGGACGGTCCTTGTTGATGCCGGAGGTGAAGATCATCCAGCCAGCCTTGTTCAGCGTGCGCACGGCGTGCTTGGCCAGCATCACCGCGCCGATCAGCTTGCCGGCGACAAATTGGCGCACGAAATCCATGTCGGTCTCGCCGATCGGATAATTGGGCGGCGGCGTGCCGGCCGTCGCCACCAGATGATCGAAAGCGCCGGCTTGCTCGAACAAGCCGGACACCTCGGCCTCGTTGGCCATGTCGGCGGCGATGCCCGTCACGCGCCCTGCCCCGCCGAGCCGCTTTTCGGCGGCCTTCAGCTTTTCGGCCGAACGGCCGGCGATCACCACCTCCGCGCCGCTTTCAAGCGCCGCTGCCGCGACGCCGAAACCGATGCCGGAGCTGCCGCCGACGACAATGATCTTCTTTCCATTGAGCGATGTCATGGGGAGACTGGTCATGGGTCTTCTCCGTCTTTCCGTGATGGGTTCAAAATCAAGCGCGGCCAGCGTGGGCTGCTTCGATATCGGCGAGGATGATCTTCTTCATCGAATACATCGCCTGACGCGCCCGGTCGGCCTTGGCGCGGTCGGGGTCGTCCATCAGGCGCAGCGCCGGTTCGGGAATGACCTGCCAATAGACGCCAAACTTGTCCTTCAGCCAGCCGCAGGGCTGCTCCGAGCCGCCGCCGGCGGTCAGCGCGTTCCAAAAATAATCGGTTTCGGCCTGGTCCTTGGTTTCGATGTAGAGCGAAATCCGCTCGTTGAAGGGCGGCACGCCGCCGGCGTTGAGCGCGGTGAAGCGCTGGCCTTCGAGCTCGAAATCGAAGATCGCATGCGGCTTGTCGGTGAACTCGATGGTCCGCAGCGCGCGGCTGTTGGTGAAGACCGAGAGATAGAAATCTCGCGCGGCTTCGGCATCGAGGTTGAACCAGAGGAAGGGATGAACGGTGGCCATGATGTCCTCGCAGGTTTGATCTTGAGTGAGTATTGATCACAAATTCTGTGAGGATTTTTGATTGGAAAAGGCTCGACGGACAAACCAAAATTTGGCAAGTATTTGTTACCATAACTCACAAATGGCTTTGTCGTCATGGCCCGCAGACTGCCGCCGCTCAACGCCTTGCCGGCCTTCGAGGCCGCTGCACGGCATTTGAATTTTTCGCGGGCCGCCGACGAGCTCAACCTCACCCATGGCGCGATCAGCCGCGCCGTGAAGCATCTCGAGGATCAGCTTGGTGTGCAGCTTTTCGAGCGAGCGACGCGCTCGGTGCGGCTCACTCCTGTCGGCGAGCCCTATGCGGTTGCCGTGCGCGAGGCGCTCGATCAGCTCACGCTGGCGACGCAAACCGCGACCTCGCGCCATTCCGGCTCAACGCTCAACGTCAGCACCTCGGATGGCTTCGCCGGAAAATGGCTGGTGCCGAGGCTCTATCGCTTTCATCGCGCGCATGGCGATATCGACGTGCGCGTCTCGACCACCGGGCGACTGACCAATTTCCGCGGCGACGGCATCGACGTCGCCATCCGCTACGGCGCCGGCCACTATCATGGGCTGACGTCGGAATTTCTCACCGGCGAGGAAGTCTTTCCGGTCTGCAGCCCGAAGCTTCTGGAAGGGCCGCATCCGCTCAAGCACCCGCAGGACCTCAAGCACCACACGCTGATCCGCGACGGATACCGCATCGACTGGGCCGCGTGGCTGGCCAGCGCCGGCGTCGAAGGCGTCGACCCGAACAGCGGGCTCACTTTCGATTCAGCCACTTTCGCGGTGGAGTCGGCCGTGCAGGGCGAAGGCGTAGTGCTCGGACGGACCATGCTCGTCTCCGCCGACCTCGCAACCGGCAGGCTGGTACGACCCTTCGACCATGCGCTGAAGGCGGTCTCCAGCTTCTATCTGGTCTACCCGCCGGAAGCGATCCGCCAACGCAAGGTGAAGGCGTTTCGCGATTGGCTGTTTTCGGAAATCGAGCCGGGCTGAAGCAAAGGCTTGCCGAAATCCCCAGCCTTGCGAAGACGCGCCGATTGCGCGATGCTGCGCAACCATGACTGGCGAGTATCTGGACCACAAATTGGAATGCCCGTTTTGCGGCACCATCCGTTTGCAAATTCCGGCCGATGCTCAACCCGAAACGGCGATCCATTGCGCCGAGTGCGGCAAATATCTCGGCTCATGGGATGAGCTTCAAACCGATTTCGAGCTCCAGGGCGGTACGGACGGCGTGTTCCGGCTGGATAAGGGCCGTATCCAGAAGCTTAATTCCAGCCGATGATTAACCGCTGCTGACGCAGCCGTCCGGGCTCGGAAAAGCGCCCAACAGGGCAACCGACGGCATGGGCGGGGGGGTGTTGGGGAGCCGCCGGTTACCAGGACGAGGGGCCATGGAATAAGAAAATGCGCAGGCCCTGATACCATAATGCCAGTTCTCTGCGTTCATGGGAACTGGTTTCCAGCTTAAAATTCAAACGTATATGGGAGAAAGCGCACCCTCGTGATGATCTTCGTGCGGCTCCTCGCGACAGGAACCACATCGGCCGTGCCGCGTCATAGAGACAGGCTCTTGCCGCGATCCTGGAGTGACGTCGATGATCAGGCTGCTTGTTATCGCTGGATTGGCGTTCGTGCTCGCGTGCGGCGGGGCGCTGGCAGCCAAGCTCGACCTCGCCGCTGTCAACCAGGCGCAATTCAGCGAGGGCGAGCCGAAGGGCATCGATCCGATGGTGCTCAGAGCGCAGATCCTTCTCGATCGCGCCCGCTTCTCCCCCGGCCTGATCGACGGCCGCGTTTCCGACAATTTCTCCAAGGCCGTCGCGGCCTACCAGGCGGCCAACGGACTGCCCTCCGACGGCAGGCTCACCCGCGAGACCTGGGACAAGCTCGCGGCGACTTTCGCCGGCCCGGTGCTGATAAACTATGAGGTCGCCGCCAAGGATGTGCGCGGGCCGTTCACCAGGCGCATCCCCGCTCGCATGGAGCGGATGGCGCATCTGAAGCGGCTCGGCTATCGCAACGCGCGGGAAAAACTGGCGGAGCGCTTCCATGTCAGCGAACAGTTGCTGAGGCTGCTCAATCCCAAAGCCGGTTTCAGGAAGGCCGACACCGCGTTGGTGGTGCCCGATGTCGGCCGTGGCGATCCTCCCGCGGCCGTAGCCAGCGTCGAGGTCGACAAGGGTGCCCGCCAAGTGCGCGCGCTCGATGCGTCGGGCAAGGCGCTCGCGGTCTATCCTGCCTCGATCGGCAGCGAGGAAAAGCCGGCGCCGAGCGGCACGGCCGAGGTCAAGCGCGTGGTGCACAATCCGACCTATCGCTACAATCCGAAATTCGCCTTCAAGGGCGTGAAGAGCAAGCGGGCCTTCACCATCGCCAAGGGGCCGAACAATCCGGTCGGATCGGTGTGGATCGATCTCTCGATCGAGAGCTACGGCATCCACGGCACACCTGACCCGGGCAAGATCGGCACCACCTTCTCGCATGGCTGCATCCGGCTGACCAACTGGGACGCCGAGGACCTCGCCGCCATGGTGAAGCCGGGCACCAAAGTCGACTTCAAGGACGAGACGGCGCAGGGCGGGCAAGTGCAGTGAAATGCCGGCAGGTCGCGATCCGCCAAGCGCGGATCGCTGCATAAGCCCAATTTATCGTCATCCTCAGTTTTTCAGAACGTTACACCGCCTTGCCTCGCCTGTAGCTTCGACGGCGCGGTTTGGAGAATGGTCTGGGTTTGGTGGTTCGATGCAAGCACATGCGCGGGTGGTGATCGTTGGCGGCGGATGCGTCGGCGCGGGCATTCTTTATGGCCTGGCCAAGCGCGGCTGGACCGATGTCGCGCTGCTCGAGCGCACGCAGCTTACAGCCGGCTCGACCTGGCATGCGGCGGGGCTGATTCCGTCCTATTCCCGCAACATCAATGTTGGGCGGATGATCAAAAAGACGATCGAAATCTATGAGAGCCTCGAAGCGGAGACCGGGCAGCCGGTCGGCTGGCACAAATGCGGGCAGCTGCGCATCGCCAATTCGAGAGACCGGCTCGACGAGTTCAAGAGCTATATGAGCGTGGCCGAGGTGCAGGGTATGCGGGCGCAATTGCTCACCCCCGACGAGGCGCGCAAGCTCTGGCCGCTGCTCGACAACAAGGACATGCTGGGCGCGCTCTACCATCCCGATGACGGCCATATCGCGCCGGCCGACGTGACGCATGCCATGGCCAAGGGCGCGCGGGATCTCGGCGCAAAAGTCTATCTCAACACCGAGGTCACAGGCTTCAAGCGGACCGCTTCCGGCGAATGGCTGGTCGAGACCAACCAGGGCGACATCACCTGCGAGCATGTGATTTGCGCCACCGGCAATTACGCGCGCCAGACCGGCGCGCTGCTTGGCTTGGAGATCCCGGCGATCCCCATCCTGCACCAGTACTGGATCACCGAAGCGGTGCCGGAAGTGGTGGAGCGCAAGCGCGCGGGCCGCCCCGAAATGCCGATCCTGCGCGACGAAGGTTTCGAGGGCTATCTGCGCGAGGAAGGCGACGGGCTGATGTTCGGGCCCTATGAGCGCACCGAACACCTGAAACTCTTCGCGGAGGATGGCGTGCCGTCCTGGTTCGGCGCCGACCTGCTGGAAGAGGATTTCGAGGCGGTGTCGTGGAACTGGGAGCAGGCGCTGCAACTGGTGCCGGCGCTCGGGCGCGTGGGCATCAAGGCCAATGTGCGTGGTCCGTTCCAGATGACGGCGGACGAGCTGCCCTTGATGGGGCAGGCTTGGGGCCTGCCCCATGTCTGGCTGGCCGAAGGCGTGCCGGGCGGCATCCTGTGGGGCGGAGCGATCGGCTACTATTTGTCGGAGCGGATCGTCGAAGGCGGCAACAGTATCGATACATCCGACCTCGACCCGCGCCGCTTCGGCGACTACGCCAACAAGGAATGGACGCGCGAGAAGGTGCGCGAAGCCTGGGGCACGCATGCCGAGCAGAAATACCCGGGACAGGACATGCCCGCCGCCCGGCCGCAGAAGACCGCGCCTTCCTATGACCGGCTGACGGAACTGGGAGCGGTCTGGGGCGTGCTCAATGCCTGGGAGATGCCCAACTGGTTCGCGCGCAACGGCGTCGAGGCCAAGGACCAATATAGCTGGCGCTGGACGCCCAAGGGAAACCTCGTCGGCGAGGAAGTGCTGGCGGTACGCAACGCCGTCGGGTTGGTCGAGATGACGCCGATGACCAAGTTCGAGGTGTCAGGTCCGAGCGCGGCCGCCTGGCTGGACCGGATCATCGCCAACCGCCTGCCGGCCGCCGGCAAGGTGACGCTGGCGCATCACCTGACGGCCAACGGCGGCGTGCAGGCGGAATATATGGTGGCGCGGCTTGGCGAGGACCTGTTCTACCTGATCTCGACGCCGCGCGCCGAACGCTGGAACTTCGACGATCTTTCCAGACTGCTTCCCGCCGACGGCAGCGTATTCTTGAAGAACGTCACCAACGATCGCGGCTGCTTTACCGTCGTCGGACCCAAGGCGCGCGAGGTGCTGCAGCCGCTGACCGAGATCAACCTTTCCAACGAAAATTTTCCGTGGTTCGGCGTCAAGACCGGCAGCGTCGCCTTGGCAAGCGACGTGCGGCTGCTGCGGGTGAATTATGAAGGCGAGCTCGGTTGGGAACTCTATCACTCCCTGCCCTACCAGCGGCGATTGCTCGACGCGATCCTCAAGGAAGGCGAGAAGCACGGCATGCGGCTGGTCGGGCTGCACGCGCTGGAGTCGCTCAGGCTCGAGAAATCCTATCGCGCCATGTATCGCGACATGAACCCGGAGCTCAATGCGCTGGAGAGCGGGCTGGAGCGCTTCATCCGCCTCGACAAGGGCGACTTCGTCGGGCGCGACGCGGTTCTGAAATATAGGGAGCGAAACGACCAGCGGCGATCCGTGACGCTCAGGATCGACACCGACGGCGCCAGCACGCTTGCCAATGAAGGGCTCTACAGCGACGGCGCGCTGGTCGGGCGCATCACGTCGGGCGGCTACGGCTACGCGCTCGGGCATGACGTGGCGCTGGCGCTGCTGCCTGACCCGTTTTCGAAGCCCGGCACCAAGCTCGACGTCGCGATCCTGGGCGACTGGAAGGTCGCCGAGGTGATCGCGGATTCGCCTCACGATCCGACCTCGGCCAGGGCGCAGATGTAGTAGGCGGGGCCTGCAAAGGCCCCGTTGCCGACGTGTCCTTCGGAGGGAAGCCCGTATGCGCATCGATCGGATCAACGTCTATTCGGCGCAATTGCCGGTCAAAGGCGGCGTCTACCGGATGGCCAGCGCCGATGTGGAGGCGCTGGACTCGACGCTGGTCGAGATCGTTACCGATGACGGTTTTGCCGGATGGGGCGAGACCTGCCCGATCGGCCCGGTCTACCAGCCGCATCATGCGCTGGGCGCCCGCGCCGCGATTGCCGAAATCGCCCCGGGGCTGATCGGTTCGGAGATCGCCTCGATCAGGCTTCTGGCCAAGCAGATGGACGAGCGGCTCAACGGCCACGGTTATGCCAAGGCCGTCTTCGACATGGCGTTCCTCGACCTGCTCGGCCAAAAACTCGGCGTGCCGGTCTCGACGCTGCTGGGCGGCGCGCTGACCGACCGCGTGCCGGCCTATTATTCGCTGATCGTCGGCGCCCCGGACGAGACGGCGAGGATCGCGGCCGATAAGGTGAAGGCCGGCTATCCGCGCCTGCAGGTGAAGATCGGCGGGTGCAATCTCGAAGAAGACGTCGCCGTCGTCCACAAGGTCTGGGAAGCGGTCGGCTACAAGGCTCGGCTAGCGGTCGACGGCAACCGGGGCCTGACGGTGGCCGCAGCGATCCATCTCGACCGGCTCTGCCAGCAAATTCCCCTCGTCTTCGAGCAGCCCTGCAACACGATGGACGAGATCGCGACGCTGAAAGGCCGCATGACACATCCGGTCTATCTGGACGAGAGCACCGAGGATCAGAACGCCGTGCTGCGGGCGATCTCGCTGGGCATCGCCGATGGCTTCGGCTTCAAGGTGACACGTCTGGGTGGCCTCACCAAGATGACGGCCGTGCGCGACCTCTGCGCCATCCGCTCGCTGCCGCACAGTTGCGACGACGCGTGGGGCGGCGACATTATCGCGGCGGCCTGCGTGCATCTGGCCGCGACCGTCGAGCCGCGCCGCATGGAGGGCGCCTGGATCGCCCAGGAATACATCAAGGGCCATTTCGACCAGAAGCAGCCGGTCGTCATCAAGCAAGGGCACATCGCCGTGCCGCAGCGGCCGGGGCTCGGCGTGAAGCCGGAGCCCGACATGTTCGGCAAAGCGGTGGCGATATACGGACGGTAATACTAGCGCAAATCTGCGCGGTGGAGGCCGAAATTGTACCGGCGATCACTTCGTGGAAGACGCGGATCGTTCCGCCCTGTCCTGCGTTCTTGTGAGACGCAAGGAGGAACGGCGATGGACGACGATCGGACCGAGAAGATCAGGCAGCGTGCCTATGAGATCTTTCAGCGCGAGGGCGGCATCCTCGGCAATCATGAACGGCACTGGCATCAGGCGGAGTTGGAGATCGACCGCGAGGCCGCCCTGCCACTGACGGCAGGCGATGCGCTGCCAGAAACGCGCGAGATCGACAGCGCGGATGTGCTGACGGTGGAGGCGCTTGCCATGCGCACCGGCATTTCGGGCGACGAGGCGCAAGAGCTGCTCGACAGGCTGGGCAACGACCGCGCTGCGATCGAGCAAGCGGCGCGTGATCTGCAGGCACGCAAGCGCGGTGTCGATTAGTGGCACTGCACTGAGATTTTGACCGGTCGGCCTGTTTGCGTTGGCAGGGTGGCACGCGTTGGAGATTGGCCGAAAACGCCCATCGCGATCGTCATTCCAGGGCGGAGCAGGAGCGAAGCTCCGTCGCCAAGACCCCGGAATCCAGGCCGTTGCCTTCACCCAGGAATACAACAGAGCAAAATTCTGCACCGTGGCGTCGCTTCCTAGTCACGGAATTCCACGGCCTGTCCGAAAGGACGACCAAGATCCACTCGGCCTCCTTCCCACTTCAACCATACACCAGAACCAACACACAGGATTCTAGGGTCTGCGCGCGTCGCTTCGCTCCTTGCTCCGCCATAGAATGACGAGGTTGGGGCGGCTTCAACCAATCCCCGGCGTTTGCGCTGATTTCCCGGAATGAACGGAAATCTTGCCCCAAGAGGCGGTTGGCCAGCCAATCGGACCGGCCACAGGTGGCACTCTCCACCGGGTTGACAGCACAATCATCTCGCCCTAATTTCGCGTTAGTGGCCACTAACGCGAAATATTGGACTGCGCTCGGCGATCAGACACGACGCACGATCTTCGAACTGCTGGTCGACCGACCCAGTTCGGTGAGCGGGCTCGCCAATCTGTTGCCGGTCACGAGGCCGGCCGTCTCGCAGCATCTGAAGGTGCTCAAGGATGCCGGGCTGGTGGCTGATACGCGCTCCGGCAAGGAGCGCATTTACCGGATCGATCCGGACGGGCTCGCGGCGTTTCGCGCGGAGATCGACCAGTTCTGGGTGAAGACGCTTGCGGCCTACAAGCTGGCCGTCGAGCAACCGACAAAGGACGAGACATGATCAAGCAACCGGCACCTGCGCCCGTAAGGCATTCCGTCGTCGTCGAGGCGCCGATCGCGCGCGCCTTCAAAGTGTTCACCGAGGATTTCGGCAGCTTCAAGCCGCGCGAGCACAATCTGCTTGCCGTGCCGATCGCGGAAACGATCTTCGAGCCGCACGTCGGCGGCCACGTCTACGACCGCGGCGTCGACGGCTCAAAGTGCCGCTTCGCCCGCGTGCTGGCCTACGATCCGCCCGACCGGCTGCTTCTGAGCTGGGACATCAGCCCGCGTTGGCAGATCGAAACCGACCTCGCCAGGACGAGCGAGTGGGAAGTCCGCTTCACGGCCGAGGCGGAAAACCGGACCCGGGTCGAAATCGAGCACCGCCACATCGAACGGCATGGCCAAGGCTGGGAAGGCGTGCGCAGCGGGGTCGACGGCGATCAGGGCTGGCCGCTCTACCTGCAGCGGTTCCAGGCGCTTTTTGCCCCGGCGGCCTGACAGCGGCGCTCCCTGGGGCATGGCCCGCATGGTGGCGATCGGAGGAGCACTGGAAATAATGGAAGCCTATTGGTTGAGCAGCCTCGGCGTGCTTGCGCTCTGCCTCCTGTCGGTCGCGCTGGCGATCTACTCAGGCTCGTCCAAGGGTTTTGCCGGCAAGCTTTCAGGGCCGGTGATCCCGGCGGACGACGACAACTCCCTTTACCGGATCGATCGCGTCCACATGAACTCGGTCGAGGCGCTCGCGCCCTTCGTCGTGCCAGTGTTGCTGGCGATGATGGTCGGCGTCGAGCCGGTGACGCTCGCCTTGCTCGTCTGGGTTCACTTGGCGCTACGTCTCGTCCACATGATCGTCTACCTGCGCGGCGGCAACGCCGCCAAGGGCGGCAGCGTCAGGACGATCCTCTATGTCTCCGGAGCGCTGGTCACGCTTGTCCTCGTCCTCGTGACGGGCTGGGCAGCGCTTCGCTGAGCAGCGCTCGCTTTTCGCTCCGTCGGCGGAACCCTCGCCCCGATCAGAGGTTCATCCCTGTACAACCACAGGAGATGCGCCATGGACCACACCAGCCACGTAAGACTGACAAACGCCGAGCTCACGCCCGACATCCTCGAAGGCGCCACCATCTACGGCCCGGATGACGAGAAGATCGGCTCGGTCGACCACCTGCACGGCAGCCAGGTCGTCATCGATGTCGGCGGCTTTCTTGGCATCGGCGCCAAGCCGGTGGCTGTCACCGCCAGCCAGCTCGATTTCATGCGCGACGAGGACGGTGACGTGCATGCCGTCACCAGCTGGACGAAGGACCAGCTGAAAGCAATGCCGGAGCATCGCGACTGACAGGAACGCTTCGCGACTGGCAATCAATCAAGAGAATCCGACCCGGCAATTGCCGGGTCGGTTTTTTTGCGCGGCGCGGTAAATTCGTTTGTCGCCTGGCGAGCGTCAATGCGGATTGCCCTCGCGTCACAGATGTGTGGCGGGTTCCCGCCGGAGCCGTGAGAAAGCCCGGGACAGGCCGGCGATTTCGTGGGGCGAGGAACCGTTCCGAGGATCAGCGGCGCACGGTCGCAAGCAGGCAAATACACAGCCCCGCGTTGACCGTTGCCGCGAGCGCCAGCGTGACCAGGACAAAATTAGCGCCGCCCGTGCCAAGAAGCAGCGCTCCAACGGACGGAGCCGCCGCCTGGACGATGAGGCTGGGCGTCGCGAGCTTGCCCATCAGCACCGCATATTGCTGCGGGTCGAACAGCACCAGCGGCAGCGCGCCGCGCGCGATCGTATGGATGCCGTTACCCGCGCCATAAAGGATCAAGGCGAGAGCAACGAAAGTCTGGCTCGTCAGCAGCAGCCAGATTCCGGCGGCGAGCAGCGTTACGGATGTCAGCATCGTCCAGATCGGATGCTGCCGGTTGCGGCCGATCAGCAGCTCCGCCACCCTAGCGCCGACTTGTGAAGGGCCGACCAGCGCGCCAAGTCCGACGGCGGCTGCCAGGCTCGCGCCGCGCAATTGCAGCAGCGTCAGCAGATGGACGGAGAGCATGGACGCGACCAGTGCCGCCAAGGTCTGAATGGAGGCCAGCAGAGTGAAGCGCGCCCGCATCCTGCCCGTGGCCGATGCCTCTTTCGACCTGTCTTTGACCGGCGCAGCCGCGGCGGCCGGAGGCGACGGTATTATCCACAGATGGAGCGGCAAGCAGATTGCCAAATGGATCGCGGCATAGGCAAGGCAGGCGATGCGCCAACCGCCATGCTCGACAAGGAAGGCGCTAATCGGCCAGCAGACGGTACTGGCAAAGCCGCCGAAAAGCGTCAGGTTGGTGATGGCGCCGCGCGCGCCCTGTCCATAAAGGCGGCCGAGTGTGGCGAAGCCGGCATCGTAGAGGCCGCTCGACATGCCCAGTCCCATGAGCAGCCATGCAACCAGATAGAAAGGATAGTCGGTCGCTGTCGCCAGCAGCGAATGCGCGGCCGCCAGTAGCAGCGAGCTGGCGGCAAGCACAGGCCGGCCACCGTGGCGCTGGATCAGCCACCCGGTGACGGGGGACACCAGCCCGGCAAGCAGGAGCCCGCAGGATAGCCCGGCAACGACCGAGGCCAGCGACCAACCGGTATCCCTAGCAATCGGCGCGGCAAGCACCGCGGGCAGGTAGTAGGACGATCCCCAGGCGAGAATCTGCGTGATGCCAAGAGCCGTAACGAGGACGCGGCGGTTGTGTGCGATGGGCGCGGTGGCTTCCAATCAGGCTTGCCCTGGCGGATAGGCGACCTTCTCGCCATCCTCCTTGACGAACTCCCGCACCGGATTGTCGAGCAGCGGCAGCACCGCTTCCGACGGCCGGCACAGTTTTGTCCCTTTCGGCGTCTCGACGATGGGCCGGTTGATGAGGATCGGATGGGCGAGCATGAAATCGACCAGCTCATCGTCGCTCCATTTCGGGTCGGCGAGGCCGAATTCGGCGTAAGGCGTGCCCTTCTCCCGCAACAACTCGCGCGCAGAAATCCCCATCGCGGCGATCAGTTCGAGCAGCCTTTCGCGGCCCGGCGGCGTCTTGAGGTATTCGATCACGACAGGGTCTTCGCCGCTGGCGCGGATCATGGCGAGCGTGTTGCGGGAGGTGCCGCAGTCGGGGTTGTGATAGATCGTGACCGTCATGGCTCTGCTTTCAGTGGCTGGTATTGCTGAACGGTTTCGGGCTTGAGCAGCCAGGCCATCAACGCGAGCGCGATCAGGGCGCCGAGCAGCTCGGCCACGACGAAGCCCGGCAGATCGAGCGGCCTGATGCCGGAGAAGGTGTTAGTGAGCGAGCGCGCGACGGCGACGGCGGGATTGGCGAAGGAAGTGGACGCCGTGAACCAATAGGCCGCTGTGATATAGAGCCCGACCAGCCACGGCACGGCCCGCCGCTCGAAGCGGAGGCCAGCGAGAATGACGGCGATAAGGCCGAATGTCGCGACCATTTCCGAGAACCATTGCGACGGCCCGGCACGCAGTTTCGTCGCGACCTCCAGCACCGGCAGGGCGAACATGAGATGCGCGGCGATCGTGCCAGCGATTCCGCCGACGACCTGCGCGATTAGATAGGCAGGGAGATCGCGAGCAGGCAGCGACCGGTTGAGGCAGAACACCAGCGAAACGGCGGGATTGAAATGCGCGCCGGAGATCGGCCCGAGGATGGTGATCAACACCACCAGCATGGCGCCGGTTGCAAGCGTGTTGCCAAGCAGCGCCAGCGCGGTGTCATGCGTCAGCGTCTCGGCCATGATGCCGGAGCCAACGACGGTCGCCACCAGCAGACCGGTGCCGAGGGCTTCAGCCGTGAACCGGCGCGGCAGATCGAAGGTGTTCATTAGCTAGCCTTGGGTTTTGCGACGGGCGTGACGGTCATTGCCGGGCCTCCTCGCCCGGCTGGCAGCAAGATGCCGCAGCCGCCGGCGCGCAGATTTCCGGCCGGCCGGAGCAGCAGTCCTCCATCAGGAAGCGGATCAATCCGGACAGCGCGTCGAACTCGGCGCTGTAGACGATCGAGCGGGCATCGCGCCGCGCTGTCACGAGGCCAGACCGTTCCAATTCCTTGAGGTGGAAGCTGACATTGGACGGCGAGACCTCGACCTGCTCGGCGAGCGAGCCGGCGGCGATGCCTTCCGGGCCTGCAACGACCAGCAGCCGCAGCAAGCGCAGCCTTGTTTCCTGCGACAGCGCGCCAAAGGCGGTCAGGGCTTGACGTTCATCCACGTTTCAACAATCCTTGAAATATTGAAATGAGGAATAGCCGACATGCTCTCTTCCGACAACCGGAAAAATGTGGCCCCAATCGATCCCTCCGACCTGACCATCGGCGATCTGTTGGTTGCGCTGGCCGATCATAAGGACAAGCCGCTGGTGTTCCGCTATGGCGGCCGGCCGGTAAAGCCGGGCTATCATGTCACCGAGGTGAAAGCGGGGCAGTTCGCGGCGCTAGATTGCGAAGCGAATCCAGAATCATGGTCTGAAATCTTCGTCCAGCTGTGGGACGTGGACGAGGGCGGGCCGGTCCATATGCCGGCCGGCAAATTCGCCGCGATCATCCGCAAGGTGGCGGATCATGTGGCGCTCGATCAGGCGGCGAAGTTGACCTTCGAGGTCAGCGACGGGGTTCGCCCGATGGAATTGCACCGGGCGGCTCGGTCAAGCCTTGTTGGCGGGACCGTCGAGGTCGAGCTGACGCCACGGCCGTCAAGCTGCAAGCCGCGCGACCGCTGGCTGAAGGAACAGGCGGCCGCTAGCCAGCCATGCTGCGGAGCGAGCCGCTGCTGTTGAGCCCGCGAATGGTGACGCGCCGCCCCTGATCAGAACCGGATCATGCCGTTGGCCTGCAACAAATAGAGGCCCACGAGAACGATGGCGATCAGCGCCACCCAAACAGCTGTCTTGCTCATCCGCGAAATCCTATTGATCGGCGATAGTGAACGCGCGCGCTACGGTTGTGTTCCCGATATGCCGGGTTGCACATCGCCTAGGCAGGATCAAGTCACGAATTGCTGACGACGCGTGTCCGTGCATAGTGGCGGCAATGGCGCCTGGTCGATGAAGATGGCTATGGATGACAAAGCGGACAATCCGGGCGTGGCGGTGTTCCCGCCGCTGCTCTTTCTCGTGGCGCTGATCGCGATGCTGGCGCTGCGCTATGTCTGGCCGCTGGCGATCGGCGGCCGCCCGCTGACCATCGTGCTCGGCATAGTGCTGGCAGTACTGGCGGTTGCGATCATCGCCTGGGGACGCTCGATCATGTTGCGCGGCGGCACCAATGTGAACCCGACGCTGCCGACCAC
>NZ_VFUG01000021.1:0-87816 GCF_006440615.1 Mesorhizobium sp. B2-6-2 | reverse complement strand
ATCTTCACCTTGGGCAGGAAATCGACGACATATTCGGCGCCGCGATAGAGCTCGGTATGGCCCTTCTGGCGGCCGAAACCCTTGGCTTCGGTGACGGTGATGCCTTGCAGTCCGGCCTCCTGAAGCGCTTCCTTCACTTCGTCCAGCTTGAATGGCTTGATGATCGCTTCGATCTTTTTCATGTAAAAAGTGGCCTCCACTGCCAAGAAGACGGGTTGTCTGCCCCGCTTGCGCCTTCATCAAGCACGAAGCGTGCCAATCCTGAGGAGCGCAGACGGTGAGGGGCGTTTTCGCGCCCATGCCGCGTCCGGATGCAAATTCGCGTCATCGGCTGCATCGGATGCGTCATGGACGCCCAAACCGTATACATCGCTCCTCCTCGCGTCTGCGCAAAAAATGGGCAGACAGCGCAATTTGCAGGCTGAACCCCTCCCGGATGCGACCGCATTTGCAAGACAATGCGCGGTCACTGGTTTGCTTCGAACCGAAAACTGGACAATGCTTGATCGCATGGAGATCGGCAATCCCATGCGCAATGAACTTCTATCGCCGGCCGAAATGGCCGAGGCCGACAGGCTGACAATCGCGGCCGGACCGCTCGACGGCTATCGCTTGATGCTACGCGCCGGCGAGGCGGTCGCTGCCGTCGTGCTGGCGCGCTATCCTGGCGCGAAGAAGGTGCACGTGCTGTGCGGCCCCGGCAACAATGGCGGCGACGGCTACGTCGTGGCGCGGCTGCTGGCCGCGGCCGGCGTCGATGTCGCCCTGTGGGCGTCGGGCGAACCGAAGGCAGGCAGCGACGCCGCGCTCGCGGCGGCTGATTGCGCTCTGGAGCGGCACCCGCTTTCAGCCTTCACCGCGGAAGCTGGATCGCTGGTTGTCGACGCCATCTATGGCGCGGGCCTGTCGAAGCCTCTCGCCGGCGACGCCAAAGGCGCGGTCGACACCGCGACGGGCATGAACCTGCCGGTTGTCGCGATCGACCTGCCTTCGGGCGTTTCAGGCGAAAGCGGCGAAGTCCTCGGCTCGGCATTTCGCGCGGCTCTCACGGTGACCTTCGCACGAAAGAAGCCTGGGCATCTGCTTCTGCCTGGCCGCGAGCGATGTGGCGAGATCGTGGTGGCCGACATCGGCATTCGTGACGAGATCATCGACGAGGTCGCGCCGCGGGCCTTTGAGAACCGCCCCGGGCTCTGGATCGCCAGCTTTCCCGCGCCCGCCCTCGACACGCACAAATACAAGCGCGGCCATACCAGCGTCTTTTCGGGCGGACCATCCGCGACGGGCGCGGCGCGGCTGTCGGCGCTTGCGGCCGCCAGAAGCGGAGCGGGGGCCGTCACCGTGCTCTCGCCGGCGAACGCCATGCAGGTCAACGCGGCGCATCTGACCTCAATCATGCTGCGCAAGGTCGACGCGATCGAGGACGTGCATGATCTTATCGGCGATCGCCGGCCGTCCGCCTTCGTCCTCGGCCCCGGCTTCGGCATCGGTGACAAGGCGCGCGATTTCGCGCTCGCCGTGCTCGCCAAAAACCGGCAGGACGGCGGCGTCGAGGGCCTCGTGCTCGACGCAGACGGCATCACGTCTTTCCGCAATGCGGCCTCGACCCTGTTCGAGGCGGCCGCCAGACCGGACGCGCCGGCGTTGATCATGACGCCGCATGAGGGTGAGTTCGGCAGGCTGTTTGCCGACATCGCCGGCAACAAGGCGTTGTCGAAGCTGGCCAAGGCACGCGAAGCCGCGCAGCGCGCCAACGCCGTGATCGTCTACAAGGGCGCCGACAGCGTGATCGCCGCGCCGGACGGCCGTGCCGCGATCAACAGCAATGGCGCGCCCTGGCTTGCCACCGCCGGTTCGGGCGACGTGCTGGCGGGCATCATTGCCGGGCTTCTCGCGCAAGGCATGCCGGCCTTCGAAGCGGCTTGCGCGGCGGTCTGGATCCATGCCGAAGCCGGCAGCCGCTTTGGGCCGGGTTTGATTGCAGAAGACCTGCCTCTTGCCATGGTGCCGGTTCTTCGCGAACTGGCGCAGAGCCCTGTCCTATGAAGCAGCTGGCCCGAACCCGCATAGGCGCGGGTTTTCGGGGCGGCAACCGAGGAATAGGTCAGGCAACCTAGCTGGGGCGCGGCTGCCTCACGGCGTCGGCCAAAGCGGCAAGAACGCGTTCCTCGCTGACACCGCGTGTATCCTGGACCCAACTCGGTGTCGAAATCGGCGGCTCGAGATAGCGCACCTGGTCGTTCACCGGTCCGGTCTCATAGGAGCGGTTCGATCCGAAGATAAGCACGCATGGTCCGCCCAAGGCCGCGGCCGCGTGGCAGAGCCCGCCATCGACGCCGAGAAACGCAGTTGAGGCGGCGATCTGGCATATGGCGTCGGTCAGTTGCGGTGTCGATGTGAAATCCACCGCCTCGGGGAGCGCAGCCCGGATCTGAGCCGCGGCCTCGCGCTCGCGCGGGCCGCCGATGAGCCAGACCGACCAGCCGCGCCTGGCGTGATCCTTCGCCACCGAGATAAAACGCTCCGCCGGCCATGAACGGAAATTGGTGAAAGCCGAGGTGTAGAGCGCCAGCGCCGGCCTCGCCGGATCGATTCCATGCCGGGCGCGCCAATCGGCAAGTTCCTCGGCTGAGACCGCCATTTGCGGAGCAGGCAGGCGCATGTCATCGCCAGGTTTCTCGCCCAGCATCGCGATCGCGCAGACTTGCTCGAACAACCTTGTCTTGCGCGGGCCGAACGCCACGAAGCTCTTCGGCCAGCCGGCGGGCAGCCGGTTGATGATGCCGAACTGGAACTCGCGCGGATAGCCGATGCGTTCCGGAATTCCGGCGAGCCACGGCACCAGCGAAGCCTTGGCGCTGCTGGTGAGCATATAGGCCGCCTGGTAGTCCTCCTTGCGGATTTCGCGCGCCAGACCCGCGCGCTCTTTCAGCCCGGGCTTCCAGTGCTTCTCAATGATCCAGGTCTTGCGGATATGCGGCATCAGCCGCGCCAGCGGCGCGGCAAGCGGCGAGGTGGCGACGTCGATCGGATGCCCGGGAAACTTCACCGCAAGTATCTGGATTGCCGAATGGCACCGGATGAAGTCACCGATCGCCGGCAAGCAGAAGACGAGGATGGGACGCAACAAGCGCTACCTTTTCGATCCGGAACAGCCGCTGCCAATAGCGAGCATGACGGTGATTTGTCACGGAAGCGCTTCGCCATCAAGGATGCGGTGATAGAGCTCCAGATAGGCTTTCGCCGTTTTCTCGATCGGGAACCTGTCCGCCGCAGACTGGCGGCACCTTTGCGCCGGCAGGTCTCCGATCTCGACAAGGGCGCGCCCGAACTCCTCGTCGGACTCGAAGAAGCGTCCGGTATCCGCATCGACGGTTTCCACGAGCGCGCCGCGCGGCGTGGTGAGCACGGGCGTGCCGCACAGCATGGCCTCGACCTGCGCCATGCCGAACGGCTCCTCCCAGGAGATCGGGTTGAGGAATGCCTTCGATTCGCCCAGCAGACGCAATTTGTCCTGGCCGTCGACCATGCCGTGAAACCGATAGCGAGCGGAAAGGCTCTTGAAGAACACGCCCTCGCGGCGCGTCTTGCTGCGGCCGAGCAGCTTCCAGCGCGAGCCGCCGGCGATGTCGAGGGTGAAGTCGAATTTCTTCGCCAAGTCCACCGCCCGGTTCAGCCCCTTTCCGGCCCGGGCGATGGCCGCCATGAAAAACAGATGGTCGTTCTTCGACGGCGCCAGCTGATAGGCGTCCACCGGAAAGCCGTTATAGACGAAGGTCTTGCGGCCATGCAGCTCGGCATGGCGGGCGCTGAGGAAATTCCAGTTGGGCTGTGGCCGCGGATAATCCGGAAGATGGCCGTGCTCGGTGTTGAGCGTCGGAAAGGGTACCTCGACCTTCCAGGCGTGGAGATTGACGATCTGGGTGTCGCGTGGGATCGCCGCCCGGCATTCGGCATCGCTGATCGCATGCCTGACCTCGCAGAGCGGATGCGACGACCCCGGCGCGGCGATCAGGACCACATGGTGGCCGAGCCTGACCAGTTCGGTGATCAGCCATTCGACCTGGCGCTGTGTGCCGCCATACCCCATCGCTGGAATAAGGCTCTGGGCTGCAAGGGTTATGCGCATTTCTTATCGGTGCAGCTTTTCACAACGGAATGTTGTCGTGCTTCTTCCAAGGGTTCTGCATGTCTTTGTTGCGCAACATGCGCAACGCTCGCGCAATGCGGCGCCGGGTCGAGTGGGGCATGATCACCTCGTCGACATAGCCGCGTTCGGCGGCGACGAAGGGCGATAGGAAGCGATCCTCGTAACCCTTTGTATGCGCGGCGATTTTCTCCGGATCGCCGATGTCCTTGCGATAGATGATCTCGACCGCGCCCCTGGCGCCCATCACGGCGATCTGCGCCGTCGGCCATGCATAGTTCATATCGCCGCGCAAATGCTTCGAGGCCATCACGTCATAGGCGCCGCCATAGGCCTTGCGGGTGATGACGGTGATCTTCGGCACGGTCGCCTCGGCATAGGCGAAAAGCAGCTTGGCGCCATGCTTGATCAGCCCGCCATATTCCTGCGCGGTGCCCGGCAGGAACCCAGGGACGTCGACGAAGGTGACGATGGGAATGGAAAAACAATCGCAGAAGCGCACGAAGCGCGCCGCCTTGCGGCTGGCGTCGGAATCGAGCACGCCGGCCAGCACCATCGGCTGGTTGGCGACGAAACCGACCGTGCGGCCCTCGACGCGGCCGAAGCCGGTGACGATGTTCTTGGCAAAACTCTGCTGGATCTCGAAGAAATCGCCTTCGTCCGCGACCTTCAGAATCAACTCCTTGATATCGTAGGGCTTGTTGGCATTGTCGGGGATCAGCCGGTCGAGCGACAGGTCGTGGTCCGTCACCGACTGGTAGCACTCGATTTCCGGGATTTCGGCCGTGTTCGACGCCGGCAAAAGATCGAGCAGCCGGCGCATCTGCAGCAGCGCCTCGACATCATTGTCATAGGCGCCGTCGGCGATGGAGGACTTGGTGGTGTGGACGGACGCGCCGCCAAGGCTTTCGGCGGTCACCGTCTCATTGGTCACCGTCTTCACCACGTCCGGTCCGGTGACGAACATGTAGGAGGTGTCGCGCACCATGAAGATGAAATCGGTCATGGCGGGCGAGTAGACGTCGCCGCCGGCGCAGGGACCCATGATCAGCGAGATCTGCGGGATGACGCCGGAGGCGAGCACATTGCGCTGGAAGATCTCCGCGTAGCCGCCAAGCGCCGCCACGCCTTCCTGGATACGTGCGCCGCCGGCGTCATAGAGGCCGATGATCGGCGCGCGATTGCGCAGCGCCATCTCCTGCACCTTGATGACTTTTTCGGCATGCGCTTCCGACAGCGAGCCGCCGAACACGGTGAAATCCTTGGCGAAGATATAGACCGGGCGCCCATTGACGGTGCCCCAGCCGGTGACGACGCCGTCGCCGGCGATCTTGGTCTTCTCCATGCCGAAATCGGTCGAACGATGCTCGACATACATGTCGAACTCTTCGAACGAGCCCTCGTCGAGGAAGACCTCGATGCGTTCGCGCGCGGTGAGCTTGCCCTTGTTGTGCTGCGCCTCGATGCGGTCCTTGCCGCCGCCCATGCGGGCGATCTCGCGGCGGCGCTCGAGTTCCTTCAGCACGTCTTTCATCGCTGCTTCCCAAAAAGGATAAGTGATTTGTGGTAATGGGGAGGGCAGAGGAGCGCAAGCGCTCCATTTCGCCCGGGTCTCCAAGCTCGCGCAACCGTCAGTGGGCGATCTTGGCAGTCAGCGGTCGGATATGGCAGAATGAAACGATGAAGAACAACGTGGAAATATCCGAGGACTTGAACCGCAGGATCGAAATGCTGACCTCGCGTTCGACACTCACTCGCGACCAGATCATTGAGGATGCCCTATCTCACGGCCGCTCGCTCGCGTGGCAGGAAAAGTGGATCGCCGGCATTCAGGCCGGAATAGACGCGGCCGATCGTGGCGACTTCGCAAATGAAGAAGAGATAGCAGCCGTTTTGAACAAATACGGTCAGGTATAACGATCTGTGCGGATTGTCTGGACCCAACACTATCTGATCGAGCTTGCATCAATCGGCGACTATATCGGCCAACACAACCCACGGGCCGCTGCCCGGGTCGTCAACGAGATCCATTCGAAAACAGCTCGGCTGTTGTCGGCCAATCCCTTCATCAGACGGATCGGCGAGATCAAGGGAACTCGTGAACTGGTGATCCCCGGCACACCCTATGTCGTTGCGTATCGAGTGAAGGAAACTCAGATAGAAATTCTTTTCGTCCAGCATGGCGCGCGGAAATGGCCTGACGAGGTCTGAGTCCAAGATCGTAAACGGCTGCTCATTTGTTGCACCGCAACATGACGCCCCTTGCATTTCGGAGCGAACTCAGCCATATGCAGCGGCATAGGCGCTTGGGCCGGGAATGAATCCGGCCTTCTCGACGAATGAGACTGGTTGCGTCTGTTTTCCCTCTTTCCGGCAAATCGGCCCTGGTCGATCGGCAAGCTGGCGAAAAAGCCCCGAGGCATGATGCTTGCGGGCACGACAGCGCAGCCGCGCGGACGGAACCGTCCGCCGCCTTGTCGTTCCATGACAATTTATCCGACGGCAGGTTGCGCCCTGCCGCCATTGATGTTTGCGGCCACAAGGCCGCGTGAAAGAAGATTATTTTGACCAACGAAAATACAGCGGAACTGAACGGTTTCGCAGCACTTGGGATTTCGGGCGCGCTGCTCAAGGCGACCCATGCCGCCGGCTTCGCCGATCCGAAGCCGATCCAGACGCAGGCGATCCCGCCGCAGCTCGCGGGGCGCGATATTTTCGGTATCGCCCAGACCGGTTCGGGCAAGACGGCGGCCTTCGCGCTGCCGATTCTCTCGAAGATCATCGGCCTCGGCACCAAGCGCCGGCCGAAGACGACGCGGGCGCTCATCCTGGCGCCGACGCGCGAGCTCGCCGTGCAGATCGAGGACACCATCAAGATCCTCGCCAAGGGCGCGCATGTCTCGACCGCGCTGGTGCTGGGCGGCGTCTCGCGCTTCAGCCAGGTGAAAAAGGTTGCGCCCGGCGTCGACATTCTGATCGCCACGCCCGGCCGCCTGACCGACCTAGTACGTGAGGGCGACCTCATCCTTGCCGACACCAAATGGCTGGTGCTCGACGAGGGCGACCGCATGCTCGACATGGGCTTCATCAACGATGTCAAGCGTATTGCCAAGGCGACCGCGCCGGACCGGCAGACGGCACTGTTCTCGGCCACCATGCCCGATGAGATCGCCGAGCTCGCCAAGGGCTTGCTGAAGAACCCCGTCCGCATCGAAGTCTCGCCGCAAAGCACCGCTGCGGTCGAGATCGTGCAGAGCTTGGTGCTCGCCCGCACCAAGCAGAAGCGCCAGGTGCTGTCAAAGATGCTGGCCGACGAGGCGATGCGTTCGGTGATCGTGTTCTCGCGCACCAAGCATGGTGCCGACCGCGTCACCAAGGACCTCGCCCGTGACGGTTTCGAGGCGGCCGTCATCCACGGCAACAAGTCGCAGAACGCGCGCCAGAAGGCGCTCAACGATTTCCGCGACGGCTCGGTGCGCATCCTTGTCGCGACCGATATCGCGGCGCGCGGCATCGACGTGCCCGGCATCAGCCATGTCGTGAATTTCGACTTGCCTGACGAAGCGGAGAGCTACGTCCATCGTATCGGCCGCACCGGCCGCAACGGCAGGGACGGTATTGCGATCACGCTGTGCGATCCTTCGGAAAACGCCAAGCTGCGGCAGGTCGAGCGCATCATCCGCATGAAGCTGCCGGTCGTCGCCGACCATCTCGGCAGCCCGGATCCGCAGCGCGACCCCAGGGAAAAGGCCGAGCGAAATTTCGAACCGGCCAATGACCGCGAGCATCACGGCGCCCGTCGCGATGGCCGCCGCCCTGGCAACGGTGGCGACAACAAACGTTTCGGCGGCAAGCCTCATGGCGAGCGCGCTCCCAAGCCGCAGGGCGAACGCCCGGCCGCGGCCAAGCCGAATGGCTCGAGCAAGCCCGACGGCTTCAAGCGCTTCAAGGGCAACAACAAGCGCCGCTTCGGCGGCAAGCGTCCGGCAAACCGGGCTGCCTGAGCCTAGAGCCGGATGATTTCAGGTCGAGTCGACCTGAAATCTGAATCCGGCTCTAAATCAAAGACATAGAGCATGATGCCGAAAACCGCTCCACACTTTTCGGCATCATGCTCTAGCAGAACCACGCGAACAGGAACGGCCAGGGCGATGCTTCGGCCGTTTTTCATTTCACTGGCCCGACTTCACTGGCCCGACTGCTGCTGCATCAACGCCTTAACCCACACCACGATACGCTGGGTGAGGAAGGCTGTGGTCTGCGGCGACAGCACATCGCCGGCGATGACGTGATTGTCCGGATCGCCGGTGTCGTCGACCGGTACCAGCTCATGCGGCGCACCCCAGCGCCCGGCTATCTCGCGCGTGCGGTCCGGCCGCACCACCTTGTCGGCATCCGAGAAGATGAACAGGGCAGGGATTTTCGCCTTCTCGACCGGCGCCTCATAGGCGAGATTGGTGAGCGCGGCCATCGGCAGCACCGCCTTCATGGGGTATTTGGTGGTCCAGAATTTCTCGTGCAGTGCGTTGCGCGCGGGAAAACTGCGCTCCTTGCCGCCGACAAGCTCGGCGATTTGTCCGCCCCAGGGCATGGTGAGAACCTCGGCGCCAGAGGCCTTGACGCCGAAATTCGGCGATATGAATGCGATAGCGGCGACGCCGTCCGATGCACCAGGCCGGGTTGCGGCCCATGCCGCCAGCGAACCGCCGGTCGAGGTCCCGATGACGATCACCTTGTCACCGATGGCACGGCCGATGGCCAAAGCCTCCTCATAGTCATTGACCCAGGCATTGACGCTGCCTTGCGCCATGGCCGCGCCGTCCTGACCGTGGCCGGTCAGGCGCGTGTAGAAGAGGTTCGCGTCCAGTTCATCCGCAATGTCGTCCGGCAAGGGGCGGACCTCGCCCTTCGAGGCGGAAAAGCCATGGATATAGACGATGGCCAAGGGCGTCTTGGCATGGACCATCGGGTTCGCCCAGATGATCTCCTTGTCGAGGCCGTCGCGGATGTTGGGCACGGCAGCCTCTTCACGCGCCAGATAGGCCTGCGGATCATCGCCGATCGCCGATGGATTGAACCGGATTGTGGTGTCGACCGGCACGCGTGGGCCGAGGAAGAAAACGGCTATCAGGACGACTGCAAGGCCAAGCACCGCCAGCACGATCCGCCGCCCCATTACAGTCTCCAAGCAATGATTCTCAACCTATGGCCGTACCCGCCGGCAGGCAATCGCCGTTTCGCCGGCTTATGCCGCCTTGTCGCGAGATGGGTTTTTGTCGCCAGGCAGCCTGCGATCGAAATGCAATGGCCGCCGCCACCAGTGGGTGGTGAGCCCGATGACGAAGCGGCCGATCGGCCGCGGCAGCAGGCCGAGCACCTTCAACGGCAAGCTTATATGGTACGGGAAGGTGACCTCGAAGCCGCCCTTCCGGATGCCGCTCGCCATGCGGCGCGACGCGCGATGCACAGGCATGAGGCCCGGCATCGGCAACTTGTTCTTTTCCGTCAGCGGCGTGTCGACGAAGCCCGGGTTGATGACCTGGATGCGGATATTCATCTTGTCGAAATCGTATTTCAGCGACTCCGCCAGGATGTTGATCGCGGCCTTGGTGCCGCCATAGGCTGCCGTGGTCGGCCAGCCGGAATAAGCGGTGACCGATCCCACCAGAACGATATGGCCGCGTCCGCGCACGCGCATATGCTCGACGACAGGCACCACGCCGTTGACGATGCCGAAATAGTTCACGGCGAAGGAGCGGTGGAAATCGCGCACAACCAGATTCTCGCCGGGCGTGGCGATGTAGTTGCCGGCGTTGAAAACGGCAAGCACGATGGCCCCCATCTGCTCCTCGATTGCGGCGGCCGTACGCGCCATGCCCTGCTCGTCGGTGACGTCGCAGGGAAAGGATTTCACATGTCCGGACATTTGCGCCGTTTCGACGACCAGCGTGTCGGCCGGATCTTCGGGCAGAGAGGTGACCGCGACGGCATAGCCTTGATTGGCAAGATCCTTGGCCAACGCGCGGCCAAGGCCGCTGCTGCCGCCCGTGATCCAGGCGACACCGTCCTTCGGATTGGCCCGGTAGAGTGTCATGCGATGTCCTGCGAATGTTCGGGCTTGCTGTAGCGGCGAAGAAATCGAATGAAAAGAGCGCTTTTGCGCTTGGCGTTGAAATGATCGCAAGCATTGCAGCATCCAGAATGCGACTGGACCAGACAAAATCTTACCTTGAAACCGGGGCGTCCGGTTTTTAGGGTCTCGCCGCACACATAAAGGAATCCCGCATGCCCCGTTCTGTGATCGAAGCAATCGGCAACACGCCGCTGATCCGGCTCAACAAGGCTTCGGAAGCGACCGGCTGTGAGATCCTCGGCAAGGCCGAGTTCATGAATCCGGGGCAATCGGTAAAGGATCGGGCCGGCCTGTTCATCATCCGCGATGCCGAGCAGCGCGGCCTGCTCAAGCCCGGGGGGCTGATCGTCGAAGGCACTGCCGGCAACACAGGCATCGGGTTGACGTTGGTCGCCAAGGCGCTCGGCTACCGCACCGTCATCGTCATCCCCGACACGCAGAGCCAGGAAAAGAAGGACACGATCAAGATCCTGGGCGCGGAGCTCATCGAAGTGCCGGCGGTGCCCTACAAAAACGCCAACAATTACATAAAACTGTCCGGCCGCCTTGCCGAGCAACTGGCACGTTCGGAGCCGAACGGCGCGATCTGGGCCAACCAGTTCGACAATGTCGCCAACCGCGACGGCCACATCCGCACGACGGCCCAGGAGATATGGGCTCAGACCGGCGGCAAGATCGATGGCTTCGTCTCGGCCGTCGGCTCCGGCGGCACGCTTGCGGGTGTCGCTCTCGGGCTCAAGGGCAAGAGCAAGGACGTCAAGATCGCGCTCGCCGACCCGCTGGGTGCCGCCCTCTACAGTTTCTACACCAGCGGCGAGTTGAAATCCGACGGCAGCTCGATCACCGAAGGTATCGGCCAGGGCCGCATCACCGCGAATCTGGAAGACTTCTCGCCGGATTTCTCCTATCAGATCCCGGACGAGGAAGCGTTGCCCATCATTTTCGACCTGATCCAGGAAGAGGGGCTCTGCGTCGGCGGCTCGACCGGCATCAACATCGCCGGCGCCGTCCGGCTGGCGCGCGAGCTCGGACCCGGCCACACCATCGTGACGATCCTTGCCGACTACGGCACGCGCTACCAGGCCAAGCTCTTCAATCCGGAGTTCCTGCGCGGCAAGAGCCTTCCGGTGCCGGGCTGGATGGAAGAAAAAGCCGATATTTCAGTGCCGTTCGAAAAGGTGGCATGATGGCGTACAAAACCGAGGCGCAGTTTCGCGACGACGCCTATCAGAAGACGGCGGAGGCCGAGGTCGTCGCGATCAACGATCGCGGCGGCATCCTTCTCGATCGGACAGTCTTTTATGCAACGTCCGGCGGCCAGCCGGGCGACACCGGGATATTAGAGCGCGCCGATGGCGACCGCATTGCGATCGCCGCCACCATCACCGGCGAGACCAAGGACGAGATCGTTCATGTGCCGGCACCGGAGCAGGCGCTGCCCGCGGTCGGCGAAAAGCTGAAGCTCCTGATCGACTGGGAGCGGCGGCACCTCCTGATGCGCATGCACTCCGCCTGTCACCTGCTGACTGTCGTTTGCCCCTTCCCAATCACCGGGGCAGCGGTCGCAGAAGACGACAGCCGCGTCGACTTCGACATTCCCGACGCCGGCTTCACGAAGGAGGATGTGACGGCGAGGCTGATGGAGCTGGTGCGCGCCGACCATCCGATCTTCACCCGGCTGATCACCGACGAGGAACTCGCCGCCAATCCCGGCCTAGTCAAATCGAAGAACGTCCGCCCGCCGGTCGGCACCGGCAAGATCCGCCTGGTCTGCATCGGCGAGAGCGGCTCGATCGACAGCCAGCCATGCGGCGGAACGCATGTGAGGTCGACCGGCGAGGTCGGCGAGATTCATATCGGCAAGATCGAGAAGAAAGGCCGCGAGAACCGGCGCTTCCGCATCCGATTCGGACCGATGCCGGCGAACTGACGTTAAAGCTAGGCGGGGCAGGAGAATAGAATGGCGCAGGACAGTCCCTTCATCGTCGACGCCGATTGGCTGGAAAAGCGACTTGGCGAGCCGGGTCTCACCATTATCGACGCTTCGTGGTATCTGCCGGCGCAAAAGCGCGATGCCCGCGCCGAATACGATGCCGCTCATATTCCGGGTGCTCGCTTCCTCGACCAGGATGCGGTGTCCGACCCAGATTCGAAACTGCCGCACACATTGGCATCGCCGCAGCACTTCGCCCAATATGTCGGCGCCATGGGCGTTTCGGCTGACGACACCATCGTCGTCTATGACGGGCCCGGCCTGTTCTCGGCGCCGCGCGCCTGGTGGATGTTCCGCGTCATGGGCGTCTTCCAGGTCTACATCCTGAACGGCGGCATCGACCGCTGGAAGGCCGAGGGGCGACCCGTGACGGCCGAGCCGACAAAGATCGCGCCGAGCGTCTTTTATGCCGATTTCGATGCCGGCCCTGTTGTCGGCCTCGACGAGATGCGCAGGATCGTCGGCAGCCATGAGAGCCAGATCGCCGACGCGCGCTCGGCCGGCCGCTTTGCCGGAACCGATCCGGAGCCGCGTCCCGGCGTTCGTTCGGGCCATATGCCGGGTGCGCACAATGTTCCGATCACGGCGCTTGCCGAGAATGGCGAGCTGCTGCCGAAGGATCGCCTGCGCAAGGTGATCGAGGATGCCGGCATCGACCTGTCGAAACCGGTCGTGACGTCGTGCGGCTCGGGCATCACGGCTGCGGCGGTCACGCTGGCGCTGGAGACGCTCGGCCACACCGACAACCGGCTTTACGACGGGTCCTGGACCGAGTGGGGCAGTCTCAGCGACACACCTGTGGTGACGGGGAAAGAATGATGGAAAACGGCGCGCCGCAGGATATCGAAGTCACGGTCACATTCCTGGAGATGCACGCGGCTCCGGCGGTTTCGCCGCCGATCCCTTACAATCGCCAGATCGCGCTGCTGAAGACGAAAGATATCCCGCTTCATTTCTACCGCTATCTGATGGATCGCGTCGGGCGCAAATGGCATTGGGTCAATGTGCTGAGGCTCAGCGACGAGGAGCTTGCCGCCGGCTTGCACCGCGAGGACCGCGACATCCGCGTGCTCTATCTCGACGGCGCTCCTGCCGGCTTCTTCGACCTGAAGCCGCATCTGCCGGACGAGGTGGAGCTCGCCTATTTCGGCATGATGGAGCATGCACATGGTCAAGGCATCGGCCGCTGGTTCCTTGGCGCCGCCATCTCGGCGGCCTGGGCATATGGGCCAAGGCGCGTCACCGTGCAGACCTGCACGCTCGACCATCCGGCGGCTCTGCCGCTTTATCAGAAGCTGGGCTTCACGCCGGTGGCGCAGAAGAGAGAGGTCGTGCATCCGCTGACCTTCGCCGAGCGGTCGGCCAGCGTCATGCGACCCTAGAGCAATTCCAGGACTGGTGAGAAACGGTTCCGCCAGTCAGGAATCGGGTGGGAGGCATTGTCGCCACGGCATAATTTCCGGAGATCGACACCGGAGATCTGCCATGAGCATCCAGTTCAAAGCCTTGCCGACCGAA
Source organism: Mesorhizobium sp. B2-6-2 (assembly GCF_006440615.1). Lineage (NCBI taxonomy): Bacteria > Pseudomonadati > Pseudomonadota > Alphaproteobacteria > Hyphomicrobiales > Phyllobacteriaceae > Mesorhizobium > Mesorhizobium sp. B2-6-2. The sequence continues at coordinate 74,025 of NZ_VFUG01000021.1, read as the reverse complement.
GCCGTGCGCGCCTTGCAGCGGGGAGGGCCCGATGCCTACGGTCGCACCCCGGAGCACCGCATTTCCGACGGTGACGGCGTGCCATGCAGGCATTGCCTCAGGAACGTCGCCGAGGGTGACGGCTATCTGATCGTTGCCTACCGGCCGTTCCCGGAACTGCAGCCCTATGCCGAAACCGGCCCGATCTTCCTGCATGCCGAGGAATGCGAGCGCGCAGCCGAAGGGGATGCGCTGCCGGAGATGCTCGAAAGCAGCGACTATATCGTCAGGGGTTACGGCAGGGACGATCGCATCGTTTATGGCAGCGGCGCCGTCACGCCGACCGGCGAGATTGCCGCCCGCGCACGGACGCTGTTTGGGCGCGACGACATCGCCTACATCCATGTCCGCTCGGCCCGCAACAATTGCTATCAATGCCGCATCGAGCGGGCATGACACAAAAAAAGCCCGCCGATGGTCGGGCGGGCCGTTGGAGGGTCTGACAGAAGCTGTCGGGCCAGTGCCGTCCGGGCCGGACTTGTCCGACCCGGCAAGCAGCTCAGGCCGCCAGTAACGGTCCGTCTCTAGACATCTTTCTCGTCGAGCAAATGTGAAGCATTTCACACAAGGCCGCATAATGGCGGAAGAGCGAAAAGAGGCGCATTTGCAAGGCCGTCGTATTCTCGTCGTACTACTGCGCTAAAAAGCAGTGGTTGCGATGTGTCGACCGCGGATGGACCGGCGGCAGATCGCGACAGTCGAGGAAGCGGGGCTTTTTGCTCCGCTTTTTTGTTGCCTAGATTTTCGACGGAAGCGCAGTTTCCGCACAAGAAAAAGCCCGCCGGAATGACCCGGCGGGCGACTGAAAGAAATCGTTGCGAATTATCAGGCGGCAAGGACCGCCTTCGGTTCGACCATCTCGTAGCCGAGCGCCTCAGCGACGGCGCGGTTGGTGATCTTGCCCTTATGGACATTGAGGCCATTGCGCAAATGGTGGTCGTCGACCAGCGCCTTGAGGCCTTTGTCGGCGAGCTGCAGGCCATAGTGCAGCGTCGCGTTGTTGAGCGCGTGCGCCGAAGTGACCGGCACGGCGCCAGGCATGTTTGCGACGCAATAGTGGATCACGCCGTCGACCTCATAGGTCGGATCGGCGTGCGTCGTGGCATGCGAGGTCTCGAAGCAACCGCCCTGGTCGATCGCGACGTCGACCAGCACCGAGCCCTTCTTCATGCCGGAAAGCATTTCGCGGGTGACGAGCTTGGGCGCCGCGGCGCCCGGGATCAGCACGGCGCCGATGACGACGTCGGCCGAGAAGCATTCTTCCTCCAGCGCTTCGACGGTCGAGTAGCGTGTATGGACGCGGCCGCCGAAGATGTCGTCGAGCTGGCGAAGACGCGGGATCGAGCGGTCGATGATGGTGACGTCGGCGCCGAGGCCGACAGCCATCTTGGCTGCATGCAGGCCGACGACGCCGCCGCCGAGCACGGTGACCTTGCCGGGCAGCACGCCGGGCACACCGCCGAGCAGCACGCCGCGGCCGCCATTGGCCTTCTGCAGCGCAGTCGCGCCGGCCTGGATCGACAGGCGGCCGGCGACTTCCGACATCGGCGCGAGCAGCGGCAGGCCGCCGCGGTCGTCGGTCACGGTCTCATAGGCGATCGCTGTGACGCCCGAGCCAAGAAGACCCTTGGTCTGCTCCGGATCCGGAGCCAAATGAAGATAGGTGTAGAGGATTTGGCCGTCGCGCAGCTGGACCCATTCGTTGGGCTGCGGTTCCTTGACCTTGACGATCATGTCGGACTTGGCGAACACGTCGGCGGCCGTCTTGGCGATAGTGGCGCCGGCGGCGCGATAGGCGTTGTCGTCGGCGCCGATGCCGGCGCCAGCACCGGTCTCGACCAGCACTTCATGGCCATGCGCGACATATTCGCGGACCGAGCCCGGCGTCAGGCCGACGCGATATTCATGGTTCTTGATTTCCTTGGGGCAGCCGACACGCATTTTTCTTCTCCCTGTCCGCGCCCTTCAGGGGGCGCTCTCACTGTCGCTCGTGCATGTCACCGGGTCGAAAATGCGGAGGGTGGACACGCAGTAACCGCAGTCAACCACGAATCGTTCCGTATGTGTTTGCGAATGCACTTGCGGCAATGGTCGCTCTTCGATAATCGTTGCGCAAAACGACTTGAAATTCGCAGGAACCACGAAAAATGCGGCTCGACAGGATTGATATCGCCATTCTGGAGACTTTGCAGAAGGATGGCCGGATCCCCAATGCGGCGCTCGCGGAGAAGGTCGGCCTTTCCCAATCGGCCTGTTCGCGCCGGCTCGACAATCTGGAGAAGTCCGGAACCATCCGCGGCTACCACGCGCGGCTTTCCAATTCCGCGCTCGGCCACCAGATGACGGCGATCGTGCACATATCGCTGTCGGGGCAATTCGAAAAGACGCTGTCGGATTTCGAGGCGGCGATCAAGCGCTGCCCGAACGTGCTCTCCTGCCATCTGATGTCGGGCGAATACGACTACATCCTGCGCATCGCGGCCAAGGACCTCGTCGACTATGAGCGTATCCACAAGGAATGGCTGTCGGCCATGCCGCACGTGACCAAGATCAACTCGTCCTTTGCGCTGCGCGAGATCGTCGATCGCACGGCGGTCGGGCTGCGGCCTGAGATGGCTTAAACCGCTGCGGCTTCGGTCACCACAGTAGTCATTGGGATATCGTGCGGCTGCGGGTAGATGGTCGGAATGCGCTGCAATTCGTAGCCGACGCCGATGACCAGCGGCCTGAACGGCATTGCGGCAAGCGTGCGATCGTAAAAGCCGCCGCCATAACCCAGCCGATAGTTACCTGGATCGATGCCGACGATCGGCGAGATCACGATGTCGGGCAGCACCGGGTCGCCCTCGGCCGGGATCGGAATGTTCCACACGCCCTTTTCCAGCCGGTCGCCCTGTTTGTAGGCGCGAAACACCAGCGGCTGCCCCTTCTCGATGACGACGGGCAGCGCGGTGCGCCCACCGCGATCGTTGATCGAGGCCATCCAGCCACGCAGATCCGGCTCGCCGCGAAACGGCCAGTAAAGGCTGACCATCCGGCCGGCTATGTCGCCGATCAGCGCGTCGAGGCCTTCCGCTATGCGTGCCGACATGGCGGCGCGCGCATCGGCTGAAACGGCGAGGCGCCCGGTGATGAGTCGCTCACGCTCGGCCTTGCGCCATCGCCGAACATCCGTCCAGTCGGAGAGCGGCTCCCGGTATTCCGGGTCGAGTTCGTGCATGAAGCAGGGCGGTGAGGCGTATTGGGCCGGGCCTTCGTCGTCGTGTTTGTCAGCCATGCTTGGCTCCTGTCGTTTTGTTTCACGCTATACTCGCGCCTGTGCGACCGCATGTGCATTCACGACGCCGCACGGCGACTCCCGGGCATGACCGTTGCCATGCGCAATATTGTTGCAGTGCACAAAAATGCTTACATCATCGGTAGGATTGCACTTTGGCGAGGTGGAATGAAATGAGCGAAACCGAGCATCAAGTCGTTGTCGTCGGCGCCGGCTTCGGCGGCCTCGAACTCACGCGCGCGCTGGCGGGAGCTCCGGTGCGCATCACCATGATCGACAAGCGCAACCACCATCTCTTCCAACCGCTGCTTTACCAGGTGGCGACGACGTCGCTGGCGACCTCGGAAGTCGCCTGGCCGATCCGCCATCTTCTGCGCAGGCGCAAGGACGTGATGACGCTTCTCGGCAATGTCACCGGCGTCGACCGCGCCGGCAAGCGCGTGCTGATCGAGGACGGCAGCTCGATCCCCTATGACACGCTGGTGCTCGCCACCGGCGCGCGCCACGCCTATTTCGGCCATGACGAATGGGAGCCGTTCGCGCCGGGTCTGAAGACGCTTGAGGATGCCACGACGATCCGGCGCCGTATCCTGCTCGCTTTCGAGCAGGCCGAGCGCGAAACCGATCCGGCCAAGCGCCAGGCGCTGCTGACTTTGGCCATCGTCGGCGGCGGGCCGACCGGTGTCGAGCTCGCCGGTACCATTGTCGAGCTCGCGCATGACACGTTGCGCGGCGAGTTCCGCAACATCGACCCAAGCCAGGCGCGCGTCGTGCTGATCGAAGCCGGCGACCGGATCCTGGCCAATTTCGCGCCGCAGCTTTCCGACTATGCCCGCAAGGCGCTGGAACGGCTGGGCGTCACCGTCGAGCTCGGGCGTCCGGTCACGCACCTCGATGCCGAAGGCGTCGTCTTCGGCGACACGCGCCTGCCTGCAAGAACGATCATCTGGGCGGCTGGCGTTGCCGCTTCGCCGGCGGCCGAATGGCTGGCAGCGCCGGCCGACCGGGCGGGCAGGGTAATCGTCGAACCCGATCTCACCGTGCCGGGCAGTCCAGACATTTTCGTCATCGGCGACACCGCCCATGTGCTGCGGCCGGATGGAAAGCCGGTGCCGGGTGTGGCGCCCTCTGCCAAGCAGGAGGGCAAGCATGTTGCCGCGACGATCAAGGCGCGGCTCGCCGGCGACATGGCGAAGCGTCCTTTCCAATACCGTCATGACGGCGATCTGGCGACGATCGGCAAGCGCGCCGCCGCCATCGATTTCGGCTGGATCAAGCTCACCGGCTGGCTCGCCTGGTGGCTCTGGGGCATAGCGCACATCTATTTCCTGATCGATTTCCGCAACCGCCTGGCGGTCTCGCTTAGCTGGCTATGGATATACTTTACGGGCCAGCGCAGCGCCCGCCTGATCACGCAGGGCGACGACGACAAAAGCTGATCGCCCCGCTGCAGCCTGCTTCATCGACCCGTCACCTTGTCGTGATTGAACGGCTTTCCGCGCACGTGGACTCAACACGCCTTCAGCGCCATGCTCCGTGCCTGGGGCAAGGGGTTGTCGCGTTGTCGAAGAGGAGAAGAAAATGTCACGACTGCCCATCTCCCGTCGCGAATTCCTGGCCGGCGTCGCTGCCGGCGGCGCGCTGATCATGCTGCATCCGTTCTCCGCCCGTGCCGCGGCCAACCAGGCGCATCTCAGGATCATGGAGACGACCGACATCCATGTGAACCTGTTGCCTTACGATTACTACGCCGACAAAGCGAACGACACGATGGGCCTGTCGCGCACCGCCTCGTTGATCGATGCGATGCGCAAGGAAGCCACCAATTCGATGCTGATCGACAATGGCGACCTGCTGCAGGGCAGCCCGATGGGGGACTATGTCGCCTATGAGGAGGGCATGAAGGATGGCGACCTGCACCCGGTCATGAAGGGCATGAACCTGCTCGGCTATGAATGCTCGACGCTCGGCAACCATGAATTCAATTACGGCCTGTCCTTTCTCGACAAGGTGCTGGCTGGGGCCAACTTTCCCTTCGTCTGCGCGAACCTGATACGCGGCACCACGCTTGCCACGAGCCCGCGCGACGACAAGCTCTACCTCAAGCCCTATGTGATCCTCGACAGGAAGATCAAGGATGGGTCGGGGGCCGAGCAACCGATCAGGATCGGCGTCATCGGCTTCGTGCCGCCCCAGATCATGGTCTGGGACCTGAAGAACCTCGAAGGCAACGTCCAGACGCGCGACATCGTCGAGGCGGCCACGGCCTGGGTGCCGCAGATCAGGGAAGAAGGCGCCGACATCGTCATCGCGCTCTCGCATTCCGGCATCGACATCAAGCAGGGCGACAAGATGGAGAACGCCTCCTTCTTCGTCGCCGGCGTCGAGGGCATCGACGCGGTCTTTACCGGCCACCAGCACCTGGTGTTCCCCGGCAAGAAGGATTTCCAGGCGCTCGCAGGTGTCGACACCGAAAAGGGCACGCTGCAGGGCAAGCCGGCGGTCATGGGTGGCTTCTGGGGCTCGCATATGGGTCTGATCGACCTGCTTCTGGAGCGCGACGGCTCGAAATGGCGAGTCGTCTCGGCCACCTCCGAGGCGCGGCCGATCTATGAACGCGTCGACAACAAGAACCAAGCGACAGTTGGCGACGACAAGCGCATCATCGCGGCGCTCGAGCAGGACCACGAGGCAACCCTTGCCTATGTGCGCCGCCCCGTCGGCAAGACCTCGGCGCCGCTCTATTCCTATTTCGCTCTGGTGGCCGACGATCCGTCGGTGCAGATCGTCAACCAGGCGCAGACCTGGTATCTCAAGGACATATTGAAGAGCACTGGGTGGAAGGATGTGCCGCTGCTATCGGCGGCGGCACCCTTCAAGGCCGGCGGCCGCAACGGCGCCGACTATTATACCGACGTTCCAGTGGGCGATATCGCCATCAAGAACGTCGCCGATCTCTATCTCTATCCGAATACGGTGCGCGCCGTCGAAATCACCGGCGCCGAGGTGAAGGAATGGCTGGAGATGTCGGCCGGCATCTTCAACCATATCGAGCCGGGCAAGGCGGATCAGCCGCTCATCAACACCGATTTCCCGTCCTACAATTTCGACGTCATCGATGGCGTCACCTACAGGATCGACCTGTCGCGGCCGCCGAAATACGATGCCAAGGGCGGCATCGCGAACACAGGCTCCAACCGCATCGCCGACCTGAAATTCGACGGAAAACCGATTGATCCGGCAGCGAAATTCGTCGTTGCCACCAACAACTACCGTGCCGGCGGTGGTGGCAACTTTCCCGATATCAACGCCTCGAAGATCATCTATGAGGCGCCCGACACCAACCGCGACGTGATCGTGCGCTACGTCGTCAGCGAGGGCACCATCAATCCGTCGGCGGACGGCAACTGGTCGTTCGCGCCGCTGCCCGGCGCCAGCGTCGTCTTCGAGACCGGCCCGAGGGCCAAGGATTTCATTGCCGAGGTCAAGTCGTTGAAGATCGAGCCGGCAGGCGAGGGCGAGGCAGGCTTCGCCAAATACCGCATCATGCTTTGACATCGTGCGGCGTCGACGCGGCTGCCTGGCCGGCCGCCCGCGCCGCCGCTGACGGGAAAGCGTCCTCAGGCAAAAAGCAGTGAACTGCCAAAATCGCTGCTCCGGCCGCTCTGGTTCCGGCCGTCCGCTTGGGATAGTTTTAGCCATGCGTTATGTGATCGTCATCGCCTCCATCACCTTCTTCCTGTTCTGGGACGGACTCTACAATCGCGGCCACTACCTCGATGTGACCGTGCGGGAAGTGTCGCGCATCGTGCGCTATGTTACCGGGTAAAGTCTCGCCGGTTTCGCATCGCGGGCGCGACATCGTTGCCGGTTGACGCCTGGGCATCGCTCCCACAAAAACGCCGCTGAAGCGAAGACCAGGGAGGCTGGCTTGATCCGGCACATCGTTTTCTTCAGCGTGCGACGCAAGGAAGATGTCGAGACTGTGCGCTCGGGCCTGCTGGCGCTCGGCAAGATTCCGCACTCGAAGCATTTCGAGGTGACGCTCAACACCAAGGTCGATCAGTTCTCCAATGCGATCGATGTCGTCGTCTATGCCGAGTTCGAGGACGAGGCGGCGCTTGCCGCTTACAAGGCGCATCCGATCTATGCGGATACGACCAGCAAGGTGAAGCCGCTGCGCGAGCTGCGTTATTCTGCCGATGTCGTGGCCGCTGCCTGAGCCGCAAAAGCCGCGGCCGGCGGTCGGTGCACTTGAACCGCAGGGCGGAATGGGGCACTACCCCGCCGGCATGATCGAAAGCTCCGCCCATCCGCTCGACCATCTCGTGCTGCCGACGCGGAGCCTCGATGCCGCGCGGTCGCGTCTGGCCTCGCTCGGCTTCGTCGTCGCCCCCACGGGCATCCACCCGTTCGGCACGGAGAATGCCTGCGTCTTTTTCGCCGACGGCACCTATCTCGAGCCGCTGGCGGTGGGAAATGAACAGGCGGCAAGACAAGCGATTGCGGCCGGCAATGTTTTCATAGCGCGCGACCGCCTTTATCGCGAGCGGCTGGGCGAGGAAGGTTTTTCCGCCGTCGTGCTTGGAACCGGCAATGCCGATGCCGACCATATGCGTTTTGTCGAAGCCGGTCTGTCAGCCGGCGATACGCTGCGTTTCTCACGCGCGTTCACAGGTGCGAACGGAAAGAGCGACACGGCGTCCTTCAAGCTGGCCTTCGCGGCCGGCAAGGGAGCGACGGACGCCTTTTTCTTCGCCTGCGAGCGCGTCAACGCGCCGAAGATCGATCGCACGGCGTTGCAGGCCCATGCCAATGCCGTGACCGGCATCGTCGAGGTGATCGCCGTGAGCGATGTGCCTTCCGCACAGATTGCATTGATCTCGATCGCCGCCGGGTCAGACGCAGACGGTGACGTGGTGCGGTTGCCGAATGCAATCTTGAGCATCGTCACGCCCGAAACCTACGCGCAGCGCTTCGGCCTGGCGGCCGAACCCTCACCGCGTTTACAGTTTCAGGCGATTGTTTTCTCGATCCGCGGCAAAGCTACAGTTGCGCGCGCGCTTGCGGCCGGGGCTATCGATCACGACATGAGCGGCAATGACATCGTCGTTCCGTCGGCGCCCGGACAGGGCGCCGCCTTCATCTTCCGGGAGATCCCATGAGCAAGCCCCTGGCGCCCAACGCATCGGTAACCGTCGGCAAGGTCGTCTTCGCCAACAATGCGCCGCTGTCGCTAATCGCAGGCCCGTGCCAGCTTCAATCGCGTCAGCACGCTTTCGACATGGCTGGCGCGCTGAAGGAATTGACGGAACGTCTGGGAATCGGCCTCGTCTACAAGACCAGCTACGACAAGGCCAACCGCACCTCGCTGTCGGCGACGCGCGGCGCGGGGCTCGATGCGGCGATGCCGATCTTCGACGATCTGCGCAAGGAGTTTGGCGTTCCTGTGCTGACTGACGTCCACAACGAGGAGCAATGCGCGATCGTAGCACCCCATGTCGATGTCCTGCAGATTCCCGCCTTCCTGTCGCGCCAGACTGACATGCTGGTCGCCGCCGCCAGGACCGGCAAGGTCATCAACGTGAAGAAGGGGCAGTTCCTCGCGCCCTGGGACATGAAGAACGTCGTCGCCAAGATCACCGGCTCCGGCAACCCGAATGTGCTCACCACCGAGCGCGGCGTCTCGTTCGGCTACAACACGCTGGTCTCGGACATGCGCGCTCTGCCGGTCATGGCCGAGATCGGCGCCCCGGTGATCTTCGACGCCACCCATTCCGTGCAGCAGCCGGGCGGGCAGGGCGGCTCCTCCGGCGGCGAACGGCGCTTTGTCGCGACGCTCGCGCGCGCGGCCGTTGCCGTCGGTGTCGCCGGCGTCTTCATCGAAACGCATCAGGACCCGGACAATTCGACGTCTTCGGATGGCCCCAACATGGTGCCTCTCAAGGACATGCCGGCGCTGCTGGAAAAGCTCATGGCATTTGATCGGATCGCCAAGGGCCGCTGATTCCGGCGACGGACTCGATCCTGCGCCGGCTTGTGGTGAGTTGGCGCTACTTCGCCGACAGCTGAAGCAAAAGTCGGGAACCTTCACCCGCTCCTCTCATTGTCGGTGCAGGCATTCAAACGAGAGGAGCACCATCATGACCACCCCGTCCGGGCATACCGAAGCCATTGCCGCCTCGCGCGTCATCGGCACGTCGGTCTACAACACCGAAGGCAAGAGCATCGGCAGCATCGAGGACGTCATGCTCGACAAGATGTCGAATGGCATCATGTTCGCCGTGATCGGCTTCGGCGGCTTTCTCGGCATGGGCGAGAAATACCACGCCGTTCCGTGGGCGACACTCGACTATGACGAGGACAGAGGCGGCTACGTCGTGCCGTTCACCAAGGAACAGCTCCAGGCCGCGCCCGCCTATTCGATCGACGAGCTGACCGGCGCTGACGGCGAAGCCGCCCGCGATGCTTCATTCCAGTATTACCATGTGAAGCCCTATTGGCATTGATCGCGCGATCGGCAAGCTGGGAATCGAAAGGCCCCCGACATAAAGCCGGGGGCATTTGACGTTTAACTATTCCGCCGCGTCGAGAGTTGATAGCTCCACCGAGCTCTGCTGGGGTTTCTGATCGTCGCATGACGTCAGGAACGCTGCCGCGATCAGGAACAAACTCACGATACCGCTCAACTGGGACATGGCGAAACTCCTCCTGTTTCGCCCCGCGCGAACGTGACCATAGACGAGATGGTCACACAGCGCGCATGACTTATGATGACAGAAAATTGCGCTTCGTGAATCACGCCCGCGGCAATAAATGCGGGCCCGCCGATTGCCTTTTGCTCTGCTTTGGCTAAGAGGGGCGCGACGCTTCAATCGATCAATCGGGGACATCGCAAATGACCGCCATCATCGACATTGTCGGGCGTGAAATCCTGGACAGCCGTGGCAATCCGACCGTCGAGGTCGACGTGGTGCTGGAGGACGGCTCCATGGGCCGCGCCGCTGTGCCGTCGGGCGCATCGACCGGCGCGCATGAGGCGGTCGAAGTGCGGGACGGAGGGCCGCGCTATCTCGGCAAGGGCGTTCAGCGCGCCGTCGAAGCGGTGAACGGCGAGCTGTTCGAGGCGATCGGCGGCATGGAAGCCGAGAACCAGATCCATATCGACCAGACGATGATCGAGCTCGACGGCACGCCGAACAAGAGCCGCCTCGGCGCCAACGCCATCCTCGGCGTGTCGCTGGCGGTCGCCAAGGCCGCGGCGGAAGCCGCGGGCCTGCCGCTCTACCGCTATGTCGGCGGCACCAAGGCGCACATCCTGCCGGTGCCGATGATGAACATCATCAACGGCGGCGCACATGCCGACAACCCGATCGATTTTCAGGAATTCATGATCCTGCCGATCGGCGCGCCGACGCTGCGCGACGGCGTGCGCTGGGGCTCGGAGATTTTCCACACGCTCAGGAAGAAGCTGAAGGACGCCGGCCACAACACCAATGTCGGCGACGAGGGCGGCTTCGCTCCCAACCTGAAGAGCGCGCCTTCGGCGCTCGATTTCATCATGGAATCGATCGAGAAGGCAGGCTTCAAGCCGGGTGAGGACGTGGCCCTCGGTCTCGATTGCGCGGCGACCGAGTTCTTCAAGGACGGCAATTACGTCTATGAGGGCGAGAAGAAGACCCGCGATCCGAAGGCGCAGGCCAAGTACCTTGCCAAGCTCGCTGCCGACTATCCGATCATCACCATTGAGGACGGCCTTGCCGAGGACGATTGGGAAGGCTGGAAGATCCTGACCGACCTGATCGGCAAGAAGACCCAGCTCGTCGGCGACGATCTCTTCGTCACCAATACGGCGCGGCTGCGCGACGGTATCCGCATGGGCGTCGCCAATTCGATCCTGGTCAAGGTCAACCAGATCGGCTCGCTGACCGAGACGCTTGACGCCGTCGAGACCGCGCACAAGGCCGGCTACACCGCCGTCATGTCGCATCGCTCGGGCGAGACCGAGGATTCGACCATCGCCGACCTCGCCGTCGCCACCAATTGCGGGCAGATCAAGACCGGCTCCCTGTCGCGCTCGGACCGCATGGCCAAATACAACCAGCTCATCCGCATCGAGGAAGAGCTCGGCAAGCAGGCGCGCTATGCGGGCAAGTCGGTGGTCAAGGGCTAATCGCGGCAATTTCCAGGGAATGTAAGCGCGCTCGTTCGCTGAGCCGCTAATGCATGTCGCTCAAAGGCGCTCAGCGGTTTTGAGAGAACGACATCAAAACAAAGACTTTAGAGCGCGTCGCTGGGCCTCGCGCGACGCGCCTGGGAGCACCGCGCTCCTCAAGCGCTTTCCGTGCGATGCACGCCGAGCGCCGCCGATAGGCCTCCTGTGATTTTCAGCATCACGTCCGGCTCGTTTCGGTCGACGCCGTAGACGTAGCCCGGGAAATCGAGCGGTTTCTGGTGAGACCAGATTGCCTCATGCCGGTCGGGGGGCAGGACTTGCGCCGGGTCGCCGACGGCAATCCAGCCGATCGGTACGACGGCGCCAGGCTCGAGGCGGGTGCGTAGGTGAACGGTGCCGTTGATGCGGACTTCCGATCCGCGCCCTAAGTGTGCGCCATGGAATACCGCGGCGCCCGTAGCGATAAAAACCTCATCGCCGACTTCTGCGCCGACCACGTGGCTATTGGGACCTACAATGCAATAGTTCCCAATCGTGCAAGGGTGACGCGCTGTGGCGCGGATCACCGCATTCTCCAGCACGATGCAGTAGCGGCCAATGCGGATCGAGCCGCCTGCCTCCGCCACGATGCGGGCGCCATGCATGACCCGGCTGCCAGCGCCAACGGTGACATCGCCACATACGGTGGCGTCCGGGGCGACCCACGCATCTGTATCGATCGCCGGCGAATGCCCAGCGTAAGAAATGATCATCGCTCGCTCTCCTGTTTCTCGATCTCAGCGGCGCGACAGCCGATCGGACAAACCTCGGCTCCGCAAAGATCATGCTCGCAGAGGCGACAGGTTGTTCTCGCGAAGGCCCGGGAGGTCGTCGCGCCGGCAAGAATCCTATCCAGCATGGAAACAAAGCGCGGCCGCTCATCCGATCGCAGTGCCGACAGCAATCCGTCAAGCGCGGTGAGCCGGAGAGCCTGCATCTCCTTGACCTGGGCGTGGCCTCTCTCCGTTAGCATCAGCGGCGTGACACGACCCTCCGGTTTGCCACGCACAATCAGCGCCTGCCGCTCCAACCCGTCGATCAAACGTACAGCAGTCGGTTGACTGACACCGACAATTTCAGCGAGTTGCGTCGTCGTCAGTCCCGGCTTGAAGTGCAGCATCGACAGCACCGCCGCCGCGCTCGGCGAAAGCTCCCTCAAGGATGCTTCCGTGCTGTCGCGAATCACGGCGCCGAGAGCGCCGAGCTTGTTGGCGTCCAATAATTGCATAGCGTATGCATGCATCATTTCAGGACGACGTCAACCTTTTTCACACATGCGGGCCACGCGACCGCAAACACGTCGAGGCAACTTGCCCGCCGGTCATTCCACTTCGCCAAAGTCCACGGTCCGTAACCGTCCATTAAGCACAATCGGGCGAAATACGATTCATGGCCGCTTGCGTTCGCGGCCGCGAGGGTTCGGGTCATGTGGACACGTCAGCACAAGCAGAGAAACACCGGCAGGCTGATCATCCCTTCGCTTTGCGTGCTCTTTTTGGCCTATTTCGGCTTCCATGCCTATCACGGCGAATTCGGCATCTATTCCAAATATCGGCTGCAGGCCCGGGCGGTTGAATTGCAGGCCCAGCTTGACGCCGTGAAGGCGCGCCGGATCGACTTCGAGCGCCGTGTCCAGCTGATGCATGAGGGCACGCTGGAGAAGGATATGCTTGACGAGCAGGCCCGAAAGGCGCTCAATCTGTCCCATCCCGACGAAATCACCATCATGCTGCCTGTCGCGACGAAATAACCGAAGTTCGGTTAATCGCCGTTATTTTCAATGATTCTAATCGCTTAGATGCATGCCAGCCATGCGTTTTTCAGCATGGCGCAATGCATCCTTGCATGTTAGCTTTCCGCAATCGGTGGGGAGACGATCGATCTCCCTGAATGTCCGCGAAGAGACGCCAACAGGGAGTGACGCATGGCCACCGCCGCCAAAAAAGCGCCCGCAAAATCCAGATCCGACAAACAGCCCAATCTGTCAGCGCCCAAACCGGCGGATTTCACCAAGGAAGAAGAGCTTTCCGCCTACCGGCGCATGCTTTTGATCCGCCGCTTCGAGGAGAAGGCCGGCCAGCTCTACGGCATGGGCTTCATCGGCGGCTTCTGCCACCTCTATATCGGCCAGGAGGCCGTGGTCACCGGCATGAAGATGGCGCTGGTCGAAGGTGACCAGATGATCACCGCCTATCGCGACCATGGCCACATGCTGGCGATGGAGCTGTCGCCGCGCGGCGTCATGGCCGAGCTGACTGGCCGCCGTGGCGGCCTGTCGAAGGGCAAGGGCGGCTCGATGCACATGTTCTCCAAGGAGAAGCATTTCTATGGCGGCCACGGCATTGTCGGCGCGCAGGTGTCGCTCGGCACCGGTCTGGCCTTCGCCAACCGCTACCGCGACAACAAGAATGTCTCGCTGACCTATTTCGGCGATGGCGCCGCCAACCAGGGCCAGGTCTATGAAAGCTTCAACATGGCCTCGCTGTGGAAGCTGCCGGTGATCTACATCATCGAGAACAACCGCTACGCCATGGGCACGTCCGTGTCGCGCTCGTCGGCCGAGACCGACTTCTCGCATCGCGGCGCTTCCTTCAAGATTCCCGGCATCCAGGTAGACGGCATGGACGTCCGCGCGGTGAAGTCGGCGGCCGATCTGGCCACCGAATGGTGCCGTGCCGGCAACGGTCCGCTCATCCTCGAGATGCAGACCTATCGCTATCGCGGCCATTCGATGTCCGACCCGGCAAAATACCGCTCCAAGGAGGAAGTGCAGAAGATGCGCTCCGAGCATGACCCGATCGAGCAGGTCCGGGTGCGGCTGCTCGACAAGAAGTGGGCAAGCGAGGACGAGCTCAAGGCCATCGACAAGGAAGTCCGCGACATCGTCGCCGACGCCGCCGAATTCGCCCAGAACGACGCCGAGCCGGATCCGTCCGAGCTCTGGACCGACATCGTACTCTAAGGAGAGGGCAAGGACATGCCGATCGAAATTCTCATGCCCGCGCTGTCGCCGACGATGGAAGAGGGCAATCTTTCCAAATGGCTGAAGAACGAAGGCGACAAGGTCGTCGCCGGTGACGTCATCGCCGAGATCGAGACCGACAAGGCGACGATGGAAGTCGAAGCCGTCGACGAAGGCACGCTGGCCAAGATAGTGGTTCCCGCCGGCAGTGAAGGCGTCAAGGTCAACGCGGTGATTGCCGTGCTCGCCGTCGACGGCGAGGACGTCGACAAGGCCGGCGAAGGTGTCGGTGAAGAGCCCGCCAAGGCTGAAAAAGCCGCGCCGGCGCCAGCCCCGGCCGCAGCCAAGAGCGACGCTGCCGCTCCTGTCGCCGCCGCGCCGAAGGCGGAGATCGCCGCCGATCCGGATATTCCCGCCGGCACCGAGATGGTTTCCACCACGGTGCGCGAAGCGCTCCGTGACGCCATGGCCGAGGAGATGCGCCGCGACGGCAATGTCTTCGTCATGGGCGAGGAAGTCGCCGAGTACCAAGGCGCCTACAAGATCACGCAGGGCCTGCTGCAGGAATTCGGGCCGAAGCGCGTCGTCGACACGCCGATCACCGAGCATGGCTTTGCCGGCGTCGGCGTCGGCGCCGCGATGGCGGGGCTGAAGCCGATCGTCGAGTTCATGACCTTCAACTTCGCCATGCAGGCGATCGACCAGATCATCAACTCGGCCGCCAAGACGCTCTATATGTCCGGCGGCCAGATGGGCGCGCCGATCGTCTTCCGTGGCCCGAATGGAGCGGCGGCCCGCGTCGCCGCGCAGCACTCGCAGTGCTATGCCGCCTGGTACAGCCATATCCCCGGCCTGAAAGTGGTGATGCCCTATACGGCTGCCGACGCCAAGGGCCTGCTCAAGGCCGCGATCCGCGATCCGAACCCGGTCATCTTCCTGGAGAACGAGATCCTCTACGGCCATTCCTTCGACGTGCCGAAGCTCGACGACTTCGTGCTGCCGATCGGCAAGGCGCGTATCCACAAGCAGGGCAAGGACGTCACCCTCGTCTCCTTCGGCATCGGCATGACCTATGCGCTCAAGGCGGAATCCGAGTTGCGCGGCATGGGCATCGACGCCGAGATCATCGATCTCAGAACCATCCGCCCACTCGACTTCGACACGATCATCGCCTCGGTGAAGAAGACCAATCGGTTGGTGGTGGTGGAAGAAGGTTTTCCGCAGAACTCAGTCGGCGATCACATCGCCAACCAGGTCTCGCAGCGCGCCTTCGATTTCCTCGATGCGCCGGTGATCACCATTGCCGGCAAGGACGTGCCCATGCCTTATGCGGCGAACCTCGAGAAGCTGGCGCTGCCCAACGTCGGCGAAGTCGTCGAGGCCGTCAAAGCCGTCACTTATCGCTGAGCCGGTCGGGAGGACATCATGCCAATCAACATCACCATGCCGGCGCTCTCCCCGACCATGGAAGAGGGCAATCTGTCAAAATGGCTGGTCAAGGAAGGCGATAAGGTTTCGCCGGGTGACGTGATCGCCGAGATCGAGACCGACAAGGCGACGATGGAAGTCGAGGCGGTCGATGAAGGCACGGTCGCCAAGCTGGTGGTTCCGGCCGGCACCGAAGGCGTCAAGGTCAACGCGCTGATCGCCATCCTGGCCGGTGAAGGCGAGGATGCCTCGGCCGCTGCCAAGAGCGGCGGCGACGGCGCGCCCAAGGCCGAAGCGCCGAAAGCGGATGCCTCGAAGGCCGAGCCGCCCAAGGAGGCGCCGAAGCCGGCAGCCGCCGCGGCGGCCTCCACGCCGAAGGCCGAGCCTGCTCCGGTCGCCAACGGCCACGCCGCAGGCGATCGCGTCTTCGCATCGCCGCTGGCCCGCCGCATCGCCAAGGATGCCGGCGTCGACGTGACGGCGCTGACCGGTTCCGGCCCGCATGGCCGCGTGGTGAAGGTCGATGTCGAGGCGGCGATCGCTTCCGGTGGCGCTCCGGCTGCGAAGGCGCCCGCCGGCGCCCCATCGGCTCCGGCTCCGGCGGCCAAGCCGATGTCGGACGACCAGGTGCTGAAGCTGTTCGCCGAAGGCTCCTACGAGCTGGTGCCGCATGACAATATGCGCAAGACCATCGCGCGTCGCCTCGTCGAGGCGAAGTCGACCATTCCGCATTTCTATTTGACGCTCGATTGCGAGCTCGACGCGCTCTTGGCGCTGCGCACGCAGCTCAATGCCGCGGCCCCGATGAAGAAGACCGACAAGGGCGAAGCGCCGGCCTACAAGCTCTCGGTCAACGACATGGTCATCAAGGCCATGGCCATGGCGCTGATGGCGGTGCCGGACGCCAACGCCTCCTGGACCGAGAACGCCATGGTCAAGCACAAGCACGCCGATGTCGGCGTCGCCGTGTCGATCCCCGGCGGCCTGATCACGCCGATCATCCGGCATGCCGACGAAAAGACGCTGTCGGCTATCTCCAACGAGATGAAGGACCTGGCCGGCCGTGCCAGGAGCCGCAAGCTGAAGCCGGAAGAATATCAGGGCGGCACGACGGCGGTATCCAATCTCGGCATGTTCGGCGTCAAGGACTTCGCCGCCGTCATCAACCCGCCGCATGCGACGATCCTGGCGGTCGGCGCCGGCGAGGAACGGGCGGTGGCCAAGAAGGGCGAGATCAGAATAGCCACCGTGATGTCGGTGACCTTGTCGACCGATCACCGCGCCGTCGACGGCGCGCTCGGCGCCGAACTGCTCGGCGCCTTCAAGCGCTTGATCGAAAACCCGATGGGCATGCTGGTGTAAGAAGGGAAAAGGCGGTGCGGAAATTCTTCACCAGCCTTTTCGCTTTGATCATTTTCGATCCCGCTGGCGAGCTGTGCGCACGCCAGCGCGGCAGGCGCTCGCAGCCAGCTTTCGGCAAGGGTGGGGCAATCGCATGAAGACAATTCTCTGTTATGGCGACTCGCTGACCTGGGGCTACGACGCCGCCAATCTCGGCCGCCATGCGCTCGAGGACCGTTGGCCGAGCGTGCTTGGGGCTGAACTCGGCAACGACGTCGAAGTCATCGCCGAAGGCCTCAACGGCCGCACCACCGCCTTCGACGACCATCTGGCCGGCGCCGATCGCAATGGCGCTCGCATTCTGCCGACGATCCTGACCAGCCATGCGCCGCTCGATCTCGTTATCGTCATGCTCGGCTCCAACGACATGAAGCCTTGGATTCACGGCAATCCGGTCGCGGCCAAGCAGGGCATCCAGCGGCTGATCGATATCGTGCGCGGCCATGACTATCCGTTCGAATGGCCGGCGCCGCAGATCCTCATTGTCGCGCCGCCTGTCGTGACACGCACCGACAACGCCGAATTCAAGGAAATGTTCGCCGGCGGTGACGACGCCTCCAAGCGACTTGCGGCCCAATATTCGGCGCTGGCCGACGAGGCCGGCTGCGGCTTCTTCGACGCCGGCACGGTCGCTACCACCACGCCGCTCGACGGCGTCCATCTCGATGCCGAGAACACGCGAAACATCGGCAAGGCTCTGGCGCCGCTCGTGCGCGTCATGCTCTCGCTCTAACCCTCAGAAAGATCAGGGAGAAAACCCGTGGCTGAATCCTACGACGTCATCATCATCGGCTCAGGCCCCGGCGGCTATGTCACGGCGGTGCGTTCCGCCCAGCTCGGCTTCAAGACGGCGATCGTCGAGCGCGAGCATCTTGGCGGCATCTGCCTGAATTGGGGCTGCATTCCGACCAAGGCGCTGCTGCGCTCGGCCGAGATCATGCATTATTCGGATCATCTGAAGGATTACGGGCTGAAGCTTGAAGCGGGTAAAATCATCCCCGACACGGCCGCCGTGGTCGACCGCTCGCGAAAAGTCTCGCTACGGCTGAACACCGGCGTCGGCTTCCTGATGAAGAAGAACAAGGTCGACGTCATCTGGGGCGAGGCGAAGCTTTCCAAGGCTCCTGCCGGTGACAAGCCGGGCGAGGTCGTCGTCTCGAAGACCGCGAAGAAGGCGATGGAGCCGCAGCCGCCGGTGCCGAAAGGCGTCAAGGGCGAGGGCACCTACACGGCCAAGCACATCATCCTGGCGACCGGCGCCAGGCCGCGCGCGCTGCCCGGCATCGAGCCGGACGGCAAGCTGATCTGGACCTATTTCGAGGCCATGGTGCCGAAGGAAATGCCGAAGTCGCTGCTGGTCATGGGCTCGGGTGCCATCGGCATCGAATTCGCCTCCTTCTACCGCACCATGGGCGCCGATGTGACGGTGGTCGAGCTGCTGCCGGCGGTGATGCCGGTCGAGGACGCCGAGGTCTCGAAATTCGCGCAAAAACAGTTCGAGAAGCAAGGCATGCAGATCCTCCTCGAGGCCAAGGTGACCAAAGTCGAAAAGGGCGTCAATTCGGTCACCGCGCATGTCGAGATGAAGGACGGCAAGGTCGAGAAGATCACCGCCGACCGCATGATCTCGGCCGTCGGCGTGCAGGGCAACATCGAGAATCTCGGCCTTGAAGCGCTTGGTGTGAAGACGGATCGCGGCTGCGTAGTCGTCGACGGCTACGGCAAGACCAATGTGCCCGGCATCTACGCGATCGGCGACGTCGCCGGCCCGCCTATGCTCGCCCACAAGGCCGAGCATGAAGGTGTGGTCTGCGTCGAGAAGATAGCCAATTTCCCGGGCGTGCACCCCGTCGACAAGTTGAAGATCCCCGGCTGCACCTATTGCAGCCCGCAGGTCGCTTCCGTCGGCCTGACCGAGGCGAAGGCCAAGGCGGAAGGCAAGGATATCCGCGTCGGCCGCTTCCCGTTCAGCGCCAACGGCAAGGCCATCGCGCTCGGCGAGGACCAAGGCTTCGTCAAGACCATTTTCGACAAGAAGACCGGCCAGCTGCTCGGCGCGCATATGGTCGGCGCCGAGGTGACCGAGCTCATCCAGGGTTTTGTCGTGGCGATGAACCTGGAGACCACCGAGGAAGAGCTGATGCATACGATCTTCCCGCATCCGACACTGTCGGAGATGATGAAGGAGAGCGTGCTCGACGCCTATGGCCGCGTTTTGAACGCATGATGAGTCACCAATCGGTGATCAGTCATCACCCGGTGATCGATGGCCAATCCGTGCTAACGTTGTCGGGCGAGACTCACACGCGGCAGCCGGAGAAAGCTGACGGCAAGGCGGTTCGTATCCGGATGCATTTTCACCTGATCGAGGAGGAATTGGCACATGCATATGAATGGTGTCGGCTGGATCGCAGCCATCATCGTCGGCGGCTTGGCGGGCTGGCTGGCCGAGATGGTCATGAAGAGCAACACCGGTATCTTCATGAACATCATCATGGGGATCGTCGGTGCGATAGTGCTGAACGCGATCCTGCAGGCTCTCAACATCCAGTCGTTCGGCGTCGGCTGGGTCGCCTATCTGATCACCGGCTTCATCGGCGCCTGCCTGCTGATCTTCGTCGGACGGCTCGTGCGTCGCTGACCCGAAGCCGCCGTTATGCGAAAATGGCCGTGGCGGCATGCGCTGCCGCGGCCTTTTTCTTTGTCCCGAAAAGTCCTAGATGACGCAAGACAGGCGGCAGGCGAAATCGCGGCCGCGAAGGGTTTGAGATGGTCACAGTCGTAGACACGATCGCCAACCGGCCGCGCCCGCGGCATCCCGAAAAGGCGCACCGGCCCGACCAGGAGGTGCTGCGCAAGCCCGACTGGATCCGCGTCAAAGCGCCGGTTTCCAAGGGCTATGCCGAAACGCGCGAGATCGTGAAGTCGCACAAGCTGGTGACGGTGTGCGAGGAGGCCGGTTGCCCCAACATCGGCGAATGCTGGGACAAGAAGCACGCCACCTTCATGATCATGGGCGAGATATGCACGCGCGCCTGCGCCTTCTGCAATGTCGCGACCGGCATCCCGACCGCGCTCGACCAGGATGAGCCGGTGCGCGTGGCGCAGGCCGTCAAGCAGATGGGGTTGAGCCACGTCGTCATCACCTCCGTCGACCGCGACGATCTTGACGACGGCGGCGCGCAGCATTTCGCCGACGTCATCCGCGCCATCCGCAAGGCAACGCCTTCGACGACGATCGAGATCCTGACGCCCGACTTCCTGCGCAAGGACGGCGCGCTGGAGATCGTCGTCGCGGCCAAGCCCGACGTCTTCAACCACAATCTTGAAACCGTGCCGTCGAATTACCTGACGGTTCGCCCCGGCGCGCGTTATTTCCACTCGATCCGGCTTTTGCAGCGGGTCAAGGAACTCGATCCGTCGATCTTCACCAAATCCGGCATCATGGTCGGGCTCGGCGAGGAGCGGAACGAGGTGCTGCAGTTGATGGACGATCTGCGTTCGGCCAATGTCGACTTCATGACCATCGGCCAGTATCTGCAGCCTTCCAAGAAGCACCATCCGGTGATCCGCTTCATCCCGCCGGACGAGTTCAAATCCTACGAGACCATTGGCAAGACGAAGGGTTTCCTGCTGATGGCGTCGAGCCCGCTGACGCGCTCCTCGCACCATGCCGGCGAGGATTTCGCCAGGCTGCGCGCGGCGCGCGAGGCGCAGCTCGCGAAGGCCAGCTGACCTTCGATGCCGAAATTCGAGGCGACACGCCGCGTCGCGCATACGCCCGACGAGATGTTCGCGCTGGTGGCGGACATCGAGGCCTACCCGCAATTCCTGCCGCTCTGCGAATCGCTCACCGTACGCTCGCGCAAGGAGCGTGACGGCCGCACCATCCTGGTTGCCGATATGAGCATCGGCTACAAGGCCATCCGCGAGACCTTCACGACTCAGGTGCTGTTGAAGCCCGACGAGAAAGCGATCGACGTCAAATACATAGACGGCCCGTTCAAATATCTCAGCAACATATGGCGCTTCGATCCCGCGACCAGCGGCTGCGAGGTGCATTTCTTCATCGACTACGAGTTCAAGAGCCGAATCCTCGGCGCGGTGATGGGTACGATGTTCGACCGCGCCTTCCGCATGTTCTCGGAAGCCTTCGAGAAACGGGCAAACGTGATTTACGGTGTAAAGCCCGTCTAACGTTCGCCGAGCGCGCGCAAGCCGAGTTGCAGCGCGTGCCTCACCGTCTCGTGCCGGATGAATTCGCGGCCCTTGTGACCGAACAGCTGCCGCTCGGCGATTACCGGTTGTCCGGCAAGCGCTATCCCGAACCAGACAAGGCCGACCGGCTTGTCGGCCGAGCCGCCGCTGGGGCCGGCAATGCCGGTGACGGCGAGCGACAGACTTGCCTGCGAATGCGTCAGCGCCCCCGCCGCCATTTCCAGAACCGTCTCGCGCGAGACTGCGCCATGCGCGTCGAGCGTGGCAGCGGAGACGCCGAGCATCTCCATCTTGGCTTCGTTGGAATAGGTGACGAAGCCGCGATCGACCACGGCGGAAGACCCGGCGATATCGGTGAGCGCCGCGATGATCAGGCCGCCGGTGCAGCTTTCGGCCGTGGCCAGCATGATGCCGCGCTGTTGGCAGGCCTGGAGCAGGGCATTTGCGAGTTCGGCGTTGCTCATGCCGGCACCTCGCCCGGATAGACGACGCTGGCGGTGGCGATCGCGGCGATACCTTCGCCGCGCCCGACAAAGCCGAGCTTCTCGTTGGTTGTCGCCTTGATCGAAATGCGCTCGGGCGCGATGCCGAGCATGGCTGCGAGCGCTTGCGTCATTGCCGCGCGATGCGGCCCGACGCGCGGCGCCTCGCAGATCAGCGTGATGTCGGCATTGGCGATACGGCCGCCGCGCTCGCGCACCAGCCTTGCCGCGTGCTCAACGAAGATCTTCGAGGCAGCACCCTTCCATTGCGGGTCCGATGGCGGGAAATGCGTGCCGATATCGCCGGCGCCGCAGGTGGCGAGCAGCGCATCGGTCAGCGCATGCAGCCCGACATCGGCGTCCGAATGGCCGGAGAGTTTTCGATCATATGGAATGGCGACGCCGCAGAGCGTTACATGGTCGCCGGGCTCGAACGCGTGCACGTCATAGCCATTGCCGGTGCGAATATCCGGGAAGCGCTGCTGCGCGCTCGAGAGCCGCTGGTCGGCCAATGCAATGTCCCTTGCCCAGGTGAGTTTGACGTTGTCCGGCGATCCGGGAACGATCCTGACCGGTATCTGCGCCCATTCGGCGATCGCCGCATCGTCGGTGAACTCCGTCTTGCCCAGACGATGCGCCTTCTCGTGCGCGGCAAGCAACGGCCAGAACGGAAAGCCCTGCGGCGTCTGCGCGGCATGGAGGCCGGCTCTCGACACCGTCTCGTCGATCATGCCGGCGGCCGATTCCCGCTTCAGCGTGTCGGCGACAGGCAGCGCCGGCAACGCGCCCTGGCGCTCGCCGATGGCTTCGATGGTGCGGTCGATCAGCCCGGCGTCGACGAAGGGTCGCACGGCGTCATGCACCAGCACTTTCGCCGGTGCCTGGTCCCTCAGCGCCAGGAGGCCGAGCCGGACGGATGCCTGGCGTGAAGGGCCGCCGATAACGGCGACAAGACGATTGCCATGCGCTTCGGCCGCGCGTTGGAAAAGGTCGGCGTCGTCGGCATGGATGGCGACGACCACGGGACCGATCATCGGATGGGAGAGGAAGATATCCAGCGTATGCGCGATGACGGCACGGCCGCCGATACGCTGATATTGCTTCGGACCGTCGGCCTGTCCGGCGCGCGCGCCGCGGCCGGCGGCAACGATCACCACCCCGATCCCGCCGTTCAGGCCTGCCGCTTGCTTTTCGCTTGCCTCGCTCATTCCGATCGGTCCTAGAGCCGGATGATTTCAGGTCGATTCGACCTGAAATCTGAATCCGTCTCTAATCAAAGAAGTAGAGCATGATGTCGGCCGAAAACCGCTCACACTTTTCGGCATCATGCTCTAGTCGGGGTGATGGCCGAAGGCCAGCTTTTTCCAAAATGCGCCTTAATGTGACGTCATTGCGCGTTGCACAATGCCACACTTCTGGCTAGAGAATGTGCAACGATCGAGCATGCTTGGTTTTTGTGCATGGCTGAACTGACCACATTGGCATCGCCTCTTGATGTCGCCGGCGTGAAAATCCGTAATCGGGTTTTCCTGGCGCCGATGTCGGGCATCACCGACGAGCCGTTCCGGCAGCGCGCGCACGCGCATGGCGCGGGATTGGTCGTTTCGGAAATGGTGGCGAGCGGCGAACTGGCCAAGGGCAGGGCAGGCTGCGACCTTCGCATCCGTCATTCCGGCCTGCCGGTGCATATGGTGCAGCTTGCCGGCCGCGAGGCCGTGCACATGGCCGAGGGCGCGCGAATCGCGGCGGGCGAGGGCGCCGATATCATCGACATCAATATGGGCTGCCCGGCGAAGAAGGTGACCGGCGGCTATGCCGGCTCGGCGCTGATGCGCGACCTCGACCATGCGCTGTCGCTGATCGAGGCGGTGGTCGGCGCCGTTTCGGTGCCGGTGACCGTCAAAATGCGGCTCGGCTGGGACGAAAGCGCGCTCAACGCGCCGATGCTGGCGCGGCGCGCCGAACAGGCCGGCGTCAGCATGGTGACCGTGCATGGCCGCACGCGCTGCCAATTCTATCAGGGCAAGGCCGACTGGCGCGCCATCGCGCGCGTCAAGCAAGCCGTCTCGATCCCGGTGGTGGCCAATGGCGATGTCGGTTCGCCGGAAGAGGCGGCGACAATCCTCGAACAGTCCGGCGC
Source organism: Mesorhizobium sp. B2-6-2 (assembly GCF_006440615.1). Lineage (NCBI taxonomy): Bacteria > Pseudomonadati > Pseudomonadota > Alphaproteobacteria > Hyphomicrobiales > Phyllobacteriaceae > Mesorhizobium > Mesorhizobium sp. B2-6-2. The sequence goes on along the minus strand of NZ_VFUG01000021.1, from coordinate 49,863 downwards.
CGACGCGGTGATGATCGGCCGCGCACATTACGGCGCCCCCTGGGTCGCGGGCAGCATTGCGGCTGCCGGAACTGACGCATCCGCTCAAGGCATTCCGCACACGCCGCAGGCGCTCGCCGACTATGTCGTCTCGCATTACGAGGACATGCTCTCGCTCTACGGCATAGAAAGCGGCCTGCGCCAGGCGCGCAAGCATCTCGGCTGGTATCTCGACCGCCATGCTCCCGATGTTTCAGCCGAGCGGCGCAAACGCATTCTCACGTCCTTCGAGCCGGATGAAGTCGTGGCCGAATTGTGCCGCGTCTTCGCCGATGGCGCGCAACCGACCAGCCTGCGGAGCGCGGCATGAAGGCGGACGTGCCACAGCAGCCCGATATGGCCGATGCCGCCAACATCGTGCTCAACACCATCCGCCGCCCGGTGATCATGGTCGATCCGGATGGCTTCATCACATTCGCCAACGCCGATGCCGAGGACTTCTTCCGCTCCAGCGCGAATATGCTTGCCCGCAACACGCTGTCCAAGCTGGTGCCCTTCGGCAGCCCGCTGCTGACGCTGGTCGACCAAGTGCGCGAACGCCGCGCGCCGGTCAACGAATACCGCGTCGACGTCTCGTCGCCGCGGCTAGGCATCGAAAAGATGGTCGATCTCTATGTCGCGCCGGTGCCGGAATTTCCGGGCTCGGTCGTCGTCATGTTCCAGGAACGGTCGATGGCCGACAAGATCGACCGCCAGATGACGCATCGCGGTGCGGCGCGCTCCGTCACCGGTCTTGCCGCGATGCTGGCGCATGAGATCAAGAACCCGCTCTCCGGCATCCGCGGCGCCGCCCAGTTGCTCGAGCTTTCCGCCTCCGATGAAGATCGCGCGCTGACCCGCCTGATCACCGACGAGACCGACCGCATCGTCTCGCTGGTCGACCGCATGGAAGTGTTCTCCGACGAGCGGCCGATCGAACGCTATCCGGTCAACATCCATGTCGTGCTCGACCATGTGAAGGCGATTGCCAAGAATGGTTTCGCAAGACGGATCAAGATCTTGGAGGAATATGATCCATCATTGCCTCCGGTCTTCGCCAACCGCGACCAGCTGATCCAGGTCTTCCTCAACCTGGTCAAGAACGCCGCCGAGGCGATCGGCGCCGATCCGCAAGGTGAGATCGCGCTCTCGACGGCCTTCCGCCCAGGCATCCGCGTCTCGGTGCCGGGAACCCAGGACCGGGTCTCGTTGCCGCTGGAATTCTGCGTGCATGACAATGGTCCCGGCGTTTCCGAGGACATCCTGCCGATCCTGTTCGATCCGTTCATCACCACCAAGCCGAACGGCTCCGGACTTGGCCTTGCGCTGGTCGCCAAGATCGTCGGCGAGCATGGCGGCATCATCGAATGCGATTCGACGCCGCGCGGGACGACATTTCGCATCCTGCTTCCAGCCTGGAAGGAGGCCGCACCAAGCGCCGGCGATGAAGCTGAAGGAGACCGCACATGACCGCTCGCGGCAATATTCTCGTCGCCGATGACGATGCGGCCATCCGCACCGTGCTCAACCAGGCGCTGTCGCGGGTCGGCCACGAGGTGCGCGTCACCTCCAATGCCTCGACGCTGTGGCGTTGGGTGGCTGCGGGCGAGGGCGATCTCGTCATCACCGATGTGGTGATGCCCGACGAAAACGCCTTCGACATGCTGCCGCGCATCAAAAAGGCACGGCCCGAGCTGCCGGTCATCGTCATGAGCGCCCAGAACACGTTCATGACCGCTATCCGCGCCTCCGAGACCGGCGCCTACGAATATCTGCCGAAGCCGTTCGACCTGACGGAGCTGCTCAACATCGTCAGCCGGGCGCTGGCCGAGCCGAAGCGGCCGAAGCTCGATGCCCGCGCGGAAGACCAGCCGGAGACAATGCCGCTGGTCGGCCGATCCGCCGCCATGCAGGATATCTACCGCATGCTGGCGCGCATGATGCAGACCGACCTCACTGTCATGATCAGCGGCGAGTCCGGCACCGGCAAGGAGCTGGTAGCGCGCGCGCTGCACGAATATGGCCGCCGTCGCGGCGGCCCGTTCGTGGCCATCAACATGGCGGCGATCCCGCGCGACCTGATCGAATCGGAACTGTTCGGCCACGAGAAGGGCGCCTTCACCGGGGCACAGAACCGCTCCAGCGGCCGGTTCGAACAGGCCGAGGGCGGCACGCTGTTCCTCGACGAGATCGGCGACATGCCGATGGAAGCGCAGACCCGGCTGCTGCGCGTGCTGCAGCAGGGCGAATACACCACGGTCGGCGGCCGCACGCCGATCAAGACCGACGTCCGCATCGTCGCGGCCACCAACAAGGACCTGCGCACGCTCATCAACCAGGGCCTGTTCCGCGAGGACCTGTTCTATCGTCTCAACGTCGTGCCGCTGCGACTGCCGGCGCTGCGCGAGCGTTCCGAGGACATTCCCGACCTGGTGCGGCATTTCTTCAAGCAGGGCGCCAGCGAGGGCCTGCAGACCAAGCGCATATCCTCCGGCGGCATCGAGCTCATGAAACGCTATCCTTGGCCAGGCAATGTGCGCGAGCTTGAAAACCTGGTGCGCCGGCTGGCCGCCCTCTACTCGCAGGACGAGATTTCGTCGGAAATCATTGAATCGGAGCTGAAAACCGGCGAAAGGCCGGTCGTGCCCGATGGCGGCGCGCTCATCCCCGACGATCTGTCGATCGGCCAGGCTGTCGAGCATTTCCTGCAGCGCTACTTCGCCTCCTTCGCCGGCGAATTGCCGCCGGCCGGGCTCTACCAGCGCATTCTTGCCGAGGTCGAGTATCCGCTGGTGCTGGCTTCGATGACGGCGACGCGCGGCAACCAGATCAAGGCGGCGGAGCTTTTGGGGCTCAACCGCAACACGCTGCGCAAGAAGATCCGCGAGCTCGGCGTCAACGTCTACAAATCGGCCAGGCAGCCGTAACGTCACCTCGTCCCGTCGGTGAATTTTGTCTGGGAAAGATTATCTTCCCGGCCACACTTGTTGCATAATCGCCACAATGCGTTGCATACATCCGACGCGATGACCGACTCTGTACCGCGACATGGCAGCTGAGGCTCCGACCCTGACCCAACCGCTTTTCAACCAGACCGGCACGCGTGACGGGCGACGGTTGCTGGCGTTGCCCGGCGTGGTCGCCATTGCCGGCGCGGTGATCACCGCGGCCATCTCGTTTGCGATCCTGGTCGGCGCGACGCCGATCGCGCCGACCGCCGACGCGACCTGGGCCCTGATCGCGGCCAATGCCGTCTTTGTGCTGTTCCTCATCGCCTTGATCGCGCGCGAGGTGCGACGCATCGTACTGGCGCGGCGCCATGGCAGGGCTGCCTCGCGGCTGCATGTGCGTATCGTCGCCATGTTCGCTCTGGTCGCCGCCATCCCGGCCATCATGGTGGCGATCATCGCCTCGATCACGCTCGACATCGGCCTCGACCGCTGGTTTGAAATCCGCACCAAGACGATCGTCAACTCGTCGCTGTCGATCGCTGACGCCTATGTGCAGGAGAACGCGCGCAACCTGCAGGGCACGACATTGTCGATGGCATACGATCTCGATGCCTCGCGCACGCTTTACGGTCTCGACAAGGGCGGTTTCCTCGATCTGTTGAACAAGGAAGCCGTGGGGCGCGGACTGGCGCATGCGGCCCTGATCAAGCCGGACGGCTCGTTCGTCATGAACGCCAAGACCGACGCCGATTTCCCCATGCCCGAGCCGCCCTCGGGCGCCGTCGACACCGCGGCCGACGGCAAGCCGGTGCTGATAGAACCGCGCACCCGCAACATCATGGGCGCCATCATCAAGCTGCGCGAGATCGAAGGGCTTTATCTGTACACGATCCGGCTGGTCGATCCCGACGTGATCAAGGCGCGCCAGATCGTCAGGGGCAACACCGACGAATACCGCAATCTGCAGGACAATCGCCGGACCTCGCAGGTCGCCTTCGCGTTGCCTTATCTGTCGCTCACGCTGATCATCACGCTCTCGGCGATCTGGACCGGCATCGCGGTCGCCGACCGGATCGTGCGGCCGATCCGGCAGCTGATCGGCGCCGCCGACGAGGTGGCGACCGGCAATCTCGACGTTGCCGTTCCAGTACGCCAGTCCGATGGCGACGTCGCCTCGCTCGGCGAGACCTTCAACAACATGATCCTGGAGCTCAAGTCGCAACGCAACGAGCTGCTCTCGGCCAAGGATCTGATCGACGAGCGCCGGCGTTTCTCCGAGGCGGTGCTTGCCGGCGTCACCGCCGGCGTCATCGGCGTCGACCCCTACGGCATCATCACCATCGTCAATCGCTCGGCCGAGACCATGCTGACGATTTCGGCGAATGCGACGCTCGGCCAGAACCTTTCGACGGTCCTGCCGCTTGTCGGTCGCGTGTTCGAGATCGGGCGCCAGTCCGGCAAGCCGGTCTATCGCGAGCAGGTGACCTTCTTCCGCACCGGTCTGGAGCGCACGTTCAATGTCCAGGTGACGGTCGAGTCCGGCGACGACGGCGAGGAAGAGAAATCCTATGTGGTGACGGTCGACGACATCACCGATCTCGTCCAGGCGCAGCGTTCGTCGGCCTGGGCCGATGTGGCGCGGCGCATCGCGCATGAGATCAAGAACCCGCTGACGCCGATCCAGCTTTCGGCCGAGCGCATCAGGCGCCGCTACGGCAAGGTCATCACCGAGGACCGCGAGGTCTTCGACCAGTGCACCGATACCATCATCCGCCAGGTCGAGGACATCGGCCGCATGGTCGACGAATTCTCGGCCTTTGCCCGCATGCCGAAGCCGGAGATGAAGGCGATCGACCTTCGTGAGTCGTTGCGCGAGGCGTCCTTCCTGGTCGAGGTCAGCCGCTCGGACATTGCCTTCCAGCGCGATTTCGGCAGCGAGCCGTTGAAAGGCACTTTCGACAGCCGCCTGATGGCTCAGGCCTTCGGCAACGTCATCAAGAACGCGGCCGAGGCGATCGACGGACTTGATGCGCAGGACCGTTCGGGCGGCACAATCCGGATTCAGGCCGGACGGCAAGATGGCGCCATACGAATCGACGTTATCGATAACGGCAAGGGGCTGCCGCGCGAGAATCGCCAAAGGCTTCTCGAGCCCTATATGACGACGCGCGAGAAGGGCACCGGGCTTGGCCTCGCTATCGTCAAAAAGATCGTGGAGGACCATGGCGGCCGTCTCGAATTGCACGACGCGCCAGCGGATTTCCATGGCGGCCGGGGCGCGATGATCTCGATCATCCTGCCCCCGGCCACGATCGTAGCCGCGCCGCCACGCGGTGAAGGTCGAAGCGAACACGAACGAGAAACTGAAAAGGTCGGTAATGGCGTCTGACATTCTCATCGTCGATGACGAGGAAGACATCCGCGAACTTGTCGCCGGTATATTGAGCGACGAGGGTCACGAAACCCGCACGGCCCATGATGCCGACAGCGCGCTTGCGGCGATTGCCGATCGCGCGCCGCGGCTGATTTTCCTCGATATCTGGCTGCAGGGCTCGCGCCTCGATGGCCTGGCGCTGCTCGACGAGATCAAGACCATGCATCCGAACATGCCGGTGGTCATGATCTCCGGCCACGGCAACATCGAAACGGCGGTGTCGGCCATCCGGCGCGGCGCGTATGATTTCATCGAGAAGCCGTTCAAGGCCGATCGCCTCATCCTGATCGCCGAGCGCGCGCTGGAGACGTCCAAGCTGCGGCGCGAGGTCTCCGACCTCAAGCAGCGCAGCGGCGAGACCTTCGACCTGATCGGCATGTCGTCGGCGATGAGCCAGCTGCGGCAGACCATCGAGCGCGTCGCGCCGACCAACAGCCGCGTCATGATCATCGGCCCCTCCGGCTCAGGCAAGGAACTGACGGCGCGGGCCATCCACACGCTGTCGTCGCGCAAGTCCGGTCCGTTCGTCACGCTGAGCGCGGCCACCATCACGCCCGAGCGCATGGAGATCGAGCTGTTCGGCACCGAATCGAACGGCACCGAGCGCAAGGTCGGCGCGCTGGAGGAGGCGCATCGCGGCATCCTCTACATCGACGAAGTCGCCGATATGCCGCGCGAAACGCAAAACAAGATCCTGCGCGTGCTGGTCGAGCAGCAATTCGAGCGGGTAGGCGGCACCAAGCGCGTCAAGGTCGATGTCCGCATCATTTCCTCGACCTCGCAGAACCTGGAAGCAATGATTGCGGACGGCCGCTTCCGCGAGGACCTTTACCATCGCCTGGCCGTTGTCCCGGTCATGGTGCCGGGGCTCGCCGAGCGGCGCGAGGACATTCCCTACCTCGTCGACAACTTCATGAAGCAGATTGCGCGCCAGGCCGGCATAAGGCCGCGCCGCATCGGTGACGATGCGCTGGCCGTGCTGCAGGCGCACAACTGGCCGGGCAATGTTCGCCAATTGCGCAACAATGTCGAGCGACTGATGATCCTGGCGCGCGGCGAAGAGGCCGATGCGCCGATCACCGCCGACCTTCTGCCGTCCGAGATCGGCGATGTCATGCCGCGCACGCCCAACCAGTCGGACCAGCACATCATGGCCCTGCCGCTGCGCGAGGCCCGCGAGCAATTCGAGAAGGACTACTTGATCGCCCAGATCAACCGCTTCGGCGGCAACATCTCGAAGACCGCCGAGTTCATCGGCATGGAACGATCGGCACTCCACCGCAAGCTGAAGTCGCTGGGTGTGTAGCGAGCGCTTGGCCCACGCGATTGTTCATTACGGCAGGGGCGGAATCGCCTAAGAAAGCCGGACATTTCCCTGAGGATTCCCATGCCGCGCATTGCCTATGTCAACGGGCGCTATGTCGTCCATGCTCAAGCCAGCGTCCATATCGAGGATCGCGGCTACCAGTTCGCGGACGGCGTCTATGAGGTTTGCGAGGTGGCGCGCGGCCATATCGTCGACATGCCGCGCCATCTTGCCAGGCTCAAGCGCTCGCTGAAGGAACTTTCGATCGCCTGGCCGGTCACCGAAAGCGTCCTGCCGATGCTGCTGCGCGAGGTGGTCAATCGCAACGGCGTGGTCGACGGCCTCGTCTATGTGCAGGTGACGCGCGGCGTCGCCAGCCGCGAGTTCGTATTTCCGCCCGCGGGCACAAGGCCTTCCCTGGTCATAACCGCCAGAAAAGCCGATCCGGCCGCGGCGGCGAAGCGGGTGGAGACCGGCATCAAGATCATCACAGTTCCCGAGAATCGCTGGGACCGCGTCGACATCAAGAGCACCGGCCTCTTGCCCAATGTGCTCGCCAAGCAGAAAGCCAAGGAAGCCGGCGCCCAGGAAGCGTGGTTCGTCGACACCGACGGCAACGTCAAGGAAGGCGGCTCGTCCAACGCCTGGATCGTTACCAGGGATGGCGTCCTTGTGACCCGGCCGGCCGAGCATGGCATCCTGCGCGGCATCACTCGCACGACGCTTTTCGATGTCGCCGCCAAGCTTGGCCTCAAGATCGAGGAACGCGGGTTTTCGGTCGCCGAAGCCAAGGCGGCCAGGGAAGCATTCATCAGTTCGGCGACCACCATCGCGATGCCGGTGATCGAAATCGACGGCGCGCCGATCGCAAATGGCCATCCCGGTTCGATGACACTTTCGTTGCGGCAGGCCTTTTTTGACATTGCGGAAAAAAGTCCAGCCTGATAACCGCACAACTGGAAGTAACCTCAACTATCTCATTCTGCTTGCCATTATGTCGGCAAGAGGGGGTTTGCGCGCTTGACAGGTGCCTCGTAATTTGGCGCATTGGCCCGTAAACCGAAGGGGATCGGCGAAAGACAAGAAAAATGGCGGAACGATCGCAAAACCTTCAGGACCTGTTCCTGAATTCAGTTCGCAAGAGCAAAAATCCACTTACCATCTTCCTCATCAACGGCGTGAAGCTGACCGGCGTCGTCACTTCGTTCGACAATTTTTGTGTGTTGTTGCGGCGCGACGGGCACTCCCAGCTCGTCTACAAGCACGCTATTTCCACGATCATGCCGAGCCAGCCGGTTCAGATGTTCGATGGCGAGGAAAGCCAGGGCGCCTGATTGGCACGTGATAAGGACGCGGACCGCAGCGTTCGCGGAAAACAAGGACATCAACTCGGGCCGGAATCCAAGGATCCGACCCGCGCAGTTGTCATTGTGCCGGTGCTTACCCGCCAGCCGCGCGGCGACGATGAGTCGAGCCGTCCGCGCCTGAGCCGTTCGGCAGATGCACGCCATGACGAAGCGGTCGGGCTTGCCAGCGCCATCGATCTCAACCCGGTTCACACCGCGGTGGTGACCGTTGCCGATCCGCGGCCGGCCACGCTGCTCGGCAGCGGCAAGGTTGCTGAATTTGCTGAAATCGTGAAGGAGCGCAAGGCGGAGCTGGTCATCGTCGACCATCCGCTGACGCCGGTGCAGCAGCGTAATCTCGAAAAGGAACTGAACGCCAAGGTGCTCGACCGCACCGGGCTCATCCTCGAGATCTTCGGCGAGCGGGCGCGCACCAAGGAAGGCACGCTGCAGGTCGAGCTTGCGCATCTCAACTACCAAAAGGGTCGTCTGGTGCGGAGCTGGACCCACCTCGAGCGGCAGCGCGGCGGCGCCGGCTTCCTCGGCGGTCCGGGCGAAACCCAGATCGAATCCGACCGGCGCATCCTGCAGGACAAGATCACCAAGCTGAAACACGAGCTGGAGACGGTTCGGCGCACGCGCGACCTGCACCGCGCCAAGCGCAAGAAGGTGCCGTTCCCGGTGGTGGCGATCGTCGGCTACACCAATGCCGGCAAGTCGACGCTGTTCAACCGGCTGACCGGGGCAGGGGTGCTGGCCGAGGACATGCTGTTCGCGACGCTCGATCCGACGCTGCGGCGCGTGCGGCTGCCGCACGGCACGCCGGTTATCCTATCGGATACGGTGGGCTTTATCTCCGACCTGCCGACGCATCTGGTGGCGGCCTTCCGGGCAACGCTGGAAGAAGTCGTCGAGGCGGATCTGGTGCTGCATCTGCGCGACATCTCCGATCCCGATACGGCGGCCCAGGCCGAGGACGTGGAACGCATTCTTGGCGATCTCGGCGTCGATGCCGCCGACGCGAACCGCGTGATCGAGGTCTGGAACAAGATCGACCTGCTCGACGAAGGCAATCGCGAGCGCCTGCTTGCCGAGAGCGCCAGCGGCAAGGCGCCGCCGATCTCTATATCGGCGGTCACCGGCGAAGGGATCGACGCGCTTAAAGCGCTCATCGAGACGCGCGTGTCGGGCGAGCTGGAAACGATGACTGTGACGTTGAGCCCTGCCCAGCTTGGCCAGGTCGACTGGCTCTACCGCAACGGCGATGTCGTTTCGCGCACTGACAATGAAGACGGCAGCGTCACGCTCTCGCTGACAGCCACACACAGCGCCAGGCAAGAGATAGAGAACCGCCTGCATCGCAGGAGCCATAGCTAACCGGCTGATTACTTGGTGCCTTTGGCCTGCTGCCAGAGCGCTTCCATCTCGTCGAGCGTTGCCTTCTCCAACGACTTGCCCGAGGCCTCCAGAGCCTGTTCGACATAGTGGAATCGCGAACGGAACTTTTCGTTGGTGCCGCTGAGCGCGGCTTCGGAATCGAGCTTGAGGTGGCGGCCGAGATTGACGATAGCAAACAGCATGTCGCCGAACTCGTCCTTGATGGGAGCGGCGTCACCGGTGGCGAGCGCCTCGCGCAATTCCCCGATCTCTTCCTCTATCTTGTCGAGGATGGGAGCTGCCTCGCTCCAGTCGAAGCCGACGCGCGCCGCCTTCTCCTGCAGCTTGAGTGCGCGCGTCAGGGCAGGGAGCGCGACCGGAACGCTGTCGAGATAGCCCTTGCCGTGATCCTCCGGGTCGAGACCACGGACGATGCGGGCATCGCGCTTCTCGGCTTTTTCAACCGCCTTGATCTTCTCCCACATGCCTTTGGCCATGCCGGCGCTGCGCGCCTTCTCGTCGCCGAAGACGTGCGGATGGCGGCGGATCATCTTGGTGGTGATGGCCTCGACGACATCGCCGAAAGCGAACTCGCCGATCTCCTCAGCCATCTGCGCGTGATAGACGACCTGCAGCAGCAGGTCGCCGAGCTCATCGCGCAGATCGTCGAGATCGCCGCGCGCGATCGCATCGGCCACTTCATAGGCTTCCTCGATCGTGTAGGGCGCGATGGTTGCGAAATTCTGCTCGATATCCCACGGGCAGCCGGTCTTCGGCACCCTGAGCGCCGCCATGATCTCGATCAGCCGGGAAATGTCCTTGGAGGGCTTCATGATTTGAGTCTATCCCGCGGCCAGCGTCCGACCAATCCTGGCCGGACACCGAAACGAGTTGTCCACAGCCTCAGTCGAGCACCGAGACGATCGCCTTGGCGAGATCGTCCATGCCGTCCTCCGGCAGGCCGGCCACGTTGATGCGGCTGTCGCCGACCATATAGACGGCGTGCTCGGCGCGAAGGCGTTCGACTTGCGCCTCGGTCAACCCAAGCCTCGAAAACATGCCGCGATGGCTGGCGACGAAATCGAAGCGGTCGGAATTGGACTGCCGGCGCAACGCTTCGGCGAAGGCGACGCGCAGCCGAAGCATGCGCAGCCGCATCTCCTCGAGCTCCGTCTCCCAGTCCTTCCTCAGGGCAACGTCTTCGAGCACCATCCGCACCGCCGCCGCGCCGTGATCCGGCGGCATCGAATACAGCGCGCGCGCTGCCGCCAGCATCTGGCTCATCGCCACATCCGCCTGCGCGCCGTCCTTGGCCATGATCATCGCGGCGCCCACGCGGTCGCGATAGACGGCGAAATTCTTCGAGCAGCTCGAGGCGACGACCATTTCCGGCACCTTGCCGGCAAGCAGCCGCAGACCGGCGGCGTCGGCATCGAGGCCCTCGCCAAAACCCTGATAGGCGATGTCGACGAAAGGCAGCAAGCCGCGATCCAGCAGGACATCGGCGACCTGGGCCCACTGCGCGATATCGAGATTGGCGCCGGTCGGGTTGTGGCAGCAGCCATGCAGCAGCACGACGTCGCCGCTGTTGGCAACTTTCAGCGCCGCCAGCATCTCGTCGAAGCGGACTGCGCCCGATGCGGTATCGAAATAGGGATAGTCGCGAACCTGCAAACCAGCGGCGCGCATCACCGGCAGATGGTTCGGCCAGGTCGGATCGGACAGCCAAACCGTCGCGCCGGGGCGCGTGCGCTGCACGAGCTCGGCCACCAGCCTGAGCGCGCCGGAGCCGCCCGGCGCCTGTGCCGCGCGGATGCGCGAAAGGTCGGCCTTCTCGCCAAAGGCAAGCTTGATCATGGCCGCATTGAAGCCGGTGTCGCCGGCAAGGCCCAGATAGGTTTTGGTGTCCTGGCTCGCCAGCAACCGTTTCTCGGCCTCGCGCACGGCACGCATCACCGGCGTCTTGCCGTCGATGTCCTTGTAGACGCCGACGCCGAGGTCGACTTTGCCGGGCCGTGGGTCGTTCCGATAGAGGCCGATCAGGGCAAGGATTTTGTCGGCGGGCGCGGGCTGCAGGGTCTCGAACATCGAAAGGACTCCAATGGCGGCGGAGTGATACGCAAATCGATCCCGCCGCGCCAGCGGTTTCCGCTGTGGCGGCGACACGAAAAGAAATGCCGGGCAGGGGATTAAAACCCCTACATGCTCCGTAAACAGGGCATGAAACGGTCGATGGCACGCTTCGATATCGCCGGGCAGTTGGGCTCGCTGCGGCGCTATGCGCGCTCGCTGACGCGCGACAGCACTGAGGCCGAGGATCTCGTCCATGACGCGCTGGTGCGCGCTTATGAGCGGCGCGCGACCTTCCGGTCAAGCGGCAATCTGCGCGCCTGGCTGCTGGCGATCGTGCACAACATCTTCATCGACCGCATGCGCTCGCGCCGCTCCGAGGCGGCGCGCATCGAACAGGCGGGCCTCGTTGCCGACCAGAGCATGCCGGCGTCGCAGGACCATTCGGTTCGCCTGTCGCAGGTCCGGGAAGCGTTTCTTTCGCTGCCGGAGGAACAGTGCTCCGCGCTCCATCTCGTCGCCATCGAAGGGCTTTCCTATCAGGAGGCCGCCGAAGTCATCGGCGTGCCGCTCGGAACGCTGATGTCGCGCATCGGCCGCGCGCGCGCCGCGCTGCGCGAGATGGAAGAGGGCGCGGCGCCGAAAGCCAGGCCTCATCTCAGGATCGTGGGAGACGATCAATGACCGCTATTGTCGACCCCGTGACCGATGCCGACCTCGACGCCTATGTCGACGATCAGCTGGATGTCGCCCGCCGCATCGAGGTCGAGGCGCACCTCGCCGCGCGCCCGGAAGTGGCGGCGCGCGTGATGTCCGATCTGAGGACGCGCGACGAACTGCGCGTCGCGCTTGCTGGCCCTGTCGGCAGGGCGCGTCCGGCCACGACAGAAGCGGCGCGCCGGCTGGAAAGAGGCCTTGCCAGGGGACGCATCCTTGCCGTGCTGCAGCGGGCGGCCGCAGCGGCCGTGCTGGTCGCGGCAGGCTGGCTGGCCAACGGCGCTTTCGGGCCGATCGCCGTGACCAAGGTGGTCGCCTCGACGCAGCCGCCGGCCTATGTCGAGGATGCGGTCCGGGCGCACAGGACGACCTTGGTGCGCGAGACGATGCCGTCGCAGCAAGAGGCGCCGGGCTACGATCCCGACGAGATCCGCGCCGCGACCGCGATCGTCATGCCGTCGCTGCCCGACGACTGGAAGATTCGCGACGTCCAGGTCTATCCCTCGCAATTCGGGCCGAGCGTCGAGGTAGCGGTCGAGACCAAGGACCTCGGTCTTGTCTCGTTGTTCGCCATCAGGCCGGGCAGGTTCGATGTGGTGAAGCCGACGATCGCGCCCTCCGACGACATCTCAACCGCGTATTTCCAGATCGGCGAGGTCGCCTATGCGGTGGTCGGACGCGGCGACGCCGGCAGCCTCGACCGTGCCGCCGAGAAACTCGCCAGAACTCTCTACTGAAAACAAACCCTCTACCGAGAACCAAGGAGAAACCGAATGAACAGCCCCAATCTGGGATACCGAATGGGCACCGGCGTCCAGGCCGGAGCCGTCTATGACGAGGGCCTGCGCAAGCACATGCTGCGCGTCTACAACTATATGGGCCTCGGTCTCGTCGTCACCGGCCTCGTCGCCTTCTTCGTGGCCTCGACGCCGGCGCTCTATGTGCCGATCTTCTCCAGCCCGCTGAAATGGGTGGTGATGCTGGCGCCGCTCGCCTTCGTCATGCTGTTCTCGTTCAGGATGCAGACCATGTCGGCCGCGAGCGCGCAGGCAATGTTCTGGGCCTTCTGCGCGGTCATGGGCCTGTCGCTCGCCTCGGTGTTCCTGGTCTTCACCTCGACCAGCATCGCGCGCACCTTCTTCATCGCCGCCACGATGTTCGGCGCCACCAGCCTCTACGGCTACACGACCAGGCGCGACCTGACGCAGTTCTCGTCCTTCCTGGTCATGGGCCTGATCGGCGTGGTCATCGCCAGCCTCGTCAACCTGTTCCTCGGCTCGACCGCCCTGCAGTTCGCCATCTCGGTGATCGGCATCGCCGTCTTCATCGGCCTCACCGCCTGGGACACGCAGACGATCAAGGAGCAATATGCCGAGAACTTCGATGCGGAATCGCAGCAGAAGCTTGCCGTCTTCGGCGCCTTCTCGCTCTATCTGAACTTCATCAACATCTTCCAGCTGCTGCTGAATTTCACCGGCGAGCGCGAATAGGCCGGACCGCAGCAGGCAACACGACCGACCTCGGCACGGCCGGAGGGAAACCTCCGGCCGTTTTTTCGACTGCGCACCAAGCGCCCACGACCAAGGCGATCTGCCTGCCGCGCTTGAGTTCACGCACGGCCTTTTGCTAGCCTGCCGGCCAAACCAGCCAGCCGCGAGGACGCAATGGACCAGCTGACGCTTCACGCTGACGGCATTTCGGCGACCATCGACGGCACCGAGCTTCTGTGGCAGGCCGGCCGACATGGCAGCGGCCAGAACATTGATGCCGGACAATGTAGCCACGGGCGGCGGCCGCGTCGGGTCGGCCAGACTCAAGGACTGTTCTATTGCCGTTTCAGGAAGTCGACCATCAACGACGCGGCTTGGTTGGCATGCGTTTCCAGCAGGAAATGAGGCCCGTCGAGGATGTGTGCTTCCATCCTCGGCAGGGCCTCCATCCATGACAGCGTCTCTGCCAGGTCCAAGAACGTGTCATGCCGACCACAGCATCAGGGCGCGAGGCTGCCGGCGCTGCAAATAGTCGGCGATCGCGTCCGAAGCGTTCCAAGCCGGAAATGACGTCCTTGAGGTTGGCAAGGAAAACGGACTGTTCATCAGCCGGAAGACGGCTTGAATCACCCCTCTGTTGCCACATCAGAAAGTCGCATAAGATAGATTATGGAACTAAGCATTTGGGCGCCGACCCGAGAATTGCCTCGGCTTTCGTCATTGACGACATACGCTGTGGACTGGCTGTGCGCGCCACTTCGCGAATTCGGGCTACCGGCTAAACCATAAATGGCGAGCTGCGATGCCAACTGAGCAGTTGCCGCTATCGCTCTGACTCGTAAGGAATTTCGATCACCATGCCGTCATAGGCCGGCGCCACGTGCTCCGGCGTTTCGGCCATCACGGCGGCATAATCCAGCGGCACATGCATATGGGTCAGCACGGCGTTCCTCGGCGTCAGCTTTTCGATCCACTCCAGCGCCTGGCCGAGCGATAGATGGCTGGGATGGGTGTTGTACTGCAGCGCATCGATGACCAGCGTGTCGAGGCCGCGCAAACGCTCAATGGTGGCGTCCGGGAAGCCGCTGATATCAGGGCAATAGGCAAGCCCGCCGATGCGGAAGCCGAGCGAGATGATGTCGCCATGGAACTGCGGCAGCGGCTCAAGGGTGAGGGCGCCCCCCTCGCCTTCGATCACGACCGGCCTGGCGTGATCGATGATGTGAGCCTTGACGATCGGCGGATAGGAACTGCCTGGCGGCGTCTCGAAGCAATAGCCGAACGCCTGGCGCAGCCGCAGCGTGGTCGGCTCGTCGGCATGGATGTCGATGCAATGGCGTTGCTCGAGCACATAGCCGCGCAGATCGTCGATGCCGTGGATGTGGTCGGCATGCGGATGCGTGTAGACGACTGCGTCGATGCGCTTGACCGAGGCCAGCAGCATCTGCTCGCGGAAATCCGGCCCAGTATCGATGACGACCGTGGTGCGCGCGCCGTTGGCGGCAATCCGCTCGACCAGCGCGGCCGTGCGCATGCGCCGGTTCTTCGGGTTCTTGGGGTCGCAATTGCCCCAATCTCCGGTGATGCGCGGCGTGCCGGGCGATGAGCCGCAGCCAAGAACAGTAAAGCGCAGCCGGTCGCTCATGCCTCAGCCCGCAGCCGTTTCGGGACGCGGCATCTTGGTGAACAGCCTGAAGAAGTTCCCGGTGGTGATATCGGCGATCTCGGCCTCGCTGACGCCGATGGTCTCGGCGAGCACCCTGGCCGTGTTCGCCACATAGGCCGGTTCGTTGCGTTTGCCGCGATGCGGGACCGGCGCAAGGTAGGGCGCGTCGGTTTCGACCAGCAGCCGGTCGCGCGGGACGTCGGCGGCGATGGCGCGCAGCTCGGCGGAGTTCTTGAAGGTCAGGATGCCAGAGAAGGAGACATAGCCGCCCAGCGCCACGCCGACTTCAGCCAGCCTGCGTCCGGACGAAAAACAGTGCAGGATGAAGGGGAAGGCACCCTTCCCTGTTTCGTTCTCGAGGATCGACGCCATGTCGTCGTCGGCGTCGCGCGAATGGATGACCAGCGGCAGGCCGGTCCGGCGCGCAGCCGCGATATGGGTGCGAAAACCCTGCGCCTGCGCATCGCGCGGCGCCTTGTCATAGTAATAGTCGAGCCCGGCTTCGCCGATCGCCACCACCTTGGGATGGCCGGAAAGCCGCACCAGCTCGTCAGTGGTGACGTCGAGCTCTTCCGCCGCATTGTGCGGATGGGTGCCGACAGAGCAATAGACCTCATTGAAAGATTCAGCGATTTCAATGACCTGCTGAAATCGTCTCACGCGCGTTGAGATCGTCACCATGCGCCCGATCCCGGCGGCGAGAGCGCGGGCGACGATGGCCGTCCGCTCCTCGGCGAAGTCCGGAAAGTCGAGATGGCAATGGCTGTCGACCAGCATCAGCTATTGCCATCCTGCTCGACATAGCGCGGAAACACGCCCTCCGGCGCAGGCAAGGCAGTGCCTGGCTCCAGCGCGTGGTCGGCATGGACGTGCTCGAAAGCGCGGCTCTCAGCAGGCACTGCCAACAGGTCGAGCAGCTTGGCGGCCGATCCGGGAATGAAGGGTTGGCAAAGCAGCGTCACCCGGCGCACCAGCTCGGCCGTCGTCCACAGCACGGTTTCCATGCGCTCCGGATTGGTCTTGCGCAGCGCCCACGGCTCTTGAGAGGCGAAATAGCGGTCTGCTTCGGCAACAACACCGAAGATCGCCGCCAGCGCCAGATGGATGCCCTGCTCCGCCATCGCCCGGCGCGAAACGGCCAGCGCTTCGACCGCCTGGTCGAGGATCGCCGTGTCGGCCTCGGCAAGGTCGCCGCGCGCCGGCACCTTGCCGCCGCAGTTCTTGGCAATCATCGACAGCGAGCGCTGCGCCAGATTGCCGAGGCCGTTGGCAAGATCGGCATTGGTGCGGTTGACGATCGCCTCATGGCTGTAATTGCCGTCCTGGCCGAATGGCACCTCGCGCAGAAAGAAATAGCGCACCTGGTCAACGCCGTAATGCTCGACCATCGTGAACGGGTCGATGACGTTGCCGACCGACTTCGACATCTTCTCGCCGCGGTTGAAAAGGAAGCCATGGCCGAAGACGCGCTTCGGCAACGGGATTCCCGCCGACATCAGGAAGGCCGGCCAATAGACGGCGTGGAAGCGCACAATGTCCTTGCCGATGATGTGCGCATCGGCAGGCCAAAACCGCCATTTCTCATCGTTTTCATTGGGATAACCGACGCCGGTGATGTAGTTGGTCAAGGCGTCGACCCACACATACATCACGTGTTTTTCGTCGCCCGGCACCGGCACGCCCCAGTCGAAAGTGGTGCGCGAGACCGACAGATCCTTCAGCCCCGATTTGACGAAGCTCATCACCTCGTTGCGGCGCTCGGCCGGACCGATGAAATCGGGCTGGCTCTCGTAAAGCGCGATCAGCCTGTCCTGGTAGGCCGACAGCCGGAAGAAATAGCTTTCTTCCTCGACCCATTCCACCGGCGTGCCCTGCGGCCCGTAGCGGACATTGTCGGGGCGAACCTCGGTCTCCTCCTCGCCGTAATAGGCCTCGTCGCGCACCGAATACCAACCGGCATAGCCGCCCTTGTAGATGTCGCCATTGGCGGCCATCGCCTTCCAGATCGCCTGGGAGGATGCATAGTGCCGCTCCTCGGTGGTGCGGATGAAATCGTCGTTGGAAGCGTTGAGCGCGGTGGCCATGCGCCTGAACTCGGCCGAGTTGCGGTCGGCGAGCTCGCGCGCCGCGATGCCTTCCTTGCGCGCTGTTTGCAGCATCTTGATGCCGTGCTCGTCGGTGCCGGTCAGGAAGTAGACGTCCTTGCCGTCCAGCCGCTGGAAGCGGGCTAGCGCGTCGGTGGCGATCAGCTCATAGGCATGGCCGATATGCGGCTTGCCGTTCGGGTAGGAGATCGCGGTGGTGATGTAGAATGTATCGCGTGACATCAATGAACCGTCATGAATATCTGAATGTGAGTTGTGGCGGTGGATATCGCATCGGAACGTCGATTGCCATCCCGAGGCCAATGCATGCCGCCCAAAACTGGGCCAACGGCATGCATCGAACGAGCCGTCACATTCGCATCGCAGAATTCAGGCGGTCGATCATGGTCAGGGCGTGCTGCTTCTTGTCGAGGTTGTAGGTCTCAGCCTCAGATATCGTGTTCAGCGCCTCGTGCCAAGCCTCGGACAGGGTTTTGGCCCGGGCGAGATCGCCGGCCAGCGCGGCGTCACTGGCGGCGGTCGAAAGCAGGTCGAGCGCTCGGCGGTTGAAGATGTCGAACTGGATCGCCTGGTCGCGTCCCGCCACGGCTTCGGCAAGGCGATGGGCGCCGGCAATGTCGGGCTTCCTGGCCGCCACCAGTGCGTCGAGCGCGCCTGCGATCTCCAGCCCTCCATATTGGGTGAGCAGGATCGCGTTGCGGGCGCTGCCCCCTGCCCGCTCGGCCAGCGCTGCGCGCGCGCCCGGATCCTCCGGCGGCGGCGGCTCGACATTTTCCAGCACCGCCATCAGCTCGTCGGCGGCCAAAGGCGCCAGCCGCACCATCTGGCAGCGCGAGCGGATCGTCGGCAACAGGCTGCCCGGCGCGTGCACCACCAGAATGAACAGGGTGCGCGCCGGCGGCTCTTCGAGATTCTTGAGCAAGGCATTGGCGGCGTTAGTGTTCATGTCGTCGGCCGGATCGACGATGACGACCCGGTAGCTGCCGTCATGCGAGGTCATCGACAGGAAGCGGCTGACCTTGCGGATCTCGTCGACGGTCAGCACCGTCTTGAAGCTCTTGGTCTTCTCGTTGGCCGGACGGGTGAGATGCAGCACCGAAGGATGCGCGCCGGTGGCAATCTGGCGAAACAGCGAGGAGGCCGGATCGGGAACGGCAAGCGTATCGGGCGCCGTCTTGAAATCCGGATATCTCAGAAGATGGTGCGCCATGTGGAACGCCAGCGTCGCCTTGCCGATACCCTGCGGCCCGGCGAAAATCAGCGCATGCGGCAGCTTGCCGGCGCGGTAGGCGCTGGCAAGCATCCCTGCCGCCGATGCGTGGCCGATCAGCCGCGGCGTTTCGGCAGGCTCGGGTACGCCGTCCAGCGTGTCGTGCTGTTCGGGGGCGATACGTTCGAAGATCATGCCGGCGCCGTCTCGATCCTTTGCGCCGGCATCCGCTCTTCCAGCGCCGCGAAGACGGCGGCGGTGACGACGTTCTCCACCGTGTCGGGATCGGCGGAAGCGTCGATGACGATGCAGCGCTCCGGCTCCGCCGCGGCGATGGCCAGGAAAGCCTCGCGCCGCCGCCGGTGGATGGCCAGGGTCTCCTTCTCGAAGCGGTCGGCGGCGTCACCGGCGCCACGCCGCGCGGCGGCCCGCTTCAGGCCTTCAGCGGGATCGATGTCGAAGATCAGCGTCATGTCGGGCATCATGCCGTTGATGGCCACGGCCTCCAGCGCCTTCATGAAATCGGCATCAAGCCCGCCGGTGACGCCTTGGTAGACGCGCGAGGAATCGATGAACCGGTCGCACAGCACGATCGAGCCGCGCTCGACCGCGGGCCGGATGACCTGCTCGACGTGGTCGGAGCGCGCGGCGGCGAACAGGATCGCCTCCATCTTCGGGCCGAACGGCTCGGCCGCCCCGGACAGAAGCACATGCCTTACGGCTTCGGCGCCGGGCGATCCACCCGGTTCGCGGCTGACCAGGACCTCGTATTTCTTGGCGCGCATGCGCCGCGCCAGCCGCTCGATCTGCGTCGACTTGCCTGCTCCTTCGCCGCCCTCGAAGGTGATGAAAAATCCACTCGCCAATCGAGATTGCCTCTGCTCGCGCTGGCCGCTGTCATAGCTCCCGTCCGACAAAAGGTCCACGAACTTGCCCGATCACAAATGTTTCTGCCGCAGCCAGCCGACAGCGAGTTCCTTGGCCGCGTCCAACGCGCGCTGCGGCAGCGTGCCCACCTTCACCGATTCTGCGGCATAGAGCGGCGTCTGCTGGCTCAGCGTCTCGCCTATCCAAACGCGCAATTCCCCGACCGGTTGCCCCTCCTCGACCGGTGCCGACACCGGACCCTGGTAGACGATCCTGGCGGTCAGCTTGTCGCGGTTGGCTATCGGCAGAAAGATGTCTACCGGACCTTTCGCTTTCAAGGCCAGGCCGGATTTGGCGCCGCCGAAAACCTGCGCTTCGCCAACCACCTCGTCCTTGGCGAAGATCTCGGTCTTCTGGAATGACCGCGAGCCCCATTCGAGCAGCTTGCGCGCCTCTTCGGAGCGCTCGCGGTCATTGGCCAGTCCGCTGAGGGCGGCGATCACGCGCGTGCCGTTGTGGCCGACGGTGCCGACCAGGCCGAAGCCCGCCTGCTCGCTGGCGCCGGCCACGAAGCCGTCGGCTTCGATGCCCATGGCGATCAGCGGATTGCGGTTCCTCTGCGAGATCTTGTTCCAGGTGAAGTCCGGCTGGCCGTAATAGTGGAAGAACTCCGGATAGTCGCGCCACAGATGCAGCGCCAGCATCGTCAGCTCCCGCACCGTCGTCTGCTGCCCGTCGGCCGGCAGGCCGGTCGAATTGACGAAGGTCGATTTCGAGAGGCCGAGCTGGCGGGCGCGATCGGTCATCTGCGCGGCGAAATTCGCTTCCGAGCCCGCCAGTCCCTCGGCAAGCACGATACAGCCGTCATTGGCGGCCTGCACCGTGACGCCCTGGATCAAATCCTCGACGCGGACCTCGGATTTGAGCTTGGCGAACATGGTCGAGGTACCGGACGGCGCGCCGCCGGTGCGCCAGGCGTTTTCGCTGACGACGAAACTGTCGTCGAGCGTGATCCGCTTCGACTTGATGGCATTGAAGACCATCTCCATCGTCATCAGCTTGGCCATCGAGGCCGGCGGGATCGGCTTGTCGGGGTCCTTGGCGAAGAGCACGGTGCCGGTGTCGGCATCGATCATGAACGCCTGCGCCGCCTTGGTCTCGAAGAGCTGCGCGCTGGCCGGGGCGGCGCAAAGCAACGCCAGCGCCAATCCCAGAAGGCTGGCGAAAGGCGGAAAGATGCGGAACTGCATGAAATGTCGACCCGATCTGAGCAACCCGGAAAGCGTAGAGCCGCTCCAGAATGCGCAAAGACTACCCCGCGGCCAAGCTATCAGGGTTTTTTCGGCCGGATCAACGGGCAGCGCGAATTTGATCAGTTACGCACAACCAGCGCGTCCGGGGCGCCATGCGACCAGGCTGCCTGGAGCAGGTCGTCGACGCTGCCATGGCCGTCCGGATAGACATTGACCGCATACCAGTCATTGCCGTCGAGCTCGGTGCGCTGGATCTCGGTCCGGCCGAACGGCTCGAGCGCTGCTGCCACGCGCTTTGCCTTCACGGCCTCGTCGAAGGAACCGGCAGCGACGTAGTCGGACGCAGGCGTCTGTAGCTCTCGGTTCGATTTCTTCCATGAACGCAGGATATCAGCCGCCGACATGCCGCCGGAATCGAGCGCGGCAAAGACATCGGCGCGCTCTACCCGCTCATCCGCGTAAGACAGGGAGGCCATGGCGAAGGGCGAGTTCGGCGGAAGCGTGAAATCCGGCCGTTCCGGCACGATCGGACCGAAATCCGGCAGCGCGACATCGCTGGCGCCCGGGACGGCGAATGCGGCCGGCTGCACGGCCGGCTGATCCGAAAGCCCCGGCTGCGCTGCAAAGGCCTGCCCCGAATTGGTCAACTCGCCCGGAAACGGCGCGGCCGCCGGAGACGCCGCCACCGGCACGCTCGGCGACGGGCCGTTCATGGCCACCATCACGCCGCTCGGCAGGCCGTCCGAAGGATCCGGCCGGTTGTTGCCGGGATGGTAGGAGGCCACCAGGTACTGGTCGTCATCGCCGTCGAGCGGCGCGCGGCCGACATATTCCACTTTCACCCTGGCCGTGCCGACCTTGTCATAGTCGAGCATCTGCGCCGCGCGTTCGGAGACGTCGATGATGCGACCTTCGTGGTAGGGGCCGCGATCGTTGACGCGCACGATCACCGAGCTGCCGGTCTCCAGATTGGTGACGCGGGCATAGCTCGGCAGCGGCATCGTCGGATGCGCTGCCGTCAGATGCGTCATGTCATAGACTTCGCCATTGGCGGTCAGGCGGCCATGAAACGCATCGCCGTACCAGGAAGCCAGGCCGACCTTGGCGTAGCCCTTGTCTTCCTTGGGATAGTACCATTTGCCGCGCACTTGATAGGGCTTGCCGAGCTGGTCGCGGCCGCCGCCGCGCCGCATGAACTGGACACGCGGGCTCGCCTTCACGCCATATTCGGATTCGGCGAAATATTCCTTGGAGCGGCCCTTCTTGTAGACCATCCCCTTCGGTTCGGGTTGCGAGGCGCAGGCAGCCAGCAGTAGGCCCGAAAGGGCGCACAGGGCGAAAGCAGAAGCGCGACGAAGACGCGGGCGCGTCAGGGTCTGCATGTCTCGATTGTCCCCTACCGTGCTGTCACCAGACGGGACCAGAAGTCGCCCGCCAGGCCAACACCTTGATCCCCAATCTCTTTTGCACAGGAATTGCTTATCACGATGTTAATCGATTATGGCCGCAACAGGGCGAGATTATGGCGAGACATAGGAACTGGGCGATGATCAAGCGGCCGTCGCGCCATAACGGTCGCTTCAAAGCATCACCACGGCCACGACTGTCGGGCGTGGAGGCCGGCCCGACCGGGTTGCCGGTCTGTTATCGCGGGATCGACCCGTTGGCGGCGACCTGCGAGAGCTTCTCGCGCTTCGTCAAAACAGGTTTCTCATAGATTTTCTTCATAATCTTCCCTCTTTGAGATATTTGCAGATGCCAATTGGCAGCGTGTTGGCTGCATTGTCAATGCATGCACCGGCTATCCGCCACCTCCAAACAACATTGGGCCATTCCTACGATTGACAGATCTTTGCACGGCGCACTAGAGCATGGGCGCTTGCGTTCCTGCCGGCAGGGCTTTGCTGTCGGCAGGACGAAGCGCCTCGTGAAGATCACGATGGAGGGATGGCCGAGCGGTTTAAGGCACCGGTCTTGAAAACCGGCGTGGGCGCAAGTTCACCGTGGGTTCGAATCCCACTCCCTCCGCCACAAACCAATTGATTTTCGGGATGCGACGGGATGCAACAGGTCGTCGAGCACGTGACGCCAACCCTCTCGGCAATCCGAACATCTGCTACCGGACCGATCGCATCGCCCCGTAGAGAGGGTGTTTGGCATCCGGTGGGTAAGTTACTCTTTGAGAGAATATGATCTTCCAAGGCGTCGTTGCGGGATTTTCGGGCGCATCCGGGAATTTCAAATGCGTATCGAAATAGAAGACGAGAAGACGGTAGAAATCCGCCCTGACAATAAATTCATCAATATCTTTTTTGTATAACTTCTTGTCGCCATACATGTCTGGGTGCTCATGAAGCGCGATAATATTCGGTTCAAAAGCTGCGCCTCCTTTTGAAGAGTGCAGGACGATCCAGTGGACTATCTTGTTGCGCCTGTCATCAATGCCACTAAGTGCCTTCGCGAGGGACAACCAAAACGCGTCGTATTCCTCACCATAGGAAAGCGCTATTAGCTTCCCGATTGTATGAATTCTCGCCCTGTTATTGAGGATGGCTGAGAACGCGACAAACCCAAACTTATGACTTTTGGCCCCCAGCAGATGGACAAATAGGAGCCCGAGCATTCTTTCGAGGTCGGCATAGGTATTGATTGCGGTCGCACGCGATAAATTGAAATCGTTTGAGGCTTTGTGCCTTTTTGCAGCCTCATCCTCGCCGGTCGGTTCGTGAACCAATTTGCCCCTGTTTGAATGTTTGCTGCTCAGCAGCAGCCTTGTTATCGTGGCTATGGAATCGAAGAGTTTAAAAACCAATCAGACCAAGCATCAGTAGCCAGCGATTCGAAAAGTTCCAAATCATCAGCGGGATAGCGACGAACTGCTACGTGCGCGTCGTTGTCCGGTTCCGGTTCATGGACTACCCGGATCTGGTGACCGCGTACTTTGCACGCGGAACGAATTTCGCTCACTTTGCCCTTGGTGAATCCACTCTTCGGCGTCACTCTAAGCGCGCTATTCCTGATCGCCTGCACCGCCGCTGCAAGGGAGTTGGGTTGAGCCACAAAATACTCAATCCAAGTTGCCGAAAGATAGGGTTCACCCTCCCGGAGTGCGAAGACTTCCGGCATCACCCCGATGACATCGTCCGTGCCGTCAGCTTTCCGCAGCTTGGAGAATGGCACGTACCGAAGAATATGATGGTCTTCCGCAATCCTATCGTCCGCCATCTGAGAACCATTGCTGCGGACTATAGGCTTCTAACACCATCGGAAGACGAACAATTTTGGTCTGGCCGGCAGCAGTTTCACAACCAGCATCGGTTTTCGTCGAAACAACCCAGCGGATCCAGTCATTCGGTTTGCAGATAATTGTGAGCCGGTTATCCCCAGTCGTCCACGTCGCAACCAAGTTCCCGTCGCTTGTTGCTGCAAGTCCTGGTCGTCGAGCCTTAAGGAAGATTAGCATTCGCACGAAGGTCAAAGATGACCCTGAAATGATCGGCTTGTCATCCTCGTGCCACTCTTCCAGCTCCAAGAGACTGTCAACCTGCTTAAAAAGTAGGTTCCTCCACTCCGGCGACAAAAGATGCATCGCAACCGTGTTCGTGGTGACTTTGAAAACTGCTTTCGAATTTTCAAGAAGGGTGCTCAGGTGTTTGTCATTGCCCTTGGGCTTTATCGCGCCCAATGGCTGGAGTGAACGCTTAAACGCGTTCGAGACGGTATCATTCAAGCTAGTAGAATAAACCCCTGCTCCCGGGCTTACTGGAAGTTCCGATGGGGTGTTAGGAGCGATGATTGTATTGTTGATCGATACCGTCATCGAAACAATTTCCGTGCCTGATCGGTTATGCAGAGTTCAAAGATGGTATTCTTCAACGTGCGAGCTTCGTCTAGAATCGGAAGAATATCGGCAGCTTTGGAGGGTATGTCGCGAGTTCGATAAACGTCAATATCTAACAAAATGGACGTATGGTTTAGCAGTGGCGGCTCTAGCACAAGCGTTGAGGTAATGTTGCAATCCCAATTTGGGTTCGCGGTTGGCATTGAAGCCTGCACTAAAAAGCCTGACATTGGGCGATCGGCGATCATCGGGACGTTGGGTTGGACCCTTAGATAGTCACGAATGTCGATGTGTTCGATGCCAGCCGTTGGAATATCTATCCGGTTAACATAGCGCACCCCGGCACGCCTGATATTTTTGCCCGTCTGGCCCTTGGACCAAACGCGCCAATTCCTTGCCACGCGGTCGTTTAAATATTCCCACCCCGGGTAAGGAGCGAGTCGCGCTACGAGCATGCTATTGTGAGCGAAAATGACGATGTCGGCTTGATCATCAGATGTCCGGCGGAACCGATCTGGCGATGGGTCCGAGTGAAAGGTAGGAATGCCGCCCGAAGTGTCAACGCTGACGTCAAAAGCCTTTTCGACCGTTTCGTTTTTGTAATCATCGGCTACCTTGCGCGACATCGCTTGAAGGTCGTCAAACGAAACATTCACAGCCGAAACGAACTCCACGACAGCTTCGACGATTGGCGGTCGGCTGTAGGATTTCACCAAGTTTCCCCCTCCTTTGGCATGTCCTGGTGCCTTCTATAGCGGCGAGGTTAGCGCCGGTCGAGCGTACCGGGCGCACAAAGTTCACCTATTCAGGTATCCGCTGCTCAGCGCCCCAGGGCGGGCATCATCCTCCGGTCCTATGGATGGCATCGCCGACGCAGTGAACCCCTTTTGCGGCTACATTGTCGTTGAGGCCGAGACGATAGAAGCTGCCGCCCGCCTCTTCGAGAATCCGCATTTCTCGGTCTTTCCAAGAGACGGCGTGGACATCATGCTCTTCCTCACCGGGTGACGAACCGTTTGCAGACGGTGCATTCATTGGAAGCGAAGCGGCGCTGGCGACCGACAGTTGGTAAAGTACCGTTTATTTGATTTATCGGACAAAATATGCTGCTTGTCGCGCCCATGAAAAAGCTCTGCCTGATGGTTCTGGCGTCGCTGGCGCCGGTCTTGCCGGCCAAGGCGATGGACAATGCGTTGCGCGCCGGCCTGATGAAACTCGATCCGCAGACTCGCCTCGAGCAGCGCTGTGACGCCGAGGTGCTCGACCGGATCAGCCACGACGATCGCAACTACAAGGCCGACCGCGTCGTGGCCTACGCCTTCGCCACGCCGCAGATGAGCGCCGATGCCATCAAGAGCTCGGGCGCCGCCTTCCGCAGCAATGGCCAATGGTACCGGCTGAAGTTCAAATGCCAGACCGCGCCGGACCATATGCAGGTGCTGCAGTTCCGCTACAGGATCGGCGACGAAATCCCGGAATCCGACTGGGCCAAATATAATCTCTACGACTAGAGCAATTCCAGGGAAAGTGCCTAGCGGTTTCCCGTCTGGAATTGCGTCAAAACAAAGAGATAGAGCGGTTCGCCGTTTCCGTGAAACGATGAAAACGCTCTAGTTTTCGGCCTCGCCAGCTTGCCGGCGACTCCCTAAATCCTTGAGGCTTGCGCTGCCGGCCTTGTTTTCCGGCGATGTCCAACCCTTCGTCTTGACGCCGAGGGACCGTGCCTTTAGGCCCGTCCGGGTAAAGGGCTACGCTCATTTCAGGCAAGGATTTCTAGTCGATGGAAATATTCACTGCCGCAGGCCTTTCGGCTCTCCTCCAGGTCGTCGCAATCGATCTCGCGCTTGCCGGCGACAACGCTATTGTGATCGGCCTCGCGGCAGCCGGCCTTCCCGTCGATCAGCGCAAGCGCGCCATCCTGGTCGGCATCGCGGCAGCCACTGTCCTGCGCATCGTCTTTGCCCTGATCACGCAATGGCTGCTGAGCATCGGCCCGATGCTGCTCATCGCCGGCGGGCTCCTGCTTCTGTGGGTATGCTGGAAGATGTGGCGCGAGCTGCGCGTCAGCCACGAGGATGAGCGCGACGCGACAGAAGCGCTGTCGAACGGCGATTATAACAAGGACGGCAAAATCGCCGGCAAAGGCCCGCGCAAGACCTTCTCTCAGGCTGCCTGGCAGATCGTCATCGCCGACGTCTCGATGTCGCTTGACAACGTGCTCGCCGTCGCCGGCGCAGCCATGAAGCATCCCACGGTGCTGATCATCGGGCTGGTCCTTTCGATCGCGCTGATGGGCTTTGCCGCATCCTTCGTCGCGCGCCTGCTGCACAAGTACCGCTGGATCGCCTATGTCGGCCTGCTGATCATCCTCTATGTCGCGGTGAACATGCTTCTGGGAGGCGCCGTGCAGCAGTTTCCCGACCATTTTGCTTTCCTGGCGCCCTGGTTCGGATCGGACGGCCACTGACGTTCTTTCAAGGCGAGCATCTGCCGCATCGCCTCTTGTCGTGGCCGGCTGGCAGGTTTGCTTCTGTGCCGAAGCGTGCTATTGCGCCGCGCGAAATGGCTCAAAGCCGCGCGCCCTAGATCGATCTTCGGAGCCTGAGGCTCCTCGATCTCGCCCTCATCTCTTGGAAAACAAATTTATGTCCGCCCCACGCGTCAGTTTCGTCAGTCTTGGATGTCCGAAGGCGCTCGTCGATTCCGAGCGCATCATCACGCGGCTCCGCGCCGAAGGCTACGAGATCGCACGCAAGCATGATGGCGCCGACCTCGTCGTCGTCAACACTTGCGGCTTTCTCGATTCCGCCCGCGACGAGTCGCTCAACGCCATCGGCTCCGCCCTTTCCGAGAACGGCCGCGTCATCGTCACCGGCTGCCTCGGCGCAGAGCCGGAGGTCATCCGCGAAAAGCATCCCAACGTGTTGGCGATCACCGGTCCGCAGGCCTATGAAAGCGTGATGGCCGCGGTGCACGAGGCGGTCCCGCCCAGCCACGATCCCTATGTCGACCTGCTGCCGCCGCAGGGCGTGAAGCTGACGCCGCGCCACTACGCCTATTTGAAGATTTCCGAGGGCTGCAATAACCGCTGCACTTTCTGCATCATTCCGGCGCTGCGCGGCGATCTCGTCTCGCGCCCGGCCGCGGACGTGCTGCGCGAAGCCGAAAAGCTCGCCAAGGCCGGCGTCAAGGAGATCCTGGTCATCTCGCAGGACACCAGCGCCTACGGCATCGACATCAAGTACCAGACGTCGATGTTCGGCGATCGCGAGGTGCGGGCGAAATTCCTCGACCTCGCCGACGAGCTCGGCAAGCTCGGCATCTGGATACGCATGCATTATGTTTACCCCTACCCGCACGTCGCCGACGTCATTCCGCTGATGGCGGAGGGAAAGATCCTCCCCTATCTCGACATTCCCTTCCAGCACGCGTCGCCACAGGTGCTGAAGAACATGCGACGCCCCGCGCACGGCGAAAAGACGCTGGACCGCATCCGTGGCTGGCGTGAGGTCTGCCCGGACCTCGCCATCCGCTCGACCTTCATCGTCGGCTTCCCCGGCGAGACCGAGGACGATTTCGAGATGCTGCTCGACTGGCTGGACGAAGCCAGAATCGACCGCGCCGGTTGCTTCAAATACGAGCCGGTCAAGGGCGCGCGCTCCAACGATCTCGGGCTGGAGCAGGTGCCGCAGGAGGTCAAGGAAGCGCGCTGGCACCGCTTCATGCAGCGCCAACAGAAAATTTCGACTGCGCAGTTGGCCAAGAAAGTCGGCAAGCGCCTGCCGGTGCTGATCGACGAGGCGCATGGCACATCCGGCAAAGGCCGTACCAAATACGACGCGCCGGAGATCGACGGCTCCGTGCACATCCATTCGCGGCGGCCGCTGCGCGCCGGCGAGATCGTCACCATCAAGATCGACCGCGCCGACGCTTACGATCTTTACGGCTCAGCGGTCTGACAGCCCGCGCGTACCCACGCAGCTTAAAAAAGGGCGCCTGTGGCGCCCTTTTCGTTTCGGTTCAGCGATTTGCCGCTTACTGCGGCAGCTTGTCGTCGATGCCCTTGACGTAGAAATTCATGCCGAGCAGCGTGCCGTCATCGGCGACCTCGCCGTCCTTCAGCCAAGGCGAACCATCCTGCTTGGAGACAGGTCCGGTGAAGGGGTTCCAGCCGCCGGCGATCTTCTTCTCGGTCGCCTCGGCCATCGCCTTCACGTCGTCGGCCATGTTGGTGTAGGGGGCGAGCTTGACCGCGCCGTCCTTGATGCCGAGCCACACATTGTCCGGCTTCCAGGTGCCGTCGAGCGCCGCCTGGACGCGGCTGATGTAATACGGGCCCCATTCGTCGGTCAGCGATGTCAGCTGCGCGTGCGGTGCGAACTTGATCATGTCGGACGACTGGCCGAAGCCGTGCAGCTTGCGTTCCTCGGCGACCTGCAGCGCAGCGGTCGAGTCGGTGTGCTGGACGATGATGTCGGCGCCCTGGTCGAACAGCGCCTTGGCGGCGTCGGCTTCCTTGCCGGGGTCGAACCAGGAATTCACCCACACGATCTTCACCTTGAAGTCGGGATTGACCGACTGCGCGCCGAGCATGAAGGAGTTGATGCCCATCACCACTTCCGGGATCGGGAAGGAAACGATGTAGCCGGCGAGGCCCTTCTTCGATTCCTTGGCCGCGATCTGGCCGAGCACATAGCGGCCTTCATAGAAGCGGGCGTTGTAGATGCCGAGATTGTCGCCGGTCTTGAAGCCGGTGGCATGCTCGAACATCACCTTGGGAAACTTCTTGGCGACCTTCACTTCGGCATCCATGAAGCCGAAGGAGGTGCCGAAGATGATCTTGCACTTCTCGCGTGCCAGGCGCTCGAAAGCGCGGTCGGCGTCCGGGCCTTCCGAGACGTTTTCGAGATAGGCGGTCTCGACCTTGTCGCCGAGCGCCTTCTCGACTTCGAGCCGGCCCTGGTCGTGCTGATAGGAATAGCCGAAGTCGCCGATCGGACCCGTATAGACCCAGCAGGCCTTGAGCTTGTCGGCGGCTTGGGCGGTTGCCGCCAGGGACAGGGCCGCGGCCGTGGTCATCAACGCAATAAGCAGTTTTTTCATTGTGTTACCTCTCTGAGTTAAGCCTTGGAGCTTCCCGTCTTTTTGTTGTTGTCAACGATCCGGAACAAATGGCTGCCCCAATGAAGCCGGCGTGTTCATCATCGTCAGCCGCTTGTTGCGCGAGATTAGAACGAGAACCGCGACGGTTGCCAGATAGGGCAGCGAAGAAAGAAACTGCGAAGGCACCGGAATGCCAAAAGCCTGTGCATGAAGCTGGCCGATCCACACCGCGCCGAAGATATAGGCGCCGGCCAGCACCCGCCACGGACGCCAGGAAGCGAACACCACCAGCGCCAGCGCGATCCAGCCGCGACCCGCGCTCATGTTTTCCACCCATTGCGGCGTGTAGACCAGCGACAGGTGGCCGCCGGCAAGGCCGGCGCAGGCGCCGCCGAAGATCACGGCGAGATAGCGGTAGCGGATGACCTTGATGCCGAGCGCATGCGCCGACGTATGGCTGTCGCCGATCGAGCGAAGCGTCAGACCCGTGCGCGTCCTGAACAGGAACCACATCACCGCCGCGGTCAGCGCGATCGAGATGTAGAAGACCGGGTCCTGGCCGAAGACCAGCTTGCCGACCACCGGGATCGAGCTGATCCCCGGGATGTCTAAATTCGGCAATCTCACGCCCGGCTGGCCCACGAAGCTGGTGCCGATCATGCCGGAGAGACCGAGGCCGAGCAGCGTCAGCGACAGGCCGGTGGCCACCTGGTTGGTCGCGAGAGACAGCGTCATGACGGCGAACAGCAGCGAGAACAGCGCGCCGACGATGATCGCGGCAAGCAGGCCGATCCACGGCGATCCGGTGAGGTAACCGGCGCCGAAGCCGCCGACGGCACCCATGATCATCATGCCCTCGACGCCGAGATTGAGCACGCCGGAGCGCTCGACAACCAGCTCGCCGATCGCCGCGATCAGGAGCGGCGTCGCCGCGGTCGCGATGGTCAAAAGGATGTTGACGGTGATGTCCATCAGCGAGCCTCCTCGAGCTTGGGCGCCGCTTCGAGCTGCGCCGCGCCGTTCGGCTTCGTTAGCGCCATGCCGATCAGGCGAATGCGGTAGTGGATGAGCGTGTCGCAGCCGAGCACGAAGAACAAAAGCATGCCCTGGAACACGCGCGCCACCTTGTCGGAAATGCCGAGCGCGCTCTGCACCGCTTCGCCGCCGAGATAGGTCAGCGCCAGCACCAGGCCCGCCGCGACGATACCCAGCGGATTGAGGCGCCCAAGGAAGGCGACGATGATGGCGGTGAAGCCGTAGCCGGGCGAGATCACCGGCTGCAACTGGCCAATGGCGCCGGAGACCTCGGAGATGCCTGCCAGACCGGCCAGCGCGCCGGACAGAAGGAAAGCGAAGAACACCATGCGGCTGAAGCCGAAGCCGGCAAAGCGCCCTGCCCTTGGGCTTGAACCCAGCACGCGCACCTCGAAGCCTTTCAGCATGCGGCTCATCATCAGCCAGACCAGCACGGCGGCAACCAAGGCGAAGACAAAGCCCCAATTGGCTCGGCCGGCGTCGGGCATCAGCTCGGGCAGCACCGCCGAGTCGCCGAACTGGATCGTCTGCGGGAAGCCATGGCCTTGCGGATCGCGCCACGGGCCGCGCACCAGCCAGTCTAGGAAAAGCTGCGCGACATAGACCAGCATCAGGCTGGTCAGGATCTCGTTGGTGCTGAATCGGGTCTTCAAAAGCGCCGGGATCGATGCGTAAAAGGCGCCGCCGACCATACCGAGCAGAAGCATCAGCGGGATCACCAGCGGGCCTTCGAACTGCGGGAACAGCACCGGGATGATCGAACCGAAGATCGCGCCGAAAATGAACTGGCCTTCGGCGCCGATGTTCCAGATATTGGCCCTGTAGCAGACCGAAAGGCCCACCGCGATCAGGATCAGCGGCGCTGCCTTGATCGCCAGCTCATGCAACTGCCAGACCTGGCTGACCGGCTCGACGAAATAGATCTCGAAGGCGTTGAGCGGATTGACGCCGAGCAAGGCGAACATGATGGCGCCGGCAATGATCGTCAGCGCGAAGGCGATGAAGGGCGACAGCATCGAGAACAGCGCCGAGCGCTGCGGGCGTTTGACGAGTTCGATGCGCATCATGCCACCTCCATCCTGTGTTCGGCGTGGCCGGGCTCGGCGCCGCCCATCAACAGGCCGATCCTCTCGAAAGTCGCCTCGGCAATCGGCAGCGGCGTCGACAATTCGCCGTTGTGCATGACGGCGATCGCGTCCGACAGCTCGAACAATTCGTCGAGATCCTGGCTGATGACCAGGACAGCGGAGCCGCTGCGGGCGAGCTCGATCAAAGCCTGGCGAATGTGAGCGGCAGCACCGGCGTCGACGCCCCAGGTCGGCTGGTTGACGACCATGACGCTCGGCTTGCGGTCGAGCTCGCGACCGACGATGAATTTCTGCAGATTGCCGCCCGACAGCGCGGCGGCTTCCGGATCCGGCGCGCTCTTGCGCACGTCCATGGCGGTGATGATGCGCTGGGCGGCGCTGTAAACGGCGCTGTTCTTGACCATGCCGCCCGAGCCGACGAACGACTTGCCGTCGGTGGCATGGCGCGAGAGCAGCAGGTTCTCCGAAAGCTTCATGCGAGGTGCTGCGCCATGGCCGAGGCGCTCTTCCGGCACGAAGGCGGCGCCCATCAGCCGCCGGCCGGTGATCGACAGGCCACCGGCGTCCTTGCCGCGGATGCGCACGGAACCGGTATCCTGCTGCAGCACCTCGCCGGAGACGGATTCGAAGAACTCGCCCTGGCCGTTGCCGGCCACACCCGCGATGCCGATCACTTCGCCGGCACGCACGGTGAGGTTGATGTTCTTGAGCGGGATGGCGAAGGGCGTCGCCGGCTTGCGGTTGAGGCTGCGGATTTCCAGTAGCGCCGGCGCCGTTTCGATGCCTTCGGCCGGCGCGCGAACCACGGCCTTCACCTCGCTTCCGACCATCATGCGGGCAAGCGATGCGGCCGTCTCCTCACGCGGGTTGCAATGACCGACAACCTTGCCGTGGCGAAGCACCGTGGCGCGGTCGCAGATGCGTTTGACCTCTTCCAGCCGGTGCGAGATGTAGAGGATCGACTTGCCTTCGGCGCGCAAGCGCTCCAGCGTCTCGAACAGCTTGTCGGCTTCCTGTGGCGTCAGCACCGAGGTCGGCTCGTCGAGAATGATGAGCTGCGGTGTCTGCAAGAGGCAGCGGATGATCTCGATGCGCTGGCGTTCGCCGACCGAAAGGTCTCCGACCAGCGACTCCGGATCGAGCGGCAGGCCGTAGCTGTAGGACAATGCCCTCGCCTTCGCGGCGATGCTGCTGATTGGCGAGCCGTCATTGAGCGAAAGCGCGATGTTCTCGGCCGCGGTCAGCGCTTCGAACAGCGAGAAATGCTGGAACACCATGCCGATGCCGAGCTTCTTGGCCGCGCCCGGGCTGGTGATCTTGACCGGCTTGCCGTCCCAGAAGATCTCGCCCGAGTTCGGCTCGAGTGATCCGAACAGCATCTTGACCAGCGTCGACTTGCCGGCGCCGTTCTCGCCGAGCAGCGCGTGGATCTCGCCTTTTGCGATATTGAGATCGACGTGATCGCACGCCGTCAGCGTGCCGAATATCTTGGTTAGGCCGCGAACCTCGAGCAGGTTCGCCCTGTCATGATTTGCACTCACAGTGCCTCCCATCCGGTTTCCCAGACATGTTCTGTGTTCCCGAAAGCATGGTATGCGCGGCCGGCTCCAGTCGGAAAGCAGCACCCGACTTGAAAGAGCTTCAAGAATTTCAGCGGAAACTCAAGGGCTAAGATAGATCCGTGGGGAACGACAGCAAATCAACAGCGCTTTTCAGGCAATCCGTGCCTTCGGGCGCGGCAAGTCGCTGAAAAACAGGGCAGCCGGCTAGGTGTGGGTGCTGAAAAGTGTAAAGCGACGTCCCGCCCCGGAATTGCGATAGAGTGGTACGCCGCTTCCGCGAAGCGCTCTATGGAATGAGGACGGTCGTTCCCGTCGTCTTGCGGGCCTCGAGATCCGCTTGCGCCTTTGCAGCATCCTTCAGCGCATAGCGCTGGTTGATCTTGATCGCGACGGCGCCGCTCTTGACCACGTCGAAAAGCGCTTCGGCCGACTTCACCAGATCCTCGCGCCTGGCATTGTAGACGAAAAGCGTCGGCCGGGTCGCATAGAGCGAGCCCTTCTGCGCCAGCAGCGACATCGAAAAAGGCGGGATCGGCCCGGACGACTGGCCGAAGCTCACGAACATGCCGAGCGGCCGCAGGCAATCGAGCGATGCCGGAAACGTGTCGGCGCCGACGGAATCGTAGACGACGTCGCATTTCTTCCCGCCCGTCAGCGCCTCGACGCCGGCGACGAAATCCTGCTCTTTGTAGTTGATGACGTGATCGAAGCCATGCGCCCGCGCAAGTTCGATCTTGTCGGCGGAGCTCGCGGTGCCGATCACGGTCGCGCCGAGATGCTTTGCCCATTGCCCGAGGATCAGGCCGACGCCGCCGGCGGCTGCGTGGTAGAGGATCGTGTCACCGGCCTTGACGGGAAAGGTGCGGCGCAAGAGGTATTCGGCCGTCATTCCCTTCAGCATCATCGCCGCCGCTTGCTCGTCGCCGATACCGTCCGGCACTTTGACCACACGGTCGGCCGCGATCACCCGTTGCTCAGCGTAAGCCCCGACATTGACGGCATAGGCGATGCGGTCGCCGGGCTTTAGCCAGTCGACGCCGGGGCCGAGCGCCAGCACGACGCCCGCTGCCTCGCCGCCTGGGATCAGCGGAAAACCGCCAAGTGGCGGATAAAGCCCGGAGCGATAGTAGACGTCGATGAAGTTAAGACCGATTGCCGTGTGCCGGATCAGGATCTGGCCTTCTCCCGGCTGGCCGGGGTCGGCGTCTTCATAGGCCAGGACTTCGGGGCCGCCATGGGCGTGGATGCGGATTGCCTTGGACATCGCTCAGCTCTCTGAAGGGTAAGTGCACAAATCCGGAAACATGATTGCGAAAGGGAGAACCGATTTTCGGAAAATCATGCGCCGATATACAGCTAGGGCCAGGATGATCATTCAGCCAAAAATATCCTGATCCAGGATCAGGACTTCTTGGCGCCCAGATTGGGAAACATCTGCATGATGCCTCCGATGCTGGCGAGATAGAGGCCGCTGATGGTGATGCCGATCTTGGTGAAGTTGCTGACCTGCTCTCCCAGCACGCCGATCTTGTCATAGAAGGCGGCAAGTGCTGCCTGCGCCAGCGCCAGCGCGCCGAAGGCGCACCACAAAAGCGTCATAAAGAGATTGACCGGTCTCAGCCGCACGACACGCACCGGATGGATGAAGTTGATCGGCATGAAAGTCAAAATGCCGGCAACCACCACCACGGCGAAAGATACCCATTGCCCAGGCTCGATGACGAAGAGCGTGAACACCACCATGTTCCAGACGACGGGAAACCCTTTGAAGAAGTTCTCCTTCGTCTTCATGCCGGTGTCGGCGTAGTAGATCGCGCTGGAGACGACGATGATGGCCGCCGACAGGAAGGACAGGTTCTCGCCCATGAAGCCGCGCTGATAGAGCGCGAAGGCCGGAATGAGCACGTAGGTCACGTAGTCGATAATGTTGTCGAGGAGCTCGCCCGACCATGTCGGCAGGATTTCCTTGACCTCGAGCTTCCTGGCGATCGGGCCGTCGATACCATCGACGAAAAGTGCCAGCCCCAGCCACCAGAACATCGCCGTCCAGCGTTGCTCGCTCGCCGCGACCAGCGACAGGAAGGCAAGGAACGATCCCGACGCGGTGAGCAGATGCACGGAGAACGCGCGCGCCTGCGGCCACGTCACCTTCTTCTTCGGCAATGGGATCCGTTGCGCGATCTTCTTGGCTGCCTTGCCGGCCCTTGTGTTCTTGCTCACGGTCCCCGCCAGTCCAGCTTGCAGATTTCGGCCGAGCGGCCGGCGAAATTCCAGTTGCGGCCGAAGGCGCGCATCTTGCTCTTGTCGGACTTCGCCACGATGATTTCCGGCGCGATCCAATATTCCGAATTGGCGATCACCGTATCTTTCTCACGGTCCTTGCCGGGAATGGGCGTCACCGCGCCGTCGATGATCTTGGGAATCTGGAAGACGCGCGTCTTGTCGCGCGTCTCGTAGGTGATCGGCACCTGCTCGACGCCGAGGAATTTCCCGACGAGGATCGAAAGCAGCGAGGTGGTGCCGCCGGCCTTGCCGGTGAAAATCTTGGTCAGCGCCTTCACCGCATAGATCGACGCGCGCTTGTCGATGAACAGGCCGGCCGTCCAGTTGCCGCGGCTCATATATCCGGGAATTTCCATGATCAGGCCGAGATTGAGGCCCGACAGTTCGACCTCGCCGAAATGGCCCGCATCGATGCGGAAGCCCGCCCATGTCTGGCAATAGCCCTCCGTCGGCGGATGGCTGCCAAGCGACAGCACGCAGGGACAGAAAACCGTGCAATTGCAGGAGAGTACCAGCTCCCCTTTCATTGCCCAGCTTTGGTCGGTCATCGAATTCTCCCTCATGCCGAAACTAATAGCAGGGCAGCCGCCCACACAAGCAGTATCGCACCGGCAATCCGGCTGGCCACCCTGCCGGCGGTCTGTTTTTCGATCAGCGTGAACAGGCCGATCAGCGCCATCCAGAAGACGTTCATGGCGCCTACGGCAAACATCACCAGCATCAGCGCCCAGCAGCAACCGAGGCACCAGACGCCCTGTTCCAGGCCGAGGCGGAAGATGCGGCCTGGTTTCGCGCTCCACCTGGCGAACAGGATCGAGAACGGATTGCGGCACTTTTCCAGGCATGCCTGTTTCAGGCCGCTGAATTGATAGAGGCCGGCGACGAGCAGCGCAGCGGCGCCGGCAACGCCGATGGCGGGGTCGAGCATCCGGCCGGAACCGGCAAAGGCGTACACCGCCAGCGTCAGCGTGCTGAAGCCCACGGATGCGGCAAGCCATGTGGCGAGGTATCCGGCGACAAGCACCAGCGGATGAACGACTGGTTCGCCTTTGATCCTCGCCGTGTCGGCGATTTCGCAATAGGTGCGGATCAGCGGCGCCGCCGAGGGCAACATCGTCGCCATGGCCATCAGGAACCACATCAGCACAAGCGCCGGCGCTTGCAGGCCGGCCAGGCCGGCAAGCGGCGCCGGCGCGAGGCAAAGAGCGAAGAACCGGTCGAGAAAATCCGGCAACGGCAGGCCCGGCAGATTTTTCAGCAGCATATCGCCGGGGGCGCCGACGGGGCTGCCTTCAGCGCCGCGTATCGCCATTGCGCCGAGAAGCAACCAGGCAAGGGCGATGCCGATACCGATCGTGAGCATGACCGCGAGGCGCGGGCTGCGCGCCACGCCAGCCGTGGCGCGGCCGGCGCGGTCGAGATGGCTGAAATCATGCTGCTCGCCGCTCATGGCAATCGAATGGGCTGAATCGCCGCGTTGATCAAGCCGGTCAGTCTGCCCTATATCCGGACAAAGGCCCGACGGGTCGCCTCGTATTGTGGAAGCCTGGCGTGGAGCACAACGACAAAGCTCGCATCCTGGTTGCCGGCAGCGGTCCGGCCGGTTTGATCGCAGCACTCGGCTTCGCCGAGGCCGGCTTCGAAGTGACGCTGGTCGGCCCTGAGGCCAACACCGCCGACGGCCGCACCACCGCCCTCATGAATCCTGCCCTGAAAGTCCTTGAACGACTGGGCATCCTTGCCGAACTGAGGCCGCAGGCCGCGGCGCTCAAGGTGATGCGCATCGTCGACGCCACAAGGCGGCTGATCCGCAGTCCAACCGTGACCTTCCGCGCCAGCGAGATCGGCGAGGAACAGTTCGGGCTCAATCTGCCGAACAAGGCCCTCATCACCATTCTTGCCAAGGCGGTTTCAGTTCATGATGGCATTCATTGGCTGAAATCCACTGTCGGGTCCTGGCGCCTGGAGGCCGATCGGGCCCATGCCCGGCTGGCCGATGGCAGCGAAATCTCTGCATCGCTTGCTGTCGCCGCTGACGGACGCCTGTCGCTGGCGCGGGAAGCCGCCGGCATTCGCGCCTTTGCGCGTCCCTATCCGCAGTCGGCGCTTGTGCTCAATTTCGGCCATCGCAGCGAGCACGGCTTCGTTTCAACCGAGTTCCATACCGAGACAGGGCCGTTCACGCAGGTGCCGCTGCCCGGCAGGCGCTCGAGCCTTGTGTGGGTGGTGAGGCCGGAGACCGCGCGGGAGCTTGCCGCGCTCGACGATGCAACCTTGTCGGGGCGTGTCGAGGAGCAGATGCAATCGATGCTTGGCCGGGTCTCGGTCGAGCCGGGCCGGCAGGTCTATCCTTTGTCGGCGGCCTCGCCCGGCCGCTTCGCGCAAAACCGCGTGGCGCTGGTCGGCGAGGCAGCGCATGTGTTTCCGCCGATCGGCGCGCAAGGCCTCAACCTCGGCATCAGGGATATCGACGATCTGATTGGAATTGCGAGTGAAAACAGCAATGATCCTGGATCGCGCCGAAGCCTGGCCGCCTATGACACGAGGCGCCGGCCCGACATTTGGGCGCGCAGCGGCGCGGTGAACCTGCTCAACATGTCGCTCTTGTCCGATATGCTGCCGGCGCAGCTGGCGCGCAGCGCCGGCCTTAATGCGCTTGGCGGCTTCGCGCCGCTGCGCGCCTTCTTCATGCGCGAGGGGCTGCGGCCGGGCAGCGGCTTTCGCGCCATTGCCGGCGGCCTAAGAAAAGAGGTCGGCCGGTAGTATTCCCAGGCCGATGACGTCGGACTTTTTTCGCTCAGGCGGGAAAACTCCCGCGCGGGCTAACCCGTTGCTTCAGCCAAGATCAAGGACTTGGCTATTGAACTGCGGCGGCGTCTGCGCCAAATAGGCACCAGCCGAAAGTCGGGGTCGATTTTTGGCCGCGTGACGTGTAAATTCAAGGCCTTAGGCGCCTTGTGCGCAGCCACGACAGGCGCCTCGGAACCTAAGTGGTGAACGTGATGAAAACGGCCAAATTCTCGATCGGGCAAGTGGTTCGCCACAGGCTGTTTCCATTCCGCGGCGTGATCTTTGACGTCGATCCCGAATTCGCCAACACGGAGGAATGGTACGAGGCTATTCCCGCCGACGTGCGTCCGCGCAAGGACCAGCCTTTCTACCATCTTCTGGCGGAAAATTCAGAGACTGAGTACATCGCCTATGTGTCCGAGCAGAACCTGCTCGAGGACCGGTCAGGCGAGCCGGTGCGGCATCCGCAGATCGGCGAGATGTTCGACAAGCTGCCGGACGGCCGCTACGAGCCGAAGCGCCAGTCGAAGCACTGAAGCGCTAACGAACATCGCCCAGGGCGCGCGCGGCGCGGGGCAATAAAAAAGCGGGGCATTTGCCCCGCTTTTTGTTTTCCGAGAAATGCGCCTGCGCGATCAGTTCGCGGTCTTGGCCTTGTCCTGCTCGTCCTTGAGCTTCTTGGCGAAGTCCTGATTGTTCTTGGCGACGAAGTCCTGCAGCTTCTTCTGCCGGTCCTCGATGTCCGATTGCTGCAGCGGCGGGCCGTCATAGGCGCCGCTGAAGCCGGTGAGCGCGATCTTGATCGGGTTCGGCTGGTTCTGGAAGTTGATCGAGGTGAGCGTGATGCCCTGCCCCTTCTTGAAGGAAGCGACGAGCTGGTCGCTCAGCGGCACTTCCGCCACGCAACGATCCGGGAAGCAGATCACATAGTCGAGCTTCTGCGCCTTGCCGGCATCGATCTGCAGCGCAATTCCGGGAGGCACGAGGCGGCCGGTCGGTACCGTGACCTGGAAGACCTTGCGGTTCACCTTGCCCTTGAGCTCGATCAGGCTGACGCCGGTGACGAGCTGGCCGTTGCCGGCCGTGACGATGTTCTGCACATTGCAAATGTCAACGTCTTCCTGCTTGGTGCAGGCCTTGAACCAGCCCTGCGGGATCTGCGGCTGCTGTTGGGCCGAGGCGGTGAAAAGCCCGGCGCCCAGAACGCCGACCACGCCTGCGGCCAGCACCGAAAGGCGGTACGCGTTGATCGTCATATGGTGCACTTTCCTCTCAAATGATCCCGGGGACCGGCTTCTTCGTGCCGTGTGGTCCAGCTACCTGTTGCCCAAATGAGGCAACAGGATGACTTCGGAGCGCGTGTTACACTGCCAGCGGCATCGAATCCAGCCCGGTTTCCGCGATTTCTTCGCGGTTCGATGTCCAGGGCAAGCATCGATCGGCGCTGGAGCGGCGGAACCCGATTCCTATTGGCGCGCCGATTCAATCGGATTGCGAAATGCTCTAGGGTGCATGGCGAATCACAAAGCCGCCCGGCAAGGAGACGGTCATGGACCGCGTTCTCGTCCGGCTGATCGCCGCGACCTCGTTTCTGGCTCTTTCGCTCCTTCCGGCACAGTCGGAGCCGAAGCACGGCTTAGCCATGCAAGGCGAGCCGGCGCTGCCGCCCGATTATCAGCATTTCGACTACGTCAATCCGGACGCGCCGAAAGGCGGCAGCGTCACCTATTGCGTCGTCGGTTCCTTCGACAACCTCAATCCCTTTATCCTGAAAAGCCTGCGCACCACGGCGCGCGGGATGATCGATACGGTTTACGGCAATCTCGTCTTCGAGCCGCTGATGCAGCGCAATTATGACGAGCCCTTCAGCCTCTACGGGCTGCTTGCCGACAGTGCCGACATGGACCCGGAGCGAAAGAGCATCGAGTTCCATCTGAACCCCAATGCAAAATGGTCGGACGGCCAGCCGGTGACGCCGGAGGACGTGCTGTTCACCTACGACGTCTTCGCCGCGAAGGGCCGCCCGCCCTACAGCGACCGCATGAGCATGATCGCCAAGCTGGAGAAGACCGGCGATCACAGCGTGAAGTTCACCTTCAACGACAAGGCCAATCGCGAATTCCCGCTGATCGTCGCGCTGACGCCGATCGTCCCCAAGCACGCCTTCGACAAGGACACGTTCGATAAGACCACGCTGAAGCCGCTGATCGGCAGCGGGCCCTACACCGTGGACAAGGTGCTGCCGGGGCAGCGTATCGTCTTCAAGCGGAATCCGGATTACTGGGGCAAAGACATTCCGTCGAAGCGCGGCTTCGACAATTTCGATCGGGTCACGATCGAGTATTTTCTCAACGCCAACGCCAAGACGGAAGCGTTCAAGAAAGGAATTTGCGCTCTCGATGACGAGACCGATCCGGTCAAGCGTGAGCGCGACATCGACTTTCCAGCCTTCCGAAAGGGGGATGTGAAGGAGGAATATTTCAACACCGGCATTCCCCCGGTTGTGACCGGCTTCCTGTTCAACACCCGGCTGCCGAAATTCGCCGACCCGGTCGTGCGGCGCGCGCTTGGCATGCTTTACGACTTCGAATGGGCGAACAAGAACCTGTTCGGCGGCAAGTTCAACCGCACCATGAGCTATTGGCAGAATTCGGACCTGTCCGCGCTTGGCCACCCGGCCGACGATCGTGAAAAGTCGCTGCTTGCGCCCTACCCCGGCCGCGTGCCGCCGGATGTGATGGACGGCACTTGGCGCCCACCCGTGACAGATGGTTCGGGCCAGGATCGCAAGGTGCTCAAAACCGCTTTCGAATTGCTGAAGAGCGCCGGCTTCCATGTGCAGGACGGCAAGATGCTCGATCCGCAGGGAAACCCTTTTGGTTTCCAGATCCTGACCTCATCGCAGGATGAGGAGCGGCTGGCGGCTGTCTACCAGCGCACGCTGGAAAAGATCGGTATCGACGTCGGCATCCGCATCCTCGACGGCGACCAGATCCAGTCGCGCAAGCAGCGTTTCGACTTCGAGGTTCTGATCGGGACGAGCGGCTTCAGCAATTCGCTGTCGCCCGGCAGCGAGCAGGTCGGCCGCTGGGGATCGGTCGCCGCGAAGACGGAAGGATCGTTCAACCTCGCCGGCGTCGCCGATCCGGCGATCGACGCCGCGATCGACGCGATGCTGAACGCCCGCGCCAAGGAAGACTATGTCGCCGCGGTGCGCGTGCTCGACCGGCTGCTGATCTCAGGCGGCTACATGGTGCCGATGCAGTACAACACCCAGCAATGGGTCGCTTACTGGAGCTATCTGGAACATCCGCAAAAGACCCCCATATTCGGCTATCAGCTGCCGACCTGGTGGCGAAAGCCCAACTGAGGCAGGCCCGACCGGCTGAGACCAAACAGGAGACGAGCATGAGCGCCGAGAACACCATCACCGTCGATGTTGTGTCCGATGTCGTCTGCCCCTGGTGCTTTATCGGCCAGAAGCGGCTGGACAAGGCCATCGCTTCCGCAAGCGACATTGACGTGCGTGTGCGCTGGCGGCCATTCCAGCTCGATCCGACCATCCCGCCAGCCGGCATGGATCGCCGCCAATACATGCTCGGCAAGTTCGGCAGCGAGGAGCGCATCCATCAGATCCACGCGCGCATCGAGCCGCTCGGCGAAGCCGAGGGCATCAGCTTTGCCTTTGGCGCCATCAAGGTCGCGCCGAACACGCTCGACGCGCACCGCGTCATCCGCTGGGCGGGCGCAGCCGGCGAGGACGTGCAGAACCGGCTGGTGCGCCGCCTCTTCCAGCTGAATTTCGAGGAAGGCGTGAACATCGGCGACCATGCCGTGTTGGTTACGGCCGCCGGCGAGGCGGGCATGGATGCGTCGGTGGTCGAGACGCTGCTGCCGACCGACGCCGACGTTGAGGCCGTCCGCAACGAGATCGCCACCGCTTCGCGCATGGGCATCACCGGCGTGCCCTGCTTCCTGCTCGAAGGCAAATATGCCGTGATGGGCGCGCAGGATGCCGACACGCTTGCCGACGCCATCCGCCAGGTGGCCCAGGCCAAGGCGCGCGGCGAGCTCGAAACCGCGAACTGAATGTTCCGTCAGCGCGATCCGTAGCCGCCGACCTGACCGCAGCGCGCTTTCCTGAAAATTGTACTCTTGTTTCGCGGTCGCCTTGGCTTTGCTCAGGAAGAAGCTGTTGCCGTAGCCAAGCTTGGTCAGATCGCCGCAACAGCCCTGATCGCCGGTATTCTTGGTCGGCCATGTCCGTTTCGGCAGCGGCGAGATCGCCATCGACAGATACGACGCTGCCAGCAAGACCATTTCCGGCCATTTCAGCGCCTCCGGAAAAGACGAATCGGGTAAACCCTGAGTAGCTCACGGACGGCAAATTTTTGGTCATTCCGGTCACCGCCAGTAGCCATCGTGGCCTGTGGACACCTCTTTTTCATTCACAAACCCGTGTTTTCCACTTCCCTTAGGGAAGGTTGCCGCCGGCTGGCACAAACAGCTCTAACAAACTGAAATAAAAGATGAAATCGCCGCGAGTGGCGACCTCCCGGCGCAGCCTTTCTGTTGCCCTCATGCCACGGCGGGTAACCCTGTTCACATTCGCCGGCAGAAAATTAATGGAAAATGATCAATTGGTGTTACCCTGTGTAACAAAACTAAGAAAGGTTTGGGCGGGATCGTGACTGGGGTCGGTAGACCGCAACGAACAGTACCGGAGCAAACATCCAACGAGGCGAAGACCTCGTCACTGACGCCGGTATCGTCGATGCGCACATTCTGGGGGCTGATGCGAGCCTACTGGTTCTCCGACCGGTGGAAGGAAGCCTGGACCCTCACATTCGTTATCGCGCTGCTAACGGCGTTGTCCAGCAAGGCTGGCGTCTGGTTCGCCTTGGCATTGGGCGAGCTGGGCAATTCGATCGCCTTCCTCCACGACGCCGCCAACAGCCACCCGTTGCAGACCATTCTGACCAATGCCGGCGTATTGGTGCTGCTGGTCGTGCTGAAGGATGCCGGCTTCACCGGCGTGCGCAATCTCGTTTCAACGACCTTGCACCGCAAATGGCGGGGCTGGCTGAACAGCCAGTTCAACCAGGCGCTGCTCGACGGCAACCATACCCATTTTCATGCGCAGCACGGCTCGGCGGCCGGCGGCATCGTCGCTCCGGACAACATCGACCAGCGCATCCAGGAATCGATCAAGGACATGACCGGCGGCGCCATCGGGCTTGCCATGGGCGTGCTGGGTGTCGCGACTTCGCTCTATTTCATCGGCGAGAACCTGATCGGGTCCTCGGTCGAGGTCAAGGGCCTAGAATTCCTCGGCGGCTACGGCACCGCGGTGCTGGCTTTCCTCGCCGTCGCCATCTACGTGCCGCTGAACACCTGGATCGCCGTCAAGCTCGGGCGACTGCTCGAGCGGCTCAATGTGCGCATGCAGCAGGCCGAGGGCAGCTACCGCAGCGAACTGACGACGTTCCTGCGCCGCAGCTTCCACGTCGCCGCCTCGCATGGCGAGGGCGTGCAAAAGTCGATGCATGACAGGCTCTATGTCGACATCGACAAGACGTGGGGGCGACTCAATATCGTCAACACGAGCTACACGTCGTTCGAGCTGATCTACAATTTCGTCGGCGCCCGTATTGTTGCCTATTCACCAGGCCTCGTGTCGTTCATCCATAACCGTCTCGACTACAAAGGCTACATCACCGGCTCCGAAATGGTCGCCCAGTTGATCAGCCAGTGCTCGTGGTTCATCCATGTGATGCCGGCGATCGCGACGCTCAGGGCCAACAGCCAGCGCGTCACCGAACTCGCCGACGCCATCGAGAACGTCCAGCACCCGCGCGAATTCTATCAGCAGACCGGCCGCTCCGACTTCGGCTACGCCACCCAGAACCCGGTGTTCGGCCTGACCATCCAGAAGCTCGAGCTGGCGCATCAGGGCGAGGACGCGACGCCTTTCCTCAGC
Source organism: Mesorhizobium sp. B2-6-2 (assembly GCF_006440615.1). Lineage (NCBI taxonomy): Bacteria > Pseudomonadati > Pseudomonadota > Alphaproteobacteria > Hyphomicrobiales > Phyllobacteriaceae > Mesorhizobium > Mesorhizobium sp. B2-6-2. The sequence goes on along the minus strand of NZ_VFUG01000021.1, from coordinate 5,371 downwards.
GCCGCCAATCTGCGCTTCCGCCGCGGCGAATGGACCTTCCTCAAGGGCGAGTCCGGCTGCGGCAAGACTTCGCTGATCAAGGCGATCAACGGCCTGTGGCCATATGGCCGCGGCACCATCGTCTTCCCGGAGGGCGTGACGAGCTTCTATGCCGCTCAGGAGGTCAAGCTGCAGCAGGTCTCGCTGAAGCAGCTCGTCTGCCTGCCGGGTTCCGAGAACGACCACAGCGACACGCAGGTCGCGGCGGCCCTGCACAAGGCCGGCCTCGGCGACTTCATCGGCCACCTGGCCGACGAGAGCCGCGAGGGCAAGATCTGGGACCAGGTGCTTTCGGGCGGCCAGAAGCAGAAGCTGGTGGTCGCGCGCATCATCCTGCAGCAGCCGGGACTGCTGTTCCTCGACGAAGCGACCGGCGCGCTCGATCCCGAAGGCAAGATCGCCTTCCATCAGGCGATCAAGGACAATTGCCCGAATGTCACCGTGATCAGCGTCATGCACGAGGCGGTGGCGCCGCGCTCGCTGTCCGGCGAGGAATTCTACCACAGCGTGGTTTCGATCGCCGACGGCATTGCCACCAAGAAGCCGCTTGCGCCCACCCTGCCGCGCGAGCTCACCACCATTCTCGCCCAGCCCCGGCCGGTCGAGGACAAGTGGCTGCGCTTCCGCCGGCTGAAGCAGAAATAGCAGTCCTACCAAGCCCTTGACCGGCGACCGTAGCCCGGCTTGGGCTGCTTTCGATCACAGTCTCGCGATCCGGCCTGCCCGCATCCCTTTTCGGCACCCTTCGCGATTGACTCGGTAAAAACCGCTCCTATGTTGCGCCCGCTCGCAGCATTCAAACGCGAACTCCGCGAGCAGAAAGGTCAGCCCGCCATGCCTGGCGACAGTCACAGTCGAACGCAACCGCCGTCCGCCCTGACGTGACCTGACGGCTCACGTCCTGCCGGACGGCAAGGAGTGAGCCATGAACGAATTCGCCCCCGTACTGGACGACGAAGCCATCGCCATCGCCCGTGTTCTTGCCAACGATCACGTCGCCGACGTCGTTGAAGCCCTCAACCACGAGCCCCGCGAGACGGCCATCGAGCTTCTCTGCGCCGTGCCGTTCGAGCGGCTGGTCGACATTTTCGACCAGCCGGAGCTCGAAGCAGCACCCGAGCTTGCCGAGGCCCTGCCGCGCCCGAAGGCGAGCAAGCTCCTGACCGCCATGTCGGTCGACCGCGCCGCCGACATCCTGCGCGAGCTGGACGAACCGGCCCGCTCGGAGCTGCTCGGCGCCTTGGCGCCGCCGCTGCGCGCGACGCTGTTGTCCATCCTGGGGTATCCGGAAGGCAGCGCCGCCTCGATCATGACGACGGAATTGGTCAGCGTGCCATCGGACTGGACCGTTGGGCGCACGCTCGACTACATCCGCAAGGTCGAGCGCAGCCGCGAAACCATCTACGCCATCTACATCGTCGACCCGGAGACGCATCTCCTGCTGCGGGCGACCGGATTGCGGCGGCTGATCACCGGCAATCCGGAGGATTCGATCCTGTCCGTGGCGCCCGATCGCATGCCGGTGGCGGTGACGCCGCTCACCGACCGCGAGACCCTGGCGCAGACAATCTCCAAATACGACCTGCTCGCCTTGCCTGTCGTCGACCACGGCAAGCTCCTCGGCATCGTCACCATCGACGACATCATCGACACGATGATCGAGGAGACGACCGAGGACGTGCACCGCTTCGGCGGCATGGAGGCGCTCGACGAGCCCTATATGAAGATGAGCTTCCTCGCCATGATCCAGAAGCGGGCCGGCTGGCTTTGCGCGCTGTTCCTCAGCGAGATGCTGACGGCCAACGCCATGCAGAGCTACGAGGGCGAGCTGGAGAAGGCGATCGTGCTGACGCTGTTCATCCCGCTGATCATGAGCTCCGGCGGCAACTCCGGCTCGCAGGCGACCTCGCTCGTCATCCGCGCGCTGGCGCTGCGCGAGATCGGGCTGCGCGACTGGTGGCGGGTGGCGCTGCGCGAGCTGCCGACCGGTCTGGTGCTCGGCTCGATCCTCGGCATCGTCGGCATCTGCCGCATCGCGCTCTGGCAGTATTTCGGCCTCTACGACTACGGCCCGCACTGGATGCTGATCGCGGCGACGGTAGGCGCGGCGCTGGTCGGCATCGTCACCTTCGGCTCGCTGTCGGGATCGATGCTGCCCTTCGCGCTGAAGCGCATCGGCTTCGACCCGGCGAGCGCCTCGGCGCCGTTCGTCGCCACGCTAGTCGATGTCACCGGGCTGATCATCTACTTCTCGGTGGCGCTTATAATCCTGCGCGGCACGCTTCTGTAGGAACATCTCGACGGCCACCGGCATCGCCGGCGGCCGTCGCATCCCGCGATCCGGTCAGACCCGTTCGCCGTTCTTCACGCGATAAGTCGGCTTGTACATCGTCACCAGTTCCTCGGCCGCGGTCGGATGCACGGCCATGGTGCGGTCGAAATCGTCCTTGGTCAGGCCAGCCTTCAGCGGAATGCCGAGAAGCTGCGCCATCTCGCCGGCATCGGGGCCTAGAATATGGGCGCCGATCACCTTCCTGGATACGCCGTCGACCACCAGCTTGATAAGCATCTTCTCGTCGCGGCCAGACAGCGTGTGGCGCATCGGACGGAAGGATGCGCGGTAGACCTCGACATCCGGATAGCGCTCGATCGCGTCGTCTTCCGACAGGCCGACGGTGCCGATCTCCGGCTGCGAGAATACCGCCGTCGGAATGGTGTCGTGGTCCGGCGCTGTCGGGTTGTCCTTGAAGGCCGTCTCGACGAAGCACATCGCCTCATGGATCGCCACCGGCGTCAGTTGCACGCGATGCGTGACGTCGCCGATCGCCCAGATGTTATCGACATTGGTGCGCGAATATTTGTCCACGACGATCGCGCCCGTCTTGCTGAGTTCGACGCCGACGCCTTCCAGGCCCATATTCTCGGTATTGGGGATACGCCCGATCGCCAGCATCACCTGGTCGACCGTCAGTGTCTCGCCAGTGGTGAGCTGCGCGTCCAGCTTGCCCTCCGGTGTCTTGCGCACCGATTCCGAAACCGCGTGGCAAAGAATCCTGATGCCTTTCCTCTCCATTGTCTCGTGCAGCGAGCGGCGCAGGTCCATGTCGAAGCGGCTCAGAATCTCCTGGCCGCGATAGACCAGCGTGGTGTCGACGCCCAGGCCGTGGAAAATGTTGGCGAATTCGACGGCGATGTAGCCGCCGCCCTCGATCATGATCGCCTTCGGCAGCTCCTTGAGATCGAAGGCCTCGTTGGAAAAGATGCAATATTCATGGCCCGGCAGCGCCGGATGCGGCGCCGGACGCCCGCCGGTGGCGATCAGGATCTGGTCGGCGCTGACCGTGCGGTCCTCGGCAACCAGATAGATGCTGTGCGTGTCGACGAGCACTGCGCGTGAATGGAAGGTCTCGCCGCCGGAGCCTTCTACATTCTTCTTGTAGATCGCTTCGAGCCGCGCGATCTCCTTGTCCTTGTTGGCGACCAGTGTCGGCCAGTCGAAGCTCGCCTCGGGCACCGTCCAGCCATAGCCGGCGGCATCGGCGAAATGCTCGGGAAATTGCGAAGCATAGACATAGAGCTTCTTCGGCACGCAGCCGCGAATGACGCAGGTGCCGCCGAAGCGGTATTCCTCAGCGATGGCCACGCGCTTGCCGAGAGCCGCCGCCACCCGGGCCGCCCTTACCCCGCCGGAGCCGCCGCCGATGACGAACAGATCATAGTCATAAGCGGCCATCGCTTGGGCTCCTGCGGATGAGAAAGACGGAGGTCAGAGGTAGGCTGCCAAGCGGCAAAAGAAAAGCCCGGGCAAACCCGGGCTTTGTGGTCCAGCCGCAGTCGGCGGATCGACACGATCAGTTCTGCGAATCGTCAGCCGGAGCCGAATTGTCTGCCGGAGCGGAACCATCGGCGGGTGCGGCGGCGGCCGGAGCCGGCGCTGCCGGCGCCGCTGCCTTGGCGGCGGCCGCAAGCGTCTCGCCGACCTGCTGGGCGAGATCGCGGGCAACGCCATTTTGCCAGATGTCGGCAGCCTTGACGAGGTCGCGCGTCACCGCAGGGCCGCTATCCAGCAGCTTCTTGCCGGCCTCGGAGCTGTAGAAGGCGGCGATATCGTTGAGGTCCTTCTCGGAGAACACCTTGGCATAGGCCATGGCCGCCTCCTTTTCCAAGTCGGCGCGCCGCGAGGCCATGCCAAGCGCCTTCTCGGTCACGGTCTTGCCGATCAGTTCCTGCATGTCGGGGTTTTTCTGGATGAGCTGCGACTCCAGCGCTCCGGCCGCCTGCGGCAGGATGTTGTCGAACGAGTCCGTGGCATGGATCGCCGCGACAGCCGCGCGAGCGGCCTTCAGATGCGATTCGCTGATGTCCTGCGCAAACACCGGTGACGACAGCGCAAGGACGGCCGAGGCCGCCAGAAGCGTCGAAAAGCGGCGAACTCGTTTAGGCAAAATCATAGTCGGTAGAACTCCCTGGTTTCAGGCTGCATGGACGGTTTCGATACCGTCGCCGCCGGCGATGATGGCCGTTGACGCCAGCCCGATGAATAGACCGTGCTCGACAACGCCTGGAACGGCGAAGAGAGCATTCGACAGCGCTCTTGTATCCGGAATGCGGCCAAAAGATGCATCGAGGATAAAGTGGCCGCCGTCTGTAACAAATGGCTGGCTTCCCGTCATCCTCAATGTAACCGGGCCGGAAAGGCCGAGACCTGCCGCGGCGGCGCGTACCGCGATTTCGGTGGCGCGCAGGCCGAATTTGTTGACCTCGATCGGCAGCGGGAACCGGCCGAGGGTTTCGACCATCTTGGATTTGTCGGCAATCACGATCATGCGCTCGGACGCCGCCGCGACGATCTTCTCGCGCAGCAGCGCGCCGCCGCCGCCCTTGATCAGGGTCAGCTCCGGGTCGACCTCGTCGGCGCCGTCGACGGTGAGGTCGAGCTCGGGTGTTTCTTCCAGTGTAGACAGCGGCACGCCGAGCTCGCGGCAGAGCGCTGCGGTGCGCTCGGAAGTCGGCACGCCGATGACCTTGAGGCCGGTCGCAACCTTCTCGGCCAGCAGCCGCACGAATTCTTCAGCCGTGGTGCCGGTGCCGATGCCGAGCCGCATGCCGCTGCCGACATAGGCGAGCGCTGCCCGCGCGGCCTCGACCTTCAACTGCCTTGCATCCATGGGGAGCCCCGATTTCGCCGGTTTCGCGCGCCTCCTAGCATTTTTGCCTGTCCCGTCAAAGGCTCGCCCTCAAAGGCTCTGTGGACCGATCGAGGCTTCTTGCTTGAACTTGGGCCAGCCTGTATCGGCTGCGGCAACGCAATTGCCGCAGGACCCACCCATGA